>PKXZ01000023.1 GCA_003132525.1 Candidatus Dormiibacterota bacterium | reverse complement strand
CCTTTCTCTCGCATCTGCCGTCGCAGTTTCTGTGGCCATGGGCAGTGACGTGGTCATGGTGCAGCACTTCTTTGGCGCTCAAGCTGGTGGCCAGTTCAGTTCTGTCGCGGTAATCACGCGCACAATGTTTTTCGTGATGGGCAGCGTGGGGAGCGTATTGTTTCCCAAGATCGCGGCGCGACACGCCACCGCGCGTAGCACCAGGGCCATCGTCGCTAGCTCCGTCGCCATCGCCGTTCTTGGCAGCGTCGCTGGGCTGATCGCCTTCTCGATCGGCGGTCACGTCATCCTTCAGTACTTTTCCGGTCGGGCTTACGAAGGCGGCGCAGGGTACATCGGCTGGTACGCCGTGGGAATGCCGCTGCTCGCGGCGGTGACCATGTTGACCCAAACGCAGCAGTCCTTATCCGATCTCGGCATGCTTTGGGTGCTGATTCCGGGAACCCTACTTAAGCCGGCCCTGATCTTGTTCTTCCATCAGTCGCTGCTGGTGGTCTCGCTGATGAGCGACATTTCCATAGGGGTACTGCTATTTGCCCTCGCTGTCCGTTACTTGATATGGGAGCGCCGCAGGATGCGCGCTATCCTCGGGCGCAACAATCCCGGAACACCTGACGATCAGCGGACGCCNNAGAAAACACGCTGGTTCGTTGACCGTCCCAAGACGGTTATCGCTGTCCTGGCGCTCTTGGGCATCGTCGTCCGGCAGGGGTGGATCTCGACTCAACCATTGAGCGCCGGAGATTGGTCTTGGCGTGCCGGAGGGCGGATTGCTTCATTCTTCCCATGGCCATCTTTTTGGGATCCCAGCCTGGGCCTTGGCGGTGCGAACCGGTTTGTTAACGGCTTCCGGTTTCCAGTCGAAGCGCTCTCCGGTGTTCTGTCCCAGCTCGGTGCAAGCTGGACGTTCATCGAAAGAGTCCTGTACTTCGTTCCGTTCGCCATCCTCCTTCCCGTCGCCGGATGGCTGCTGGCGCGGGAGATCATGGGCCGGACCCGCTGGACGCTGCTGACGCCTCTTCTCCTCCTGGGCAACACGTATTTTCTCGTGGAGGCAAACGGAGAGATTCCGCTCGCCCTCGCTGAAGCGCTCGGCATCCTCGTGCTGTTTGGATTCGTTCGGACGATGCGGCAGCGCTCTGTCGGCTGGGCTTGTCTGACGGGGATCCTCCTCGGAGCCACATGCGCATTCGACATCCGTCCTGCCTACCTCTGCGTCGTCCTAATGGCGATGTACTTCGTCGTCCTTGCGCTCACCAGCCTCGACTGGCACCTGCTCTGGCGGCGCACGCTCCTCGGAACTCTTACGCTCGGCACCTTCGTCGCGCTCCAGGCGTTTTGGGTGGTGCCCTTGCTCACTTATCACGGCAATGGCGCATTCCCCATTCCACCCACACCTGATTTTCCCATCATCACTCTCGCGCACGGCCTGACTGGGGTCATCGCTGCTTGGACGGGTGGAGTGCCAGCGATGAACGTTCCGGCGCCTCTGAATCCGGCCTTCATGATTCTGCCAATCTTGGCGTTGGCACCGCTGCTGGCTCGACGCGTGACTCCGCAAGTCATATGGCTGGCGCTGGCCGCGCTCTGTTTTGCCTTTCTAGCGAACACAGACAATCCGCCATTCGGCGTGATCTACGACTGGATGTATGCTCACATTCCCGGTTGGAATCTCTTCCGCGAAGGATCAAAGTTTCTGTTCGTCGTGGGTGTGGCGTACGCCATCCTCATCCCGATCACGTTTAAAAAAGCATTCGACTGGGTGTCCTCGCGGTCGAAGGGGCTGCGCAAGAGCCTCGCCCGCGGAGGCGCTGTGGCGGCGCTCTTGGGCGTCGTTGCTCTCAGCTGCTCGTCCATCGCCGTGCTCGAATCTGGGAGCCTCGCCTCGACGACGATACCGACATCGGAACCAGCGTCATTTGTAGCGCTGTCCAAGATGCTCGCTCAGGATGCGCGGCCCGGCGCGCTGCTGTGGTTCGGCCAGCCCATGACCACCAACGGGCTGCAACAGCACACCTTCATCATAGGCACTCCCATTCATCCTGACGAAGCGCTCACGGGGCAGTTCAGCGCCGCCAACGACGTCAACGACCGAGATCCCTTCCAGCTGTACTGCGCTGACACGATCGTACCGTTCTGCTACGTGGATCAACTCCTCTTTCCGTACCTCGCGCGCATAAGCGGCGCGGGATACGTCGTGGTTCCCGGAGGCAACGACGTCGGCATGCTGCCACCGGGCATCACTCGCACCTGGCTGCGACAACAGATGACGTTGATGTTCGGGCAGCCAACCCTGCTTGGTAGCTCGACCACCCAGCTGCTTGTGTGGCGGCTACCCTCGCCGGATGCCGCAGTCAACGGTGCGGACGCTTTGGCAGCGGTCAACGGAGGAACATGGACGACACCGCTGGTGCTGCCCGCGCTCGAAGCGATGGACATTCCAGCGACCTACAGCCAGAGCTTCGACAACACCGACTACCCCGCGTCCGCAGCAACCCTCCCCGACAGCATCGCCGTGCTACCACGAACTGACGGAGGCTGTGTAAGCGCGGAGCCGGACTCCGTCGCAGTCATGGCGNNTGGCGCGGAGCACGCAATCGTCCCTCAACGCGAGCATTGCGGGAACTAGCCTGACGCTGCCGTTGCTCACCGTTGCGGCGCGCCTTCCCGATTGGAGCCTCTACGGCCCAGTCGCGATCGGCCCCGGCGAGGTGCCGATGTCCCCCTTGACCCCGGGAACCGCGCTCGGACCCTGCATCGCATGGTCACCGCTCACCAAAGCGGTACTCGCCCCGCTCCCGAGTGTGATCTCCAACGTAGCGGTGGAGTCCGGCGGACAACAGGTCACTGCGTCGTCATCAGGCACCGCCGTACGGTGGGTGGAGCTGCACCGCNNCCGCTTCTATGACCATGGCTGGCAACTCGGTGGCGAGCCGCCCGTCGCGACTGGCGATGGCCTGTTCAGCCTCTACCACGTTGACGCCGTCGGTAGCGTCACGTCGCAACTCACGTTCTCCTTCAGCACGACGATGTGGGAGCCCGTCGGGCTGCTGATCTCCGGCGTCGTACTGATAATCGCGTTGATCATTGTCGTGCGAGATCTCCGACGGCGTCGCGGGTCGGGTGCTGACCACGATATCTCGGCTCCAGAGGTTTTCTTGCGACCGTCGGTCGTGGGGCGTTGGATAGCATCGCTCGGCATCGCAATGTTGGCGGTAACTGCGNNGGACCGCGTTCGCATCAGATCCGTACGGCCTCGATGTGGGCTACGGTGCCGCCGCGATCGGCATTCTCATTCTTTCGGTGGCCATCCGCGTTGGCGCGCACCTACTGCGCGTCCGGGTAACAGACCGCCAAGTGCACGCGGTTCGCGCCAGGGCCGGCCTCGGTGCTATCGCGACGATGGTGGTGATTTCCGCCTTGCTGCTGCCGTCGTGTGCTGGTTCGCCAGGTGATGTGCAGAGTCTACTCACCCATGGCCAGCAGGCTGGCGCGGCGTCTCCAATCGAAGGGAGCTCGCTTGAGGAGGCACAGTTGCAGAGCGCCGCTAATCAGCCCCAGCTCTTCA
>PKXZ01000025.1 GCA_003132525.1 Candidatus Dormiibacterota bacterium | reverse complement strand
ATCTCCGCTCGAGCTTGAGGCTCCAGACCTCCTGATCCTCATCCATGGGTACAACAACTCAGTCGAAAAGGCGCAAAGCTCGTACTCGCGCTTCAAGGATGCGCTGCGGAGTGCCACTCGCCCGGGCGGTGAGACGCGCCTCGGAGCCGTTTGGGAATTCCATTGGCCAAGCGACCATCCCCTCGGCGCAATTTCTTTAGCCACGTACCCAGTTCGTGTCCCAGAGGCTGAACTCGTCGGCGTTCTGCTCGCCGACTTTCTAACAAGTCGTCGGCCTACACAAACCATCCGTATCGTCGCTCATTCGCTCGGATGCCGCGTGGCATTGCATGCCATCTCTGCCATCCAAACAAGCGGCCGCACAACGGGTCCGCGAATCGAGTCACTCTTTCTGCTCGCCGCTGCTGTACCTGTCACCCTTTGCGCGAAGGAGCCAGGGCGCCCCTACTCCCGCCCGCTCCCCGGCGCTTCGGAGTACGCCTTCTACTCGAATCGGGATCGTGTCTTGCAGATGTCCTTCGTCCCGGGCCAGTACTTGGCTGGTGAGACTGGCGAGGCAGTTGGGCGGCAAGGGGCACCGGCTGATAGATGGACGAGCACTATGAACACGCTGCTTCAACACAAACAATACTGGGGTTCCGCGGAGGTGGTTCGCCGAATCGACACGCTCGTATGGATACAGCCAGTTCGGTGGATTGGGCAGGCTCGACTACCCGAGAATGACCCTACCGGTGAGCCACGTTACCTCGAGGAACGCGAGCGAGCTGTGCGCAACCCATTTTGACGGGTGTAGCGGGGCACTCCGCGGCGGGGGAGGTCCCTGTATGTGCTACGTAATCGAAAGTAGCGACGCAGTTGGGCTGCCTGGTCGGAGGCTGCCGCATCAAAACGGGAAAGGGCAAGGTCACTGCAACGACATGCCGATGCAGATAGTTGAGTCGCGAGCGGGGCGACCGAGGAAACGAGGGAAGCGGCGACCCACGGCTCACCCCTTGTCGCTTCGATTGACCCCAATCGTGACCCCAACGCCAGTGCACGTTGATGCACTCGCAGGCAGTCAACCAGCACCCGATCGCCGTTGCCGTGCACTCAGCTGCATTGCCAGAAACCTTCATGCAGCGCCGTCCGTCGAGTCACTTCCTCGGCACAAATTCCTGCTCGCCCAGCGCCGGCGTTGATCTCATCGGCTCGTTGCAGGTCACCACTGGTGTGATCTCTGGGGGATCTCACAAAATGGGTGCCATATTCCGACTGTCGCATGTCGGATCCGCACCCGGGGCCGTCCGTCTCAGTGGGATTGACATTAAGATCCGCGCTAGTCTCTTGCCGCTGATTACTCCTTCTTCTGGCGAGTCGCAGTCGGTGCGTCAATCGTGAGTAGATCAAACGTGATCGGATCGAGAGGCGGTGCGCCACGATGTGTGCTCAGGCAGCGCTGAGCAATGTGTCGAGCGGATTGTGCGTTGACCCGGTGCAGCGCCTCGCTCCACCGGATTGCCGAGCTGGGATCGGTGGCCAGGTCCGTGCGGAGGGCAACGTGCCAGCGATGGAGCGAGTGCATCTCGAACACCAGCCCTTCGTGGCGATACCAGCAGCTCGGCCAACGTTCGGAGAGGTCGAATGCCATCGCCACCCAGTTCACCCAGGCTGCTAGGGAGGCCAGCTCGACGCTCTCCTGGTCGCCATACGATGGCGGAACGATCGTGTCCGCGACAACGGACGCGGCGGAGTGCTCGGCTGCCTTGAGCAGTCGGTCTCGCGCCTCGGCCTCGGACGTGGTGAGAGGCCGCTCACGTTCGCCCGTCCTCAGGCTGTCGACCAGCCATCGGCGGGCATCTGCAATGAAGCTGTCGATCCCTTCAAGGCGAAGCTCGATCGCTGCCAGCCGTCGCTCCGCCTCGTCGGCTCGCGCTGTCATGGGGTGAGTTCTCCGGGGGCGAGCGACGTTTCATACTCCAGCTGCGCTGCTTCGAGCATGGCGTCCACGGTTGGCGTGATGACGCCAGCAGTCGTTCTGCTCTCGACCATCTTGCGTACGTCCGCCGCCTTGGCCTGACCCACATCGTCCGCGGCGCGCCGGATCAACGCATGTGCCGCGTGCTCGGAGACGCCCATGTCACGCAGCCACCCCTCGAGGCGACGACCCTCTCGCTCAACGAACTGGTGGTCGATCTCCAATGTCGCATCCACCCAGGTCGCATCCTGAGGAAACTCAGATACGCCGAGCATCTCCAGCAGGGCTCGTTGCGCGTCGGTCGCGGGCGCGTCGGGGTTGGCAGGGCCGGCAACACGGTCACGGTCTGCCTGCTCATATCGATCGGGATAGTCGAGCGCCGAGTCCTTCTCCTCACTGCGGTTCCAGGCCTGCAGGGTCCGTTCCTCCGCGGTTGGCGATGGCTCCTTCCAGTGCATGATCCCGAGCGGGTCACGCTCACGTGGCGTCGCAACCTCGTAGTGGTGCGTGGCAAGGGTGGCCCTCGACATCGCCGTATACGTCCACTCGCGGCTGGCGGCATCCGAACCCACCACCATCGCGATGTCCGCCGTCATGCCCTGGGCCTTATGGACGGTGAGGGCGTAGCCGCGGTCGACAGCGTCGTATTGCGTGGTATCGATGGTCACCTGGCGGTGGTCCGGACGCTCGAGGGTGAGCGTGCCCCGTTCAGGATCGACGCTAGTAACGACGCCACGGGTGCCGTTGCGTACCCCGGCGTGACGATCGTTGGTCAGGCAGACGATCCGGTCACCCGTCTGATAGTCCTTGTCTCTCACGCTCAGCGCCGGTCCGTGCACGCGTCCGTCCTCCACGGCCCTGGCACGGGCGAGCTCGTTGAGAGTCTCCACCTCGTCCCGGCGGCGGGCGAGCATGATCGCGTCGAGGCCGCTGGCGCTCAGAGCGCTGTGATGCGCGACCACCTCCGTCCGACGCTCCGACGCCGACGCTGCAATGTGGACCCGGTCGTGTCGCATGTACTCGCGGTACGCCGCGCGCGCTTCGGCATCGCGCAGGAGAGCCAGCGTCGCCCGTTCCCACGGATCGACCTGGCGGATGTTCTCGGTGAGCTCGACCTTGCCGATGCGCTCGCCAAGGGTGCGCAATGGCGCCCCGGCCTCAATGGGCTGCAGCTGTTTGGGGTCGCCGACCAGCACCAGCTTGGCGTCGTCCCGCGCCGAGAGCGAGACCAGCTCGGCGAGCTGGCGGTCGCCGAGCATCCCGGCCTCGTCCACGACCAGCACACCCCCAAATGGGAGGTGGTCCATCTGCAGTTCGTTGAGCATCCCCGTCACCGTCCACGACGGGATGGCCGATCCCTCCTCGAGCCCCTGGGCCGCCTTGCCGGCCAGCGCACAGCCGACCACCTGAATGCCGCTCGCCTGCAGGGCTTCGCGGCACGCCTCGAGCGCATACGTCTTGCCCACCCCCGCCGCGCCCTCGATGACCACGACGCCGGCGGACGTGCGGCAGACGGCATCCACCATCGTCCGCTGATCGCGCGTCAGCGTTGGCCGCGATGCAACGGCCGCCGCAACGTGCGCATCGCTTGCCACACCCACGTCGGCGTGTGCCCGCTCCTGGGCGGTGCTGAGCATCCGCTCCTCGAGGAGGAGCATCTCCGGCGTGGTGTACCGGAGGTCGCGGCCGGACTCGATCCAACGCGTGATCGTGTCGCCCTCCACCTCGCCGTCGTGCGCGGTGGGAAGCAGCGCCACCACGGCGTCGCGGTCGGCCAGGATGGCGTCGGCCGTCGTCTCGATGCGACTCCGGCTCATGCCCAGGGGTGCGTGCGCGGCGATGCCGCGGATCAGGTCGCGGCGCGTGAAGGTTGCCGATTGGGCGGTGAGTCCGTGGACACCGAGGATCTCGATGGGATCGCGCACGTCGAGCTGGCGTGGGAGTTGGGCGTCGGGTTCACGGTGCATCAGGTCGTGCATCCCGGCGCTGTCGAGTCCGACGCCACCCGCTCGATCACGCCATTGGGCGAAGAGATCCTCGGTGGCAGCGATCTCGTGCTTGCTTTCCCGGGTGTCGAGCGTGGCCACCTCCCGGCCGCTGGGCGACTCGATGGCCATGGCCATCGCCGCTGCGTCGATCTGCTGGGACCGCCGCGAGAACTCGCGGCGCTGCGCCTCCGTGATCCCGACGATGGCGAAGTACCCCTTGCCGTCGACCACGGTCGAGATCCCCAGTTCTCGCACGAGGCGGTCGCGCCACTCCGCCTGTGCGATCGCGCCGGCCGCGGCAGCGTGGCGGTACAGGGGCTCGCTGTACAGCTGCCCCCAGGTGCCGTCGGGCCGCTGGGCCCAGTTGGGCACGGTCAGGTGGGTGTGCAGCTGTGGATCGACCGTGACAGTGCCGGTGGCCGGATCGGTCACGGGACGCGCCGTGCGGTGCACGAACTCGGCCATCACCAGGCG
>PKXZ01000027.1:1263-27086 GCA_003132525.1 Candidatus Dormiibacterota bacterium | reverse complement strand
CGAGCGCGTGTTCACCTTCGCACGCCTCGAGCCCGTGCAGGTCAAGGGCAAGGCGGAGCCGCTCCTGGTCTGGCAACCGCTCGTCGCCCGGGCTCGCTTCGGCGCCGACGTTATCCGCACGAACTCGACGCCGCTGGTGGGCCGCGAATTTGAGCGGTCCCAGATGATCGCCACCTTCGAGCGGGCCGCGACCCAGCGTTCCTGCCAGCTCGTGACCGTGGTGGGGGAGCCGGGGGTGGGCAAGACCCGCCTCTGCACCGAGCTGTTTGCGTACATCGAGCAGCGCCCGGGACTGGTGCGCTGGCGCCAGGGTCGGTGTCTCCCGTACGGCGAGGGGATCGTCTTCTGGGCGCTCGGGGAGATCGTGAAGGCGGAGTGCGGCATCCTCGAGTCGGACACTCCACAGGCGGCCTTGGCCAAGCTGGACCACGCCATCCCCGAGCATGAACCGGACCGAGCGTGGCTCACGGCACGGCTCGCCCCGCTGGTGGGCGCCGGCGGCGAGCCGGCGGCCCAAGACGAGTCCTTCACGGCGTGGCGGCGCTTTCTCGAGGGGCTGGCGGCGCAGCACCCCATGGTGGTCGTGGTCGACGACCTCCACTGGGCGGACGAGCCGATGCTTGCCTTTCTCCACCACCTGGCCGACTGGTCAACAGGGGTGCCGCTGCTCCTGCTCTGCACCGCGCGGCCGGAGCTCCACGAGAAGCATCCGACCTGGGCACTTGGGCTGCGCAACGCACAGGCGATCAACCTCGCTCCGCTCTCTGACGAGGAGACGGCGACACTCATCGGCCTGCTCCTCGAGCAGACGGTGCTCCCCGCCGCGACCCAGCACGCCCTGCTCGACCGCGCCGGAGGCAACCCGCTCTATGCCGAGGAGTTCGTCCGCCTGCTGAGCGACCGCCACCTCTTGGCCGGCGCGCTCGAGGAGATGCTTTTGCCTGACTCGCTGCAAGCCCTGATTGCCGCCCGCCTGGATACGCTCTCGGCGGAACGCAAGAGCCTGCTCCAGGACGCCGCGGTGGTCGGCAAGGTGTTCTGGGCCGGAGCGCTCGCCAGCATGGACAAGCGCGACCCGCGCGAAGTCGAGCTGGCCCTCCACGAGCTGGCGCGCACGGAGCTGGTCCGGCCCGCCCGGAACAGCTCGATGCAAGGGGAGCAGGAGTACGCCTTCTGGCACCTCCTGGTGCGCGACGTCTGCTACAGCCAGATCCCGCGCTCCAGCCGGGCCGCCCGGCATCGGGCCGCCGCCGACTGGATCGAGGCCCAGGCCGGAGGCCGCGTCGACGACCTCAGCGACGTGCTCGCATATCACTACGTTCAGGCTCTGGAGCTCACCCGGGCCGCCGGCCGGGAGCACGACGTCCCAGCCCTGGAGGCGGGCGCGCGGCACTTCCTCGCCGTGGCCGGGGATCGGGCCCTGTCGGTCGACGTGGCCAGCGCCGAGGTCAGCTTCGCCCGGGCACTCGAGCTCACTCCTCCGGACCACCTCGAGCGGGCTGCCCTGCTCGAACGCTGGGCGAACGCGGCGCAGCTGCTGGGACGCGTCGCGGAGGCGAGATTGACGCTCGAGGAGGCGTTTGCGCTGCATCGCAATGCGGGTGCCACTGTGGCTGCGGCACGCACGCTGACCGCACTGTCGAAGGTGCTCCGGATGGCCGGCGATCCGCGTTCGCGTGATCTGATCACCGAGGCGGTCCAAATGCTCGAGGCTGAGGTCCCGGGCGCGGAGCTCGTCACGGCATATGCAGAACTAGCCAGCGGCAAGGGGATTGATTCCGCTTTCGCTGAGGGGATCGCCGCCGCCGAGCGGGCGCTCAGTCTAGCGAGCGCCCTGGACCTTCCGGAACCGGCACGCGCGCTGGGTGTCCGCGGCACTGCCCGAGCGTTTCTGGGGGATCCGCAAGGAATGGCGGATATGCGCAGCGCACTCGCGCTCGCGGTCGAGCGTGGACTCGGCCGCGACGCCGCCTCCCTGCTCAACAACCTCGCCCTGGTGGTCTGGCAGTACGAGGGCCCGCCGGCCGCACTTGCACTCTGCGAGGAATGCATCGACTTCTGCAAGCGACGCGGCATGACCGGGATGACGACGTGGACCCTGGCGCAGAGACTGACCTTCGTGGCTGCCTGCGGCCATCCAGAGCAAGCGCTCGCCGACGCCGAATCCGTGGCAACGGGGGCGGAGGCGGCTGGCATGGCGACTCTGATTGAGGTTCGCTCAGTGCAGCTGGGCCTTCGAGCCAGGCGCGGCGAGGGAGCCGGGACCGCCGCCGCGGAGCAGTTGGTCGCGACCGCACGCGAGAGCGGCGAGCCGGAATTGATAGCAGGGGGGTTCGCGGCGGCGATCGACGTCATGCTGGCGGGCGGCGATTACGAGCGGGCAACGGCGCTGCTCGATGAGCTCGAGCGGACCGGCGGCACCCGTGACGACCCGTACTACGCGGCATCGCTGCCCGGGCTGATTCGTTGCGCGTTGGCGCTTGGCGAACCTGCACTGGCCGGCCGGCTCATGGCCGGCGTCGAGCCGCGTACCCCGTTGCAACAGCAGGCGCTGGCGACGTGCCGAGCCGCGCTCGCGGAAGCAGCCGGCGATCACGCGACGGCGGCGACGGCCTTCGCCGATGCTGCCGCACGGTGGCGTCAATTTGGCGACGTCCCCGAGCTGGCCCTCGCGCTGCTCGGCGAGGGACGCTGCCTGGTCGCCCTTGGCAAGCCCGGCGCTGACGGCCCATTGCGCGAAGCCGGGGAACTGTTCACGACGATCGGCTACGCGCCGGCACTCAGCGACACCGACGCGCTGCTGCAGCGGCCGACCGCGCGAACCTCTTAACGACTGCTGGCCGCTCGTCACGCGCTGGAACCCGATATGGATTCTCGGCATGTCCGAATCGCGCTGGGTCGGGCAACGCCGCTCGACTCCGGTCGCGAGAGCGGCGGGTACGACGCCCTTGAGTTCTGGTGTGTCAATTGCACGCTGGGGTGTGTCGTCGTCCAGTCATCAACACCCTCCCTCGTGAGGTGCACGCGCGAAGGGCGGGGCGGTCTTGCTGGTCGCGTTGCTGCTGTCGTGACGGCGGCCCCACTCCCTATGAGTCGGCCTACCCACCACACGAGCACGCCCGGTTTCGGTGAAACTCGGGGCGTGGCCACCTGCCCGAACTGCGCCAAGGAGCTCCCCGGCGACCTTCCGTTCTGTCCGTTTTGCACAGCGCCACTCGGCGAGGCTGCCGAGACCCTGGTACGCGAGGAGAGGGTTGAACTCACGGCCTACCTACCTTTATCGGGGCGCTGGCATCTCGGGTTCTGACATTCCCTGATGGAGTTCGCACCGCCCTCGACTTGGAGAGGTCAGGGGCGCGGATGATCGCGCTAGAGTGTCAATGCCGGATGAGGCTCCGGTGGGCCACTGCCCGGGGCAGCTCAGGCCTGAACCGCTCTCGCTGATGGCCTCTACGCGCTAGTCCAATGCGGAGATGGTGGTGCGACCAGACCGGTCGAAAGCCCCGCATCCCCCGAACGTGAAGGGTGAGCCCGACCAAACTTCGCCTATGGCGTCCTGGCGGCTGCGCGAGCCCGGGTGCCCCGCCTGTGCGGCGCGGCGCGAGGCCGAAACCAATGCGCTGGCCTGGTTCTTCCTCGAGAACTATCGTGAGCGGGCCACGCTGCGCGCGCTGACGAATAGTTGTTATTGCGTCCGACACCTGGCAGCTCTCCTCGCAAGGCCAGAGCCGAAGCTTTCTGTGACGTTCGAATACCTCGTGCGCGAGGAGATTCGCCTCGTGCGTCGCTTCAGAGATGAGTTGCGTCGAAAGCGGTGGGCGCCGTTGCGCCGATCGAAGGCGGGAGAGCGCCGCTTGCCTCGCCATGCGAGGCCGGCCGATGAACCGTGCCGCTGCCCACTGTGTGAGTCGGGCGCGACCGCGGCCACCGTCGCGATCGAGGAGGTGCTGAGCCTTCTCGAAGCCGAGGAGGGTCGGGCCGCCTATGCGGCCAGTGATGGGCTGTGCGGACCGCATGCCTGGGTAGCACTACGCGACGCGCCTGCAGAGTCGGCAGGTTGGCTCGCCGCCGACGTCGAGAGGCGGCTTCAGAGCATTGGAGCGGAGTTGAGCCGCTATTTCGCCTATCAACGAGGAGAGGATCAAGCCTATGTCGATAGCGACGCCTGGGTGCGCGCAACTCGGCTCGTGTGGGGTGAGTCCGCGGGGAGCGAACGTGAGCTGTCGCGCGATGCCGCAACAGCGCCGGTGACCACATGACGGCAGACGCAGCGACATCGACCATGGAGGATCGAGAGCCTGTCAATCTTCGCTGTGCCGTCCTGGTGCTGCGCGACAACGCCGTCCTGCTCTGTCGCCGCACGGAACAAGAGAACATGTGGGTGCTTCCCGGCGGGACACCGCGGCGCGCCGAGGCCATTGCTGCAGCGGCGCGGCGCGAAGTGGCCGAAGAGACCGGCCTCCAGATCGTTGCTGAAAGGGTGGCTTTCGTTCTCGAGACAACCAGTTGGGATGCCGAGCACCATCTCATCGAGATCGTGTTCATTGGTGCCGAGGTCGACCCAGGCGCGCAGCCCCGACAACTCGAAGATGCCCTTGTACCCTCCTTCGTTCCCTTGGATGGCCTCGAGAAAATTGGCCTTCGTCCCCCCATTGCAGGGTACGTGCGCGGTTATGCCCGCTCGCTACGAACCCGGCGAGATCCACGCTGGTCGACGTCCGCGTATCTCGGAAACGTGTGGCGCCCGGCCGCGGATGAGGACATACCGGCCACTCCAAAGTCATTTGGCTGACCAAGGGCCGCCTGACCGATCGGGACAGATCGAATCGGCCCAGTCGGCGGGAGCAAACGAGGCATCGGCTCCATGGCTCAGCGGACCAGTTGCCGGGGTCAGCGCGGCGAGCTTCTTCTCCGACACCGGTCACGAGATAACCACGGCGCTTCTGCCGTCGTTCCTCATTGCGACCCTCCACTCCTCGGCTTCAGCACTGGGTCTTGTCGAAGGCATCAGTGATGGCCTGATGGGACTCGCCAAGCTCGGAACCGGCCCCCTTGCTAACCAGCCCGATCGCCGCAGACGCCTCGCGAGCGGTGGCTATCTCGGAACCGCGATCGCCACAGGACTCGTCGGGGTTAGCGTCGCCGTATGGCAGGTGGGCATCCTCCGTGCGATCGCATGGATCGCTCGGGGCGTCCGATCGCCGGCTCGCGACAGCATCCTCGCTTCGCTGGTGTCGCCTCGCGCGTACGGGCGTGCATTCGGCCTCGAGCGCGCCGGGGACAACCTGGGCGCGGTCGCCGGCCCTCTGCTCGCAGCCGGTCTGATCACATGGATCGGCATCCGTCCGACGCTGTATCTGGCCGTCATCCCTGGAGTGCTCGCCGCGGTCGCGATCACCGTCGCTGCGCGCTCAGCGACGCAGAGTTTGCCCGCCGCAGGAGGTGTGATCAGGATTGAATTCGGACGCCTTCGCCACGCAGGGCTGCTGCGTCCAATGGTTCCCGTTGCCGCATTCGAGCTGGGCAATGTCGCCACTACCCTCCTGATTCTCCGCGCGACACAGCAACTGCAGTCGGGCGGGCTATCGGTGACCGCCGCCGCGTCACTGGCGATTCTCATCTACGCCGCGCATAACGCGTTCGGTGCTGCCGTGGCCGCCGTGGGAGGACACTGGGTCGACCGCTCCGGACCGCGCATCGTCTTCGCGAGCGCCGCGGCTCTCTATGTTGTCGCATATGTCGGCTTCGCCGTTCCTGGTCAAGGCTGGCCGACGCTACTCGTGGCGTTCACACTCGCCGGGAGTGGAATCGGCCTTGCCGAAACCGCGGAATCGACCCTGGTCGCACGCGCGCTGCCGGACGAACTCAGGGGCAGCGGCTTCGGCCTGCTGGGAGGTGTTCAAGCAGCAGGCGACTTCGCCTCATCGGCTGTCGTCGGCCTTCTCTATACGGTACTGTCGCCCGTCGTCGGCTTCGCGTACGCTGCGGGTTGGATGCTGGTCGCCTTGCTCGGGTCTGCTCAATTACGTACAACGCGAGAAGGAGATGCAGGCACGTGATCGACTGCCATTTTTCCCTTAGCACCACCCTCTCGTCGAAGATGCTCGCCATATCCAGATCTGATTGCCTGATCAGAGGCGCGAGCGTAAACTCGAGTAAGCCGGATGGGGCTCCGGCGTGATGACCACCGTCCGGGCTCATCCGAACCGCGCTGGCTGACGGCCTCTACCTAACCCGTCACAGCGTGGGCGTCAGATGGCTAACGGGGAAGACGGAGCCGACCCGAACGGCGCGGAATTGGCGAAGCTCAAACGCCATATCCACGATCCCTATGTACACAATGGATTTTCCACGTACGCGATTGGGAGAGCCCTCGACATGGATCGCCAGCGTGTCGCGCCTCTTGCGCCACGATGGCATCGCGCTGTCGCCTCGGGGCGCAGGACGTGCACGGGAGCCTGCGCGGGCACTCGTTTCAGCAACCGCGCAGGGGCTTTTGACGGATCTCTACCTGCGGAATCGTCGAACCACTGCCGAGATCGGCGCTCTATGTCACACATCCGGAACCACGGTGCGGCGGCTTTTGCGGGGTCAAGGGATACGCGCACGCACGACTGGGGGTGCCAACCGTGAACATAGGACGACGCTGAGTGTCGATCTGCTTGGAAAGCTCTACTTGCAGGACGCTCGCCGCCGCTGAGGTGGCAAGGCAGATCGGATGCTCAAGCCGGATCGTGTTGCGATCGATCCACGACATGGGGTGGCCTGTCCGCGTCGGGGGTCGGGCGCTGCGCCACGGACCCGAGGACATCGAATTGATCCGCGCGCTGTACAGCGATGCGCTGGTAGCAGAGGCACTCGTCCGCCACGGGATTCCGAAAGTCGGACCGGGCGGCCCGATTTGGCAGCGGTTTCCCTCACCCTTGAGTCTCACTCCCGCGATGGTCCGAGAGTTGTACGTCACCTGCGGTCTCTCGACTCGTCAGATCGAGTTGCTGACAGGCCAGCCGTCCGACACAGTCGGGCATCGGCTTCGAGACATCGGCGTTCCGCTGCGTTCGAAGGAGGATGGTCGGTCGCCATTTCTCAAGAGATGGCGGGCGGTGGAAGGCCAAGAGCCGGCGTTGGCGAAGGGACCACCGCCCGGCGATGGACGTTCGGCTAGGCGCCATTAGTTGACATGAGTGCGCGAGAAGACCCACCTCGTGATCGATGGACGACGTGCACACTGGGTCACACGCATTGGGGAGCGTACGGCGGGGCGGGGCTCCTCATACGCTCTCTGACGAAGCAGAAGGAGGCGCTGTACCTGCTCGAGCAGCGATCTCATTCTGTGGATCAAGGCGGCACTTGGGGGATACCCGGAGGCGCCATCCGAAGGGGGGAATCCCCCGAAGCGACGGCGCGGAGGGAAACGGAGGAAGAGATAACCGGATTCCCAAGTCATGCGTATCACACGACGAGCATCGACGTGCAGGATTGCGGAGCGGGCTGGAAGTTCCACATCGTGAGCGTCGACGTTGGCCACATATTTGATGCTTACTGCCACCATCAAACCGACGCCGTCGGATGGTTCAATCCCTCGGAAATGTGGAGCCTCCCCTTACACCCGGGATTTCAAAGGTGGGTGGATGCCAAGTGGCGATCCTAGGGTAGTCTCGGAGATGTCCTTTGGAGCCGTCAAACGGGTCCTTTGGGAAGCCGCAATTCGCCCGCCCGTTCGGCGAGGCTGATCCGGCGAGTACGGCCGGCCAGTAGCCGGAGGATTGCTGACTCTCTCGTTCGATCGAGCGGATCGTCTTGGGCACCTGGATTAGCGCAGCAGTAGGACTATCAGGAACACCACGAAGAGATAGAGCACGTACAGACTGAGGCTGCCGCCCTGCACCAGGGCGAACCGTTCCGAGGTCCAGCGTGCCGCGCGTATCAACGGCTGGTAGAGATACGTGTCGACGGGTTCGACGACATGGCGGGTGTAACGGATACGGCGGATGAAGAACGGCGCCTGCTGGTAATCCGCCTCGACCTCACGCTGCGATCGGTAGACGCCACCGAATATCGACCGGAACGGGTTGGTGAACGCCGTCGCCGTGTACTGCATCGTGGGTGTGCGCTGTGCCACCGCTCCGACCCATACCTCAGTCTCGCGGCGCCCTGGCTTGCAGAGCAACCGCAAGACCGCTGCGGTGAGCGCGATCACGATGACAAAGGTGAGAAAAATGTATGTCGGCGAAATGAATGCGAAGTTGAGACTGGTTGGGACGATGACCAGACCGTTCGCCGGAATGATCTGACTGAGGAACGACCCACCGAGCTGCACCACCGGTGCGAACTCGTTCGGATGCGTGAAGATCGGCGGCAGTACGGCGTCCAGCAGCCCGTGCGCCCCGCTGGCGCTCTGCGCGGCTGACGCCGCTGCACCGATCCCGAGCGGAGGCACCAGCGCCATCGCGACAGCCGCGACGATGGGAATCGCCATCCCCACCACCATGGCTCGTGGCACCTCTCGCGCCTCACGAGCGAACTGCGTTCTCGGCGCGCCGAGAAACGCCCCCCCGACGATGCGGATGTACGTGGTAACGGCAAGCGCGAACGTGAGCGTCAAGAGCGTGCCGGCGGCCGCCAGATAGACGCGGTCCCCCGCGTTGACGAGGTCGTGAGCACGGATCAGGGTCTGCAATCCGAGCCACTCAGTCTGGAAGCCATTCATCGGCGGGATGCCGGCGAGGCCCATGGCGCCAATGAAGAAGAGCGGCGTCGTATAACGCATCCGCTTCGCGAGACCGCCCAGCTGATCCATGTCACGGACTCCGGTGGCGACATCCACAGAGCCGGCGCCCAGGAACAGCGCCCCTTTGAGCAGCGAGTGATAGAGAGCATGCAGACAGACGACGAGCAAGGCCATCCCGGCAAGCAGCGTCTGGCCGGCGGCGGCGAAGACGAGCGCGACCCCGAGCATTGCGATCATGAATCCGAGGTTCTCGATCGTGCTGTACGCCAGCGCCCGCTTGATGTCAGACGCCAGCAACGAGAAGAGAATCCCGTAGGCGGCGGTGACCACACCCGCTGCGATGGCCAGGTATCCCCACCACGCAGGCGGCGGCCCCAGCAACACGGTGGCCGCGAGGACAAGGCCGTAGATCGCCATCTTCACCACCACCGCTGAAAGCAGGGCGGAGACGTGGGAGGGCGCTGCGGGATGCGCCTCGGGTAACCAGCCCTGCAGGGGCACGAGCCCCGCCTTTGCACCGAAGCCGAAGAAGAAGAGGACAAAGGCAGGGCCTGCGGTCGCAGCGGCGAGGTGGTGGGTCGAGAGCGAGACGAAGTCCGCTCCCGGAGTGAGCGCGCCGATGAGCGCAAAGGCGACTGCCATGAGGACGAAGCCCACCTCACTGAGCGCGAGCATGAGAAAGGCGGCTTGGGGTCGCCCCGGGTGGTCGAACTCCACCGTGACGAGCACATACGTGAGGATCGACATCGCCTCCCAGGCGAGCAGCAACGTGATCGCAGTGCCGGCCGACACGACGATCGCCATGGCGGCGAACGTCAGGAGAAGGAGCGCCAGGCTCGCGGCCTGTCTCGGGTAACCGCCTAGTCGCGCCGTATAAGCAGCGGCGTACACGAAGATGCCAATGCCCACCAAACCGATCAGGAGGAGGAAGAGGCCACCGAGGGTCGTGGAGCGAAGCTCGAACCCTCCGATGGGTGTGCTCGCCGCCAGCCGCGTTGTGACGCTCGCCCCGGTCAACCACACTCCTGCCGCCGAAGCAAGCACGGCGCACCCAACGGCCCCGGCGGCCGCGGAGACGTAGATGCACCACGGCAACCGGAGGACCGCCAGTGCGCTGATGACACCGACCCCGAGGCAGCCAAGCCCGTACCACAGCAGACTAATCGCCATCAGAGACTCCACCGGCGCGATACCGTCCTGCCCCGCGTCCGACCGCGACCAGCAGCCCGTGGAGGAGCGCGAGCGGCGTTGGAGGACAGCCTGGTACGTAGACGTCAACAGGGAGGATGCGGTCGAGCGGGCCGTTGACCATGAAGCCACCTTCGAAGACCCCACCGCCGATCGCGCAGACCCCCGCAGCCACAACAATCTTCGGCCCCGGCATCGCGTCGTACGTGTCGCGCAACGGCTGCTCCATCTGGCGCGTGACCACGCCGGTTACGAGCAACGCATCGGCGTGGCGCGGCGTCGGCGTGAAGAACAGTCCCAACCGGTGCAAGTCGTATTCCGGACTCCCGAGCAACTGCAGCTCGGACTCGCAGCCGTTGCACGAACCCGCGTCAACGTGACGGATGTGCAGAGACCGCCTGAAGAGACGTTGGGAACGCAGCTTGAGCTCTGCTGCGGCCGCGTCGACTGCGGGAGTCGATCCGCCGGCCCAGTGCGCGGCGACGCGCAGGTTCCCTCGCGAACGCACCGCGACCTCAGGATGCGGACTGAACGCAAATGCACCCGGGAACGCGCGCACGCAGCGACCGCACATCACGCATTGCCCGGCATCGAACGCGATCCCACCACGTTCGCGGTCGCCCTCGATGGTGATTGCGCTCGTGGGACAGAGGTCGGCGACCTCCGCGGCCTGCGCGGGCGTTAGCGCAGCCAGGTCCGCAATCACGGCTGATGGAGCAATCTCAGCTTCGGGATCAGCATGCGACGGGTATCGGGTGGTGCGAACGCCGCTGCGGAGTCCCAGCGCAATCCAGCGACTCATCGATCGAACTCCGCGTGCGAAAGCCCGAAGCTCGCCTCGATCACTGGGTAGTCAGTGAGGTTGTTGCCGCTGGCGCACGCCTCCGCGTACGGATGCCAGTTGACAAAGGCGGGTGGGCGTGCGCGCCAGCGTGCGATCCGGCCGTCACCGGTCAACGCCACCCAGTGCAAGGTCTCGCCGCCGGCGCCCTCAGACCATCCGAGCGCCTCGCCTGTCGCGAGCGAGTCACTCGGCGCGGTCTCGTCGGACTCGGGCCACGACTCAAGGAGCTGTTCGAGGATCCGGATCGATTGGCGGATCTCGAAGAGGCGGATGCTGAGGCGCGCCAGGGCGTCCCCCTGAGACTTGACAAGGACCTCGAAGATGACCTGGTCGTACGCCGCATAGGGATGGTCACGGCGACAATCCCTGTCCGCACCCGTGGAGCGTCCGATCGGACCCACCAGGTTGTGCGGTGCCGCGTACTCGCGAGTGAGTACCCCTGTGGTCTCCACACGGTCGATGAAGATCGCCGTTTCCTCGAGAAGCTTCTCGAGCCGCTCGCTGCGTCGCAACCAGTCCGGCAGCCGTCGCCGGAGTGTCTGCAGCGCAATCGCAGGGAGTGGCGCCTGCAGGCCGCCGACAGCAAGGATTCCGCGTAGGTACCGATGCCGCGTCAACTCGGCACAACGCCGCAACACGTCCTCTTTAAGTGACGCGTACTGCGCACCCGCAACCATGAGCCCAGTGGCGTCGGCGAGACGCGAGATGTCGCCGAAGTGATTGTGCAGGCGCTCCAGTTCGTTCATCAGCGTGCGCGCGGCCCGTGAGCGCGCCCCGACATTGATCGCGCTCGCCCGTTCCACCGCCTGCACGAACGCTAGCGCGTTGGAAAACGCCGAGACTCCCGCCAGACGCTCCGCCAGATTCAGCGCCTGATCGACGGTGCGTCCCTCCGCGAGACGCTCCACGACACGGAGCTTGAATCCGAGCAACTGACTGACAGCGACCAGGTCCTCGCCGCCACTATTGAACAGGAACTCACCAGACTCCTGCGGACCGCTGCGCACCGGCCCCAGGGGGAGCTGGAACACGCCCTGACCGTGAACGATCGGTACCACGCTCGGAACGCCGGGCCCGATGTCGAGACGTCGATCCAGAGTCGCGCGCATCGGCGGCTGACCCACCGGCCAGTCGTGCAGGCGCAGTCGAGCGAGAGCCGGATGCCCGGCCGGCTGCAGGCCGTGCATCTCGTGGATCTCGCGCTCATACCAGCTGGCGACATGCGTGGCGGGCGTCAGCGATGGGAAGGAATCGCCGGTCAACTGCGTGCGCAGCAGGAGCCACTCAGGTTCGCCCACCGCCTCGAACACCACCGTGAGCGACGGTGGACCGCTGCCGGTGACGGCGAACAGGTCCGCGAGAACAGCTTCGGCAGCGAGCGTGGTGACCGCTCCCAAGAATGCCTCCGGGGCACACCGGAACCGCAGTTCTGTCGCTGCGGCCCCGTCGATCGCAAGCCCGAGCCGGTGAGCCGCGTCTCGGAGCGTGGTCATCTGGTCAGCACCGTGGCCGCATGGTGGAGCAGCTGATCGAGGGGATCCGGGATCCAAACACCGATGACGAGGACGGCGCCGAGCAGGATGAACGCGGGCAGGAGGGTGAGGGTGCTCAGCTCCGCCTGGGCCACCTCACCGCCTGTCTCAGCGTTGCTGAACGTCATCCTGTGGAAAGGAACGACGAGCGGGATGAAGCCGAGGAGGAGGAGGGCCGCGATGAGAGAGCCGAGCACCCAGAGATGCCCGGCAAAGGCGCCCGCGATGATGGAGAACTCAGAGATGAACACACCGAAGGGCGGTGCGCCGGCAATGGCCAGTGCGCCGCCGACCAAGAGCAACGCTGTCCACGGCATTGCCCGGACCACTCCTTGGATCTCCCGGATTGTCGTGCTCCGGAAACGCAGGAGAAGGTTCCCGGTGGCGAAGAACATCAGGCACTTGGTGAAGCCGTGGGTGACCATGAGGAGCAGCGCACCGATCAGCGCCAGCGGGTTTCCCAACCCGACGCCGACAGAGATCAGCCCCATCTGCTCGACCGAGGAGTACGCGAGCAGACGCTTGAAGTTGCGCTGACTGATCAGGAAGACAACCGCGACGATCATCGACAGCAGGCCGAAGACGAGCATGCCGGTGCGGAGTGTTGCTGCACCCGCGGCAGCCGCGGTGAGCGTGTACACGCGAAAGATGCCAAGCATCGCGCAGTTCAACTCCGCACCCGACAGCATCGCGCAGATCGGGGACGGCGCCTGGCTATGAGCGTCCGGGAGCCACGAGTGCATTGGCGCCAGCCCAGCCTTGGTGCCGAAGCCAACGAGGATCAACAGAAAGGCTGTGGCCGCCAGCGTCGGCGAGAGATGTGGCGCCGCACCGGCGAGCACCGGGATCGAGAAGTCATACGAGTTGCCGAGCGGTCCAACGCCGGACTGGTACAGCAACAGTAGCCCGAGCAGCGCGAGGAGACTGCCGGCGACGGTGAGCACGATGTACTTCCACGCTGCCTCCAGCGGCTCGTGTGATCCGTAGAAGTCCACGAGCGGAGCCGAGGCCAAGGTGGTGGCACTGATCGCCGTCCAGAGCAACCCGAGGTTTCCGGAGATGGTGACCAGCAGCATCGCAAAGACGAAGAGATGAAACAGGACGAAGTACTTGCGCAGCTCATCGCTCTTGATGACCTTCTCGTGGAGCTCGTGGCGAAGATAGCCCGCGGAGTAGAACGTGGCGAGGACAGACACGATCGTCACGACGAGCATGACGACGCTCGAGAGGCTGTCGAGGTACAGCCAGTGCGCAAAGGCGCCGATGTGCCCGACCTGCAGTACGCGCGCGATCACCGTCAGAGCGAGGCCGAACGCCACGACCTGAAACAAGAGAGCGATGGCGATCTGAAAACGGAGGGAGCACACCAGGCTCACAAGCGCGGCCCCAAGTGGGACGGCCACGACAGCGACGAGCAGGATGCTGTCGGTCACCCCCGCAGCCTCGAGAGTTCTGACGTATCCGTGCTCGCGACTGTCTCGTGCATGCGTGCGATCAGAAAGCCCATCACGGCGACCCCGATGACGACATCCAGGACCAGCGCGAACTCGATGAGCAGACCCAGCTCTGGACTGACGACGAGCCCGACCAGCAGCAGACCGTTCTCAGCGGCCAGGAGTCCCGCGAGTTGCAGCACCGCGTCCCGTCTAGCCATCGTCGTGAACAGGCCCAGCAAGATCACGGCGATAGCGAGTCCGAGTACGGGCTCGGACAGGAGATACGGATGAAACGGGAGACGCGATGCGGCTACCAGGCCGACGAGCGAGAGGCCGGCCCCAAGGATCAGGGCGGTCGGGAAGCCGACGTAATACGCAATCTCCCGGCGCTGGTAGGACGACCCCCGGACCTGGTACCGCACCACCGCCGGTATGACTATGCCCTTGATGCCAATTGTCAGGAGCCCGAGAACAAGAAGATGTGGCAAGCGTGATCCGGCGAACATCGCGATCGCGAGCCCGCCGAGAAGGATCGACTGCGCCGCATAGCAGTTGATTGCGCCTCTCACTTGTCGCGCGATCAGGAGTGCAAACGTGGCGATAAGGATAAGCGTGGCGAGCACCGCTTCTGCGAGTGCCATCAACGCCCCAGGCTGTAGAGCACGACGGCGAGAAACGACAGCACGAAGGTGCCGCCGAGATATTCCGGCACTCTCAGGATGCGGATCTTGGCCAGCGCCGACTCCACACCGACGATGAGCAACGCCGCGCAGAGCATCTTCACGGCAAGGCTCGCAATCGCTATCGCGAACGCTGAGACGGTCAACTGGGTGGCCAGACCGTCTGGCGCAATCAGGACGTTGAGCCAGACGATGAGAAGCACAAAGAGTTTCATCCAGCCGCCCCACTCCATCAACGCCTGATCGGGGCCTGAGTATTCGAACAGGCGTGAGCCCTCGATCATCGACAACTCCTGCGAGGTGCTCGGATTGTCGATAGGGAGGCGGCCCGCCTCAGCCAGTACAACCATGAAGAACGCGACCGCGATCAATGCGTGGCTCGGAGAGATCAACGCAGAGGTGGTGTACAGGATGTTGTTGGCAACAAAGGGCACGGTCCCGCCCGAGATGAATCCGATCGCGAAGAAGATCAGAATGAGCGTGGGCTCGGCGAGCGACGACACGAGCCTGGAACGACTCGCGCCGAGCCCCCCGTACGGGCTGGCGCTGTCCATAGCGGCGAGGTTCGTGAAGTACCCGCCGACGCCGATCACAAACCCACTCCCAACCATGTCGGCCATGAATGCCCAACTGAGCGGCGCAGCCGTGAGCACGGGGATCAATATCGCGAACGCAATCGGTGCTGTGAAAGCAACATATGGCGCGAGACGAAAGACCCACGAAGCATCCCGGCTCGCAGAACGCTCCTTGCGAAATAGCTTGCGCAGGTCGAAGTACGGCTGGAACGGGGATGGACCCCGCCGCGACTGAACCTTCGCCTTGAGGTTGTCGATCACCCCCTTGAGAAGCGGCGCGAGCAGCAGGACGGTCGCGACTGCAACGCACTGGCCAAGCGCCGCGGCTAGCACGACACGTGCCCGCTTCCTACGACGGTGTGTGACACCCCAACCTCCACGTGAATGGTGGTCAGGGGCCATTAGCTCAGCGCGCTTCCGGCACCAGCGTGCCGCGGCGAGCCCCATCGCCAGCGGAGACTGTAGCACGGACTTGCGCGCCTGGCGCCTCTGTCAATGCGCCGATGAATTCATCCCGCCGCGTCGTGCACGGACCCGCCTGGATGCAAGCGACCGCCATCTACGGTCGCGGGGATCCGGCGCGGATTCCGTCTCTTTGCGCATCGACATGACGAGCGTGTGCGGCCGACTCACCCCACTCCCCCACCTGTCAGTACGTGTTCTGAATTAGGCTCCGGCGCGTACGCTCGATCGCTGGCCGGCGGCAACTTCGCCACGGTAAGCAGCACCTGTCGAGGCTTTGTCCGCATGCCGCCCGCAAGAGGCTGGAGACAATGGCTGGGCAGCGAGCGAGAAGCTCACAGGTTCACCAAACCTGGCCGCCAGCCGCCGAACTCATCATTCCTCGTATGTGGGAACGCTGCTTGCGGTGCCTCCTCGGCCGAAAGACACCTTTCTTGACACCTAATCGGCACTGTCTAGTTATGTCTCCCTAGCCGTCCGTGAGGATCCCTATGTTCATACCGAACCGCACGAAGCCCAAGGCACTCGACCTCGCGCGTCGGCCGCCTCGCCGAGTCTCGCGCACGCCAACTGGCATGGCGACAATCAGTCGCAGGCAGGTGCACGTTGCAGGTAGCAAGTACCGCAGGTGACGCTTGCACACACAAAGAAGGCCGACGACGTTGGGGACAGACAGGCGACACGTGATGCTCCAGAATTACCCTTGGTAATGCCCTCCGGTGATTTCCGGCATGTTGAACCATTTCATCGGGTGTAACTGCAGCGGATCGCACCAATCGAGCATGCGTCGTATTGACATTTTCACCACCCGAGCGTGCAGGAAGCACGCACCGCACAATACCCTCGGTGTCGCCACAGAGGCATGACGAGCGCCGCTGAACGTCAGTAGATGAAGCCCTCGACGTCGGTGAGCGATGAGATCAATCGCTGGTCGACGATCCCCAGGCCGTCGACGTTGGCCTCGTCGACGATGAAGCTGGTCGGGTTCACCACCGACCCCACGTAGGCGACGTGCCCGAGCGGGCTGTAGCCGTTGCCGGGGCCGAAGACGACGATCGCGCCCACCCTCGGGATGATGCCCTCCTGCTTTCCCCGGGCCGCCGCCGCGATGAGCCACTCCCAAGCGTCACCGCCCCAGGTGACGTCGCGCAGCGATGCGACATACCACGTGCACTGGCCCCACGGGAAGTCATCGACGCGCGGGCCGTACGCGAAAGGTGGCAGCGCTCCATCGATCGAGCCGGCTCCGCTTCCCGCCGCTCCCAATGTCGCTGCCTGCACCCCCTCGGCCGTCGCGAGCTGCGTGAGGACGTCCTCCAGTTGGTGCATCAGGGTCGCTGCCGAGCCGGTGAGCCGCGATGCCTGCTGCTGGTAGCGAGCCTGATCCTGCAGCGACTGCGCCTGGAGGGTCTGCACCGCGGCGGCCTGAGCGGCGATCTGCTGCTCCTTATGCTGCTGCTGCGACTGCAGTTCCGTAAGTTGGTCCGTGTTGGCGCGCACATCGAGCACCAGGGTGTTCATGTTGTCGGTCACCTGCTCGTAACTCACCATCGTGTCGAGTGCGTCCAAGAGTGTCTTGCTCTGCAGCAGCGTGGTGAGTGCGGTGCCGTTGGTAGTGAGCATGTACCTCGCGACGATCAGCGCCGCCAGGCGGGTGCGGTCCGATTGCAGCGTTGCCTGCGCCGCCTGCATGAGCCCGGTTGTTTTCGCGAGCTGCGAGTTGGCCGCGGCCAGCTCCACCTGCTCAGTGTCCAGCTGTGTTTGCGCGGCGGCGGCCTGCTGCCCAGTCTGCACGGTCTGCGCCTCGAGCGGCGCGGCCTGCATCTGCAGCGCCATGATCTGCTGCTCCAGTGCTTGCGCATTCGACTGCAACTGCACGACCTCAGGACTTGGCGGGGAGGTCGGGTTCGGGCTCGGACTGCCGCCGGGAGTCGGTGTGGCATCGGCCCGTGCCGACATGCCGGATACCGCGGCCAGTGCGCAAAGGCACAAGAGCGCCGCGGTCGGCCGGACGGGAATCAATGGGCAGGCGTGGCGTTCATGAGGGGCAGCGCAGCCAGTGCAACACGGTCGCCACGAGCATTTGGCCTACCGCAGTGTCACAACCCGGTTACGTAGGGGCAGAGCGTGTCATGCGACGGCTTAAGCAAGGCTGGCCGACGACATCTGGATGGTTCCGCAGAAGGAGGTTGGCGCCTAGCCACGCGAGGGGTCACGGCTGAACTCCTTCTCAGTCGTCTGACCATTAGGGTCGGGTAATGATCCGAGCCCGGATAGTCGGTCGTCGGGCGACACCAGCGACCTCATCCGCGCTAGAAGTAGCCTCTACTGGTCCATGGTTCCTCCGATCGCAGCCCGCCTTGGACCTTACTAAACACACCCGGCACCGTATAAATCGGGCATCGCTTGAGACGGTTTGTCGGCGTACGAACGTCCCTCTGGACTGATCTGCTGACCAGGTCCAACTGTCGTCAGCCGAGCATGGCAACACAATCCAGGCGAACTCCGCGACCGCCTCCGGGTTCGCCTGCAAGCCATGGTCGGTTAGACATCCATAGCGATCTCCCGAGGTTCTCAAGGAGTACGTCCTTCGTCGCATATCGGCTGGCAGATGCAGGTACACCAAACCTGGGTCAGGCTCGGTCTGAAAGGGGCTGGTTGAATAGCCTGGACCTCTCGGAAGTCCCTCTCTGATGGTGCTAAGACACCTCGGCTGACACCTTCCTGCCGGCCCGCGATGGCTCACCGGACGAGCCTTTAAGCAACTTCGCAACCGGGACTATGTCTTCACGGAAGGCAATGGGGTTGGCCGCCCGGCCCGAATGACGCTTATGGAGCGCTGCTACCGAAGGGCCAGATACTTCTCATCCGATTGGGGATGTCTGCGGCCGTGGAATGAGAGTCATGATCCCGGCTATGGCCTCGGAGGGAATGTGGCGGATGATCGGCCGGCAGGTGCGATCGCGCCGCGATCGGTCGATCGCGCTGGGCGCGGGAATCCTGGTTGCCTCCGTCAGCTTCTCCCTGCTGACGGCCGATGTCTCCACCAGCCAGCTGGACGTGACCAGGACGATCGCCGCCAACTACGTGCAGTCGGCGTACCAGATCCTCGTCCGCCCGAAGGGCTCGCGGACCACGTTGGAGACGAGCCAGGGTGTGGTGCGGCCGGGGGCGATCTCCGGGATCGAGGGTGGCATCACGCTCGCCCAATGGCAACAGGTGCTGCACACCCCGGGCGTCACGGTTGCTGCTCCCATTGCGGTGCTGGGCTATGCGCTTCCAGAGAGTGTGTTTCCCATCGATCTCACCTCCTACATGGGCAGTGCGCAGCGGGCGGTCTTCCGAGTCGGCGTTGAGCGGATCACGGACAATGGGCTCACGCGTCAAACGGATGCTCCGGTCTACGTTTACATCACTCGAAACGCCATGGCGCCGGAGCCGAACCAAGGCAATAGTCTCCTCGCTGTAGCTGCCGAGGAAGTCGTGGGCCCGGGGAATGATCATCCGGTTTGCGTCGAGGATCTGAGCAGTACCGGTCCGTTCGACCAGGCCGACCGGGGCGGCATGGCAGCACTAGGCAACGTCGACTGCTGGTCCTTGCAAAATGGCTTGCAACTACCTGGGGAAGCGAGCTTTGCACCCTTCACTCGCGGCCATGCGGGGGCGCTCGTGCCGACGTTTCTGCCCTTCGTCATCGCCGCCATCGACCCTGTCCAGGAGGCAAAGCTCGACGGTCTCAACAGCGCCGTGATATCCGGCCGCTACCTGAGGACCACGGACGTGCCGTCCTATCCGGTGGCGGCATTCTCCGGATACGCGTCAGTACCGGTGCTGGCGTCAAGCCAACCGTACGCGGATGAAAGCATCGCCGCGAACGTCCAGCAACTTCCAGCCGCTGCTGCGCAGCGCATGGCGCAGGGAAGCCCACTGTTGGGCAGTGACCTTGCCGCGTTCCTCGCCGCGCAACCGGGCACCAGCCTGAAGACGGTGGATATCACGCCGCAACAGGAACAGAACGCGCTTCTGGCCGCACTCACTGGGCCGACGGCAGCGTCGCCGGATATCGCGGCGTACTGGTCGGTTGGCCCGACCACGTACCAGGTTCGTGCTGACGGCACGCTGGTCCCGAACCAGGTCAGCAATGGCATCGACGCTTGGAAGGCAGGAACATTCGGCACCTACCTTGAGGCCCCGCTGAGCGCCGAAGATGCCCAGTTCCGCACCCTCACCGAACACCCGAGCCCGGAGAACCTCCAGACGAATCAGCTAGAAGCATTGCTGCACTCCGTCGGGGTCTTCAACCCCGCCAAGTTGCCGGGCTTCGACAGTACTGTGGGCAATGCCCTTGAGATCTTCCGAGCCCCCGGACTCGCACCTGCTGACGCACGCACGGCGTCCTTACTGCACGGACAGCCGCTCTTGCCGAATGGAAACCTCGGTGGCTATGTAACCCAACCACCACTCATGTTGACTGACCTCGCCTCGCTTCCCGCATTCGAGGGAGGCCACTACCTGCCCAACGCCCAAGCGGCTCCGGTCAGCGCCATCCGGGTCCGGGTGTCCGGCGTCACCGGCATCGATCCGCTCAGTCGGGAGCGCGTCCGCCTCGCCGCCCAAAAGATCCAGAAGGAAACTGGGTTGGACGTGGACATCACCGCCGGATCGTCGCCTTCGCCAAGGACGATCGCTCTCCCCGCCGGCCACTTCGGACGTCCGGCTCTTGAGGTCACCGAGCCGTGGGTGAAGAAGGGCGTTGCGCTCGCCATCATCCAAGGCCTGGACCAGAAGAGTCTCACGCTCTTTGTTCTGGTGCTCGTCGTCTCCATTCTGTTTCTTGCCAACGGCGCATATGCCAGCGTGCGGTCCAGGAGGACCGAGCTCGGTGTGCTGTCATGTTTGGGTTGGGGTCGAGCTGCGGTGTTCCGGCTCATCATCGGTGAGCTGGCACTCGTTGGCTTGACGGCAGGAGTCGTCGGCGCTGCGCTCGCGGAATTCCTCGCGTTCGCGCTGCGTCTACAACTTCCATGGTGGCACGCGCTGCTGGTCATACCGATCGCGCTGATCCTTGCGTGCGTTGCCGGGTTGGCGCCCGCCCGGGCTGCGACACGCGGCCGCCCACTCGACGCTGTGTACCCGGTTGCCGCCGGCAGCGGTGGGCACCGTTCGGTTCGAGGTGTGTTGGGCGTCGCGTTTGCCAACAGTTTTCGGCGCCCGGCGCGGATCGTGAGCGGAGCGCTCGGCTTGTTGATCGGCGTGGCCGCATTCGCAGCGCTGCTCGCGGTGCAATTGGTCTTTCAGGGTCAGGTCGCGGGCAGTGTGCTCGGCAACCTGGTCAGTGTTCAGGTCCGCGGCGTCGACCTCGTCGCCGCAGTGCTGGCACTTCTGCTCGGCGCTTTCAGCGTCGCCGACGTCCTGGCGGTTAATCTTCGCGATCGCGCGGGTGAGCAGGCCGTACTCGCTGCAACCGGCTGGCGACCGAAGACATTGTTCCGTCTTGCGTTCACCGAGGGAATGGTCGTTGGAGTCGTCGGGGTGATCGCCGGAGGCGCAATCGGCGTTGGCCTTGCAGCCCTGCTCGCGGGTTCCATTCTGGCGGTCCTCCCTGCCGTACTCCTTGCAGCGCTGATCAGTCTTGCTTTAGTGGCAGCGGTCGTCATGTTGCCTTCGTGGCAGGCCGCGCGAACGCCACCAGCTGCGGCGCTGGCGGAGGACTAACCGATGCCGGGCGTTGCCATCACTGGTCGAGGACTGACGCGCGAGTATCCCGCCGGCGAGCGCTCGCAAATAGCATTGGATCACGTCGACATTGATGTCGCCGCTGGATCGCTGGTCGCGATCACCGGTCCGTCGGGATCAGGGAAGTCCACGCTGCTGCACGTCATCGGTGGGATGGACATCCTCACCTCGGGTACCTTGAGGGTGGGGATACGCAGCTCGACGAACTGCCGCCGCGGAAACTGGTCAGGTATCGCCGCAAGGTGGGATTCGTGTTCCAACGATTTCACTTGCTGCCCGCGTTGACGGCAGCTGACAATGTGGCAGCGCCGCTGCTTCCCTAAGAGGCCGGGAAAGCTTTGCAGCGTCGAGCGCTCGAGCTGCTTGAACAGGTAGGCCTGGGCGACCGCGGTGATGCGCTGCCGTCGGAGTTGTCCGGTGGTGAGCAACAGCGGGTCGCGATTGCGCGGGCGCTGATCGTCAACCCGCCGCTGCTCCTCGCCGACGAGCCGACCGNNCCGACCGGCAACCTGGACTCCGTGACGGGTGCGACTATTTTCGATCTGCTGATCGACCTCCATTCCCGCACTGGCGCTACCCTGG
Organism: Candidatus Dormiibacterota bacterium; assembly: GCA_003132525.1. GTDB lineage: Bacteria > Chloroflexota > Dormibacteria > Aeolococcales > Aeolococcaceae > Palsa-851. The sequence continues at coordinate 5,320 of PKXZ01000027.1, read as the reverse complement.
TCGTGGCCACCCACGATCCCGCGATCGATGCTCGCTGCGACCATCACATGGCAATTCGGGATGGAAAAATGGAGCCACCATCCGAAGAAACCTCGATCCGGAGCTTCGAGCGCCCAGCTACGGCTTGAGGTCCTGCTTCTAGTGGCCAGAGTCGGAAACCCTCGTCCGGTTCGAAGAAGTGGATGACCGCGGCTTCACGAGATGGCAAACGCCGAAATCGAAGTCAATACCCCCGTAGTTCGGGGAAAACGGACCAGCTGAAAGATCACTCCAGCGGGTGACAACCCTCTTACTCCCGCGCCTCGCCGAGAGGCAAGCCCTTCCTGCGCCGCCAAAGGTCGAGGTAGGTCAAGATGTCGTCCGTCGCTTCCGCCATCGCTTCGAGCATGTTGGTGTAGAAGGATTCCGGCGCGTCTCCGCGCCTCGGAAAGGCGAAGCTCAGCGTGGCCGGGGTGTCACCGTGTACGTCAAAAGGGACAAGGACGACGCTCTTGCTAAGGTGAACCCACTCATTACCTGACGAGTAGACGTGCCCTACCCACGGATGGTGCTCGGCTGCCAGCTCAACCAAGCGGCGATCGGACAATTGTTTTCCGTCCGCATCTGTGAGCCCCCTGAACTTGCGGCCCGAGAGAACTTGTTGGACAACGGAGTGCGCGTTCGGCGCATGAGCTGCATACGACAACCTGACAAGGCTGTCGACCTGCAGGCGCACAAGCGGAGCCGCCGCAAAGACGTTCCAATCATCGAACGCGGCGAGGAATCCCCGAACGAGGTAGTAGGAGCGGTTGGCAATCCCACCAACAAATAGGTCGATGTCCCAGATGTTTCCGTCGCCACCCAACATGAAGCCGCGCACGGCATCTGCGTGCCGTTCGAGTGCATCGGCCAGTCGCCGTCGCGGTGCCGCGAGAACCGTCATGTCATCTGCCGGGGAGCCCGGTGGCGGGTTGGCATCCATGTTCTAGCGTCGCCATTCTGCGGCGTCCCCACGGCCCAGACGTAGCGACCACCTCAAGCACGTCGCCAGGGGTGTCCTTCACGCAGGGATGGTCGATGGATGGGGTTGACGAACGCTTGGGCCCACGTTATCCCTCAGCGTCGCGATTGCGGCTCCCCGCCGCGTGATCCTGTCCTCGGGCGGCAGAGGCTTTGTCGGCCTCCCCAGGGCCCGTTACCGATCGTCGTCGCGACGCCGGCACCGGCGGGATAGCGTCACCCCGCGATGCAACGTACAGCGCGAGCCGCGGCCATGTTTGCGCTGCTAGGCGGCCCGTCACCGGAGCGCAACAACCGTCCGGTTGACTAGGTGTAGCTTGGCGGCCATCGCCAGCCCGTCAGCAAAGGTGGTCGTACATGATCGATGAGAGCATCCCTGAGTGCCCGGAGTGCAAGTCGCGCGAGGTTGTCCTCCACAAGCACAACGTTGCAACGCTTGGCGAATCCGGCCAAAAGTACGTTGCTGACTTCGAATGCATGGAATGCGGTCGGCAGTGGCGCCCAGCCGCTGAGGTCATAGAGCGCGACCTGAGCGGCGCAATCCAGCGAACCCGATTGCATTCGCCACAGCGACATAAGTGAGCTCATCGCCTAGGACAACTACAGCACGAAGCGTCTCTTCCCGCAGTCCTGTAGTGACGTTATGGGCGCGCTTTGAGTACTTGCAGATGGTAGCGCGGCTCTGACTTCAGTCGAGGAAGGTCACGGTTCCACAGACCAGCATCCTTTTCCTTGGCCCCGGATCAGTGGGGGTAAGGTGTCAGCGAAGGTGTCAATCTCATGAGTCGAGGGTGGGAGCAGGCGCCGTTCGCGAATACGATCAGAGGCAGCACGAATCCGCCTGACCTAGGTTTGGTGAACCTGATCTCTCGGTGCTGGGAAGTCGTGCCGATTTCGTGGCTAGAGGAAGTCTCGAGCAAGTGCTGACTCCATTTCTGCGAGATGCCCCCTCCTGGACGGCATGCTGTGCTTGGAGAGCTATGAGCCCTAGGATTCGACCATGCGAGTGATCGTGCTCGGAGGGACTCGTAGATTTTCGGACCGGATTGGGTATCCGGAACTCGTTGCCACGGCCATCCGCCAGTCCGATCATGTCACCCCTGCTGGTGAAGGCAGATCCCGCGTAAGAAGTTCTACGAATGCTGAGGCGATCAGGAGCTTCAACAAACGCGTGCGGAAGTGGCATCAATTGTTTTCCGACCTCCCGTATTGATGCTCGGGCTGTACTGATGCTCGGACCCTTGCAGTTCCGCGAGTTCCGGTTGCTCTTCGCCGCTCGCGCGATATCACTGACCGGTTCCGCCATCGCACCGATCGCTCTCGCGTTCGGCGTCCTTCAGGCGACCGGCGAGGCCACCGACCTCGGCATCGTGCTTTTCGCCCGTCAGGGGATCGAGACGGTTCTGCTCCTCGGCGGGGGCGTGCTCGCGGACCGCGTCGACCGTCGCTTGGTGATGGTGGGGGGCAGCTTGGCTTCGTGCGTCTCGGAGGCCGCGATCGGCGCGCTGTTTCTCACGCACACCGCGAATCTCTTGCTTCTGTGCGTCTTCGCGATGATCGACGGCCTCGGAGACGCGCTCTTCTTCCCTGCGTCGGCCGGCCTTACCCCGTCGACGGTGGATCCCGAGCATCTGCAGAAGGCGAACTCGTTGATCGGTTTCGCGCGAAACGGTTCGTCGATCTTCGGCGCCGCTCTTGGCGGTGTGCTCGTGGCGGTGATCGGCCCGGGCCTCGGCATCGAGATCGACTCCGTCAGCTTTCTCGTGGCCGCGGTCCTGATCGCATCGCTGCGCGCGACTCCACGCGCGCGTGAGGAGCGCTCCGGATTGTTCGCCGAGTTGCGCGAAGGCTGGAGCGAGTTTCGCAGTCGCATCTGGCTGTGGACCATCGTGGTGCAGTTCGCGTTCGTCAACGTCGCCATCGCGGGAACGCTCTTCGTGCTTGTCCCGCTTCGTGCCCTGCATTCGTACGGTGGTGCCGGGGCCTACGGATTGCTCATCGCAATCTTCTCAGTGGGCTCGCTCTTCGGCGGCGGGTTGATGCTTCGCCTCCACCCGCGTCGACCGCTCGTCGCGGCGACCCTCGGCATTCTCATCATCGTTCCCGACTTCGTGCTCCTCGCGATCGGGGCACCACTTCCGTTCGTGCTCGTCGCCGCGTTCATCGGAGGTATTGGGACTGAGGTGTTCGGCGTCCTCTGGATCACGACCATGCAGCGCGAGATTCCGGCAGATCTCCTGTCGCGCGTCTCGTCGTATGACGCGTTGGGATCGCTGGTGTTCACGCCGATCGGCCTTGCTGTGGCCGCTCCGGTGGCGATCGCTGTCGGACTGTCCGGCGCGTTCTGGATTGGCGCGGGACTCCTCGCGGTCCCGACACTGCTCGTCCTCGGCGTCGGCGACGTCCGCCGGATGCGCTCCCCAGAACCCGCTAGCGCTAGATCCGCTTCATGAACGGAGCCGGTAGCGGGATCAGATTGCCCTGCCTAAGGAACTTCTGTTCAGGATCCTGGGGACCGGAGCGGAATCGAGTTGCGCGCGCTATCCAAGCGACGCTACGGCACCCATCAGGCCGGATTCGGTCTCCAGCTCCCGCTGCCGAGACAAGCGGCATCCGTTATCAGATCGGCCACCATCGCGGGTCGCTCGAGGTAGGGAAGGTGGGCAACGCCTGGGAGCATTCGCCGGTGGGCGTTGGGCAATCGATTCGCCAACTCCCGGCATCGCTCGACCATGAAGGGGACGTCGAGCTCGCCGCAGGCCACCGTGGTGGGGAGTCGGATCTCATCGAGACGCCCCCAGGCATCGAGGCCACTCACCCCAGCTCCGTCAGGGGCAGCGTTTCGGAGTGCTCTAGATGAGAACTCTCACGNNTCGTAGTCAAGGACGGCCATGCCCCCGGTCGTTGGCGCGGCGCGGGGGTCTCTTGCTGTCTAGGAGATTGTGCGCGAAGCTGTCAGTAGCTGTCAACCAAGCTGTCACGGCCGTCCATGGACATCCACTGAGGTCCGTGGACGGCCCGTTTTGTATTCAGAAAGTGGTGCCGAGGGACAGGATCG
>PKXZ01000027.1:664-1255 GCA_003132525.1 Candidatus Dormiibacterota bacterium | reverse complement strand
GGTCAGCGCAGGATCTCGACGAGCAGCACCCAGGCGTCGAGCACGCCGTCGAGGATGCAGATGAAGAGGGCTCCAGCCTCCACGTACAGGCCCTGACGCACGCCGGCGACGAGCATTCCGCCGGCAATCAGCGACGGCAGGACCGCCAACTCCGCAAAGACGATGCGCGTCAGCACCTGCCACACGGGTAACTGACCAAGCAACGCACGCGCGTTCCAGATCATCTTGGTGATCTGAAATGAGGTCGCCGCTCCGACGAGGAGGATTTCGACACCGAGCGCAACCAGCCGCTGCCCCGGGATCAGCACCAGGGCTCCGACGATGACCGGTTGCATCAGCAGGATGATCGCCTCGGCCGAGCGGCTGGGCAGCCCAGGGAACGCAAGGATCTGCTTGAGGTTGATCGAAAGTGCGACGAAGACCAGGCCGGTCAGCGCCGCTCCGGCTCCGACCATCGCGGCGAAGAACGTCGACCAATCTCCCACCATCGTCCCGCGGATGATAGTGGCCGGTGGCGGCCCCGATTGTCCGCAGGGGTTTGACCGCACGAGGCGCCCGTACAATCAAGACATGCCCCGGGTCATCCACGTT
>PKXZ01000027.1:0-654 GCA_003132525.1 Candidatus Dormiibacterota bacterium | reverse complement strand
GCGTGCGCGGGGTCGCGGCTGCCGACCGGGATCGATTACAGGACCGGTTCACGGAGCTCATCAGCAGCCGGGAATGGCGCGACCAGCTCCCGTGGCTGGCCGACGCCGCGTCCACCGATCTGTTCGCCCAACTCTTCTTCGACCAGGCTATCGCCGCCGACTTGCGCGATGACCCGCAGGGGACCGATCTCTCCGCCGCCGGGTTCATTCGGGTCGCCGGCGACGAGACCGACGCGCTTGCTCTGCTCTTCGTGCTGCGCGACTGCTCGGAGCGCTTCTCCTGCCGCATCGGCATCCGGGACCCCGACAATCCGATCGCCAAGCTGCGCGTCATCGATCTCGTCAACGGCCGCCTGGCCGATCAGCGAGCCCTCGAGTCGATCCTCGTGCGCCGGCCGATCTTCAAACGGATGCGCGACGGCAACCGGATCGAGATGTACCCGCCCCGGGCGCTCGGCAGCGCCTTCGGGACCATCGACGGCGCCGACGGCGAACGCCGGGCCTGGAGCTTCCTCGTCCATGGGATGCGCGACTCGCGGCCGAGCTTTCTCGAAGCCGAAGCCGAGGCACTGCGAATGTGGCGCGGTCTGCGCTTCCTCGAGTGAGGGCGGTCGTCCAGCGGGTGAGCCGCGCCAGGGTCGACGTCGGCTCGGC
>PKXZ01000085.1:16622-32825 GCA_003132525.1 Candidatus Dormiibacterota bacterium | reverse complement strand
GCCTTAGCAGCCTCAAGCGCGGCTGCCGCAGCGATGGCGGAGTAGTCGTGCGCGAAACTCGGCCCACGATTCACTGGCATGGGCACCGGGGTCTACGCTTGCCTACCCGGCAAGTTCAGTCCCGGTCTACCTACCAGACGCCCACTGGCTCTGGTGTGTTAATTGCACGCTGGGGTGCGCGAGTGATTCCTCACGCGACAGCAGGGCGAAGACCGTGAACTCGGCCTGCCGGTATGACTATCGGTCGGCTACGTGGCGACCAGAAGCACAATTGTTGGATGGCGATCGTGGACCCTGACAATGATGGAATTCAGCGCAACGTCGTGCGCCGGTATGCTCACGATCCGTTACGTCACGAACGCCGCCACCAGGTCGTTGCGGCATTCGACAGCGAACAGGAGTTCCGCCGGTTGCTCGAGACGCTTGCTGGCGATCTGAAGCGTAGGCGCGACTCTGGTGACGCCATCGATCCCCTTGAGCATTACACCGGCCTGAGGCTCGAATCAGACACCGGCGACGCCAGCGGGACGGGCACCTGCTGGCCTTGGCTTTTGCAACTGGCTCGGAAGCGTTCTACACTCGTCGGCACCGGATGCCTAGCAAGTCCGACCCGGGCCTAGAAGACGCTCCGCCAGAAGATCGGGGGGTGGCGGGCGCTGGACGCATCTGGTCGTGGCCGGAAATCCGCCGGGGCACGCCGCTTCGCGTGTTCATCGACCTCATCCAATACGGCGTCGCCGTGGTACTCGTCGTCCTCGCGGCAGTCGTGCTGGTGCGCAGCTTCATCGACTTCATCTCGTCCTGGTCGGGGTACCCCCAGACTCTCATCAGCGCCGTCGACGGTGTGCTCGTCGTGATCATCCTTGTCGACATCATGCGGACCGTTCTCACACACCTCGAGGGATGGGCCTTCCCATTCCGACCGTTCCTCGTCATCGGGATCATCGCCGCGGTGCGAGACATCCTCGCGGTGTCGACGCGACTCACCTTGTCATCAGGAGGCACGACCGCGGGCGGCGCGTCCATTCCCCAATCGCTGATGGAACTCGGGACCAGCACGGGGGTCGTGCTCGTACTCGCGGTCGCGTTGTTCTTGACGCGCGGCCAGGACGTCGCGCCTGAAGGCGGGTCCGGACGCTGAGCAAGGCAGCGTAGCGGGGCGACTCCTCCGCCTCCCTTCGGTGAGCGTGTCGGTGCACGCGAGCTTCCAGTTCGCGGCTTGGTCAGCGGTCGGATTCGTTCGCCGGCGTTGGTCGACGCCGGGGCGTAGACGTTCCCCTCGGGGCCGTCCAAAGAGAGCACCGCATCTTCCCAACCGTATCAGGGCCTGGGACAGCTCCATCCGCTCGGCCGAGTTGGCAAGATTAGCGACGTGTCGAGGGAATCCTCTATCTTGACCAGGCCTCATCTGTCACAGGAGTTGTCCTGCACATCGACGGTGGTCAGTCAGCGGGGACCTGAATCGCGAACTGATCTTGCCTTGCAACTAACACCAACAGGGACATTCCGAGGCCGCGACCCGTCGCTCGGCATGCCTGATCGCCCGCGGTCGGCGGTGTCCGAGTGCTCTCCGTAACACATAGGGCGCGTCACTCTCTCAAGAAAAGGTAATGCAAACGTGACCACAACCGCGAAGGGCGCACCCGACCAGAAGGCCGGAGTCACTATCGCCGTGGGGCGACGGGTCTTTCTCGGCATGACGGCGCTTGGGTTGGCGGGGATCGTCTTCGGTGCCCGGCTCGAGAGCGTGCTCGACTCTGGGCTGCAACGACTGTTCCCTTGGTGGCCTGGCTTCCGCATCTACTCGATCTCGGGTTCGTACCCCATGATCTCGGAAGCGGAGTACCGACTGGAGATCAGCGGGCTCGTCGACAGACCCCGTGTGTTCACCTTGGCGGATCTCAAGGCTATGCCGAGCACGTCGTTTTCTCAGGAGTTCCAGTGTGTCACTGGGTGGACGGTCCCCAACGTCGAATGGGAAGGCGTCAAGCTCTCCGACATACTCGACGAAGCCGGCGTGCGGCAAGGCGCCACGGCTCTGAGCTTCGAGTCCTACGACGGTGCCGACTCCGAGAGCCTTACGCTGTACCAAGCTCAACTGCCCGATGTCATCGTCGCCTATCGAATGCTGGGTGCTCCAGTCACCACCGAACACGGTGGCCCAGTCCGCCTGTACGTGGGACCGATGTTCGGCTACAAGTCGCTCAAGTGGCTGTCAGCCATCCGGGTGGTCGATCAGGTCATACCGGGTTACTGGGAACAGAATGGTTATCCCCTCAACGGATGGCGTGACGGCTCGACCGGACCAACCGATTTGGCGTTGACGGGTGGAGTGGCATGAACGTCCGAATCGATACGTACCAACAAGCCGTTTCCCGGATCTTGCGGTTCGACCGCGTGCAGCGCACAGCCCACTGGGCCAATGCACTGCTCTTCGGCATTCTGATGCTGACGGCTCTGCTCCTGTATTTTCCCGGGCTGTCCGGCATCGTCGGCCGACGAGCGCTCGTGGTCAATATCCATGTGTGGACGGGCATTGCACTTCCAGTCCCGCTGCTCATCTCACTGCTCGGCCCATGGGGCGCTCGCATGCGTCGCGACCTGCGGCGGGTCAACAAGTGGACGCGGGATGAGATCGCTTGGCTGTGGGCCCTGGGCCGCAGGGCACCCCGGGTCGTCGATAAGTTCAATCCCGGCCAGAAGCTCAATTCACTTTTTGTCGGCGGCTCCATCGTGGTCATGCTGGCCACCGGTATCGTTCTGAAGTGGTTCCAATTCTTCCCTGTCAGCTGGCGCATGGGTGCGACGTTCGTCCACGACGTCTTGGCCTTCGCAATCTTCGTCGTCGTCATAGGTCACATCATCTTCGCCCTGGCGCACCCCGAGTCGATGCGGTCCATGGTGAAGGGTTGGGTGACTGAAGGATGGGCCGCTCGCCACGCTCCCGCCTGGCTGCGTGAAGAGACGGGCGAAATGGAGGAGGACCAAAGTGTCGCGCATTCCGATTGACGCTTCCTCTGAGGGTGATCTGTTCGACTTCCCTTTGCGCGCAAGGCGGTCTTGGGGTCTCGGAAAGCTGGTGTATGCTCACCCGCGAATGGAAGCACTTGGAGTGCGGGGAATGTCGGTGGATAGGCACAGAAGGATGGTGCAGTGATGAGGCGCATTTGGGTCGTCATCGGTGTGCTCGCGATGCTAGTTGGAGTCGTGTTTTTCTTCCAGGGCATTGGAGCACTCAAAGGCAGTTCGATGACGGGGGAATCGTTCTGGATGTGGGTGGGTCTGATTCTGATCATCGCGGGAGCTGTCGCCGTGTTCCGAGGTGCACGGTCCGGACGACGCAGATCGTCCTGATGATATCGATGCCAGCGTCCGCAGGAATCAACCGGTTCGGTCAAACGGCCGCCACGAAAACTGGTTACCTGTCGCCGGAATAGGCAAGGTCGCTGGACGCCTACGGTTTGGATCCATCGCAGCAGATTTGGCGAACTGTGCATGAATCACGAGCACGGCCGTCGAGAATGGCGTCGAGTGTCACAGGCTGTGAACGTCCGGCGGTGCTGAGGCCACCTGAGACCCCGCATGGTGTCGTGGCTGAGCGGCTCGGCCTGCCCGATCGAGAACCGTACCGAAGGGTGCGTGGCGACATCGAAGAAGTCCGCGGATCGAAGGTGCTGGTCCTTCTCACGTTTCGACTGTTGAGCGATGCCGCTTCCGCTTCGATGGTCCCCGAAACCGTCCCAGCGGCGTCCATGTCGAGGTGTCCGGCGCAGGCGCCGAACCGTCCGCTGAAATTCGCGTGAGCGATGTCTTCTCAGCGGTCGACAGTGAGTTCGATCTGATTGTGTTCGATCCACCGTTCCTGTGGTTCAAACCACGCGACGAAATGGAAGCGAATACGACCGACGAGAACTACCGCGCCATGACAGCTTTCTTCGAGCAGGCAAGGGAGCGCCTTTCGAGTCGCGGCAGAATGCTGCTCTTCTTCGGGAGTTCCGGAGACCTAGGCTACCTGCGACATCTGTTCGACGCGCACGGGTTCACAGCGGAGGTTGTCGCCCGAGACGGGTTCGTCAAAGACGACTGGCCGGTTGAGTACTTCACATTTCGCTGGACGCCGTGACAGCCTACCTCTGAACCACTCTCGAGGCTGCGTAGATCGACTTCCAAAGGGTCGACCTGGGAATACGAGCGTTGGGTCGGCCCGGGATCTACTGGTATCTCGCGAGGCTGGTGTTCGACGGACAGGGTCGCCAGCGGTCCCAACTGAACCTTCGGCGCCATGGTGCCAGCCTTGAAAGACAACCTTCATCGAGAAGTCTGTCGCCGACGACCTCGAGACCGTAGGCCGGGTTGAGCGATCAACCGTTTCGTGATCCCGGTTGCGCGAACTTCACGATGACAGTCGGCTGGCCTGCCATAAACGGGTTGTTCCAGTAAGACACGAACGGGCCCATCGAGCGCGAATCCGTGACCACCATGTATGAGGCTCCGGGAAAGATGGCGCGCACGGTCGCTGGGTCGTGCAGCGAAGTGGGGACCTCGACAAAGAACCCGCCTCGCCGCCGCACTCGTACCCTTTGGCCATGGAGTTTCGCCCCCACCGTCGCCACCCACTCGTCGCCATCGTGTCTCCAACGGATCTCGCGAATCCTTTCAGTAGGTGAGGGAACCTGACAACCGCAGCTCACGGCAAGGCGTGCGTAGACCAGCTCTGCCTCTCCCCTTGGCACGCTCGGGACGAAGAACACAGTCATGGGCGGGATGGCCTCCTGCTCGGAAACCCTACGCGCCTGAGCAATGGAAAGATGCTGCTTGAAGGAGTCGCCAGGATTTCCGGGGCGGTTCACACCACCGGCCTGATCTTCCCATGACGAGATGTGAATCGTTCTGGCGAAGCGTGCGTGCGCTGGCGCCTACTCCTTCCGACCTAGATTCAGCCGCCTTAGGCTTCTGACAACCGGCCCTTGAGCACGCTCTGCTCGGGGTGCCAGGTTGCACGCTACACCGCGATCATTCTCCCATCACAAGGGTGCGCAGCGAACATGAGCATCGCTTCTCAGTGGTAAGCAGCCGACCCTCCACTGGATTTCGGCCCCACGCAAGCAGTTTGGCATCAAGCGACGCGCCTCAAGGGCGTTGACTGGGTGGACGCAGCTACCTTCAGCAATGGCCACTTCCAAACTGCGGCGCGGCGCCTCGGTCGACGGCTATGCTGGCAGCGAGGGTCGGGCACTGAGACCTCCCCGGGGACGATTGGCCGTACATTCTGACCGCCTTCCAGGGTTATGCCCGGCCCCCTGCCTCGCGCCGAGGGTAGACTCAGGCAACGAGGAGTACCTCCGCACCAAAGACCCGCCGTTGGGAGGTGAGCGAGAGACTCGTCACCTCGCGGCGCGTCGGCGGCGCTGAGCCGGAACGTTGTCGCGGTTAGGGGCCCTGGCGCGAACCAGCGACCGTTGGTTGAAGTGGGATGCTGCCGAATGCCGTGCTTGTAGGCTCCAAAGAGGAGGTCGGACGACCTTCAAGGACTTCTGGATCGTCGACAGCTTCACTCTGTTTCTGGTCGCAGGATGGTGAGTTGACCACGAACGCAGTGCTTTCTCGGACGGGTGTGGCGCTGGCGCTGTTCGCGATCGGCCTCGAGCGCAAGGGCGGTCCTCTACCGCACAACTCGCGCGGGCGTGTGCAGCACCCACGACGATCACCGATCCGTTCCCGCACAATCGGTCGCGCCCGCGGGTGTGTCGACGGCCGCCGACGCGACCCGCACCGGAGCGAGGCTCACAACGTAGAGCGCCAAGGGGTCGCCTCTGGGGAGCGTGGCGGTCACGTCCTGCCACATGTACTGATCGTTCACGGCGTCCACGCCTGACGCGCTGGCAAGCACACTTTCTCCGCCGGAGCACCTGTCGATAGCCACGACCTGCCATGTGACGGTCCCTTGCGGATGCGACCCCAGGTCGATGCGGGACATGAGAGTGCAGGTGCTTCCGGGTCCGCAACCTGCGGGCGACAACGTCAGCAGCGCGTTCTCAAGGTAGCCGAGCGCACGCGGAGCTGGAGGCTCGAGAACCGCGGCTCCTGGCGCTGCCTGTGCCGTGGGCAGCTCCGCCGGCTGCGGTGAGATGCGCGCCGGTGGGAGGCGAGCTGTGCGCCCCGCTCCAGCCTTTGGAGCGGCCACCGGAACGTGATGGATTAGGACCGCGACTGACGCGCCGATGGCAAGCACACCGACGACGGCCGCAGCAGCGCCGAGCCATCGTGAGACTGGGGTCCGTTTTCGCAGCAGCAGCGATGCCACTTCTGGGGATGGCTCGGCGGGCTCGTTCGGGATGTCAGGGATCGGCAGGACGGCGCGGTGTCGCGGGACCATGACTGACGACGGCGGCGGTGACGGTGGGGCCTCGCCAGCGAGCCGCCTGGCGAACTCACCGAGGCCGTCGCGCCCGGTCATGCGGTCGGACTCTGGCCATACGTCATGAAGCGCCGCAAGCGCTCCCGCCGCGTCGACCGCTCGAGCGAGACCGCTGTGCTCGAGCAGAGCAGCCAGCTGCGGGTTCGCCGGGAGCCGGGATCGTCGCCACACTTCGAGGAGCAGGAGTGCCATGGCGTCGAGATCGGCCTGACGCTGGGTGGGAGGGACGGGCCGCTCTGGTGCGAGGCCGGCATCGCACAGCCGGATGCCGCCGTCAGCGCCGACAAGCACGTTGCCCGAGTGGATCGAGCCATGGCTGAGCCGTTGACTGTGGAGTGCCCCCAGCCCTCCGAGGATGCCTTCCGCAAGTGCCGCGACCTGTCCAGCCGCCAGCGATCCGACCGAGGCGAGCCTGCCCAGGCTCAGCCCCGGATCGAGGGCGCGAACCAGCACCACCGCGTCGCCGTCGATAGCGACACCTAAGAGGTGGACGAGCGAATCGTCGCTGCACCGAGCGATCCGTCGAAGGCGTCGCGTCAGGTGCCGCTGCGCTTCTGGCCCCAGGCACAGCACCCGCTTCGCGATGCAGACGTCAGCTGCCCCAACTCGCACGAACCATGCATCGCCGTGACGGCCGCGGCCGAGCCGCCCCAACCACTCCACCTGGTCGATGTCGATCTCGTACGAGACGCCGCGCGGGGCTGTCATCGAAAACCTTGCAATAACAGCGAATTTCGATTGGAGCGCATACTGATCGCAGGGCGGACTGCGAGGTGATCGTCGATGGGTATCGGCTGGTTCTCGGTGGGATACGGCGTCGACCTCGGCACGGCGAACACTGTCGTTTGCCGGCCCAACGGCGCGATCGTGCTCAACGAGCCCTCGGTCATGGTGGTGCGCACCGACGACCATCGCAAAGCACTGCTGATTGGTTCGGCTGCGCGTGAACTCGTCGGACGTACCCCGGTCGGCATGGAAGCGATCCGTCCCATCCGCGACGGTGTGATCACTGACCTCAACACCGCGCGTGCGTTCGTTATCTCGATCCTACGGCGCGTCAACCGCCGGCCGTGGGAGCGCCTGCGTCCGCGCTGTGTCGTCGGGGTGCCCACGGGGGCGACGTCACTAGAGCGGCGGGCGCTCGTGGAGGCTGTGGAGGAGGCGCACGTCGGCCGCGTCGACCTGATTCCCGAGCCGATTGCCGGGGCGGTGGGCTGCGGTCTCGATCCGCTGTCACGGCGCGCCCACATGGTGGTCGACGTCGGCGGGGGCACCGCCGAGGTCACCGCGTTCTGCTTCGGCGGTGTGCTCGCTACGAAGTCCTCACGGATCGCCGGCGACGAGATGACCACCGCACTCCACCAGCACCTCCGGCGCGAACACCATCTGCTGGTCGGGGAGTTGACCGCCGAGGATCTCAAGGTCCGGCTGCGCAATCCGGACGGCCGTGGACCGCTGATGGTCGAGGGTCGCGACCTCGTCACGGGGCGCCCAGCCCTGATCTCGCTCGAGCCCGATGAGCTGTCCGACGCGCTGAGCCCCACCGTTGACGGCATCATCGAGGCACTGGCTGCTTGCCTCACCGAGCTGCCTCCGCAGGCCACTGGCGACATCATGCAGGAGGGGGTCCTCGTCTTCGGTGGCGGGTCGCTGCTGCAGGGATTCGAGCAGCGCCTCGAAGACGCGTTCGGATTCTCAATTCGGCACTCGGAGCGGCCGTTGACGTGCGTGGCCGAGGGCGCCGCGTTGATCCTGTCTCAGCCTGACGTGGTTGCCGCCTTCGGAGGCCGATAGGCAGGAGCGGGATCAGGGCTGGCGCAACGGTCACTGGATGCGCGATCACTGGAGGCGCAGTCACTGGATGCGTCGTCACAGCAGCGCTTGCAGAGGCCGCGATTGCAGCGACCGCTGGAGGCACAGGCGGCTGCGCGGGCGCAGTCGACAGTATCTGTGCGGTGTGGCTGTCGAAGTATTCGAGGAGGTCGCGGACGATCGGCTCAGCGGTGTTGTAACCCTGGCCACCACCACGGACGTTCACGGTCACCACCACCTGTGGCGCGTCCGCGGGGGAATATGCCGTGTACCACGCATCCGGTCCACCGTCGGGGGCCGACGAATCCTGGGCAGTCCCGGTCTTCCCGGCAGCCGGTACCGGCAGCCGGTCGAGCAAAGTACCTGTGCCGCTCACCACCTCCTCGCGGAGCCCCTGACGCAGTGGAGCGAGGTCGGCGGCGAATGGCAGCGGCTGGGGCGGTGGTGGTGTGATCGGTACGTACGCTTCCCCGCCCGCGGGTCGAGCCGACAGCCCCAGACGCGGCGTCACCAACACTCCCGTGGCTGCCGCGGCAGTCCACCGTGCGTCCTGGAGGGGTGTGACGGTGAGGGGTCCCTGTCCGATCCCAGACATCGCAGTCGTCCCCGGGTACCACTGCTCGCCGACGCTGCCCACGTTCGCCGGCGTGCCAAGGAACCCCGATGCCTCACCCGGCAGATCGATTCCCGTAGGCTCGCCCACCCCCATCTCCACCGCCGCCTGATCGATGCGCGCGGGCCCCAGCGCGACTGCGAGCTTGTAGAAGTACACGTCGTTGGACCACGCGACCGCCTGAGGCAGGTCCTGCGGGGGCAGGTCGCCGTAGTTGTGGAAGGTCGTCCCGTCGTACGTGAACGTCGAGCCGGTCGTGATCACCTTGTTCGGAGGCACCACGTGGGTTGCTAGGTCCGCAGCGGCTACTACCAACTTGTACGTCGATCCGGGCGGCATCGCCGTCTGGGTCGCATGCTCGAGGAAAGGGTCACCGGGGGCATCCAACTCGGGGTCGAGTCCGGCAGCGTCAACGGGCGGTCCGAAGAGGTTGTCGTTGTAGGCAGGCAGGCTTGCCATTGCCAGCACCTGGCCATTTTGCGGATTCATGATCACGATGGATCCCTCATCGCCACGCGGTTGCCCGGGGACTCCTCGCAAGGCGCGCTGGAGGAGCGTCGTTGCCTGCTCCTGGAGCCCGAGATCGATGCTGAGCCGGAGGTCGCCGCCGGAAACCGGGGCCTTGGCGGACGTCATGGCAACCGGGCTGCCGGTGGGATCGACGAGGATCGACTGGCTCCCGTCCTCACCGAGCAGCACCGAGTCGTACTCCTCTTCCAAGCCGGCCCGCCCGATCACTTCGTCGGGCGGGAGCGTGCCCATTGACTTGTCCTCGCCCGCGGTCGGGATGCCGACGAAACCGAGCACGGGTGCGAGCAGCGAGCCGTACGGGTAGCTGCGCTCGACTGTTGGAGCCACGATCACCCCGGCCAGGCGTGCCGCAGCGATCCTCGCGCCGCTGGCGTCCGGAACGCTCGCCGCCACTACAACTTCGAATCCATCATCGGGGGGCGGTTCCACGAGCGCGTGGTCAACCGCCTTGAGCGGCTCGCCGAGCAGCGCCGCGAGGCGCCGGTCGGTGCCAGAGGTAGCCAGCGTGATGCTGGCCATGGCAAGCACTCGGACCACCGGCTTGTCGAGCGCGAGCGGCACTCCATGGCGATCCTGGATCTCGCCACGAGCCGACGGCAGCACGATCGTCCGGGTGGCCTGGAGCAGCGCTGCCGCGCGGAGCTCGGGTCCGTCGGTCTGGCGCAGGTCAACGGTGCCAGCCGCCAGCCCCAGCAGCGCGATTGCGAGGCATGCCGCGGTCAGCCGGGCCAGACGAGGCCGAGGCCTCGCGAAACGAGGCGGACACCAGAGTCTGCGCCGCGTCTCGTCGCGACGCTCGCCCATGACCACGCCGGCCGCGACGCAGTGGGCGACCACGGCCGATCCCCCGCTGCTCAGCAGCGGGAAGGGAACCCCCGCCAGCGGTAGCAGGCCGAGATTTCCGGCGACGTTGATGGCGATCTCAGCGCCGATTAGGGTCGCGAACCCAACCGCAACGAGCGAACCGACCTGGGTGCGGGTCCGAGTTGCCGCCGAGACGAGCCGCCACACGGCCACCGCGCCGAAGAGCAGCACCAGCGCACCGGCTACCATGCCTCGTTGCTCGATCAGACTCGCAAACGCGAGGTCGGTCTCACGCGCCGGCAGGTACTGGGCCAGGAGATACCGAGGCAAGGCAGACACGGTGCCCAGAAGACCGCCGGACGCGATGGCGATGTGCGACTGCAACAGCGCCCAGCCCGCACCTTGCACGTTGGCTCCGCCGTTGAGGAATGACTGCAGCCTCTCCAATTGGTACGGGCGCAGCAGGGATAACCCGATTGGCGCCACCATCGCGACGCCCGCGGCGAGCACCAGCAGGCTCCGGACGCGGATCCGTGCCAGCAACAGCATCGAGCCCGTCACCAGGGCGAGCAGGATCGCGGTGCTCAGGTCGGGTTCGAGAAGGGTCAGTGCAATCGGGACCGCGGCGATCGGCAGCGCGAGAAGCAGGCGGTGGCGATAGCGCGGCACGCTGCCAAGCACCACCGCGAGCATGAGGAGCAGCCCAAGCTTGGCAAGCTCCGACGGCTGGAAGACCACGGCCCCGAGGCTCAGCCACCGCTGCGCTCCATACGCGATCGAACCAGCGGCAGCGACCCCAGCGAGCAGCACGATCGCTCCTCCATAGATCGCGACCGCGAGCCCACGCCAGGTCCGGGCGCTGATGCGGGCCGACGCAGCCATCGCCACCATGCCCATGCCCACGCAGACGGCCTGGTGCATCGCCTCCTGAGTGTCGCCGAGGCTCTGCAGGTTCAGGATTCCAAGGCCGCCGAGGCCCATAAACGCGAGCATCAGCAGCGGGTCGAAGCCGGCCAGCCGCGAGGTTCGCACCCTCCCGCCGTCGAACCCGCGCACGCGAACATGCTGGAAATCGGGCGACGACCAGATGCCCAAGCTCTCGCTCCGCCGACGCAACACAGGGGCTGACGCTCCCGCCGTCCTCCCCGCTGTGGCAGGCCTCACACATTGTGCGTCGTCCGTGCGTTTCGACGACTCCTGGGGGCGCGACGGCGCGTCTCACTTTTGCGGCAAGGCGATCTCAACCTGGACCTACACATCCGTTCTCCACCGCGACGCCGAAGACGGTGATGCGACGTTCACCTCAGCCGCCTCTCTGGTGTGCTATTCCAGGCTGGGGTGGCACAGGTGCCTGTGGCTTGATGGCGAGTACCGGTCTAATCCTTCACGACCGGGGGACGGTACATTGGGGATCGCATCCGAAGAAGTCATCACCCCGCACGCGGGCGTGCTTGGGAAGCCGGGTAGCCGACCCCAAATCTACTGTCGCGTCGCGCAGGCATCCCATGTTCTGGTGTTGATTTGCAAGCTGGGGTGCGCGAGGCTGACCTCGTCAGGCGATCGGCGATCCCGCGACTGCGCATTCGACCGAAGGTTGACGATCGGCCCATCAAGCACGATCGTTGTGGGTGCTCTGCGGCGTTGGCGTGAGAATCGTTCGCTTCTCCCAATGCTTGTGACACCAGATGTCCCAGTCGGTCGAGTGGCGTATTCTGGAGGTGCGTGCGGACGTTGCATTCCAGTGCCCACTGAGCGCTCTGTGCGCGATCAAAGGCGGGGTTGTTAATGGCCGATGTCGGGAGACTAAGGACCATTGCGACGCTCATAGGTGTCCTCATCACCGCCTGCGCCTCCGCGACCGCGCATACAAACCCTTCGTCGATCAGGGCGCCAATGGTCACGGCATCAGCACCCTCTCTCGCGACGCACGCAACGGTCACGCCCAAAGACACAGCCAAAACAATCGCCCTCATCTTCGATGATGGTTCCGAGCCCCCGGAGACACCGAAAACCCCCTCTCTGCCTCTCGTTCCGCTCACTTCCACAGACCTGACCAAAAAGATCTATTTCACCTTCGACGACGGTCCGAACCCGATCTGGACGACGGAAATCCTCTCCCTCTTAGAGGAGTACGGTGCACATGCGAGTTTCTTCGTCATTGGTGAGGACGCCAAAAGGTGGCCCGGGTTAGTCGAGCGGGAAGCGCAGGACGGCGATACCGTCGGAGACCACACCTGGTCACACCCGACTCTCACTGACCTGTCAGCGAGTGGCGTCTACGTCGAGCTCGGTCGGGACCGGAACTTGATCACGCTCCTGACCGGAGAGACGCCGACCTTGTGGCGACCTCCCTATGAAGCTTTCAACTCATCGGTCGTGGGGATTGCATCCGGGCTGGGAATGAAGATGCAGCTGTGGAGCGTTGACACGGGAGACTGGCAGCTTCCCGGGACCGAGGTCATTGTGATACGCGTGATGGCGGCGCTTCACAACGGGATGGTCGTGCTGTTTCACGATGGGGGCGGCTACACGAGGAGTGAAACAGTCGCCGCGGTTGCCATTTTGATACCCGAATTGGAGGCGGCCGGATACCAGCTCGCAGCGCTGCCGCCTCAGGGAATTGGCCGGTAGGGACCGCCGCGGATGTGACACTGTCTCGAGCCGCAGATGCGGCCGTTCGGTGAGGGTATAGACTGCGCCGCGCATCCGGCAACTTCTGGAGGGGCTTCGATGAGCTTGGCGATTCTGCTGGTCGGCACGCGGAAGGGCTTGATGATCGCGAGAAGTGCCGATGATCGCCGTACCTGGGCGACCAGCGACTTCCAATTCCTCAACCAGGAGGTCTACTCGGTGGCGATCGACACCCGCCACGACCCGCCCCGGATTCTCGCAGGCGTGGGGACTGGGCACTGGGGGCCGTTGCTCACCTATTCCGACGACCTCGGCAAGTCCTGGACCGAGCCTGAGGAGCCGCCGATCGGCTTTCCCGCGGGCAGCGGCGCGTCGGTGGCTCGTGTCTGGCAGATCCAGCCTGCGACAGCGCAGCAACCGGACGTCGTCTATGCGGGCGTCGAGCCACACGCACTTTTTCGATCCGATGATCGGGGCCAGAGCTTCTCCCTCGTCGAGGGCTTGTGGGAGCATCCCGACCGGCCGAGTTGGGTGCCGGGTGGCGGTGGCGCGTGTCTCCACACCGTGCTCACCCATCCAACCGATCCCGACGACCTAATGGTCGTGATGTCGGCCGCCGGTGTCTACCGCACCCAGGACGGTGGGGCAGGCTGGAAGCCGGCGAATCGCGGGATCCAGGTGGCAAATGTCCCCGAGGATCAGCGTTTCCCGGTGTTCGGGCAGTGCGTCCACAAGGTCGCGTTTCATCCGGACAATCCACAGCGCCTCTTTGCCCAGAACCACTTCGGGGTCTACCGAAGCGAGGATCGCGGCGACTCCTGGGCGCCGATCGAGTCAGGGCTGCCGAGCAACTTCGGATTCGCGATGGTCGCCCACCCCCACCGTCCCGACGTCTTCTACAACTTTCCCCTCCAGGCTGATGCCGAGCGGTTTCCGCCGGAGGCAAAGTTGCGCGTATACCGCACCGAGAACGCGGGCGCGACCTGGGACCCGCTCTCGACGGGACTCCCCGAGGACCCGTACTACGGGGCCGTGCTTCGCGACGCCTTGGTCGCCGACTCACGGGACCCGGCCGGCGTCTACTTCGGTACGAGGCTTGGCGAGGTGTACGCGAGCCGCGACGATGGCGACACCTGGTCGATGATTGCCGAGCACCTCCCCGATGTGCTCTCGGTGCGAGTTGCCGAGGTCGCGTGACCTCGCGGCTGCTCCTGCCGGCGGCACTGCGCCACTACGCCGGCGAACAGGCTGAGGTCGAGATCCACGGCGCCACCCTCGGTGCCGCGCTCGACGATCTCGCCGAGCGACTCCCCCAACTAGAGCGCAGGCTGCGCGACGAGCAGGGCCGCCTCAGGCCTCACGTGCTCATGTTCGTCGACGGGGTGAGCGTGAGGACCGGCACTCCAATGGAGACACCGGTCGGCGACGGTGCCGAGGTGTTCGTCGCCCCGGCCGTGTCGGGCGGGAGCGCCAAAGGGATCAGTCCGGCGCTTCATCCTCTGAGAGAGGTGTCGTGAGCGCTGGTCTGGTTGAGTGGTTCATCCACGGCGGAACGCTGAAGCGGGCGAGCGACGCCGAATTCCTGGAGCGGCACCCATTACCCGTTCAATGACCTGATCGCAGTAGCGGGAGGCGCACGTTCGGCCGGATAGCCGCTACCCTGCAGCGCACGATGCTGAGCGGCTGGTCGGTAGAAGCGGCCGCGGTCATTGCCGCGTTCGTTGTCGCCGCGACTACGGTTCCAGCCGGTGTTTCGGGAGCCGTGCTCCTGCTCCCATTCCAGGTGAGCATCCTCGGCACGCCAAGCCCTGCCGTCACGCCGACCAACCTGCTCTACAACGTCGTCGCGACACCCGGGGCGCTGTGGCGATACTGGCGCCAAGGGCAACGCGGCGGTCACTTGGTTCGCCCACTCCTCATCGGCACGCTCCCCGGCGTGGTGATCGGGTCGATCGTTCGTGTCGAACTCTTACCCGGACCCAGGCCGTTCGAGATCGTCGTGGCCGTCGTCCTCATCCCGATGGGCGGTTGGCTTCTGGTCGGTCGCCGTCGCACGCCTCCGGGGCTGCGGTTTGGCCTCACCGGGATGACGCTCGTGACGTTGGCGGCGGCTGTCGGCTGCGCGGGCGGAATCTACCTGACTGGCCCATCGGCATCGCCCTAGGGGTGGGCGGGCTGGGCGGTGGCTACGTCGGCGCACATTTGCAGCCCCGACTTCCAGAATTAGCTGTGCGGCGTTTGCTCGGCGTCGTCGTGCTTGCCATCGGCATCCGCTACATCTGGCTGGCCATTGCTTAGTCAATTAGTTTGGGCAACCGCCGCGGTGAGCGCCCACTTCAGTCACATCACGTTGACCGCCGCACGCGCTGCGGATGACCGGGACGGCCTATGACCAGAACATCGCCGGCGCATCTCTGTGAGAGTCGCCGCAAATGATCTACTCTCTCGTCGTCGGACTCGTAACGGAGAAACGAAGCAGAGTCCTAGCTCACGCGCTCGCCGCGCACGAGAGTTGAAGATTCGCCACTCACCGTGCAACGTTCCCAGGAATCGGATCTGGCCCAGTTCAAGGGAGGCTTGATGAAAACAGGACCCGCTCTGAGCAATCATCGAACTAGGAGACGTCTGACCACCGCAAAACGCGCTTGCATCGGCGGTCTCGTAGTGGCTGTGGCCGTGTTCTCAGCTCCGCTAGCCCTCAGCGCAGCCGCTGCTGGCCGCACAGCGAGCGCACAGCACTGCCACAACGTCTCCGGATCCGTTCACACTCCGACTGCACGCGGCGGCTACACGTACGTAGTCACCGCAACGCTATTGCCAACCTGCACGTTCAGTTACTCGCATCCGACCCTGGTGAGCGTGGCTTCGCTAACTGATGGTGCTCAGCAAGCAGAGACATCAGTGCCCGGCGATCCGGAGGCAACGTCGCACTATCGGCTGTGGAGTGGGTCGAATGCAGAGTTGAATGCAACAGCTGTGGTCGTCACGTGGACTATTAGGTCCAATGGGCATCAGAACCTCATCGCCTCCGCGTCGAAGACGCTCCATTGGACCAACTCTGCAGGTTGGTGGAATACGCTAAATACTTCGGAATGGACTGATGGATGCGTCGGCGATTGTGGTTCAATCACGGCGCACGGCGGGTTTGAGTTTGTCTTTTTGCCCACGTGCCTCCCTTACCCATTGTGTAGCCAAACGAACGATAGTGGCTCTGACCTGACAGCATCGGCCGATGGCCTGTATCAGGGTTGCAGTTCAACGTGGAAGTGGTCGCTGTCCGACCCGGGGTGGCACGCTCAGTGGTGGTGCGAAATGGGCTATTCGGGGCTGTAGGCGGGGCAGAATCGCCACAGGATTGGGTCGTCAATGCAATGGTTGGCTCAAGTGTGTTAAT
>PKXZ01000085.1:0-16590 GCA_003132525.1 Candidatus Dormiibacterota bacterium | reverse complement strand
GGCTGGGGGCGATACTAGTTGCCGGCCAGTGGCTTTCCGACATAGTCGGCGTAGTTAACGTCGATCCATTCCGGTTCCCCGTCGAGGTATTCGAGTTGCCGCTGGTAGTCGGTGTCTGTCGCGGCCCGGCTCGCATTCGCCATGTAGCTATCTCGATCCTGGAAGTGGACGATCAGCACGATCCGATCGGGATCGTTGTCTTCCCAAGCGACCTCATAGGAGTGCATTCCCTGGCCGTACGCGTCGGCGCCGCTGTCGAGGAGCCATATGCACGCGTCCATGCCTGTCTTTCCGGCGCCGATCACCGTGTATCCGCTGCCTGGCTCACTGAGGGCGACGAGATCGTTGATCGGGATCAACCGCACGTTCGGGTCGACTCCGAACGATGGGATGTGCGTGGATGGCACGGCGGTCTCGAGGTATGTGGCGTCGACGATCTTGCGCCTCACGCGTACCGTGCTTGCCGCACCGGTGAGGCGGGACACGAACTGGTGATCGCCGGACTGATCAAACCGATAGTCGCACATGCCGAAAAACCGAACCCTCCCCGAGGCCAGCAGTCGCTCCTCGAGTACCCGCCGGAAGTACTCGCAGATCTCGGCAGCGGTCGCTCGTTCGTAGAAACCTGCGTTGGGGCCGACCGTATCGATCGAGTCGGTGCCAAGGACTCGGGAGTTGACGCCGTAGAACGCGGAGGGTTGGTGAAGGCGCACAAACGGGTATGCATCGTTCCAGTGGCCGCCCGGGGCGTGTCGTCGGTCGACCATAACTACGTCGGCGTCTGACTCGGTAATCAGCGAGTCGGCAAAGGCCATCCCAGCGGCTCCCGCACCGATCACCAGGTAATCCGTGTCGATCACAGTCACGGCTCGAGATCGTAATGCAGCCGCCTGAGATAGCATCGGGGTGGCGTCCCGGCGAGGCCGAGCTTCGGATCAGCTTAGGTGTGCTAACCGGATCGATTACGAACGATCTGGAGAAAGGCATTGTGCCCCAAGACCTGCGCTTCAGCCCGGCCTCCTCGCCGCTGGACGTCATCCGCGCCCATAAAGGGGTTGACGGCGAGATCAGCTCTGGCGCCCGACCTGTCTGGAAACTACACCGGACGACCCGAACCGGCCAGAACGGTGATGGTCGGTTCGGCCACGGCGAGACAGCGGATCACGGTGCAGCAGCCGCCGCGATGCTTCGCCTCATAGAGTGCCGTATCGGCCGCACCTTGCACGAGGCTTNNCGACACAGCACCCGATACTCAGACTCGGCGGGCCACTGATCAAGACGATGCGGCTGATGGCGAGGTGGATCCGCGTCGTCAGCCGTTCGGCGCCCTCCATCGAGGCGTCGAACATGAGGATGGCGAACTCGTCTCCGCCCGGCCGGGCAACGGTGTCTCCACGCCTCACCACAGACGCAAGAGCCACCGCGACCGCAACGATGGAGGCGTCGCCGGCAGCATGACCCCAGCAATCATTGGTGGACTTCAGATCGTCGAGGTCGATGGCGAGGAATGCAAACGACCGACGGTCAGATATCCGTGCGAATGCCTGGTCCAACTCTCGACGATTAGCGAGGCCGGTGAGCGGATCAGTTCGCGCCTGGAGTTCAAGCAGCTCGCGAGCTGAGGTACTCGCCAGTGCGAGTTCCGTCAGATTGCCAAGTGTCATCAGACGATTGAAGGCACCGGGCGGAATCGCGTGATCGCCGCCCGAGGCGACAAGAACCCCGTGGATCTTCCCGCCCAGACGGAGGGGCACCGCCGCACCGCCGGTGAGACAACCCTGGTGCAATTCGAGAAAAGGGCTGGAGTCATGCAAAGCCACGTTGGTGATTTCGTTCCTCGGTTCTCCAGTCTCCAGCACGCGAGCGAGCCATGGATGATCAGTAACCTTGAGAGCCACGTCGCCTGTTGGCGTGGCCGCCTCGTCGCTGTCCGCAAGTACCAAGAAGGTGCCCCCAGCTAGTGCGAAGTACTGACTCCGTCCGCCCCATGGTTTTATCGACGACGCGAGTTCAGCTGCAATGCGGGTGGCCGTGCAAACCACCTGCAACGAGTTGATCGTGGTGGTCAGGGCGCGCATGGCCTCGGCGACCAGTTCACTTTGTCTCGCTTCCTCTTGAGCGCTGCTGATCGTCGCCTCCAGACGTCTGCGAAGCCGATGGGTTGCCAGGCTAATCATCGAGAGCGCAGCGATCCACACGACGAACAGTCGGGCAAGGACGAGCAGAGAGCCGCCGTCCTCGTGGCCGACGAGCACGAGTGTCAACCCGATCGCGGGGATTATGACGGCCGACTCCCAGGGCTGGCCGTAGAGCGCGGAAAACACAAGCGGCAGCAGGAGGAGCGTGAGCAGCCCGGTCGACCCACCGGCAGAGTACGTGAGGCACCCGATCGCCGCAATCACGAGGAGAAGGGTCAACACGTCGACCAGATTCCGGCGTCGCCAGGAGATGGGGACCTGTTGGGCTGCGAGAGCCAGTGCTGTCAGGCCCAGCGCACCGAGAAACCACCCCACGCGAGCTGGGCCAGATGGGAAGAGCACACTTGCGAACGCGAGGGCGGCGACGATCGCAAAGGGCAGTCGGCTCTCCCGCGGGTTGCTGGCCTCAGCCAACCCCCACGACAGGACTCGAGATCGCACGACCTGGATCGTAGGAGCTTCGGGCTGTGCTCACTCGATGCCGTGAACCCTGTTACGTGGCTGCGCGATCGCGCGACAATGCCTCCAACCCGTGTGCGTCCCAGCGACGGCCACCACGGCCTCATCGCTGATCTTCGCGACTCCTCGACTGCGACGAAGCTCACGCGATCATGCAACCAGCTGGCGACGCTTGGTATCTCGCGTCCATGTGGGTGATATCTCGGACGGGCACGTTGGACGCCTGCCTCGCGAACTCAAGGACCGGAATGCATCAGATCGTCAACTCGGCCGATGCTGAGGCCCCTAGTTCCACATGAGTAACCACGGGCCTTCGCGGATCAGCCGGCCCGTCGAAGCCTCAATCACCGAGGCACCTGCCATGACGTCCAAACTCGCGCTCGTCGAAAGCACGCGCATCGCTCCTCGACGCGATGTCGATCGGCGAACCGTTGTCCTCGCCGTGGCTGCCCAGCCCGAGGCGGCTGCAAGCGCACTTGCCGAGGCTGTGACCTCAACAACGCAAAGGTTGCTTGGTCACGAGCACATTCTCGAGATCGCGAGTAACGGTCCGACGGTTGTGCTCACCCTGGCGGTAGAAGGCCCCGGGGCACATCGCGTCGTTGACCCGGCAATGCCGGCGGCCCTGGAGGTCGAGCTCGCGGCATCGCTGAGCGAACGCGGCGTCACCGGAGCCTCCGTTTCCGTGGTCACGGCTGGGGGCGCCCACTCCTGGTCGTCGCGTGTCGAGGAACTCTGGCGGGATCGCTTGACCAGCCTCCGCAATGATGCCTTCCAGCAGGCAGACGCCGCGGCTGTACGGCGCGAAATCGCTGAGATGGTCGAAACAGGTGGGATTCGCACCGTCTTTCAGCCGATCGTGAACGTCGCAGATAGCCAAGTCATGGGGTACGAGGCACTGAGTCGTGGACCCCCAGGTCACCGCTGGGAGCGACCCGACGTCCTCCTTGCGGCGGCCGGACGAGCGGGTATGACAGGGCTTGTGGAATGGGAAATGCTCCGACTTGCGCGGATTCGTGCCCTTAAGCGGATCGACGACCCGAACCACAGCCTCTTCATCAACGCGCCCGACACCAAATTCTGGCCGGATGCACCCCCCAACGTCGATGAAAGCCCAGACGGGTACTGGCCATGGAGTCGCATTGTGCTTGAGGTCACGGAGCGGACGCCCATTGACAACCGGCCGGCGGTGTGGGCCTTTCATGAGCAAACATGTCAGCGAGGGGCCCGCTACGCCCTCGACGATGTCGGCGCCGGCTACGCTGGCCTCGCGGCACTGGCGATGCTCGCACCGGACTTTCTCAAGATCGACATGTCGTTGGTACGTGACTGCGATCGAGATCCCATGAAGCGCGCAGTTATCGGCGCCCTGACTCAATACGCAGAACGATCTGGCGCCTCGGTTATCGCTGAAGGAATTGAAACAGCCCGCGAACTATCGGTCGTACGAGAGCTTGGAGTAACTCTCGGTCAAGGCTTTCTCCTGGGCTTCCCTGTGGAGTTTCCGCAATGACCAGACTGCTGAACGCGATCCGGACCCGCGGTTCCATAGCTCGGCGAATCTCCGTGGCCATCGGTGTCCTGATTCTGATCTTGCTCCTGAACTTGGGTGTCTCCGCACTTGGCAGCCTCAAGGTAGGTGCACTCAGTGATCAGATTCAGCAGCGGGACGTGCCGTTGAGCTCTGACGGCGACGGCCTGCTGGCGGCGCTGAGCCAGGAGGCAACCGCCGTGCGCGGCTACCGCATCGCTCCCGATCCCTCGCTCTTGGAGGCGCTCCACAACGGCCAATCCTCCTTCGCAACGTTATCGTCAAGTGTTCGCAAGCTCACCAACTCTCGAGCCGTGATGTCGTCTCTCGCGGCACTGGAAAGTCAGGTGGCAGCCTGGGACACTCAATATGTTGAGCCGTCAATCACCGTCAACTCCACGCAGACCTCAACGCAGAAGTCCGCCACGGCGCTTGCGGGCAATCAGCTATTCGGCGCCATTCAGACCACGCATGCACACCTCTTCAACGCAATCCTCAATGAAGTCGACGCGGACTTCGCGCAGGTGGCATCGGTGCGAGTCAAGATGGTGCTCACCCTGCTGATCACGTCGATCATTGGTGGCGCGATCAGCATTGTCGTCCTTCTCTTCACCCTGCGCTATATCGTGCGCCCGGTAGCAGGCCTGCGTGGGGTCGCGCGCGCGATGAATCAACGGGCGTCCACTGACATCACGACACCGCCAAGACCGCCAGAGTTGCGCGAGGTCTACGACGCTATCCTCGCGGCGGGACGGTCATTGCAAGAGCGCGAGGATTCGCTCGCACACGCCAACGAGGAGCTGACGCGGGCAAGCCAGATGAAGTCCGAGTTCCTTGCAACCATGAGTCACGAACTCCGGACCCCGCTCAATGCAATCCTCGGGTTCACCGACCTGGTGCGCACCGGGGCCACCGGTGACATCTCCCCCCAGACGGAAGACTATCTGGAGCGTGTCCGCCGCAATGGCTCGGTGCTGCTCGATCTCATCAACGACGTCCTGGATCTCAGCAAGATCGAGGCCGGTCGGGTGTCCGTCAATCACGACGTCATCGCGCCAGACAGCTTGGTGCGCAGCGTAGTGGCCAATGTCCACTCGCTGGCAGACGCGAAGTCCATTCGAGTCGACGTCGACAGCGTCGCCGACGGGCCGCTAGCGCTCGGCGACAACCGGGCCGTACGTCAGGTCCTGACCAACCTCATCGGCAACGCGGTCAAGTTTACCAACGAGGGATCGGTAAAGGTTTCGGTCCGTGCTGATGGACACGCCACGGTGATCGAGGTTGCGGACACCGGTCCCGGAATCGCATCCGAAGATCGTGCTGCGATCTTCGAACCCTTCCGTCAGGTGGGCGCCCATGCGCGGACCGGAACCGGCGGAACCGGTCTGGGACTAGCGATCTCCGTTCGATTGGCTCGCCTGATGGGCGGTGACATCACAGTCGAGAGTGAGCTTGGGGCCGGGAGCCGCTTCGTGCTTCGGCTACCAGCTGTGACCACGCTCAGTCTGCCGACTGGGAGCTCACTGCCGGTCATTCTTGCCGTAGACGACGATCTGGACGCGTTGAGTCTTTGGCAAGCGCAGGTCGAGCGCATGGGCTTCGACTTTGTGGGAGTCCAATCGCGGTCAGCGGCCCTGGAGGCAGCCGTCTCTCTGCAGCCGGCGGCCATCCTGCTTGACATCGTGCTCCCCGACGGAAACGGCTGGGAAATCCTCGAGCAATTGCGGAGCAACCCGAGAACCGCGGACATACCTGTGTGCGTCGTGTCTGTCGTCGACGGCGCTGATCGAGCAGAGCATGCAACCGTGAGCTTCCTCCAAAAGCCGGCCTCTGAGGATCAGCTTCGCGATGTGCTCGAGCGATATCTACGAGTGCCGGCGGGAGCCGCACGGTGACTCAACCACTCATCTGCGTCATCGAGGACTACCCTGATAGCCGGGTACTCATTACCGCCGTGCTGACCAAGGCGGGAATGGAGGTGGTGACCGCGGGGAGCGGTTCCGAGCTCGATGTGCTGTTGTCGAATGGTCGCGAGCCGAAGCTGTTCCTTATTGACCTATCCCTTCCGGGAGAAGACGGCACCAGCATCCTCAGTCGTCTGCGCCTCGACGCCAAATTTCGCGACACACCGATGATCGCGCTCACCGCACACGCTATGGCCGGCGACGCGGAGCGCGGCCGGGCGGCAGGCTTCGACGAGTACATCACCAAGCCGGTCGATGTGGCCACCCTACCAGCACTATTGAGCGGATTCATCCGACCCATGTGACGGAGCTCCGGCTGGTGGCCCATGCCCGCAGTCAGGTGATTGCCGGCGAGTAAGCCGTTCGCACGCGCGAGCACTCCGTACGCCTGCTCATCCATCGGCCCGTTCGCGAAGAGCTGCTTGAGCGGATTGTTCGGCTGACCAAGGGTTGGGTGGTCGGCGACCCTCTCGAGCAACTCATCTCGCGTGACCGAAGTACATGAGCTCCCAGATACCAGGGTCGCTCACATCCTCGGTCTTGCGACTCTCCACGACGTGCTCGAGCTGAACGTTCCCGGTGAATCTGAGGTATGAGCCATCGAAGTGCGCAAGTCGAGCGAGCAGATGTTTCATCCCAGACACGTCTTCGACGAGCTGGTGATCAACGATCGTCAGCTCGCGCCGGAAGCTCGCCCGATACTCCTCGTGAGCATCCTTGTACTCGTACACGACAACGTCGCCGACCGGCTTTCCGCTCTGCCTGTCTGTGTGCTCGCCTTCGAGATGAAACCGCACCTTTGTCGCATCGTCGGCGACAATCTTTGCGCCCTTCGCGAGCAGGAAAATTGGGATCTCCGTGTCGCCGTAGCGGTGCTCCGCAGTGATGTAGCTGGCGATGATCGAATACGGTCCGGCCTGAGCCCGGCCCCAGTACCAGTGGTTGATCAACCGCGGCATCGGTACGTCGCCCCAGTTGTGGTCGTGGTATCCGATGCCCCGCAGCTGCTCGGTCTGCAAGCCCACCTTGAGATCGACCTCGACGGTGCCCTGCGGTACCGATGGGAGCCATGCGAAGAAGTGCTCATCGTGCTCTCCGAAAAAGACGTGCCCGGTTGCCGGACGCCACGAGGGCACCTGGGGTCTGAGAACGACGTCGACCACGACGTCCGTGGCGGCGAAGTGAATCTCGTAGGGCACGTCTGGAGCGTGACCTCGGATCCAGTTGTCCGCGATATGCACGTCACAGCTGCCGGTACTCGCGCGGAACTGTTCGCTTGTCACGTGGCATTGGCGCAAGAGCGTTGGTGCGCCTGGCCTATCGAGCTGCATGGTCACAAACGGTTCCAGCGGACGGTCGGGGGCGATCGGGTTCTTGGTATAGAAGCCGATCACCAGCGATGACCCGTCTTCGAGGTGTGCATCGAAGTACCACCACTCGTACGACCCGGGGGCGGGATCGGTGCGGAGGCCGTCTTCCCACGCTGCGACGCTATCGGCCCGCAGGCCGAGGCGATGAAAGTCTTCAGGGCGGTCGGCGAGGCGGCATCGCCCCGTGTTGCGATCGGTCATTTCGTTCCTTGCACGTCGTGCTGTGTGCTCATTCCTTCAGGACCTCCTGGAGGCGCTCATGACTGGGGCAATGTCTCGCGCGGTGTCGTGTGCCGGCTGCTCCGTGAGGTATGTAAGCTGCCACCGCTCGCGGCCGCCGAGTTGGCGTGTCCTGGCCCTGCTTCTGAGCAGGGTGGCGACGCTGATCGCGGCGAGGATCGCCGCACCCGCTGCATAGAGCAGTCCGGTGTGGATGCCGCTGACAAAGGCGTCGCGGGCGTAGGCGCCGATCGACCGCCCAGCGTGGATGGCGACCGCGAAGGAGGCCCGTGCTTGGTCGACCAGCGGGGCCGGAGCGCCGGGAAGCTGCAAGCTAGCGCGGTAGACGGCGCTGACGATGCTGCCGATGACGGCCGTACCAAGTGCGCCGCCGACCTCGCGGGAGAGATCGTTCAGCGCCGAGCCCACCCCCTGCTGTGCCTGCGGCAGCGCCTCGGTGATGGCCGCCGTAGCGGGAGTCAAGGCCGCGCCCATGCCGATGCCGAGCGGGACGAGACCAGCCAGCATCAGCAGATAGGAGGTGTCTGTTCCAACGCGGGAGATGATCGCGAGCCCGGCCGCGACCAGAACAAGCCCGCTGACGCAGACGGTGCGGGCGCCGAATCGCGATGCCAACCTGGGGGTGAGCCTGGCTGCCGGCATCATCGTTGCCGAGAGGGGAAGCACGGCGAGGGCGGCGACCAGCGGGCTGTACCCACGGACGCCCTCGAGGTACTGGAGGGACACGAAAGTGAACCCGAAGAAGGCGAAGAACTGCATGCAGATCGAGAGACTGCCGGCGGAGAGTTTCCGGTTGGAAAACAGCCGCGGATCCAGGAGGGGGTGGTGCTGGCGGCGCTCGAAGACCACGAACCCCGCCAGCGCAGCCAGGCCGGCCGCCAGACCGCCGAGGGTGCGGGCGCTCAGCCAGCCGGCGTCGGGAGCCTCGATGATGCTGAAGACCAGCGCAACGAGCCCGACGGTGGCGAGCAGGGCGCCGCCCTTGTCGAGCGCCGGTGCGTCCGCCTGCGATGACTCGGGGACGAAGCGGATGGCGCCGGCCAGCGCGATCACAGCGAGGACGACGTTGATCGCAAAGGCGGCCTGCCAGGAGAACCATTGGAGGAGGATCCCGCAAGCGAGCAGCCCCAGGATGGCGCTGCCTCCGGCGACGGCCGCCCAGACGCCGACCGCCTTCGTTCGCTCCGCCGGAGGAAACGTGCCGGTGATCGTCGACAACGTGGCCGGCATCACGAACGCGGCGCCTAGCCCGATCAGACCGCGCAGAACGATGAGCTCGTTGGCGGAGGACACGGTCATCGCCGCCGCAGACGCGCTCCCGAAGACGATAAGGCCGACGATGAGCGCTTTACGGCGACCGTAGCGGTCTCCCAAGGCTCCGGCCGGGAGCAGCAGGACCGAAAAGACCAGCAGATAGGCGTCGATGATCCACTCGAGCTGGGTCTGGCTGGCATGGGTGCTGCGGACCAGGTCGGGGATGGCAACGTTCAACGACGCCATGGCTGCCGAGACCGCCCCGAGCGCGATGCAAACGATGGTCGTGACAATCGAGAGATTCACATACTGGCTGCCGGGTCGGCCGTGACTGCGCATGATGCCCTTCTCCTATAACGAAAGAATATTCGGTTTTTACCAGACGCCAACCACACTGTCAAGAGGGAAGATTCGTTTTGTTTGTGCTACCGTCGATGCGTGCCCCGGATCACCGACGAGCGTCGGGACTCCCGACGCGAGCAAGTCCTCGAAGCAGCACGAGCCTGCCTCCAGGAGCACGGCCTCGAAGCCGTGTCTATGGAGATGATCATCGCCCGCTCCGGCCTCTCGACCGGTGCCGTGTACGGCTACTTCAAGGGGAAGAACCAACTCATCAGTGCCGTTGTGACCGAGGGGACCGCGGCAATGGCTCAGGATCTCGCGCCAGTACTGAGGAACCCCGAGCCGCCGCCGCTCCCCGAGTTCGTCGCACAGGTGCTGCGCACCGTCGACCGTTTCGGTCGGCAGAAGGGCGATATCGACCGCCTGCTCGTCTCGCTCCACGGGTGGAGCCACTCCCAGAGCGACCCCGAGCTCAAGGCGGCCACTCGTGCCTCCTACTCCAGTCTGCGCAGACTGTTCTCCGACGCAGTGAGGCGGTGGCAGACGGCCGGGACGTTTGACACCACGGCAGACCCCGAGGAGATGGCGGAGCTGTTGACGTCGATCACCCTAGGATTCGTGGCCCAGCGAGCGCTGGCCGGATCGGCCGACGTGTCAGCCCACGTCGCCGCTCTGGAAGCACTCACTGACCGATCGACCGCAGGCCGCATTGTTCATGGGTCCCGGACCTCAAATTCATAGAGTGCGAGCGAGCCTCACGCCCGCTCAGATCGACCGCCAAGCACCAGGGCTGAACGCGCTCTACGAGTCGGAGATCGATGGCCAGTAGCGCTTGCTCTGCAAGTATTGCGTTGCCTCGGGCTCATCGGTGAATTCGAGTAGATTCCCTACCTTTACAGCAAGTACTTCTCGAACCTCAGCGGGCGTCGCAAAAAAGAACTCACGGCGCTCGTTGACGTGATTCATCTTCATTGACGCAAATGTCTTGTGCAGCTCAGTCTCGAGGGTGACTGCATCCGCCGAGAAGAACAGCGCGTGGACGTCGAATGGAAACGGTACTGAGGCGTCACCCAATTCCCGAACTCGGTCCATCGGCTCGAGGCGTCGCGTCATCCCGATCTTGACGACATTGGAGCCAAACGCCCCTGTGTAACTGATGACATAGACATATCCAGCGCGGATATTCGCGGAGCGGAAGTCGTTATGTGCGATCGCTGCATCAATCGTCTCCAGCTTTGCAGCGACATCCGCCATACCCGCCGTGTCGCCATTTAGGGTGAGCGCTTGAAGCGCATTGGCGTAGTGCGCACGCTCCTTGTCAAGGCGTTCGCGCTCCGCAGCGAGCTCTTGCTCGGCCTTGCGCCGCGCTGTTGCGGTCATTTCGTATTCAAAATGGTGGTGCCGAGGGACAGGATCGAACTGTCGACACCAGGTTTTTCAGTCGACAAACCGACGTTCGTGCAGGTCCCCTGAGATTCACAATCGTATTCGCCGCGCATCGAATCGGCGGGCTGACGTCCTCCCATATCCACCACCGTCCAGCGACGAAGGTGTCAGGTTAGGTGTCATTTGCGGCCCCGTCCCCCCGCGAGAGGATGCTCCGATGGGCCTCTCGTAGCCCTTCTGAAATCGCTCAAGTGAGAGGATGCTCGCGTGACCGAGGCGGTGTGTTAATTGCACGCTGGGGTGGGCGAGAGTACATCCGCCGCGCAATGGGCGACTATGCGCCGCTACCTAGATATGCCGGGAGTGACAAATGGCGACTCCCGAGTGGCTCGCCCCGCGGTCATGCCGGAGGTCGTCGCCTGTCATTGCAGTCGCCACCATCGAGCCCTGTTGACGCGCGACGCTCGTACATGGAGACTTCGCAATCGCCGACCACCATGGAGGAACCGTTTGATGCCAGGCGAACTGAATAGTGTCGCAACCGACTTCTTCGCGGCGCTTGATGCCTTGGATGCTGATCGGATGAGGCAGATGTTGACGGAGGACGTCCAGAGTGTCGACGAGGGCTCGCGACGCTGGCTGCGCGGCAGAGGCGACGTAGACAGTTACCTCCGCGAACTGATGCCCACGGTGAGTGATGTGGAAACGCAACTTCGAGATGCGGAGGAGCGCATTTGGGGGGACACAGGGCTACTGACCTGTTGGATCGACCAGGACTACACGATGCACGGCACCCCGCAGCACATCTCGGCTCCGACCACGATCATTCTCCGCCGCGTCGGCGGCGCCTGGAAGCTGGTGCTGTGGCATTCGATCCCTCTTCCCGAGCAGGCCTAGCCATACCGTTAATCCGGAAGGACGATAGCTCGATTCGACCCAAAGTGAGCGGGCGAGTGTCAACGGGCGTTGAACTGGGATACGAACGACCGCGCGGCCATAGCCCTGGCCAACCTCGTGCTGCTCTGCCTCCTCGCGCATCGCCAGCCTCTGGGGAGTGCCGCACTGGAAGACCGGCTCTGGTGTGTTAGTTGCACGCTGGGGTGGGCGGGCCTTACGTGACTGGAGCGCCGCGAAAGCGCGCTGGGAGATGACGCGAAACGCGACACGGAAGTGGCGGGATTCACCTCACAGTCGTCCCAATAGGAAGATGCGCCGCCTCTGATCACGCCGCGCACCTACCCTGACCATAAACTGGTGTCCATGCTCCCACCGAGGATGCGCGCCGCCACCGCCCGGGTCGTGCGAGTGAGACGGGCCCTGCCCGCTGCGGGGGCGCCCGGATAAGCGGCGGTCTGGAGCGGAGGTGCAAGCGGTTATCATGGCCGCGAATCGCGGTTGCGGCTGTGGCTGCGGGCACGATTGCGCTGTCGAGCGGATGTAGCTCGGTGGGCGGCAGCTCACCGACCGAGAAATCTGCGGGTCCTCTTACCACCGCGGCGGCCGAGGCTGCTTGCCGGAATCTGACGGCAGCGGCCTGCTATGCCCCGCAGCAGATCCGCGTCGCCTACGGCATTCAGTCCTTGCTGGATCGAGGGACCGACGGACGCGGAGAGACCGTGGTGTTGTTGGAGTTCGCCCAACAGCCGCAGCAGTCCAAACCGGATGAGCCGGTGCCGGTCACTGACATCCGACAGGACCTGACGCTATTTGACGCCGTGTTCGACCTGCCCGCCGCGATCCTGCAGATCGACACCAGCCTTGCGGGTTCGGCCTCGCCTTGGCTGGCGAGCGGCGAGGAGGTGGAGGACGTCGAGATCGTGCACACGGTCGCCCCTGACGCCGCCATACGCGTAACCCTGATCCCGCGCCAGTCCAGCCCCGGAAGCTGGATCGCGGCAGCCGACGCCGTGCTGCGACTGGCCCTTTCGCACGGCGCTGTCGTCTCGATCGGCGACGGCATCGGCAACGAGGACTGCGTTACCTCAGCCGAGGTGGCCGCCCTGAACTCGGCTTTGCAGGTAGCCCAGGCCCACCACGTGACGGTGGTCAGCTCCACGGGCGACCTCGGTGCGGCCGGCCTGGTCTGCTCGGGTACAGGCCCGCCGGTCAAGGCGGTGGGGCTCCCTGCGGCTGACCCGCTCGTGCTCGCCGTCGGGGGCACCAACCTGGACGCGGATCGCGCAACCGGCGCGTACATCAGTGAAAGCGCGTGGAATACCCCGGCGGGGGGCCCGGTGACGGCATCGAGCAGTGGAGTGTCCAGCCCTGCCGGGCCGCCGGGTGGAATCCCGGAGGCATCGGGCGGCGGGTTCAGTCACTTGTTTTCCCAGCCCACTTACCAAGATGGCGTCCCAGGGATCGAGGCGGATCGTGGTGTGCCCGACGTGGCGGCGGACGCCGACCCCGCCACCGGCATGACGCTGGCTATCAGCGAGGGAGCCGGCAAGGACGTTTTCTACTCGGCCAGCGGCACCAGCGCGGCCGGGCCGTTGTGGGCCGCGCTAATCGCCTTGGCCGACCAATATGCCGGCCGCCACCTGGGCTTCGTCAATCCCGCCATCTACCGCATCGGCCGCAGTGCCTCCTATCACCAAGCCTTCCATGACATCACCACAGGAACCAACACGGTGACGTTCCCCCGGGCGACGATCAGCGGTTACCAGGCCGCGCCCGACTGGGACCCAGTAACCGGCTGGGGAAGTCCCAACGCCCAAGCGCTCATCCCCTTGCTCGCCAGCTACACCGGGCCTTGAGCCGACACCGATTCGCCGACGCGCGACGTCCTCCGAAGGCGTCCGCGACGCAGTGGTCCCGCACCAGGTTGTCGTGGGTACCAAGTGGGGCGACGATCTCCTCGGGCTAAGCAGGGACACCGCGCGGGTATCCCGTCCGTCGGCGACGGGACCATATTCTGGAGACCCTGTGCCGCCTTCCTGGTGCGCGCCAGTCAGTTCTTCGCTGCCCACGGGGTGGCGATCGAACGCGTGATGACTGACAACGCCCAGGTCTATCGCTGGGCCCACCTCTTTCGCGAGGCCATCATCGTGCTCGGCCTCGGCCAGGTTTTCACTCGTCCCTTTCGTCCTCAGACCAATGGCAAGGTGGAACGGTTCAACCGAACCCTGCTCGAGGAATGGGCGTAGGTCCGCCCCTATCGCCACAACGAACACCCGCTCGGAGTTGCTTGAGGCACGGCTTCACCTGTACAACCACCATCGATCCCACACCGCCCTGGGCGGGCTCTCCCCGGTCGCTCGATTCAAGAACCTACCTGGGAATTACACGTAGGCCACTAGATGGGTGGTGTCGCGGCGTTTCAGGGCTATGGGATCATCCCCATGGCGCTAGCGGCGCCGCCTGCACTTCCAGGCACGACCAGGCCGGGAACCGCGTGCGGGGCGACAGCCACCATCACCGCCAGCACCAGCAGGATGGCTGTCGTGAACCACACGACGGGCCGCCGCCACGGAATGGTTTTCTCAGCTGTGATGAGTGCGGCGACCACCGCCATCCACACGAGGCTCATCACCCCCAAGGCGAACAGTGCCGCCATCAGCGCCCAGCAGCACCCGACGCACCATGCGGCGTGCTTCGATCCCATTTCCACTGCGCCCGCCTCGCCGTCACGCCAGTTACCGAGCAGGAATCCAAGAGGGCTGCGGCACTTCGACAGGCACACATCCTTCAACGGCGTCAGTTCGTAGACGGCTGCTGCTGCAAGCACAGCCGCGGCGACCCATCGACCGCCGGCATTCCAGGCAAGCTGCGAGCCGAACCACGTCTTGCCGATCTCGAAGAGTCCATACGAGAGCAGTCCCACTGCAGCCCACACGACCAGGTACGCGGCGGCGAAGAGGACTGGGCGTACCGGGCTGCGCAGGCGCGTCATCCGCGCATACAGCGCAACCGTCGGCGAGACTGATGGGAACATCATCGCGGCCATCATCACCACCCAGACGCCGATGAACCATCCGAGAGCGCCCAGGTCGGTGCCTGGACCAGCGTCCATGCCGGCCATCTGATTGACGGTGGCCCACCAGGCGAGACCGGCGAGCAGCAACAACAGCACGACCAGGCCGAGCCGCGCGCGCACAGCGGCGACGAGGACAGAAAGACCCTCCGAGTCGCGCTGACCAGGCGCCAGGGGAGCGGACTCGACGGTGTCTAAGCCGACCACGAGAAGTGCGATGTCGAGAAGGCAGCCTTGCCCTCGTACGCGATCCCGAACCCGTCGATCTTCGAGCGCGTGGCGCGAGCCACGGTCAGCTCCGAACCGGCCGGATGGAAGATGCCAGTGAGCTTCGCCGGCTGGCCGGTTTCGACCCCGAAGGGCACGACGTCTTCGATCTCGAAGTCCACGGCGTCGCCGATCCGAATCGAGTGCCGCAGGCCATCTTCACGGACCTCGATCGGCGCACGCTGGACGCCGAGGTTTTCCGAGATCAGCGGCCCGAGCGCCGCCATGGGTCCGCCGAGTGCCCCGGAGAACACGCCGCCAAGTTTCTCCGCTTGTTGGTCGGAGGCAGCCGCATCGATGAACACGCCCACGCGCCAGTTACCGTCGGTCATGACCTTTGGTGTATCAACGATCGCCGCAACCGTCAGTCCCCCGACATCGGTACCCTCGACGTCCCCGCTGTGGACATTGAAGACCAGGGTGACCTTGCAACGATCGAGCGTGGCGCCAAGCGCCAGCGACGCGGTGCAGGGGCAGACCACGTTGCACGAGCAGGTCTCGAAGTACGACCCAGTAACTTTCCAGGACACCGCCGCATCCTCCCAGAACGGTTCGGTGCGCCTCAAGCGCAAGCGCTTGCGATTTTAGCGCGGCGAACATCCCGACATCTAGATGGCGAGAGCGATATTCGACGGTGAATCCGCGTGATTGACGCGATCTAAACGGCCCCTCAGTTGCCGACTGTCGGCCGCGCTTGAGCAGCTTATGGTCACCCCAGCCGAGGGCCGGCGATACAGCTACCTCAGGCGACGTCCCGACCATGCTCAGCGTCAAGGTTTGCCGGCATGCGCCACGCCCTCCGCCTGCGGGACCTCGGCGGCCTGCTCGCGCTCCTTCTTTGCCTTATCAGCCTTAGCAGCCTCAAGCGCGGCTGCCGCAGCGATGGCGGAGTGGTAGCGCGAGAAACTAGGCCCACGATTCACTGGCATGGGCACCGGAGTCTACGCTTGCGTACCCGGCCACTTCAGCCCCGGTCTGTCTACCAGACTCTCGCGGTTCTGGTGTGTTAATTGCACGCTGGGGTGCACAAGCAGCGTGTCCTCACGGCGGGTCTCATCACGGGATCCGGCAGGCGGTGCTGGCGTCCCGAGAGCGGACCCCACTGGCTCCGCCCGTTGTCATGCATTCGACCTGCCACACGAGGGCGCCCGGTTTCGGCGAAACTCGCGGCGTGGCCACCTGCCCGAACTGCGCCAAGGAGCTCCCCGGCGACTTCCCGTTCTGCCCGTTTTGCACGGCGCCACTCGGCGAGACTGCCGAGGCCCCGGTCCGCGAGGAACGCAAGGTCGTCTCGGTGCTCTTCTGTGACCTGGTGGGCTTTACCGCCGCCTCGGACCACGCCGACCCTGAGGACGTGCGCGCCAGGCTCCGCCCCTATCACGCCCAGGTCCAGCAGGTGATCGAGGGCCACGGCGGCACCGTGGAGAAGTTCGTGGGCGACGCGGTGATGGCTGTGTTCGGCGCACCGGTCGCCCACGAGGACGACGCCGAGCGCGCCGTCCGCGCTGGCCTGCGAATCCTGGAGGCCATCGAGGAGCTCAACCGGTCCGACGACAAGCTCCAGCTCCAGGTCCGGGTGGGCATCAACACCGGTGAGGCGGTCGTCGCC
>PKXZ01000078.1 GCA_003132525.1 Candidatus Dormiibacterota bacterium | reverse complement strand
GGCCACGATGGATCCTTGACAACCCTCCATGCGAACAACGCGCACGACTGCATCAGCCGCCTCGAAACACTTGTGCTGATGGCCGGCGCCGAATTGCCGTCGCGCGCAATCCGCGAGCAGATCGGCTCGGCGGTCAACGTCGTCGTGCAGCAGTCGCGCCTGCGCGACGGCACGCGCAAGATCGTGAGCATCACCGAGGTCCTCGGTTGCGAGAACAACGAGGTGAAACTGCAGGACATCTTCGTGTACAAGCAGGTCGGCGTCGATGAGGACGGCAAGGTCGTCGGCTCGTACATGCCGACCGGTGTCCTCCCCACCTTCCTCGAACACCTGACCACCTCCGGCGAGCAGCTGTCCGAGGAAGTCTTCCAGCCGATCCACGTGATGGACGGGGTCGGCTCCGCCTGATTCCCGGCCCGGGTTGCGTTGCGCCCCATGCGTCTTAGGTGCGCAGGCGTACAGATGTTTTCCCGTTATGCGCGCAGGGTTGTCCCATGCCTGCTGCCGAACACCGGCTGATACGGTGCCCCAGCTGTGAAGGGTCCGGAGACCAGAACCGCAAGGTGGAGTTTCGCCAGGGCACCGTCGGCGCCTGGGCGTCGAGAGCCCGTGCGGGCGACGAGTGCGACCGCTGCCGCGGCGAAGGACTGATCTACGAGCCGGTCAACCTTCCGCCATCGATGCTCTGACCTTCGGGTCCCTATGGCGTCGACGACATACGGCGGTACGTGTACACGAACACGACCGGCGGTGCTGCTGCCACACGACGCGAGCGACGGGAGCGCCAGGACGGCGACTCCCGCGACGGCGTTCCGCGATGTCGCTATGCGACTCCGCTGAGGTGACCGTTCTTCTGGGGCGCGATACCAACCTCGCGACGGTCAGGGAAGATCTGCGCGAGGCGCGGGGGAAGCGGGATGCCCATGTCGAACAGCCTGTCGATGATCCGCGGCCGGATGCCCGTCGGCTCGAAGTCGCCGATGATCTTTCCGGTCGAGGGGTCGGCGCCGCGCGACTCGAACTTGAAGATCTCCTGCACGGTGATCATCTCGCCCTCCATCCCGATGACCTCGGTGACGGAGACGACCTTGCGCGAGCCGTCCTTGAGGCGGTTCAGCTGGATGATCAGGTTGATCGCGCCGGCGATCTGCTGACGGATTGCCTTGAGCGGCAGGTCCAACCCGGCCATGAGGACCAGCGTCTCGAGCCTCGACAGAGTCTCGCGCGGGCTGTTCGCATGGATCGTGGTGAGCGAGCCGTCGTGGCCGGTGTTCATGGCCTGGAGCATGTCGAGTGCTTCACCACCACGGCACTCTCCGACGACGATGCGATCCGGTCGCATACGGAGGGAGTTGATGACCAGTTCGCGAATCGCGATCCGGCCCTCGCCGTTGACGTCCGCAGGGCGGGCCTCGAGGCGGCAGACGTGCTCCTGGTGGAGCTGCAGCTCAGCTGCATCCTCGATGGTGACGATGCGTTCGTCGATGGGGATGAATCCCGAGCACACGTTGAGGAGGGTCGTCTTACCGGTACCGGTACCGCCGGACACCAGGATGTTGGCGCGCGCGAGCACGCAGGCCTGGATGAACGCGGCGGACTCCTGGGTCAGCGTCCCGAATCCGATCAGGTCGGAGACCTGGTATGGGTCCTTGCTGAATTTACGAATCGTGAGAATCGGTCCGTCGAGCGCGACGGGCGGAATCGCTGCATTCACGCGGGATCCGTCAAGGAGGCGTGCATCCATGAGCGGTGTCCGCGAGTCGATACGGCGGCCGACCGCTGCGCCGATCGTGTCGATCACGCGCATCAGATGCGCCTCGTCGTCGAAGCGAATGTCGGTAAGAAGGATCTTCCCCTTGCGTTCCACATAGACCATCTCTGGTCCGTTGACCATGATTTCAGTCAGGCTGTCGTCATCGACAAGTGGACGCAGTGGGCCGAGAGCCTCGAGGTACCGGCTGTCGAGCTTCTGCGGGGTGGCTGCCATGCTCACGTGAGAATGCTCCTTGGGTTTCGGACGGAAGGCGGTTCCGCGCCGATTGTCTGCGCCATGGGATGTCGATCCATCGGGGGCAACCGGTTCGATACACGTTCGATTCCGGCAGCGTTCCATACATCCACGAGTCGTTAACTCGTCCGGGTACGATCAGCTCGCTGTGATGACTACGGGGACGATGGCGACAGTTGAGGGAGCCTCGGTCCAGGACGACGAGTGGTTCGGAGAGGGGAGCGCCTTCGACTCCGGAGAAGACCTCGCCGCCGCGCTCTTCGCACTTGCCGGCGAGACCCGTCCCGATGCCATCCCCAAGGCCGAGGTCATCTGGCCCACGGCCTTCCAGGCTCCCGAGAGCGACAACGACTTCGTTGAGGTGGCCCGGACCGGCGAGCCCGATGGCGCTGGGCGTCCCGAATCCGGATACGGCAGGGCACGGCCGTCGAGTTCCTCTCCGGGAAGCTGGTCGGTGCGGTCGCGTGGCGAGCAGCTGCTCCCACCGACACTCTCCGGCCGATCGGGTTGGACGATCCGCAACAGTGTTGCCGTGTTGCACCGCACCGAGGATGCGATCGCCCGTCTCCGCGAGGAGGCGGTGGCCATGGCGTTCCTCGCCGCCGCCGAGGCGTGTGGCCGGGGCCGGCCCTCATCGCTCGAACGGCGGAGCCACCCGAGGTAGCTCCTCTCAGCGCTCGTACTGGCGGAGCCGCTCCTCGACCTCGGAGCTGCTGAGCACCGTAGGCTCCGACGGGACGTTTCGGGACGCAACGCCTGCCGCCGCGGCCTTTTTCGATGGCGGTGCCGAGTCGTCGGTGTTGTTGGGGGTCTGCATCTCACGGCGGCGCATCATCGCGTAGACGTTGTCGAGCGTCGGCGCATGGCCCTGGCGCAGGAGCGCGAGCACCGCCTCGGGATCGATCGCACCGGGCGCCGCAAGCGCCGCGGCTCGGGCCGACTCGAGCGCCGCCGCCTGAGCCGCCTTCATCTCGTGTCGAGCGTGGCGTGCGTTGCGCAGCAGGGCGAGGCAGATGATCCCTTCAACAACGGCGAGCGCGGCCAGGATCAGCACCGAGTGATCCTGGATCCAGGTCACCGCCTGGCTGTTCACCGGGTCATGCCCCGCAGAGGCGCTCGGCGGCCTGCTGGTGCATCTCGCGTGCCATCGCCTGAATCGACGCCGGGTCCTGCCCGTCGATATGCAGCCCGCGAATGGTGTCGATGGTGGCGACGAAGTCGTCGATGGTCGATCGAGTGTTGGTGAGCAGCGCCGTCACCTGAACGGCATTGGCCTCACC
This sequence comes from Candidatus Dormiibacterota bacterium, assembly GCA_003132525.1. Classification (GTDB taxonomy): domain Bacteria; phylum Chloroflexota; class Dormibacteria; order Aeolococcales; family Aeolococcaceae; genus Palsa-851. Next base: position 15,106 of record PKXZ01000078.1, on the reverse strand, counting down.
GAGCCACACGACGCCGATCTGCACGAGCTCGTTGCGTACCTCGTCGAAGTCCACGTACTGGGAGCCGACCGGTTCGTCGCGGTGAAAGAAGCCTGAGTCCGCCTCGTTCTCGGAGGCGATCCTCGCGCTGTCCTCGTGCTTCGAGGCGGCAACCACCGCCGGCTCCATGTCCGCATCGTGTTCGTCCGGGGACGGCTGCGGGTCGTCGTCCGGCTCCGCGAGCGGCCAGCTCCACGGACCCGGGGTCCGGAGAACGGGTGCGGATCGCGGCTCCGCCAACTGCTCGGATTCACCGATCGGCCCGTCCTCCGCCTCATCTTCGTGGGCCGAGGTGTCGGGCCGGCCGCCGCCTTCGGCAATAGGATCCGCGCCGAGATCTGGATCGTGTGCCGCCTGAGGCGCGTCGCCACTGACGACATCGTCGAGCCATGAGTCCGAGAGCCAGGTCTCCGAAGACGCCTGGGGGGCAGGCTCCGTCTTGGGCTCATCGAGCGATGCGAACTCGAAGCCGTGGTCGGCTTCGTCAGCCGCAGCCGGTCGCTCGCCGAATGATGCTGCGGAGTCCGCGGGCGCGGCGTCGTCAGCCGCGAAACCCGCGTCTGCCTGATGAGGATCGGCAGCCACTGGGACCTCTGCGTGCTCGTCGTCATCGGCAGCCAAGGTGACCGGCGCCGGCGCAGCGTCGTCGAGCGCCACCGGTGTCTCTGTCTGCTCAGCGTCGTCAGGCGCCGCAGGTGCGCTGGCCTCGGCGCCGGGGTGAGCAGCAGCGTCCGCGGTCGCATCGCCCTCGGCGAGTGCCGACCAGGCCGGCGCCGATGTTTCGTCGCTTCCCGCTTCCGCCTCAGGACCCTCCGATACCGATTCCTGGGGTGCGTCGTGCGAACGCTGCCACACGGGTTGCGGGTCCTCGTTGGGCTGACGTACCCGCCAGCCGGAGAACGTCGACGTGTCGGCCTCTTCGAGCGCGGCGGACGCGGGTACAGCTGGGGCGGCCTCTTCGGCGGTCTGCTTCTTTTCCGCGCGTGACTTCCGCGATCTGCGGAACCCCCAGCGGGACCGCTTCGACTTCTGGGTGGGCTCGGAGGCCTCGGCTGCCGGCAGTGGAGGCGGCGGCGCGTCGGGAGCTGCGAGTTCTTTGTCCGGAGGTGGTGGCGGCGGAGGCACGGAGGTGTCGGCGGCTGCCGGCTCGAATTCCAATGCCGCGGCGGTTGGCTCAGCGTCACCGCTGGTCACTGCCGCTTCGGCCGGTGCTGCTTCATGCTCCGGGGCGGCGATCGCCGCCGCCTCCTCGGGCTCATCAACTGTGGCCACGGCGCTGTCTGCAGCCGGTTGCGCCGGAGACTCGGGCTCGACCGGGGCAACTTCGAAGAAGTCCTGCGCACTCACCGGCCCTGCAGGTTCAGCGGCGAGCGGTCGCGGCTTGCGCTCCATCACGGTGAGGCGGCCCCTCGCCTGCGAGAGCAAGGAACGCAGGCGCTCCGGTGACGCCACCGCCGACCGCTGGGTCTCCGAGTACACGGCCACCAGACCGCCTCGGCTGAACAGCGCGATGCCGCGTACGGGCGCATCAATCACGAGGACACGGTCGAGGCCGTCGGCGCGGAACGCGGCCAGCATGGACGCCGGGTCGAGCCAGGACAGCTCGACGCCACTCACGGCCACGGGGAGCCGCCACAGCATGGTGAGCGCCTCGGCCACGCGGGGATCATCGAGCGCGTACCCCGCCAGGGAGCCCTTGGTCGCTCCGAGCAGGGCCATGCCCGCGGTCTCGCCACGCGCGTGGTCGTCGGAATCGATCCAGACCGCATCGATCAGGTCGCCGCCACTCACCACCGCTGCCGCGCGCAGCTTCGCGCCCGTGAGGATCAGGATCGACGGTGGCAGCTCAGCGAGACGGTCGGAGAGGTGAACCTCCTCAGGGGACGCCTCCATCCAGAGTGGCCGCCCACCAGGCAGCAACGGGAAGTCCGCAAGGCCGAAGGGGAGTTCGGGCGAATCGTCGACGGCGCTCCACCACTCGGGGTCCTCGTCGGTGACGGGATCGTCGGCGTATGAGCCGGCGAGACGCACGAAGGGCCCCGCGAGCTCGTCAATCGTGATCGACAGCGTCTCGTGTGGTGACATCGCGCGTCGCCAGTCGGAGACGGCGAAGGCCCTTGGCAGCGCGGCAAGCAGCGCGTCGATCGCTGCTTCCCCTTCGATCTGTTCTTGATCGGTTTCGAACACAGCGTGGCTCGGCCGTCCGAACACCAGGTAGAGCGTCGCCTTGGCGCCGTCCCAGGAAATGTCGAACGCGCCACTCAAATAATCATCTTTGGCGCTGGCAAGCTGTCGCAGTAACTTGACATGGGGCGCCGCGGTGGCCATGTGCGGATATTCTACGGACGTGCCTGCAGAAGTAATCACGATTGCGTCGCTAAAAGGTGGTGTCGGAAAGACAACCAGCAGCTATGCGCTGTGCGCTGCCGCTGCCGCTGGTGGTCTCAAGGTCATCGCCATCGATCTCGATCCGACCGGCGGATTGAGCAACGCGCTGGAGCGGGCCAAACGCGGCGTTACCGTCATTGACGTCCTGCATGGACGCGTCACGCTCCGAGAAGCGCTCATCGATCACCCGCTTGGGATCCGAACGGTGGTGTCTCATCGGAGCCTCAATGACGAGTCGCCCTCGAAGGAGCAGCTCGATGAGATGCTCGCGGATGTTCGTGACGACTGCGACATCATCCTGCTGGACACGCATCCTCATGAACCGTCGCTCGTCGGACCGATGGGGGCCGCGGACCGAATTGTCATACCGACCGCGCTTGACATCCTCTCGTTGCGCGCTGCCGCGCTGACGGTCGGGCTGGCCCAGCAACTCGAGGTGCTCGACCGGATCAGGGGCATTGTTGTCACAAACGCGAAACGGCCGCTCTCGCGCATCACCGACTCGCTGCTGAACGGACTCACGCTGAGCGGCCTCGCCTTCGAGACGGTGCTCTGGTACTCGCCGGGCTGGGTGGTTGCCACGTCGGGACGGGGCGAGCTGCCCGACCAGGAGCTCCTCGCCGAGAGCAAGCTGCTCCTGCGCGAGGTGGCGACGCGCCCATCGCCCACGGAGGCGCTGCGTCAGTTCGTCGGGATGGCCCAGGGGAGAAGGCCGAAGCCGGCGGGCGCGGTCACCCCCTGATCCGCTTCCACCAGGTCTTGCGACGTGACTTGGGCGGGATCGTCTTGGGAGCCGTAGCGCGTTCTTGGGCCAGGGCGCTCTCGGCGGCGACACGCGCTGCCTCGGCCGCGGAGCGCGCCGATTCCGCCGCTATTCGCGCCTCCTCAGAGAGATCGATGCGACGGAGGAGCGTGGTCCGCTCGTCCTCGAGCGTGGTGACCCGCTGGGTCAGGGTCGAGATCTCTTCGAGATAGTTCGCATCGGCGGCGACCATCGGCGCCGCCAGGTCGTCCTCCTCGGGATCCTGGATCCCCGATTTCAAGCTGGCAGCCTGCCGGTCGACGAGAGCGTCGAGGAATGCCCACTGCTGGCGGAGCTCTTCCTCGGAGTGACGCGGGACAGAGCTCACCGAACCAGGGCGACCAGGCTCACTCCGTCAAGGGCGGCGAGAGCCGCGGTCAGCGCCTCCGGCGCCATCTGCGGAAGGACCTCGGCACGAGGAAGGTCGAAAGCGATGTCGGCCGCGAAACGTCGTGGCCGGGAGAGCGGATCGGGGCGGAGCACGAAGGCCGGCGCGTTCGTCCGTGACACGGCGAGCGCCGGCGCGATCGATGGCTGGTCGGCGAGAACGCGGGTCTCATCCGGCGTGAACCCGGCGGCCAGCAGCCGTTCGCTCAGCGCCGTGCGGTCGCCGGTGTGCTGGCGACGTTCGACGGTCGTCCACGCCGCGACCAGTAGCGCCTCGCGCTCGGACAGCTCGCGCACGATCGCCGGGACGTGCGTCTGGCCCAGGTCGCGCGCGGCGCGGAGCCGCCGCGATCCGCACACCACCTCGAACCGGTCGGACCCACGGCGGCGGAGCAGGAGGGGCTCGATGATCCCTCGTGACGCGATGCTCGCCCGAAGCGCCGCGAGCGTCGCCGGATCAACGTCGCTTCCCGGCCACCACGGCCGGTCGTGCACCGCCTCGATGGCGATGCGTTCGACGCGCGATTCGGAGGTGGGCGCGAGCCAGCGCGCCATCGGACCCGAGAGGGGTGGTCCATTGACTGCCGGCGCGCTGCGCTCTCCGATGTCAGACACCGGCTGCCACCTCGTCGTTGGCAATCTCGCCGGCAAGCTCGCGGTAGGCGGCCGCCGCTTTCGACGATGATGCGTAGGCGGTGATGGGTACCCCGGCGAGCGAGGTTTCCTGCAACTTCACCGTCGGGGTGATCACGGTGGCGAACACCCGGATGTTGGCGAGCTCGCAGAGGCCGTCGAGCAGCTGGCGGCTGAAGCGGGTGCGCAGGTTGACGAACGTCGGGACGATGCCAAGGATGGCCAGTTCCGGGTTGAGGCGTCCACGAACCAGGTGCACGGTGCGCAGCACCTCCTTGAGGCCACGAATCGCGAACCCCGACATCTGCACGGGGATCAGCACCTCGCCGGCGGCCGCAAGCGCGCTGATGGTCTGGAAGCCGAAGCTCGGGGGTGTGTCGAAGAGCACATAGTCGAAGGTGGCCCGCGCCCCGTCACGGCGGAGCGCGTCGCGGAGCGCCAGCTCCTTGTCGATGGAGGAGGCGAGCTCGCCCTCCACCGCGGAGAGGTCGGGCGACGCCGGCAGCACCCAGAGATTCGGCCAGCTCGTCTCGGTGATCGCAGCCGCCGCGTCGACGTGACCACCGATCACCGCGGCGACGCCCGGGCGCTCGTCGTAAGGATCGAGTCCGACGCCGCTGGTGAGGTTCGACTGCGGGTCGCAATCCACGAGGAGCACGCGCTTACCTCGCTCGGCGAGCGCGGCGCCGAGGTTGATGACGGTCGTGGTTTTGCCCACGCCGCCCTTGCCGGAAACGCATGCGATAGATACGGTCACCTGAAACCTGCACGATAGTTTGCACTGCCGCCCGATGGCCATCGCGGTTCCAGGCCGTCAGCGGATCCGAGGGGGTGATGGCGCTCTGTGACCTGCGCGTCACGCGCGGTCTGAGCCGATGACGCAGAACGCGTCAATACTTGCAAACGATGATGAATGCACAAGGTGCAGGGCATCACGGAGAGGTGGAACGTTTCCAGTTGCGGCGGGGGGAGATGTATCGAATCTCATACACCGTGAGAACCCCGCAGCAGCGGCGAGTCACTCGGAGCCTTGCGGTGTACGCGGGATCGTCGAAACGACGGCTCTGGGATGGCCGTGAAGCGGTCTGTTATGAGTTCCAACGACCCCACGGACGGCCACTCTCATTGCTCCGCAGCCAGATCGTCGAAGCCCGTCCGGCCGCGCTGAACGATCGTGGCCAGCTCGTGCTCGTCGAGTCGTCCGGTCAGCGGCGGTCGATGCCAAGAAGCATGTCCACACGCACTGCATGGTCGCCACCGCCCTGGTCAGCTGGCTAGGCCGGTCTCGTCGCTCCCGGTCACGCTGCGCGAAAGCCGCTCGTTGAGGCCGCGACGCTCGAAGCGATAGCCAATCCCAGGGACAGCGTGGATGTACGTGGGCCTGGGACCCGTTGGCTCGATCTTGCGGCGCAGGCGGTACACATGGGCATCGACGCTGCGCAGGTCGAGGTCAGCGCCCTGCCCCCAGACTTTCTGGATCATCTCGGAACGCGAGATCACGCGTCCTGGCGACGCTGAAAGCAGCGCCAGGAGATCGAACTCGGTCGGGGTGAGATTCACGGACTCGCCGTCGCGAAGCACCTCGTGCCTGCCGATGTCGACGATGAGACCGGGGAACTTGAGCCGCCCGGGTCTCACCTGTGACTGCGTGGTCCGCTGGCGGCGCAGCTTCGCATTGACGCGTGCTGCCAGCTCGCGGATCTCGAAGGGTTTGGCGATGTAGTCGTCAGCGCCGATCTCGAGCGCCACGACCACGTCGACGGTGTCGGTGCTCGCGGACAGGATGATGATCGGAACCTCGACGCCCGCTCCGCGGAGCCGCCGGCAGACGTCCAGACCGGGCATGCCCGGCAGGCTCAGGTCGAGGAGGATCAAGTCGACATCGCTCTGCTCGGCGAGGCGCAGCCCTTCGGTGCCGTCCTCGGCGAACTGCAGCCCGAATCCGTGCTGCTGGGCCACGGTGGCCAGGATGTCCCGCATCGCCGGGTCATCGTCGATGACGAGGACCGTTGCCTCGGCGGGTGCCCGGACGACGCCGTGACCGAGCGGGGCGAGGATTGATTCCGTGAAGGTTGTCATCCGTTCCTCAGGTTGGGTCGACCGCACCAAACGTGCCCATTGGCGCAACGTAGCACTGGTACAGCGGCGGGTTTGCGGCGGTTACGAACGCGTTGCCCGTCTTCACGGGAACGCAACCGCGGGAGGGTGGGCAACTGCATCACACGTGCACCGGGAGCGCGACCACGAAGGTGTTGCCGCGCGCCCGCGAATTGTCGATCCAGATCCGTCCACCCATGCGCTCGACGAGCTGACGTGCCAGATAGAGGCCGACGCCGAACCCGCCGCGTTGACGGAGCAGGGGCGACTCGACCTGATAGAAGGAGGCGAAGACGCGGTCGACGTCGCTGTCAGGAATACGCCGGCCGTTGTCCCTCACCTCGACATGCACCTTGTTCACCGCCCGATACGTGGTGACGCGCACCGGTTCGGAGTCGGGCGAGAACTTCAATGCGTTGTCGATGAGGCACGCGATCACCAGCGCAAGACGCTCGTGGTCGGCGAGCACACGCTGCGCATCCGGCGCAACCGTGATCGCAAAACGTTCGTGGTCCGCCGACTCGACGAAGCGCGCGATCACCTCGCGGAAGACGTTCTCGAGGTCGACGGCGGCTGTCTTGAGGCGGATCTCCCCGGACTCGAGCTGTGCGATGCAGAGCAGGTTGTCGGTGAGGCGAGCCAGGTGCTCGGCTTCGAGCCGCAGCTCATGCAGCCCCTCGTCGCGTGCATCCTGGGGAAGACGATCACCGGCGTCGTGCATGAGGGTGAGCCATGCTTTGATCTTGGTCAAAGGTGTCCGCAACTCGTGCGAGGCAAGCATCATGAACTCGCTCTTGATGCGATCGACCTCGCGCAGCTCGGCGAACGCAGCGTGCTCGAGCTCGATCGACCTGCGCACCTGGGCGTCGCGTTCGCCCACCAGCTCGCGTGCCAGCAGGTTGCTGCTCAGCGCGACCACGAAGAGCAGGAACAGGCGCGACACCAGCCCGTCGACCAGGGTCGTGTCGAGATGGTGATTGGCGACGTTGAACCCGACCACGAAGTACGCGGCACCGGCAACGAATGCGCAGGCCATGCTGCCAACCAGTCCGAAACGCAGGCTGCTCGCGATCACCACGATGAAGAAGGTGACCGCGAGGTCGGAGTTGTATCCACCGGTGAGATAGACGAGGCCGCTGGCGACGGCGAGGTCGAGGATGATCGTTGCCACCTGGAGGCGTCGGCTCGGAATCCGGTTGGCGAGCAGCATCACCGTCGCCGCCAGGTTGAAGACGCCCCAGGCGCCGAGCACCAGGTTGACTGCCGCCGTCGACTGTCCGGTGGAGAGACCGGGGAAGTTGTTGGCGACTGCCGCAAAGATGAGCACCATCCAGCGGCTGAGCTCAATGGTTCGCTCGATGCCCGCCCGGCGATCTCTCATGGGCATCGCGGTGGACTCGTTGCGGGGTCTGCGCGTGGGCAGACGTCCGGCAGGCCGGTCCGGCGAGTTGGTCATCGGGCGCGCGGGAGCTGTCTGCGTGAGCTCTCGACTCACAGCTTCAGCCATGCTGGCCAAGCACGGGGGTACGGTCGCAGATCGCCTCACTCACTCTGGTGAGCCTACCGGCGGGACGCGTTTGTCAGACGAAGGTCTCGTAACGATGCCGCACCACCCACTGTTACAGGCGAACGCATGCATGCCTCTGTCCTGGAAACTTCAGGTCAGCCGTGTCGCTCCCACCGATCGCCGCTCTGCATCCGGATCGTCCGGATGAACTTGCAGCCGGCGCTGCCGCCCTTCGGGACGGCCGCGTCGCGGATGCGATCGCGGCATACGACCGTGCACTGGAACGGCTTTCCGCCGATGGGCAACCCGAGCAGCGGGGGACCGCGCTCCTGGCGCGGGGTCTCGCGTATCAACTGCTGGGGGACACAGTCAGAGCCAGCGCCGACGTTCTTTCGGCGCTGAACGTCTGGGCGCTCGTGCGCCCGGACTGGGCGTCGAGCGCCATGTCGGACCTCGCCGAGGCACTCTCGGGTGCGGGCCACGCTGCGGCCGACGCGTACTGGCAGGCGGCATTGCGTCTGGCCGAACGCAGCGGCGCGGTCGCGCTCCAGGCAGCGGTATCAGGTGAGTGGGGGCGCCATGCGGCCCGCGCAGGCGATGCGGTGACGGCGGTTGCCCTGCTCGAAAAGGCCGCGGAGCTGGGCAGACGCGCCGGCGATGACGCGATTGTCGCCAAGGCGCTCGTCAACCTCGCGCGGGTCGAGCTGGACTCCGGGCGAGGCGGTCACGCGATGCGCAACATCGGCGAAGCGCTTGCGCGTGATCAGCGCGGCGAGCTGCGCGCAGTCATCGCCGGCCTGCTCATCGACGTCGCGGCGGGAGCGTTCCACGCGGGCGATACGGCGCACGCCGAGCTCTGCCTCGAGCAGGCGCTCTCACTGAGCGCCACCGACCGGCAGATCCGTGAGCGCACCCTGGCGGCACTCGGCGGACTGGCGCGGTCGCGCAACGACATCGCGGCTGCGGCTCGATACGGCGAGGAACTGCTCGACAGCGCTCGTCGTGCGGGTGACCTCACGGTTGCCGCCGAGGCGCTGCACGATCTCGGCAGGATCGCGCTGCTCGGCGGTGAGCTCGACGAGGCGGCACGACGCCTGACCGAGAGTGTTGTGATCGCTCGGAGCCTCAGCCTCGATTCGCTCGCGGCGTCCGGGTCGCGAGCGCTTGCCGAGGTGTCGATCCAGCGCGGCGCGCTGCTGCGCGCGCTCGGCTATGCCGAACAGGCGGTCATCCTCTCGATGGCCCAGGACGACCTCGAAGCGTGTGCGGCTACCCTGCTGCTCGTCAGCGCGGAGGCAGCAAGGGCCGGTTTCGAGGACGTTGCCCGGCCGGCCAACGACGGCGCCGCCGAGATCTATCGACTCCTCGAGCGCGACGACCTGGTGCAAGTGCTGTCGGGGGGATCCGCGCTCCCCGCCGAAGGCGCAGCCGCCCGAACCGACCGGCTCGAGGCCGGGCTGGAGGCAGCGCGCTCCGTCGTCAATCCGGCAGCGAGCAGCGACCGCCTCTAACCGGACGTCAGCAGTCGGGCACGCCGGGAGGTGGGATGACCAGGCCGCTCTGTGGCGGCGCGGTGCCACTCGGCGGCGACGACATCACCAGGCTTTTGCTCGTCGGGTCGTAGCAGTTGACGACCCATCCGAGCACGTGCAGCGCTGCCGCCTCCCGTGCATCCGACGGGACGATCGCGTGGTGGATGTCCTCCGTGCTGAGCACGTGAATCCAGTTGGGATCGAGCTGATCGACGTCCTCGTACAGCTGGAGGGCGTTGTTGCCAAAGACGGCCGGTTCGTCGTAGAGGAAGACGATGCGTCCCGAGGGGAAGCGGTACGCGAGGTATCCGCCCCAGGAGTCGATCGTGTAGACGCGCTGCCCGGGAAAGTTGGCGCCCGTGAAGGTCGCTGCGGCTTCGGGATAGGTGGTGGCCTGGTATGAGGCGGCGGCGGATGTGCTGATCTTGGGGATCAGTGCCACCGCCATGGCGGCGGCCATCGCGACCAGCCCGGCGCTGATCAGCACAGGATGCAGATGGCGCGTGCCGGCCTCCGCGCGTCGGCGCCGGCGAGGCGCGACGTGCCGCGCCCACGCCCGCGATCCGTGAATTGCGAGCTGGGCCGTCATGAAGACCGCGAAGAGCCCGAGGTTCTCCTGCGCATAGAGCGTGGCGATCAGCAGTCCGAAGCCCGTGATCGCGCTGAACCGGTCGGGTCCGCCGGACACGGTCCAGAGCACGACGACCAGCACCACCTCAGCCTCGAAGAGCCGCGCCCACCACTCGTGGAAGTTCGGGGTTCCGAATCCGGCAAGGCTCTGGGCAACCCCCGGGTTGAAGACGCCGGACAGCACCGACGCATAGATGCCCGGTCCAAGCGGATTGGCGATCACCACGACGGCACTGATCACCAGCGCGAGCGCGAGCTGGCGCCGGCCACCCCCCGGGGTAGCGGCTTTGGGCAGCAGCAGGAGCGCGGCAAGCACGAGCAGCAGCCCGGCGGCGAACCCGGCGTCCATGTTCGCCCAGAGCAGGAAGAGTGGCGGCAGCCCCCAGACGGCGGACGTCATTCCCTCACGCCATCGGGTCACGACGAAGAGGACGATTGCGAAGCCGAGCACCGAGATCACCGCGCTGGTGACGCCCGCTACGCTGTTGAGCACCAACCCGGTGATCACCATCGCGATCGCTAGCCACGGTCCGCTGACCCGTGCGGACCTCTGGATCGAGAGCGCCGCGAGCACCACGGCTGCGACCGCGGCGAGGCCCATGACCAGCGACGCAAGACCCGCGCCGCCGGCGCCAACCAGGCCCGCGAGGGTCACCTCGTAGAGCCATTGCTGTCCAACCCACGCGTGCGCGGCGGGCAGAAAGCTGAAGGGTTCATGGGCTGGGATGCCGCTGGTGGTGATCAGGCGCCCGAGCGCGAGATGCCACCACACGTCGGTATTGCTGAAGGGCTGCACCGTGAGCACGAGCACGACAATCGCGGCCGCGGTGATCCACGCGATCCTGCTCGCCGATGCCCGGCGCCCAGAGTCGGGGCCGGCGAGCACGAGGAGGTCTGGGCGCTTCACTGGTTCTGCGCCCCGGTGTTCGGAGCGGACTTCGCCTGGCGAGCGCACACGCTTCCCGGCGCCCAGTGGGGCACGGCCGGAAGCTGCAGGGTCGCGAGCTTGTCGTTCGGAACAAACGCGACGCTCAGGCCATCCTGGTACACCTTGGTCCAGTCGGCGGCGTGCTCCATGACGTCGGCGAGCGGGGTGTTGATGTCGTCCAGCACGATGTCGGTGCCGTACTTTCGGATGATCGAGTCCCAGCTCGGTGTCGCGGTCTCGACGGCTGCGTACGTGTAGAGCATCTGATCACCCATGAGGGCCGCATCACCGAAGATGAACACCTTGTCGCCGTGCGAGGACAGCGTGTAGGCGAGATAGCCACCTTCGCCGTACTGGTTGAAGATCTTCAGCGGCTCCGGCGCCCCGGCGAGCCATTGCGCAGCGCACACGGGGAACTCCTGCGCGTACGTCAGGGAGAACGGCTGCAGCTGCATCTTCGGCACCAGCCACGCGATGTAGACGCCGCCGAGGCCTGCCATCAGCATCGCGTACGCGGTGAGTCGGAACAGCAGTGGTGGCTGCACTCGATTCCGCGGAGGAGCGGTGGCAGGGGCACGTCGCAGTCGCCGGTATGCCGCGCGCATTCGTGGAGTCGCGATCGCGAGCTGGTCGATGAACACCGGAGTCCCCACGGCGACGAAAAGCTCGATGTGACGCGCGGACTGCAGCGACAGCGCGGTGACCACGAGGACGAGCGCCACGTCCCGCGCACGGATACGACGGTTGAAGACGATGAGCATCGCGAGGCTGAGCATCATCGCGCCGTAGACGAGCACCTCCCAGTCGTGGAAGCTCGGCGAGAACCACTCCTCGATGAGTGATTGCTGTGCCGCCGACGTCTGCGTGCCGGCCGCGTAGAACAGGATGCCCGGGCCGTTGAGGTTGATCATGCTCACCGCGGTGCACGCGATCAGCAGGTACAGCACCGGGAGAAGGCGCGACCGTGGCGCCGGATCAGGCATGTGCAAGCGCTCGCCAACGAGCTCGGCCACCAGGATCACCGCGATGAAACCGAGTCCGACGACGAATTCGCCATGCAGGTTGCTCCACAGCACGAACAACGGCACGAGCAACCACATGGCCTTGCCGCCGCGGGTCAGGTAACGCTCAACGAGGAACAACGTCAGCGCCGTGAAGGCGAAGGTGAACATCTGCACGCGCGGTCCCCAGATGGGGAATCCGGCAACCACCGCGACGAGCATGCCGAGACCGAGCACGCCGCGGCCAGGATTCCGGAGGCGCGCCTTCTGCATGACGGCGACGAGTCCGAGCCAGGTGACGGCGGAGAGAATCAGGACGATGAGGCCGAGTCCACCGATGCTGAACTCGACGGCGAACAGCACCTCGTTGAGCCATTCGTGCATCGTCCAGTGATGGTTCGCGACCGTGTAGGTGAACGGATCGTTGCCGAGCAGACCGCCGTGCTGCAGGATCAGCTGGCCGGCGCGAAGATGCCACCAGAAGTCGGGGTCCTGGATGGTCCGCGTGACCGGGAGCGCCATGATGACCAGCACCGCGGCAATGAAGAGCCCGCTTGGTGAGATCAGAGAATCGAGTCGCGCGCGGAATCGGCTCTGCTGCTCGTGTACCGCTTCAGCCGCCACGCTTGTCACGACGCCGCCCGCCACTGTGCTCGTCAGCCCTGTGATGCTCCCGAGATCACGCGGGCTGCCGTTGCATTGCCCGGTTGTTCGAGCCCGACCGACGACCAGAGCATCTTGAGCAGATGCGCAAACTCGAAGGGCTTGCCCATGTATGTGATCCCGCCGAGATCCATGACAGCTTGAATGTCTTCGTCGAAGCAGCGCGCGGTGAGCAGGATGATCGGGCATGTGGCCGTCTTTGTCTGAGCGCGGAGCTCACGGCAGACCGACAACCCGCTCAGCCGAGGCATCATCACGTCGCAGACAACCGCATCCGGCAGCCAGCCTTTGATGACGATCTCCAGCGCCTCCATGCCGTCCTCGGCACAGCGCACGTCGAAACCATCACTGACGAGCCGCAACTCGAGGAGACGGCGAAGCGAGTCGTCATCTTCCGCGATGAGAATGCGAGGTGGGTCGCCGAGTGTCATAAGGCTGCTTTTTTCCTGAGGCGGTGGTTCGACTTCGATCTGGTTATACGCTGGGCGCCAGTTGCGGCTCGCCGTGCAACAGGCCTGTCACAGCCATTTGTGAACTACAGGCAGGGTGCGACTCTGCGGTGACATGATCACGATGGTGAGCGAAGTCGAAGCGGCCCCCACCATGAACCCATCGGCGCTGTCAGGCGTCCGATTCCTGGTGACCAAGCGCATCGAGGACCTCGATGCAACCGCAGCTGCGCTCGATGACGAGCTCTCTGCCGTGGCGGCGCGCCTCCTGGAGCTGCGCACCGCGCAGCACGAGGCCGAGGGACGCTGGGGAGCGCTGCTGAGCGTGCTGCCGGCCGGTGACGTCGATGAGATCGACACCGCCTTCAGGACACTCGCCAAGATCCGCGCGGACCTCGCCGCCACCGAGGAGCGCCAGGTCGAGCTGGGCACCCGGCTCACCGGCATCCGCGCCGAGCAGGAGGTGCTCAGGGCCGTCTACCGCAGCCTCGACGACCTGCTCGCCGCCAACGCGGGACCGACCAACGGCACCGCCCGGCTTCGTGATGCGTCACGGCAGACCTTCCAGATCATCGAAGAGGAGCGGATGCGCATCGCTCGGGACATGCACGACGGGCCCGCGCAGTCGATGGCGAACCTGGTGCTCCAGGCCGAGATCATCGAGCGGCTCATCGCGCGCGACCCAAAGATGGTCGTCAGCGAGCTTGCCGACTTCAAGAACGGTGTCCGCAGCGTCCTCGACGATACCCGGCGTCTGATCTTCGATCTCCGTCCGATGACCCTCGACGACCTGGGGCTGGTGCCGACGCTGCGAAAGTTCGTTGCCGAGTTTGGTGAGCGCAACACGATCAACGCCCACCTGCGCGTGGTCGGCGAGGAGATCCGCATGGGCGGTGGCCTCGAGCAGACGCTGTTCAGGATCGTTCAGGAGGCGCTCAACAACGCGCGCAAGCACGCCAAGGCATCCAACGTCGAGGTGGTGATCTCCTTTCTCCCGAAGCAGGTGNNATGGACGTGGAGGAGACCGAGGCGTCGGTGGACCGGACCCGCCACTTCGGGCTGCTGACCATGCGTGAGCGCGCCGATGGGGACAAGGGAAAGCTCGAGATCAGATCCCAGCTCGGCAAGGGAACGGAGGTCCGGGCGACATTCGATCTCTGAGAGCGCCGATTCGAGAGGCGTCGAGCCTCGATCGGTACGTCCCCCCGACAATGAAGGGGATGCGGCATCGCGTACTGGCATGCGACTTCGACGGGACACTTGCCGTTGAAGGGGTGTGCTCCGCCGAGACAGTCGAGGCCCTNNAGATCGTGGTCGAGAACGGCGCGGTGGTGATCGACCGCGCAAGTGGCGAGGCGCAGCTGCTGGCGCCCCGGGTCCCGCCTGGGCTCGTCGCCGAGCTCCAGCGCACCGGCGTGACGCCCCTGATCGTCGGCCGGGTCCTCTGCTCGACCGCCTGGAGCCAGGAGCCCAAGCTTTCGGCGGCAATCGCCAAGCTCGGCGTCGATCGTCAGGTGGTCCGCAACCGTGACTCGGCGATGGTGCTGCCACCGGGGATCAGCAAGCGAACCGGTATCGAAGCGGCCCTCCGCTCCATGGGGGAGACGCCTGCCGTCACCGTCGCAGTCGGTGACGGTGAGAACGATGTCGCGCTCTTCGCGGTCGCCGGAGTCTCGGTTGCGGTGGCCAACGCCGTCGACGTCCTCAAGGCTCGTGCTGATGTCGTGCTCACCGAGCCGAACGGGAAGGGGATCCAGGCGCTCGCGGCCGCGCTGGTCGCCGGAGACCTCGGGGCGCTGACAGCCCTCAGCCCGCTGGCGGGATAAGGCGAGCTCAGACCGGCAGGATCGGCTTGCGGATGAGCGCGGTATCGCCGCGTAGCCACGCCTCGATGGCGATTTCGTTCTGGCGGCGCCCGACCGCGGCGCGCCGCTCCGGCTGCAGATCGAGTGGTGCGACGGCGATGGTGGTGCCCTCGGTTGGCATCACCGCCATCAGCGCCGCGACCAGCTCCGGATCGAACTGGCTGCCGCTCTCGCGTCGCAGCTCC
>PKXZ01000104.1 GCA_003132525.1 Candidatus Dormiibacterota bacterium | reverse complement strand
AGCAGCGGCGCGGTTTCGCCGGTGGAGATCGCCAGGGCGAGCACCAAGCCCGACACGATCCCCGGGAGCGCGGGGGGCAGCAGCACCTTGCGAATCGTCTTGCCGCGCGACATGCCGAGCGCGATTGCGCCTTCGCNNGGCACGCTGCTGAATGCAAGCTCGGTCGTCTTCACGATGTACGGCAGGATGAGCGCGCTCAGCGCGATCACGCCGGCGAGCAGGGAGTAGTGGAGGCCGAGCCCGCCCTTGTTCACCAGGACCAGGTAGCCCACGTAACCGACCACGATCGAGGGGACACCAGCGAGGACTTCGGAGAAGAACCGAGCGACCGACGCGACCCTGCGCGGCGCGAACTCCGAGAGATACAGCCCCGCCAGGACACCGATGGATCCAGCGACCACGAGCACACCGAGGCTCAGCGCCAGCGTGCCGAGGATGGCGTTCTGCAAGCCCAGTTGGGTGCCTGACGTCGTCTCGGTGATCAGGCTGGGCTTGAGCACGGGCAGCGCGTGGGCGAGGATGCTCACGATGATGTCGAGCGCCGGCGCGATGATGAGCACCAGTGCGATGCCGCAGAGGGTCCAGAAGATGCCCGCGCGGATGTGACTCTGACGCGGCCTAGACACCACGCCCCACCGGGAGAACGCCGCCCGACACCTTGCGCACCACAAGACGGCCGGCAAAGTTGGTCAACAGGCTNNTGATCGCAAGCAGGAGCAGGCCGAGCTCGGCGAGCGCGTGGATGCCGGCTCCGGTGGTGTCGCCGAACGCGCCGTCGAGCGTGGATGCGATCCACGCGGCGATCGTGCTGGTGTTGCCGTAAGCGTTGCTCGGCACCGAATAGATGTCACCGATGATCAGGAGCACAGCGATGGTCTCGCCGAGCGCACGCGCCCAGCCGAGCAGCGATGCGGCCACGATCCCGGTGCGGATGTATGGAATCGTCACCACGCGGACCGTCTCGTAGCGAGTCATGCCGAGTGCCAATGCGCCTTCCTTCGCCAGGATCGGGACACGTCGAACCAGCTCTCGTGTCGTCGAGGCGACGATCGGAATGATCATCACGGCGAGCACGAGGCTCGCGGTGAGCAAACCCTGTCCCTGGCCGACCGGTCCTTTGAAGAATGGGATCACATGGCCGAGCGCGCTCAGCGGGGGGAATATATGGGCGGCGAGGAACGGGCCGAACACGGCCACACCCCACAGCCCGAACACAACGCTCGGAATTCCGGCAAGCAACTCAAGGAAGACTCCCAGCGAGTCGGAGATCTTGCGCGGGATGATCTCGCTGAGCATGAGCACGCCCCCGACCGAGATCGGCACCGCGAGGACGAGCGCGATGATCGACGTGGAGAGCGTGCCGACGATCAGCGGCAGCACCCCATACACCGCGTGCGGGGGAGCCGCCACGCCGTTGTGCGTGACCGTGGTGGTCGCGTAGAGGTTGCCGAAGCTGAAGACCGATCCAGTGAAGAATGACAGCCCACTGAAGATGATCGATGGCAGCGCGGTGATGAACATCACCACTGCGATGACCACGAGGATTGCGGTGGGCACCACGGACGCGACGCCGCTGATGGCCCGCAGCACGCGGTCGCCGAACGTCAGCTCGCTGCTGCTCAGTCGATGTCGTGCGCGGCCGGCATCGACCTTGCCGGCACGCGCACTGATCATCGACATCGGGGTGGGTTGGTTATCCGGTGATGGAGGCGATCTTCGCCTGGATCGCTGACAGCACCGATGCGGGGACCGATGCCTGCAGCCCGACGAAGTTGTCCTTCGCGAGGTAGGTTGACTGCGATCCGCCGTTCGGATCGATGGTCCATTCGAGGAACGTCCGAATCGCGAGGGCGTCATCGGTCGACGACTGCGTCGTGTTGACCACGAGGTACTCGAAGTTGACGATCGGGTACGACTGAGCGCCGTCCTGGTAGATCAACGAGAGCGCCAGGTTGGACGGAATCGAGGCTGCGCCGGCGGTGACGGCCGCGGCAACCGTCGTGGGTGTCGGGGTGAGGAAGGCGCCCGACTTGTTCTCCAGCATCGCCTCGCCGAGCCCCGCGGTTTGTGCCGCTGCCGACGCGCTCACACCGATGTAGGCGATGCATCCCGTCTTGCAGGCAGCGACCATGCCCGGGTTGCTCGACGCGCTGCCTTCACCGGAAACCTTCGGCCACGACACCGTGGTCCCGAATCCAGGGCCGTTCGACCAGGTGCTGCTGGTCGCGCTCAGGAATGAGGTGAACAGAAAGGTGTCACCCGCGCTGCCCTGGCGGACCAGCGGGATGATGGTTGTCGCAGGTAGCGTGACGCCCGAGTTGAGTGCCGCGATCGCCGGGTCGTTCCACTTGGTGATGGTGCCCGAGTAGATCTTGGCGAGCACGTCGCCGTCGAGCTTGAGGCTCGTGATCCCGGGAAGGTTGAACCACACGCCCTGCGCCGACACCGCAATCGGAATGTTGGCGAGCGTCTGGTTCGCGGTGAACTGCGCCGGGCTCATGTACGCGTCGGTGCCGCCCATCAACGAGTTGCCCGCGATTGCATCAGTGATGCCCTTTCCCGACCCGCCGCCGGAAGGAGCAAGTGTGATGTTCGAGTACTGCGTCGTCAGCGGTGTCACCAGTTCCTGCAAAAACGGCAGCAGCAGGGTGGATCCGCTCTCGGTCAGCGAGACCGCAGTTGTGGGATTGCCGGTCGCCGCCGGTGCGGGCGTCCCACTACTCGATGACGTCGCTGCCGGTGTGGAACTGCCTCCGCAGGCGACGACCGCCAGCGCTCCGAATACTGCGATACCCCCCATCAAGCCCGTGCGCATGTATCACCTCTCCTCTGTCGTGCCAATGATTACCACCGGTTGTTATCGGTGGGACAACGGTTGTTACCCGATGCGGCCGCTGACATATTGCCGGCTGCGTTCATCCTCGGCCGCGTGAAAGAACTTGTCGGTCGGCGCGGTTTCGACGAGCTTCCCCGCCATCAGGAAGACAACGTCCTCGCTCAGGCGCATCGCCTGCCCCAGGTTGTGGGTGACGATGAGAATCGTCATCGTGCTGCGCAAGCTGCGCAGCAGGTCCTCGATGTGCTCGGTCGTCGCCGGGTCGAGCGCCGAAGTGGGCTCATCGAGCAGCAATACGTCCGGCTCGAGAGCGAGTGCGCGGGCAAGACAGAGCAATTGCTGCTGACCACCGGAGAGTGTGAACGGCGATGCATGCAGCCGGTCCTTCACCGCGTCCCAGAGTCCGACCTCCGTGAGCCGCTGTTCCACCACCCTGCTATCGCCGCCACGGGCGATCATTCCGTGGGCGCGAGGGGCGATCGAGATGTTGTCCTCGATGCTCTGCGGAAACGGGTTCGCTCGCTGGAACAGCATGCCCACGTGACGGCGAAGGTCGCGCACGTTGACATCGCGCCCATACACGTCCATGCCATTGACCACAATCGATCCGTCGACCGACATGTTCAGTGTGTGGTCGTGCATCCGGTTGACGGACCGCAGCAGTGTCGTCTTCCCGCAGCCGGTCGGTCCCACAATCGCGGTGATGCGCTTCTCGCCGAAACCGACACTGATGCCGTCGAGGAGCTTGCGCTGGATCAGCCGCACGGTGAGATCACTCACGGAGACAGCCGTCGCCGTTGCCGTCCCGTTCTCCGGGGCGGCGGTCGACGTAGATGCGCTCAAAAACCCCGCTCCAGCCACCATGAGTCGCAGCCTAGCGGCGGGAAGTTTGTGCAGGTGTTAGGTGATGGTTAAGAAACGGGGAGCGCTTGCGAGACCTGCCACCAGCGCCTTGACAGCGGCACCCGGATCGGGACCGGCGGCCGCCCGGACGACAGCGATCCGCTCCGCGCCGGCGGCGAAAACCTTGGGCAGCGAAGCGGTATCGACGCCTCCGATTGCGAACCACGGACGCCGCTCCGTCCCCGCCCGGGTGCGCCTCGCGGCGTGACCCACGATCTCGAGGCCGGTCACCGGCCGCCCCGGCTTGGTGGGCGTGGCGTAGAGCGGGCCGACACACAGGTAATCCGCCTCGGGATCTCCGGCGTCGAACTCGGCGTCGGCGTGCGTCGACAGCCCGATGATCATCTCGGGCCCGACCACCCGTCGTGCCCAGGCGGGCGGGAGGTCGTTCTGACCGACGTGGACCCCGTCGGCGCCGGCGGCGACGGCGAGGTCGGCGCGGTCGTTGATCACAAACAGGGCGCCGTGCCGGTCCGAGGCGGCCCGGAAGACCTCACTCCAGCGGAGGATGTCGCCCGCCTCAGCGTCCTTCTCGCGCAGCTGGATGATGTCGGCGCCGGCCCCCAGCACGGCGTCGAGGAACCCTGCAAGATCGCCATCGTCCTGGCGCGCCCCGGTGACCACGTACAGGCGGGCTCGCGACAGGCGCTCCCGCCGGGCGTCACCTCGACCCGGCATCACCCGCCGCCGGCACCACCTTGGGACGGTTGCCGAGGTCCGGGATTCCTTCCCAGGACGTCGATGCCTCTGCGTAGAGGCGCTGCGGAATCCGCCCGGCCCTGAACGCGAGCCGCCCGGCTTCGACGGCGCCGCCGATCGCACGTGCCATGAGCACCGGTTCGGCGGCGCGCGTGATCGCCGACGCGACCAGCACGGCGTCGCATCCGAGCTCCATGGCGATGGCGGCGTCCGAGGCGGTCCCGACACCGGCGTCGAGCACGACCGGCACACCGGCGCGCTCGCGGATAATGCGCAGGTTGTACGGGTTGCGGATTCCCGAGCCGCTGCCGATCGGGGCACCGAGCGGCATCACTGCCGCACAGCCCAGGTCCTCCAGGCGGCGCGAGAGCACCGGGTCGTCGTTGGCGTACGGGAGCACCACGAAGCCGTCGTCGATGAGCTCCTCGGCGGCGACCAGGAGCTCGGCGCCGTCGGGCAGCAGGGTGTCCTCGTCGGCGATCACCTCGAGCTTGATCCAGTTCGTCTCGAACGCCTCGCGGGCGAGCCGGGCGGTGGTGACCGCGTCGTGCGCGGTGTAACAGCCGGCGGTGTTGGGCAGGATGCGCCGCCCTGACTTCGCCACGACGTCCAGGAATGCGCTCGCTCCGGAAGGATCCAGGCGCCGCAGGGCGACAGTCACGATCTGAGTGCCTGAGGCCTCGAGCGCCCGCTCCAGGATGTCGAGGCTCGGGGTACCACCGGTTCCCATGATCAGCCGCGAGCTGAAACGCTCCCCGGCGATCACCAGGAAGTCATTCATGTCAGCCATTTGCATCTCAGCCATTGCAGGTCAGCCATTGCAGCTCAGCCATCGCGGTTCAACCCCCCTGGACGGCATGCAGGATCTCGAGCCGGTCACCTGCGGCAAGCGTCGTGTCGGCCCAGCTGGCGCGCAGCACCACGTCACCGTTTCTCGCCACGGCGATGCCGCGCTGTTCGGGGGGAAGCTCCATCTCGCGGAGCAGGTCGGTCAATCCCAGGCCGTCCGCCACCTCGCGGCTCTCGCCGTTGACCACGATGATCACGCGCTCACCTCGGCGGTCCGGCGGAATCGTGCGGGTGACCAGGGCTGTGTCGCCTCGGGCCACCGGCCTCCGGCCAGGACCCCCGCCACGGCATCGGCGGTGGCAGGCGCAAGCAGGTAGCCGTTCCGGAAATGGCCGGTCGCCACGATCAGGCCCTCGGTCGTCGAGTCACCGACCATCGGCATATTGTCCGGCGACCCCGGCCGCAGACCGGCGGACGCCTCGACCAGCTCGAGCTCCGCAACGTCGGGCAGCAACGCTCGCGCCTCGCGGAGCAGCCCGTAGACCGCGCCGGCGATCACGGACGTGTCGAACCCTCGCTCCTCGACGGTTCCTCCGATAACCACGCGACCGTCCCCTCTCGGCAGGATGTAGACGGACTCACCTCGAATGGTGCGGGCGATCATCTCGGGAGCCCCGCGCAGACGCAGGATCTGCCCCTTCACCGGTCGCACCGGTGGGACGTCCTCGGCAGGAACGCCAGAGACGACGCCGGCCCAGCATCCCGCCGCGAGCACGACCTTCGATGTGTCGAGCCGTTCCCCGCTCGCGAGTCCCACGCCGGTGACCCGTCCGCGGTCAACGAGCAGCGACGCGCGGCTGCGGTGGATCTGAACGCCGAGCCGGCTGCATGCCTGGAGCAAGGTCGGCACCATGGCGCGTGGATCGATCTGGTGGTCGGATTCGACGAGCATGCCGCCGCGTATCGACGGGGCAAGCGCAGGCTCGAGCTCGCGCGTCTGGCTCGAGGTCAGCCGCTCCACAGCAAGCCCCAGATGCTGACGGAAGCGGAACTGCCGCTCGAGCGCGGCCTGCTCGTCGCCGTCCACCGCAACGTGCAGCGTCCCCGTCTGGCGGTAGCCGGCCGAACGGCCCGCATCGAGCTCGAGCTCGGCGATGAACGACGGGTAGCGCGCCGCGGAATCGCAGTTGAGCGCCACCACCGCCTCCTCGCCGAATTCAGCCTCCCCCACCGGAGCGATCATTCCCGCGGCGAAATGGGATGCGCCCGATCCCGGGTCGGGATCGATGACGGCAACGCGCAGCCCAGCCCGGGCGGCTCGCCAGGCCACCGACAGACCGATGACACCGCCGCCGATGACCGCTGCGTCCACGCGTCTCCTCAAATGCGTGGTCGAGTTTACGGGGACAGCTCGATCGCGCCGATTCGGTCGAGGCGGTACCCGACCCCGAACACGGTGGTGATCCGAAACGGGACCTGCTCGAAAGGCTCGAATTTCTCGCGCAGCCACCGGATGTGGACGTCGACGGTCTTGGGATCGCCGTAGAAGCGGTTGCCCCACACGGCCGCGATGATCGCCTGCCGGGAGAGCACCCGGCCGGCATTGCGGAGCAGCAAGGAGAGGAGGTCGAATTCCTTGGGTGCCAGCCGCACCTCGGCATCCTCGACGTGGATCGTCCGTGCGGCTCGGTCGATCCTGAATCCTTCGAACTCCTCGACCTCGGGGCCTCCGGCGGGCCGGGCGCTCATGTCCGACCGTCGCAGCAGCGCGGTGATCCGGGCGAGGAGCTCGTTGAACGAAAAGGGCTTGGTGACGTAATCGTCGGCACCGAGCTGCAGCCCGACCACCTTGTCGACCTCGGTGCCCTTGGCAGTGAGCATGAGGATCGGCGTCGACGATTCCTGACGGAGCACGCGGCAGACCTCGAGCCCACTGAGCCCCGGAAGCATCACGTCGAGCAGGATCAGGTCGGGTCGCTCGCTCCGCGCCATGGTGAGCGCATCCGGACCGGTCGCCGCTTCAACGACGACATAGCCCTCGCGGGCGAGGTTGTAGCGAAGCGTCTCGCGGATGGCATCCTCGTCCTCGACCACGAGGATACGTTTGGCGACGGTTGACGCCATCGATCGAGCTTAGCGGTTCCCCTCGAGGGCCGCCCGAACGACGAGCCTATACTCGCCTTGGTGGAGGCGTTGGACGTCGTCGAGCTCCTTTCCGGCTCAGGAAGCATCGATGTGCTTCGGGCCGTCGGGCTGCTGCTCGACCCTGGGATCGTGGGTCTCGACGACCAGGGGAAGGTGTTGCTCGCCAACGAGCCCGCTCGACGGTTGCTCGGACTTGCGCTGGTCGAGGGTTCGGACTTCGTGGCCGGCGAGGTGGATTACCGCCTCATCCGCCTGCTCGATGCCGCGCGCCAGAGCGGGCGCGTCGAGGAGCGCGCCATCACCCTGCACGATCGCGACTTCAACGCTCGCGCGATTGCGCTCAACGGCGAGATCTCCACGCTGCTCATGGTGCGTGACGAGACTCGCGTGCATCATCTCGAACGAGTTCGGCGCGACTTTGTCAGTAACGTGTCGCACGAGTTGCGCACTCCGATCACCGCGGTGCAGCTCATCGCCGAGACGCTGTCGAATGGTGGGCTGGAGGACTCCGATGCCGCCGCCGACTTCGTCCGCCGGATCGGGCAGGAGGCGTCGCACATGGCCCAGATGGTCGAGGAGCTGCTCGAGCTCAGCACCATCGAGTCGGGGCTCCGACCAATGGCGAGCGAGCGCGTCCCGATCACCGAGCTGATGGGCAGCCTCGACCGCCTCCGCCCTCTCGCCGAAAGCAAAGGTGTCTCGCTCGACATCAGCGTGGCTCCCGGCACCCCGGATCTGACCGGCGATGCGTCGCATCTCGGCCAGGTGCTCCGCAACCTCGCCCACAACGCGATCAAGTTCACACCCTCCGGTGGGGTCATCTCGATCAGCGCGGCTCCCGGGGCTGACGGGCAGGTGGTGCTGCGCTGCCGGGACACCGGGGTGGGCATCACCCCCGCGGACCTGCCGAGGATCTACGAGCGCTTCTGGAAGGCAGACAGCTCGAGACAGCGCGACGGCGAGGGTTCGGGCCTCGGCCTGGCCATCGTCCGCCACGTCGTGGAGGCGCACGGGGGCACTGTGACGGTCACTTCCGAGCCTCGCCATGGGACCGAGTTTCAGGTGGTGCTGCCGGCTGCCGACGCCGGCTGACTGAGCGGCGTTTGGGCGGCTTGCCGCCGCCGAACTCCGTTGGTTACCATTCAGCGATAGTTACGACGTAGAAAGCTTCCTTGCAGGGGGAGGCCCATGGCGGAACGTGTACTCGACCTCGATGCGTCGCCCCCGATCGAGGCGCCACCGGCGCTCCTCGACCGGCACACGGAGCTACTCGACCACGGTCTTCGGAAGACCGGGCCCAGAACGAGGGGCCTGCTCCGCCAGATGTCCGCATACCACCTCGGGTGGACGGATGCCCAGGGGCGCCCGGCAAACGATCCTGCCGGGAAGCGGATCCGCCCGGCACTGGCGCTCTGGGCGTGCGAGTCGCTCGGAGGGGAACCGGAATGGGCGCTCCCTGCGGCCGTCGCCGTCGAGCTGATCCACAACTTCACGCTCATCCATGACGACATCCAGGACGGCGACCAGCTCCGCCGCCATCGCCCCACGGTCTGGACCGTCTGGGGCGCCGAGCAGGGCATCAATGCCGGCGACGGCATGTTCGCCAACGCCCTGAGCGGGCTGCTCGCGCCGGGGCCTCGTCCGGGACGCAGGATGCGCGCGGCGCACCTGCTGAGCTCGGCGGTGGTCCAGGTGGTCGAGGGTCAGTGCCTCGACCTCTCGCTCGAGGGCCGTGCCGGCGCAGCTCAGTCGACGTACCTCCGCCTGGTCACGATGAAGACCGGCGCCCTGATCGGCGCGGCGATGGCCGCGGGCGCGGTGCTCGCCGGGGCGCCTCGCGCGGTGGTGCGGCGCTTCGATGCCGCGGGCAGGTTGCTCGGCCTGGCGTTCCAGGTGCGCGACGACTGGCTGGGCACGTGGGGGGATCCCCAGGTCACCGGCAAGGGTCGCAGCGGCGATCTGCGCCGGCGGAAGCTCACCTACCCCGTGGTTGCGGCGTACGAGGTGGCGACTTCGCCCCGACGTCGCGAGCTGCGCCGGCTGTTCCGCGAACGCGAGCCTGGTGGCGAGTTTCGCTTGCGCGCGCTGCTCGACGATCTGGGCGGACCGGCACTGACCGCAGGTGTGCCGATGGTGCTGGCGCGAGACGCTATCGCCGCGCTCACCGGTCTTCCCGATGAGGCCCTCACCGACTTCGCGGACCTGGCGATCCATGTTGCTGAACGCAACCGTTAAGACGAGGACCGACACGAAGACCGGATCGCGCACCGCCTCGCGCAAGGATGAGCACCTGCGCATCAACATCGAGGAGGACGTTGCCGCCAAGGGAGTCGAGAGCGGCTTCGACGACTGGCGTTTCGTGCACCGCGCGCTCCCCGAGATCGACCTCGACGACGTGCAGCTGCGCAGCCACCTGCTCGGTGGGCACGTCGATGCGCCGCTGCTGATCTCCTGCATGACCGGGGGTACCGAGCAGGCGCAGACCATCAATGAGCGGCTCGCCCGTGCCGCGCAGGCTCACGGTCTCGCGATGGGTCTCGGTTCGTGCCGCGTCCTGCTCGAACAGCCCGACGTCCTGCCGACGTTCGACGTGCGCGCGCTCGCGCCCGACGTGCCGCTCCTCGCCAACCTCGGGGCGGTGCAGCTCAACCTCGGGGTCGGAATCGACGAGTGCCGTCATCTGCTCCGCGCGTTGCGAGCCGACGCGCTCGTGCTGCACCTCAACCCACTGCAGGAGGCGCTGCAGACCTCTGGCAATACGGCGTTCGGCGGATTGCTGGCGCGGATCGCGACGCTCTGCGCAGGCCTGGGTGCGCCGGTGATCGTGAAGGAGGTCGGCTGGGGCATCGCCGACGACATCGTGGTCCGGCTCTTCGACGCCGGTGTGGCGGCTGTCGATGTCGCCGGCGCGGGTGGAACGTCATGGAGCGAGGTGGAACGCCATCGCATGACCGATCCGGTCCGCGCGCGCGTCGCCGGGTCGTTCGCCGGGTGGGGGATCCCGACCGCGGAGGCGCTGATCCGCGCCCGCAGCGCTGCTCCCGGCAGCGTGCTGATCGCCAGCGGCGGTGTGCGCGACGGCATCGATGTCGCCAAGGCGTTGACACTCGGGGCAGATTCGGTGGGAATCGCCGGGCCGCTGGTCCGCGCCGCTGCCGCAGGTGACGAGGCACTCGACGAGACCGTGACGGTGATTCTCGAGGAGCTGCGTCTCGCCATGTTCTGTGTCGGCGCATCGCGAGTGGCCGATCTCCAGCGCGACGCGCACCTGGTGCATCGCGACGGGCGTGCACTCTGATGGCACAGCCGACGATCTCGCTTGGGGCGGCAGACGCGTACTGCCGCCAGCTGGTCAAGCACTACGAGAACTTCACCGTCGCTTCGCGGCTGTCACCCCGCGGATTGCGTCGCGACCTGACCAGGGTGTACGCGTTCTGTAGGTTCACCGACGACCTCGGCGACGAGAGCGGCGACCGCGCGGTGGCCATGCGACGCCTGCGGCGCTGGCGCGACGAGACACACGAGAGCTTCGCGTACGACGAGCGTACGCATCCTGTCCTGGTAGCCCTGGCCGACACGGTCCGGCGTTTCCAGCTGGACGCGCAACCGTTCATCGACCTGATCGATGCGAACCTGCAGGACCAGCGCGTCGACACGTATGAGGACTGGGCGGCGCTGCGCGGGTACTGCACCCACTCCGCGGCGCCGGTGGGCCGGATCGTGCTCCGGCTCTTCGACATCCGCGATCCGGCCGCGGTTGCGCTGAGTGACGACGTCTGCATCGGACTCCAGCTCGCCAACTTCGCCCAGGACGTGTCAGTCGACAGGCGACTCGGGCGTACGTACCTCCTGCAAAACGACATTCGCGAGCACGGCGTTGACGGAGCGACTCGCGCCATGTGCAAGCGCTCCCGTGGCCTGCTTGCATCGGGCGTTGCGCTGGAGGCGCTCGCTCCGCCGCGGCTGCGCGTTCAGCTCGCGCTCTACCGCCTTGGCGGTGAGGCGATCCTTGACGCCATCGCCGCAGCCGGCTATCGCACCGCGACCCTGCGCCCCAGTGTCGATGGGGCAGCCCGCCTGCGCATCGTCACGGCAGCGCTCTCCGCGGGGGTTCGCCGCAAACACAGGCAGGTCGCGACGGTCACAGCGCAGGCGGCGGGAGAACGGCGTGCTTGACACTTCCACGCTGCCCGACGTTCGCGCCCTGGAGCGCTACTGCGAGGACATGGCGCGACGCGAAGCCGCCAACTTCTACTGGGGATTCATCGCCCTGCCCCGCCGCCAGCGCACGTCGATCTACGCGCTCTACGACTTTGCGCGCCAGGTCGACGATGATGCCGATCTCGACGGCCGCGTGTCGCGGGAGCAGCGTCTCGAGCACCATAGACGCCGCCTGCGCGACACGCGCCCCGGCGACAGCACCGACCCGGTCATGGGATTGCTCGCGATCGCGATGCGGCGTCACGCGATTCCGCTCGCCGAGCTGGACATGCTCATCGACGGTGTGGCCATGGACCTGACCACCACTCGCTACGAGACGTGGGAGGAGCTCCGGGCCTATGCCAACCTCGTCGCCTCGGTCGTCGGGCGCATGTGCGTGCGCATCTTCGGCTTCCGCGATCCGATCGCGCTGGAACGCGCCGATGAGCTGGGCGTCGCACTGCAGTTGATCAACATCCTGCGTGACGTGCAGGAGGACGCGAGCCGTGGGCGCATCTACCTGCCGCGTGATGAGCTCAAGGAGTTCGGCATCACCGAGCGCGACATTCTCAACGGTCGCGTCGCGCCCGGATGGAATACCTTCATGGGCATGCAGATCGCCCGTGCGCGCGGGCTGCATGCGTCGGGCATCCGCGTCACCGAGTCGATCCCCAAGCAGCCGGGCGTGTGCGTGCGCACCATGGCGGGAATCTACCTCGGGATCCTCGACCAGATCGAGGCCGCACCCGAGCTCCCGTTGCGCGGCCGAGCGCACCTCTCGAAGGCGGCGAAGCTCGGGGTGATGGCGCGCTCATGGCTGGCGGCGGTATGACAACACGGCAGCCACGCGTTGCAGTGGTCGGAGCGGGGCTGGCGGGCCTCACGGCGGGGCTCGCCCTCGCCAGGCGCGGCTGGCGCGTCGACTTGTATGAGCGTTCGCGCCTGCTCGGCGGCAAGACGACGTCCTTCGAGGTCGAGGGACATGAGGTCGACTGCGGACAGCACGTCGTGCTTGCCTGCTGCACCGCGACGCTCGACCTGATCGACGAGCTCGGCCTCACTGACTCCCTCTACGTGCAACCGCGATTCGAGGCCACCGTCCTCTCGCGCAAGCGCCCCCCTGCACACCTGCGCGCATCGTCGCTGCCGGCCCCGTTCCACCTGATGGCCGGGTTCGCGCGCTATCCGTTTCTGACGACGCTCGATCGCATCCAGGTGGGGCGCGCGCTCCTTGCCGCACGCGGGGAGAAAACGCCGAAGGGCGACATGGCTGCGTGGCTGCGTCGCCATCACCAGGGCACCCGTGCGATGCGGGCGTTCTGGGAGCCGTTCCTCGTGCCGGCGCTGAATGCACCGCTCGACCGCGTGTCCGCGGAGATGGGGCTCTTCGTCATCCGCACGGCGTTTCTCGGCAGCAGCGACGCCGCCCGGATCGCGTACCTGCGCGTCCCGCTCGTCAGGCTCGCGGAGGCGGCGGCGGCCCGTTTCGAGGGAGTCCACCTCCGCCAGGCCGTCGTCGGAGTGCATCGTGAGGGCAACCGCGTCACGGGCGTGAAGTTGAGCGGTGGAACCGGCGCGGCGTGCGATGCATGCGTGCTGGCGGTGCCGCCACGACGGCTGAGCACGATTCTCGACGACGCCCCCGCACTGGGCATCGAAGGCCTCGATGCGTTCGAGCCGATGCCCATCGTCGACGTCCACCTCTGGTACGACCGGCCCGTTCTCGGCTGCGACTTCGCGGCGCTGCTCGATTCGCCCGTGCAATGGGTGTTCGAGAAGTCGCCGGGATATGTGTGCTGCAGCATGAGCGCCGCTGACGACCTCGTCCAGCGCCCGGAGCGCGAGCTCGTCGAGCTCGGTCGCAGCGAGCTCGCCAGTGTGTTGCCCCAGGCCGCACGCGCGCAGCTGCTTGCGGGTGCGACAACCCGCGATCCTGACGCGACGTTCATCCCCACTGCGGGCGTTCGCCGCCCCGGAGCATCCACCGCGCTCTCCAACCTCGTGATCGCAGGGGCCTGGACCGACACCGGGTGGCCGGCGACGATCGAGTCCGCGGTACGCAGCGGCAGAACCGCGGCACTCACGCTGTTCAGCAACGCGGTCGGGTGGCAGAACGCGCAGACCTCGAGCGGCACCGGTGCGCCGATGGAGGTGGCCCATGCAGTCTGAGGCGCTGCGTTCCGCTGTTGACTGGTTGCTCGAGCACCAGGACGATGCGGGCTGGTGGAGNNCATCTCGCACGACGACATTCGCGACAGCGCCGTGTGCCACATTCTCGGCACGCAGCGCAAGGACGGAACGTGGGCGCTTTACCACGACGGCCCCGGTGATCTGAGCACGACCATCGAGGCGTACGTCGCGTTGCGCGTGCTCGGCGTCGACGCCACCGAGCCGCAGCTCCGCGCGGCGCTGCGCATGATCCTCGACCAGGGTGGCGTCGTCGAAGCGCGAGTCTTCACCAAGATCTGGCTCGCGCTGTTCGGCATCTACCCTTGGGACGGCGTGCCGAGCATGCCACCGGAACTGGTCCGACTCCCCCCGTGGGCACCGCTCAACCTCTACGACTTCGCGTGCTGGGCGAGAGGCACCATCGCGCCGCTGCTCATCGTCATCTCGCGCCGTCCGGTGCGCGACCTCGGCGTCGACGTCAGCGAGGTGATCGCTCCGGGAAGCGCGCGCCGCCTGCATCGCGTCGCCGGTTCCGGGATGTTCCTGTGGCTCGACCACGTGCTCAAGCTCTACGACCGGCTCCCGCGACAGCCGGGGCGCGCCGCGTCGCGCGCGAAGCTCGTTGAGTGGATCACCGATCGTCAGGAGGCCGACGGCGGCTGGGGCGGGATCCAGCCTCCGTGGGTGTACTCACTGATCGCGCTCAACCTCGAGGGCATGTCGGTGGATGACCCGGTGATGCGCCGCGGCCTCGAGGGTTTCCGCCGTTTCAGCATCGACGACGCCGACGGGTTCCGTCTCCTGGCGTGCATGTCGCCGGTGTGGGACACAGCGTGGGCGATGCTCGCGCTGCGCAAGGCCGGGATACCGCGTGAGCATCCGGCGCTGCGCCGCGCGGTGGACTGGCTGCTCGTGGAGCAGATCTCGGGCGGCGGCGACTGGCAGGTCAAGGTGTCGCTCGGCGAATGCGGCGGGTGGGCATTCGAGTTCGACAACGACATCTACCCGGACGTCGACGACACCGCCGTCGTTGTCCTCGCGCTGCTCGAGTCGGCAGACCGCGACCACGTGGCGAAATCCGTTGACGGGGCGGTGCGCTGGTGCAGGGCGATGCGGTCTCGCAACGGCGCGTGGGCTGCCTTCGACAAGGACAACACGCGGGCGCTCGTGTACAAGCTGCCCTTCGCTGATTTCGGTGCCATGCTCGATCCGCCGTCGGAGGACGTGACCGCGCACGTGCTCGAGATGCTTGCGGCGGTGGGATGCGGAACTGATGATCCCGATGTCCCGCGTGCGCTGGAGTATCTGCGCGCGGAACAGCGTCCGTGGGGGTCGTGGTACGGCCGCTGGGGTGTGAACCACATCTACGGCACGTGGTGTGTGGTGAGCGCGCTGGTCGCGCTGCACGTCGGCGACGACATGGTGCGCAACGCCGCGGAGTGGATGCGCCGGGTTCAGAATCCTGACGGCGGGTGGGGTGAGACATGCCACTCCTACGTCGACGAGTCGTTCGCGGGCGTCGGCACAAGCACTCCGTCACAAACCGCGTGGGCGATGCTCACCCTGCAGCTCGCGGGCCAGGGTGACGATCCCGCGTGCGCACGCGGCCGCGCGTTCCTCATGGAGCGGCAGCACGACGGCACCTGGGATGAGCCCGAGCACACCGGCACCGGGTTCCCGGGTGACTTCTACATCAACTACCACCTCTACCGGCACGTCTTTCCGACCCTGGCGCTCGCGGGCGGCGAGCCTCAGGACGCCGGACAGCGTGTCATCGAGCGAGAGCTCGTCGCCAACCGATAAGCCACGAGAGAAAGGAGACAGCCATGGCGGTGCCACTGCGACAGGCGATGCGAGTTGGGAGCTACGTGGCGCGGCAACGGCTGCGCCGCAACGAGAAGTTTGCGCTGGTTCTCCAGCTCGAGCCGCTGTATCAGTGCAACCTCGCCTGCGCGGGCTGCGGAAAGATCCAGCACGAGGACCACATCCTGCAGCGACGGCTCTCGGTGCAGCAGTGCATCGACGCGGTCGAGGAATGCGAGGCCCCGATGGTGTCGATCGCCGGCGGCGAACCGCTGGTCCACAAGGAGATCGACCAGATCGTCGCCGCGCTCGTCGCGCGCAAGCGCTACGTCTACCTGTGCACCAACGCGCTCCTGCTCGAGAAGAAGCTGCATCTCTTCACGCCATCGCCGTATTTCTCGTTCTCGATCCACATCGACGGGCTGCGCGAGCGTCACGACGAGTCGGTCTGTCGCACCGGCGTGTTCGACAAGGCGATCGCCGCCATCGCGACCGCAAAGGCGCGCGGCTTTCGCGTCACCACCAACACGACGTTCTTCGACCAGGACGACGCACGCTCGATTCGCGGCGTGCTCGACTTCCTCAACGACGAGGTGCAGGTCGACAGCATGCAGATATCGCCCGGCTACGCCTACGAGAAGGCGCCGGACCAGGACCACTGGCTCAACGTCGAGCGTACCCATGCGATCTTCCGCGACGCTTTCGCGGACGGCCGGCGCAAGAAGTGGCGGCTCAACCACTCCCCGCTCTTCCTCGACTTCCTCGAGGGCAAGGTGGACTTCAGCTGCACCGCGTGGGGCATCCCGAGCTACTCGGTGCTCGGCTGGCAACGCCCCTGCTATCTGATGTCCGACGGTTATGCGTCGTCGTATCACGAGCTCATCGAGACCACCGAATGGGAGAAGTACGGACGTGGACGCGACGAGCGCTGCGGCAATTGCATGGCGCACTGCGGCTACGAACCAACCGCGGTGGTTGCGACGTCGGCCTCATTGCGCGAATCGATCCGCGCGGCGAGCGACAGCTTCCGTCCTCGCGGCACCAAGCCACATCTGAACTGACGTGAACTCGGCGCAGGCAGCGCCCGGCGGCGGTGATGTCTTTCTCACCGGTGCGTCGGGGTTCGTGGGGTCGCACGTGCTCGAGGCTCTGCTTGCCCGCGGCTACCGCGTGCGCGCGCTGGCTCGCGGGCCGTGGGATGCGCCGTCGGGAGTCGAAGTCGTCAAGGGTGATCTCCTCGCACCCGGCGCATTGACCCCTGCACTTCGGGAGTGCCGTTACCTCGTCCACACCGCAGCGCTGTACTCGTTTTCACCTCGCGACCGCGAAGCGATCGCGGCGGTGAACATTCGCGGGACCGCGGGGATCCTCGAGGCGGCGCGCATCGCCGGGATCGAACGCTGCGTGGTGACGTCGAGCTCGGCTGCGCTGGCGCCGGCAACCGCCGCGCACCCGGCGGATGAGACCGCTTGGGCGAGCGCCGACCACCGGGGCTCGTCGTACCACGCGTCCAAGCTCGCCGGCGAACGCGAGGCCCTGCGCGCGCCGATCGCAGTGACCACGGTGCTGCCCACCGCACCGGTCGGCCCGGGCGATCACCGCCCGACGCCGACCGGCAAGATCATCGTCGACCTGATGCGAGGTCGCATGCCCGCGACCCTTGGTGGCGGCATGAACATCGTCGCGGTCGAGGACGTCGCAACCGCGCACGTGCTCGCCCTCGAACGCGGCCGCTCGGGCGAGCGCTACATCGCGGGAGGGGTGAACCTCACACTCGCTGAGATGTGGCGCTTGATCTCACGAGCTGCGGGCAGGCCCGAGCGGGCGTTCCGCCTCCCCTACGCCATCGCCGCGACGGCGGCGCGCGTGGACGCCGTCCGAGTGCGGGTCACCGGAGGCATCCCGGCGATCCCGATCGAGGGAGCGCGCATGGGCAGGCTCGAGATGTACTCGACGAGCGAAAAGGCCACCCGCGAGCTCGGATACCGTCCTTCCAGCGCCGACGAAGCTGTCGGACGCGCGGTGCGCTGGTATCGCGAGCACGGCTATGCCGCCTGACGCGCCAGTCAACGCGGTCTGCGCGATGGGCGTGGAGGCCTGGGGTGTGCGCCGCCGGGCGCCGCATGTCCGCGTCGTCCGCGTGGGCATCGGTGGGCGGCCGCCGAGGGAGCTGCCCGGAATCGTGATCAGCGCCGGGCTCTGCGGTGGCCTCCTCCCCGAGCAGACCCCGGGCACGGTGGTCATCCCAACGGAGGTTGTCGATGAGCGGGGGGTGACGCACGCCTGTGATCCCAGTGTCGTCGCGGCGCTCAGCAAGGCAGCGCGCTACCTCCGCCTCGCGCTCACGGGCGGGTCGCTGATCTCGACATCGGGGATGGTGACCGGGCCCGAGCGTGGGCGGTGGGCGGGCCGCGGCCACGTCGCCGTTGATATGGAGTCCGCCGCAGCCGCGGAATCGGCGCAGCGCTTCGGCGTGCTCCGGGTCATCCTCGACACGCCATCGCGCGAACTCTCATCCGCGTGGGCGGAGCCGGCGCGAGCGATCCGGCAGCCTTCGAACTGGAGCGAGGCGATCTGGCTCGGTGTCAACGCACCCCGCTACGCGCTCCGTGTCGGCGCGATCCTAGAAGCGGCCTTCCTCGGCAATATCGACCCCGAGGTATAGCTGCACCGCTCCGCGGAGCATCTGCGCCACCCCGGGGACGTCGAAGTCGAGCGCCATCTGGTGCAGCGCCGCCCGCTGGGCGTGGAGCGCTGCCTCGACGATGCGGCACCCGGCTTCGGTCAGGCCGACCCGGACCATGCGCCGGTCGGGAGCGCAGCGCAGCGTCCGGACCAGTCCGCGAGCATTCAGCTCGTGGACCATGAGCGAGACTCGTGCCTCGGGCGCCTGGATGAGCTCGGCGAGATCGCCCTGCACGCATCCCTCGGTACCCGCAGCCCCTGCCTCGAGAAGGAGGTGATACTGGAGCGGGCTCAGATCATGGTGGGCGAGGGAACGATTGATCTGGATCATCGCCTGCCGGAAGCCACGCCGGAACATCGCCGCCAGGCGCAGATCGTCGATTGTGGCGTCCTGGAAGAAGTCGTTGGTCCGGACTTCGGACTCTGCTTTGGCCGCTAGCGTCACGCTGCCGACTTTACAGGGTGCCGGAGGGGCAACTGGGGGCGTCGGGGCGATCCGTGGGAAATGTTTGTTTGCATACGGTAAAAACTCGTGAAGCCGCCGTGAGCCAGTTCGATCTCCTCAGGTGGGCGTTGTCAGCATTCTGCCCAGGGGCCACATTCAGCGGGGTTGCCAGCCAGGGGGAATGGGGGCCTACCGGACGGGAGCGCAGCCCGCGCAAAGCGGGCTCCGCCTCGCTCCGCCTTCCGGAGAGCCTGGCTGGCCCGCGCCGCCTGCTCAGGCAGACGCCTTCTCGGGGATCTGATGTCCCAGAGCGCGTAGCGCGCGAACGTATTTGGGGGTGCTTTCCGGGTCGCCGGCTCCAGCGGCGCGCAGCCGCGTCATGACCGCGTCGATCAGCGCGGCATCGGCGTCGAAGAGCTCCACCTCCACCTCGCGAAAGGCCAGTACCGTCGCGTCGCCCGACCGGACCGAGACACGGTCGTCGGCCACCTCGGCGCGGCGCGTCTCGGCGGCGACGAGGTCGACGGTGTGCCGGTCGGTGACCAACTGGGCGACGGGATGGAGCACCACCGCGCCGACTTCCCTGTTGATCACATCGATCGCCTCCTGGGGGGGCTCATCGGGAGGTCCCGGGAAGTTGGTCTCCTCGCGTGACACGGCGTCCCCGACCATGCGATCACCGGCTTTGAGCGTCCACTTTCCCTGCTCGCCGGGAGCGCTCCGGTAGCGGAGGCCCAGCTTCGCGTGGAGCAGGGTCAGCGAGTCGGTATCCCAATACGTCGCCGAGAGCTCCACGGTGCCGCGGTCCACCGCGTGGGTCGTCTCGACGACACCGTCGAGGTCGGGAAGAACGAAGTCCTCGCCGACCGGGATCTTGATCTCGCGTTCCTCGGGCATCGCACCACTCTAGGCGGAAGACGAGGACATCTGGCAGGCCTTCATTCAGGCCAACGCACAGTAAGAGCTCAGGCCGGCCGGTGGCTGACCGGATGCGCGACGAACCCGGCGATGAGGACGACCAGGAGTCCAACCAGTGGACCCACGAGGAAGGCGGGCGTCCACATGTAGCAGCTTTGGAGACAACTCCCGCCTCCGCCGGGACACACATAGGTGGAGGGGGCGCTGTCACTGACACAGAACCCGAGCGCATTACCCAGGAACAACGTGGCCGCGATGGCAATGACTACGCCAACAGCCGCAAACACTCGCCACGATCGCATGCATCGACCCTATCAGCGGGAGAGAACGACTCTCGGGGCCGGACGATCTTGTTACCGCCACTCCCCGTTAGCTCGCAGCGCAGGGTTTCGTGTTGACGCCACAGGCGACGTCCCGCCGAGACTCTGCGTGAGGGCGGAGGGGACCCCGGCGGAGGCCGAATAGTCCGGGTTTGAGGCCGGAGCCGGGGTCCCATCTGCCCGCCCTCGGCCTCAAGCGATCCGCCGGGGGCGTCAAAGAAACTCTTCGAATCCGGGCCACGCCGCCACCATATGATCGCGCAGTTCGTCGGACAGCGGCAGATAGGTCCCGGTCGCCTCGGCGACGACACCACCATCGGGGAGGAGCACACGACCTTCGGTGTGGAGCGCGCGTCGCATCAGCCGGGTGATGCGCCCCTCAACTCGTAGCCGGGTTCCGATTGGAGCGGCACGCCGGAAGCGCACCTCGAGCCGCCCCGTGACCACCCAGTGGCGGTGCAACGCTGAGCATCGACCCATCACGTCATCGAGCACCGCACTGATGATCCCTCCGTGTGCGAAGCCGGGAAAGCCGGCGTGATCGTCCCCCGGTGTCCAGTGCGTGAAGACGAGCGAACCGTCCAGCTCGTACTGCAGATGCAGCCCGGATGGGTTGCGCAGTCCGTGCACCCAGTTCTGCTGGAACTCGCTGCGATCGTTGAGCCAGGCCGGGTCGATCTCGTGGTTGATCACGGCGCCGTCAGAGATTCCATGCCACCGAGGTACGCGCGCAGCGGCTCGGGGATGCGCACCGTGCCGTCTTGCTGCTGATAGGTCTCGAGCACCGCGTCGAAGGTGCGCGGCACGCCGAGCGCGCTGCCGTTCAGCGTGTGCACGTGGCGAGGCTTCTCACCGGGTGCGGGACGATAGCGAATGTTTGCGCGCCGAGCCTGGAAGTCCGCGAAGACGGAGCACGAGGAAACCTCGAGCCACTGGTGCAGACCAGGCGCCCACACCTCGACGTCGTACTTCTTCCACTGCGCGAATCCAAGGTCGCCGGTGCACATGAGCAGGACTCGGTAGTGCAGGCCGAGGCGTTGCAGGACCTGCTCCGCATGTGCGGTGATCAGCTCGAGGTCATCCATAGATGTTTCGGGTGTGGTGAAGCGCACCATCTCCACCTTCTCGAACTGATGCAGGCGGATGTACCCGCGCGTGTCCTTGCCTGCGGCGCCCGCCTCGCGTCGCCAGCAGGGAGTAAGCGCGACGTGCGCGATCGGAAGTTGCGCGGCTTCGAGAATCTCGCCCGAATACAGATTGGTGACGGGTACTTCGGCCGTCGGAATCAGGAACAGTCCGTCATCCGCGTGGTACGCCTCATCCTCGAACTTGGGCAACTGCGCAGTGCCGACCATCGCCTCGCGCCGCACGAGGAACGGCGGTGCAATCTCGGTGTAGCCGTTCCCGCGCGCGACGTCGAGCATGAACGATGTCAGCGCCCGTTGGAGCCGAGCTCCGTCACCGCGCAACACGACGAAGCGCGAGCCGCTGATCTTCACGGCTCGTTCGAAGTCGAAGACTCCGAGCCGCTCGCCGATCTCGTAATGCGGCAGGGGGTCGAAGGCGAACGTCGGCGCATCGCCCCACGTCCGCGCCACGACGTTGTCCTCGGGACCGCCGCCGTCAGGAACGCTCTCGTGCGGCGGATTGGGGATCTCGAGCAGCAACGCGTCAACGTGCTGCTCGAGCTCGGCAAGACGCGCCTCACCGTCCTGGATGCGCTGCTTGAG
Organism: Candidatus Dormiibacterota bacterium; assembly: GCA_003132525.1. Lineage (GTDB taxonomy): Bacteria > Chloroflexota > Dormibacteria > Aeolococcales > Aeolococcaceae > Palsa-851. The sequence goes on along the minus strand of PKXZ01000104.1, from coordinate 22,195 downwards.
GGCTGTCAATGCGACGAGCTGGTCATCGGACGGTTTTCCACGCACCGCGGCCGACGCGGCGCGTTGCTCGGCGCGCGCCTGCTCGACGGCCGTGCGCAGCAGTCGCGCCTCCGCATCGACGGCGAGCAGCTCATCGATTGGCGCGGCCTCGCCCTTGCGGCGCGCACCCTCGCGAATGGACTCCGGGTCGTCCCGGATGCGTTGAATCGGCAGCATCAGGCGTCCTCGCCGCGGTGCTGGGGACGCATGGTGGGGAACAGCAGCACGTCGCGGATGGTCGGTGAGTCGGTGAGGAGCATCACCAGCCGGTCGACTCCGATGCCCAGTCCGCCGGCCGGGGGCATGCCGACTTCGATTGCCTCGAGGAAGTCCTCGTCGATCGGTGGAATCTCCGAGTCGCCCGCCGCGCGCAACCGCGCCTGCTCCTCGAAACGGGCACGCTGGTCGATGGGATCGTTGAGCTCGCTGAACGCGTTGGCGAGCTCTCGGCCGGCGATGATCAGCTCGAACCGCTCGACAAAACGCGGATCGTCGCGCCGCCGCCGGGCCAGCGGGCTCACCTCCGCCGGGTAGTCGAGCACGAACGTGGGGTCCCAGAGCTCACCCTCAACACGCTGCTCGTAGATCTCGAGCAACACCGCACCGGGGCCGAGGTCACGTGACACCTCGACACCAATGCCGGCTGCGGCCTCGTGCAGGGTGTCCCACGACGCGAGCGCATCGATGCCGGTGTGCTCGCGCACGAGGTCGACCATCGTCGCCGCACGATACGGCGGCCGGAGGTCGAGCGACTGTCCGAACGCGGTGCGCAGCAGTGGGTCTTCGCACGGGGCGCTGCCACCCTCTTCGCTCTCGGCGACCTGCGGGCCGGCCGCATTGGCCGCCGCGGTGATCAGTGCCTCGGTGAGCTCGCGCATGTCGCCATACGTTGCGTACGCCTGGTACGCCTCGAGCATCGTGAACTCCGGGTTGTGCCGGGGCGAGAGACCCTCGTTGCGAAACACACGTCCGATCTCATAGACGCGTGCATAGCCGCCGACGATCAGCCGCTTGAGGTGCAGCTCGATGGCGATGCGCAGATACACGTCGGTGTGCAGCGCGTTCCAGTGCGACGCGAACGGAAGCGCATGTCCGCCGCCGGGGATCGGCTGGAGGATCGGGGTCTCGACCTCGAGGAAACCACGCTGATCGAGGGTCGCGCGCAGCGCGCGAATCAACCGGGTTCTCGTCGCGAAGTGGCGCCGCTGCGACGCGTTGCTCAGCAGGTCGAGGTAGCGCTTGCGGTATCGCGTCTCCTGGTCCTGGAGGCCGTGGAACTTCTCAGGCGGCGCATGCAGCGCCTTGACCAGGAGCGTCACCGTGTCAACCAACACCGTTGGTTCGCCACGCCGTGTGCGCGTGATCGGTCCCTGCATACCGACGATGTCGCCGAGGTCGAGCATCGGGACCGTGGCGTGAGCGCCGCCCGCGCGATCGGCGCGAAACCAGGCCTGCAGGCGGCCCGATTCATCCTCGATGTGCGCGAACGCGGCACCACCGAGGTCGCGCAGTTGCATGATCCGACCGGCAATGGCAACAACCGGGCGATCGGGCGCATCGGTGTCCGCGCCGGGATGCTCTGCCTCGTAGGCGTTGAGGAGCAGGCGCGCCTCCTCCATGGTCGCAGTCGGTGCGAAGTCGACACCGTAGGACGGGATCCCACGCGCAGCGAGCTCTTCGACCTTGCGCCGGCGCTCTGCGGAGAGGTCGTCGGATGGCATGCGGCCTATCTTCCCCGGCGAGGCTCGCCGCGTGCGCGTGACGCGCCGCTCGGTGCCCTAGTTGATCTTGACGATCTTGACCTGTCGGGAACCGCCGGGGCTGACCACGTCCACCGTGTCACCGACGCTGTGCCCCAGCAGAGCCTTGCCGACCGGCGACTCCATGGAGATGCGACCCTCGGCGACATCGACCTCGGCGGGACCCACGATCGTGAGCGTCTGCTTGCCGAAGTCATCCTTGACGTCAACGGTCGTGCCGACGCTGATGATGCCGCTCTCGCTTCCCTCTTCGATGATGACGGCATTGCGAAGCATGTTCTCGATCACGAGGATGCGTCCTTCGAGCATGCCCTGCTCGTTCTTCGCCTCATCGTATTCGGCGTTCTCCGATATGTCGCCGAAGTCCTTGGCGTACTTGATGCGCTCGGCCACCTCGGAGCGGCGAACGGTGCGCAATTCTTCTAATTCGTGCTCAAGCTTCGCGAGACCGTCTCGCGTGAGCAACACAGGTTTGTCCATTCAATTCCCTGGTACAACGTAAATATTGGCGGGTGTCCGCTGACCTCCGCTCTGCGGAGCCCGGAGTATAGGCGAGCAACATCCAATCCGGCGTAACAACTTGTCGTTATTCCTTGACGGAAATCGCTCTGGTTCATATGATCCGCAGCGAGGTCACGGCGCGGATCTCTATGACTGCCCCCCCTCTCGGGGCGTCTCTGGTTTCCAGAGGCGCCCTTCTTTTTTGCTTCTGCTAGCCATCTCCGCTCACGAATGCGGGCCGAAACCACCCCTCCGGGTGCGGACCGGCAGCGAGCGCGCGGTCGAGCAACGCATCAAGTCGCTCGCGCGTGTCCATCGTCTGTACCTCGGCGCGAAGCCGCGCCGCACCTGCGCAACCGCGGATTGTCCAGGCGACGTACTTGCGGCCGATGCGGAGCGCGCGGGTCTCGCCGTGATAGGCGCAGAGCATGTCGAGATGCCGGCGCGCCAGTTCGATGCGATCGGCGAAATCGAGATCGGGGAGCTTCGTCCCGGTAGCCAGCCGGTGCACGGCCTGGCGGACGAACCAGAAGTTGCCGAGCATGCCTCGGGCGATCACCACACCGTCCACGACCCCCGACTCGATACGCCGGGCCAGGGCGTCGACGTCCTCGACGTCGCCGCTGCCGAAGACCGGGATGCCGACCGCCTCCTTGACCCGTGCGATCTCGGACCAGTCCGCGGTGCCCTCGTACTTCTGGCACCGGGTCCGTCCGTGAACGGTGACGCCGGCGGCACCGGCGTCCTGCAGCGCGCGAGCCAGCTCAGGGGCGTTGATCGTGGACGCGTCCCATCCGAGGCGCATCTTCACGGTGACCGGGACATCGACCGCGTCGACCATCGCCGCGACCACCCGGGCGGTCGCGCTGATGTCGCGGGCGAGCGCGGCCCCGCTCCCCCGGCTGACCACCTTGGGGACCGGGCACCCGAGATTGACGTCGACCAGCACGGCGCCCCGCTCCACGCAGACCCGGGCCGCGTCGGCCATCATCACGGGGTCGCAGCCCACCAGCTGCGCCGCGACCGGTTTGACCTCCGTGGGAAAATCGAGCAGATGCAGCGCGGCGTCGGTGCTGCGCACCACCGCCTCGGCGGCGACCATCTCCGTGGACACGAGACCGGCGCCGAACTCGCGGCACAGGGCGCGGCAGGGCGCGTCGGTGATCCCCACCATCGGTGCAACCAACACCGGCGAGGAGAGTGCGAGACCGCCGACCCGCAGCGGGCCGACGGCGGTCGTCGCGACTGCCATCAGCCCATGGTACGGGGCAGGTCGGCGAGCCTCAGCGGTTCTGATCGTGGATGAGGCGGAGCCCGTACAGGGTCAGGCGCTCGTCGACGATGTCGATCGCCGGGATCAGCTTCGCCAGTGATGGAGCCAGTCCGCCCGTGGCGATGACCTTGGGCTGACCCTCCATCTCCTTGCGGAACCGCCCCACCAGGCCCTCCACGAGGCCGACGTACCCGAACACGATCCCCGACTGCATGCTCCCGGTGGTCGAGTGGCCGATCGCCTCGACGGGAGCGGTGAGCTCGACGCGGATGAGCATCGCCGCGTGGCTCACGAGGGCGTCGTGGCTGAGCTGGATGCCGGGCGCGATCGCACCTCCCAGGTAGTCACCACGCGCGTCGATGGCGTCAAAGGTGGTCGCCGTCCCGAAGTCGACGAGAATCGCCGGCCCCCGGTAGAGGTGATGCGCCGCGATCGCGTTGGCGATCCGGTCTGCTCCCACCCGGCGGGGGTCGTCGTACTGGATGCGGATGCCCGTTCGAGTCCCGGGTCCGACCACCATCGGCGGCGTGTTGAAGTAGGTGTGGGAAAGTTCGTCGATGCTCCGCGCGAGCGTGGGAACCACGCTGCTGACCACCACGGCGCTCACCTGTGCCGGGGACAGGTCCCGATGCCCCAGCAGGTCGACGAGCTCGAGCCCCAGCTCGTCGCCGGTGAAGCGGTCATCGGTGTGGATCCGGAAGTCGGCGACGAGTTGCTCGCCGTCAAAGACACCGACCACGATGTTGGTGTTCCCGACGTCGATGGCGAGCAGCATGGCGGCGAGTGTAGGCATCAGCGCCCCGTGATCGCGCTCCTCGATATCGGTGGGACGAAGATCGCTGCCTCCGCGGGACGTGGTGCCAGGATCGGGGCGGTACGGCGTATCCCGACCCCAGTCGAGGCTCCGCTCGCCACCCTGCGCGGGTTGATTGAAGGCGTGATGGGGGGCGTCCTGCCCGAGGCGATCGCGATCTCGGCACCCGGACCCTTCGACCGCACCACGGGAGCGCTGCGCAACCCGCCCGGGATGCCGGCCTCGTGGCACGGGCTCGAGATGGCATACCTCCTCGGCCAGCGCTTCGAGTGCCCAGTCGTCGTGGAGAACGACGCCAACTGCGCGGCGCTCGCGGAGGCCCGCCTCGGCGCCGGCGCGGGCCACCGCACGGTGGTGTATTGGACGATCTCCACCGGGATCGGCTGCGGCGTCGTCCGCGACGGCCGGATTATGGTGGGCAGGCACGACACCGAGGGCGGCCACATGGTGCTATGGCCGGCCTGGCTCGGCGGACCGCCCTGCCACTGCGGTGGCGCCGGCTGCCTCGAGGCCCTGGCGAGCGGCCGCTCCATCGCCCGGCGATACGGGGTCGCCCCCGAGCACCTGAGCGACCCCGACGCCTGGGTCGAGATCGGCCGCTGGATCGGGCTCGCGACCGTCAACGTCACGGCCGTCCACGACCCCGACGTGGTCATCTTCGGGGGCGGCGTCTGCCTGAGCTGGAGCCGGTTCGAACCGTCGCTGCTCGAGACCGTGCAGCGCTACCTGCGTCTCCAGCCCCAGCCCGAGATCGCCCGCGGGACGCTGGGCGAGGACCGATCCCTGCTCGGTGCGCTGCTCATCGCCGAGGACAACGGCGAGGACCCGGCGAGACTGCTGACGGCGCGGTAGGCTACGCCGCCAATGCCTTCGGTGCACCTGGTGTGCGACAGCACCGCCGACCTCGACCCGGCGTTTCGCGCCGCGCATACGGTGCGGGTGGTGCCGCTCAAGGTGATCTTCGGCGAGGAAACCTTCGCCGACGGCGTGGACATCAACGCCGAGGACTTCTACAAACGGCTGGCAACCCCGGGTCCATTCCCGCGAACTTCGCAACCGACTCCCGCGGAATTCGAGGACGTCTTCCGAGAGTTGGGCGCGGATGGTGGCCCGATCGTCTGCACCACCATCTCCGCCGACCTCAGCGGGACCTATGCGTCCGCGACCCAGGCACGGGCCGCACTGCCCGACCTGGACATCCGCGTCATCGACACCCGCAGCGTCGCCGTCGGCCACTACGCCGCGGTCCGCGAGGCCGTGCGGGTCAACGAAGCGGGCGGCGACGCCGACCAGGTGGTGGCCGCGGTCGCTGCCGTCGAAAGCACCGACAAGGTCCTCTTCACGGTCGAGACCCTCGAGTTCCTGCGCCGCGGGGGCCGCATCGGTGGGGCACGCGCCCTGCTCGGCTCGATGCTCGACATCAAGCCGATCCTCGAGATCCGCGGTGGCGTCATCGAGGCGGTTGGACGGGTCCGGACGTACCCCCGCGCCATCGACCGCGTCGTCGAGGAGTGCAAACACGCCGCCGAGGCGTGGGGCGGTGCCGAACTGGTGATCGCGCATGCCGACCGCCCGCAGATCGCCGCCGAGCTCGTGGAGCGGATGCGGCCCCTCGTCTCGGGTGAGCCGGCGCTCACGGTGGTCGGCCCGGTGGTCGGGTGCCACAGCGGACCGGGCGCGATCGGCGTGGGATTCCACAAGCCCATCGCCTGAGACGGCGGCCCGGTTGAAACGGGGTACGCCGGGTTAAGATTGCCGCTCAGGTTGAACGCGTGAAACAGATCGCCACGATGAGCGCCACGGACGAGGGAACCACGGTCCAGGGCGTGGACATCGACGACGCCGGAAGGAGATCCCAGATCGTCCGTGCCGCGGCTGCCGTGCTCGGCCGCCAGGGTTACGCGGAGACGTCCCTCAAGGATGTCGCCCGCGAGGCCAAGGTCGCCCCCGGCCTCCTCCACTACTACTTCGAATCGAAGGAGGAGCTGCTCCTCGAGGTCGTGATGGTCACCGAGCGGCAGATGGTCGCGAACTGGAAGGCGGTGGTGGAAGCCGTCGACGATCCGCTGGAGCGGATCGTGACCGGCCTCGACCACGCGGAGGCGCGCTGCGCCGATCAGCCCGAGTTCTTCCGCATGCTCATCGACCTGTACACGATCAGCCTGAGCAGCCCGGCCCTGCGAGTTCGCTGTGCCGCCCTGCGCACGCACCTCATGGACGAGATCGAGGTCGAGCTCCGCCAGGTGCTCGGGCGGCTGCCCGCATATTCGCTGGTCACACCGCGCGAGCTTGCCGGCGCCATCCTCAGCGCCATCGACGGCATCGCCCTCTCGGGCCTCGTGGTGCAGCAGCCAGCGGCGGCAGCGTTCCGCGCCCTCAAGGTGCTCCTGCTGTCACTCGTGGTGACCGCCTACGTCACCGCCGGCCAGGAGCCACCGATCGCGCGTCTCGGGGAGATGCTCAGCCGCCACCCTTAGGCGTGCTCAGCGTGTCAGCGCCCTCGTTCGCTGCAGCGCGCTGCGTCGCGGCCAGCTCAGATTGGGTTCGGGCGTCGTCAAATTCGCGGTGGTCGGGTCACCCCTCCCGCTCCGGGGCCAGCTCAGATTAGGTTCGGTCGCCGACAACTTCGTCATGGAGTGGCGGCAGGATCCCCACGGTCGCTCCGATCGGGCCTGGCTCCTCGCCCTCCGCGCGGCCCCAGAAGCGCGAGAACCTGCCGTCGTAGCCCACCGCGAGGCCGCCGTGGAAGGAGATGGGGAGATCGTCCCAGTGGGGGGTGTGGCCGTGGACGACGCGGCGGACTCCGAAGTGGTCGAGGTAGCGGCGCAATCGAGCCGGGTCGTCGAAGCCGTGGCGTCCGATCGTGTAGCGCAGGGACTGGAAGGCGCCGCCCCGCGTCGCGAGCCAGCCACGCACCGCGGTATTGACCGTGTCGATGCTGTTGCCGATCTCGGCGTACCGATCGTCGTCGGTGTGCTGGGCGAGCGTGCCGTCGTCGAGCTGAGCGAGGAAGGGCAGCGCGCGGAGCCAGGCCTCGAGCTCTGCGTCCCCGGCCACCGCCTCGAGGTCCGCCCAGTCGCCACGCCGGCTCAGCCAGAGGTCCTCGATGCTGAGCCCGTCGCGGGTGCGCCACGCGCCCAGCTGGTCACCGCCCCGCGAGCGCTCGAGCATCACGAGCAGGAACAGGTCGTGGTTGCCGAGCACGGAACGGGAGTTGCGCCTGGTCATGGCGAGCCTGGCCGCTGCTGCACCGCCGCCTGCGCCGGGCTCGCCTCCCTGGAAGAAGTCGCCGAGGAAGACGGTATCGACCTCATCCTCGGGATAGGGCTCGAGCGCTTGCCGGAGCCGGTCGACGTCACCCTGGACATCGCCGACGATCAGGGTGGCTCGGGTCACAGGCTTCAGGATACGTTCGCCCGGCTGCTCAACCGCCGGCGGCAGCCCGCCGCGTGCGCGCGATCAGCGCCCTTGCGCGGGTGATCTGCCGGGATACGGAGCGCGGACCGGGACCGCCCGGCACGTCGCGGCGCCGGAGCGCGGCATCGGGGTCGAAGAGGTCGACAACGCCCGGACCGAATCGAGGCGAGGCCGCCTGCCACTCCGCGAGGTCGAGGCTGGCCAGGGTTCGCCCGGTGGCGAGGGTCCGGGCCACCAGCGCGCCGACGATGCCATGGGCCTCGCGGAAGGGCACGCCGTTGGCGACCAGGTGCTCCGCCGCGTCGGTGGCCTGGAGCGCGGGGTCGGATGCCGCCCGGCGCATCGCGTCGATGTCGAAGTGCACGACGGTGATCAGCTCGGTGAGCATCCGCAGGGTGGCGGCGGTGGTGTCGACCGCGTCGAAGAGTGGCTCCTTGTCCTCCTGCAGGTCGCGGTTGTAGGTGAGCGGCAAGCCCTTGAGCGTGGTGAGCAGGGCGACGAGGTCGCCGATCACCCGGCCGCTTCTTCCTCGGGCAAGCTCGGCGACGTCCGCGTTCTTCTTCTGCGGCATCAACGACGACCCGGTGGCGTGGCTGTCGGGCAGGCTCGTAAATCCGAATTCAGCGCTCGACCAGAGCACCAGCTCCTCGCCGAGGCGCGAGCAGTGCACCATCGTGAGCGCGCAGGCGGCCGTGATGTCGACGGCGAAATCGCGATCGGCGACGGCGTCCATGCTGTTGGCGGCGATGCGCGCGAAGCCGAGCTCGTCCGCGACGCGCTCGCGGTCGAGCGGGAGTGTCGATCCGGCAAGCGCGCCACTGCCGAGGGGAAGCTCGTCGCACGCGACCCGTGCCGCGCCGAGACGAAGCGCATCACGGGCGAACATCTCGACATACGCGAGCAGGTGATGCGCGAGTGAGACCATCTGGGCGCGCTGCAGATGCGTGTACCCGGGCATCGGTGCCGTGCGATGCTCGGCCGCGCGCGTCAGCAGTGACTCCTGCAGCCCGGCAGTGGCGATCAGGAGATCGGTGCACGCGCGCCGCGCCCACAGGCGCAGGTCGGTCGCCACCTGGTCGTTGCGGCTGCGCCCGGTATGCAGCATGCCCGCGACTGGACCAGCAAGCTCGAACAGCCGGCGTTCCACCGCCGTATGGATGTCCTCGTCGCCCGGCGCAACGACGAACGTGCCGTTCGCGAGCTCCGCGGCGATGGCGCGAAGGCCTGTATCGAGCGCGCGATGTTGTGCCGCGGTGAGCACGCCGATGCTGCGCAGCATGCGCGCATGCGCTCGCGATCCCGCGACATCGTCGGCACCGAGACGTCTGTCGACGGCGAAGCTCGACGTGTAGGCCTCGACCCGCTCGGAAGTTGGTGCGCTCAGGCGGCCCGCCCACACCTTGGGTGCGCGCGCACCGCGCGCGCGCCGGTCAGGAGTCGCCACGCCGCTGGGTGCGCCGCTCGACATGCAGAGGGGCGGTGTCCTCGAGGGCTCCCTGCACACGCGTCTGCGTCCGCAGCGGGAGGCCGAACAGCTCGATGAATCCGCGCGCCGCAGCGTGATCGAACGTGTCGCTGACCCGGTCGTAGGTGGCGAGGTCATTGCTGTAGAGCGATCGTTCAGCACGGCGGCCGACGACCTGGGCAACGCCGTGGTCTAGGCGCATTCGCACCTCGCCGGTCACGTGCACCTGGGTCTCCTGGACGAACGCGTCGAGTGCGGTGCGCAGCGCGGAGAACCAGAGGCCGTCGTAGACGAGCCGCGCCCACTCATCGCCGACGATGCGCTGGAAGCGCGCGACATCACGCGTGATCGTGAGGCTCTCGAGCGCGTGATGCGCGGCATGCAGGGTCACCGCCGCGGGCGCCTCGTAGATCTCGCGGGACTTGATGCCGACGAGCCGGTTCTCCACGTGATCGATGCGACCGATGCCGCGCGCGCCTGCTGTCATGTTGAGCTCCGCCACCAGCTGATCGCCCGGGATCCGGCGGCCGTCGATCGACACCGGGACACCGCGCTCGAAGTCGATCTCGACCACAACCCCCGGTGCGTGATCGTGCGCGGTCCATTCGTAGACGTCATCGGGAGGTTCGATCCATGGGTCCTCGAGCACACCGGTCTCGATGCTGCGTCCCCAGAGGTTCGCGTCAACGGAATACGGCGACGCCTTGGTGACCGGGACCTCGATGCCGTGTTGCGCCGCATAGTCGAGCTCCTGCGGACGGCCCATGTCCCAGTCGCGAACCGGTGCCACCACGCGCAGCTCTGGCGCGAGCGCACCGACCGCGACGTCGAAGCGCACCTGGTCGTTGCCCTTGCCGGTGCATCCGTGGGCGACCGCCGTGGCGCCCTCCTCGCGGGCGACGTCGACGAGCAGCTTGGCGATCAGCGGACGCGCCAGTGCTGTGGCGAGCGGATAGACGCCTTCGTAGAGCGCGCCCGCGGCGAGGGTGGGAAAGCAGAAGGCGTCGACGAAGACGCGGCGCGCATCGGCGACGTGCGCGCTCAGCGCGCCGGTGCGCAGCGCGCGGGTGACGACCGCGTCGACGTCCTTCGACTCACCGAGATCCGCGGTCAGCGTGATCACGTCGTAGCCGAGCTCCTCCTGCAGCCAGCGGATCGCCACCGAGGTGTCGAGTCCACCGCTGTACGCGAGCACGCACCGTTCGCGCTGGGTCACGCATCCTCCTCCGACATCGAGTTGAGCCGGAGCAGGAGGCGCTGCGCGGCGGGGCGCGATCGCGCGATCACCAGCACGGTGTCGTCACCGGCGATGGTGCCCGCAACCTCTTCGAAACGTGATCCGTCGAGCGCACCTCCCACGAGCGGCGCGCATCCCGGCGCGGTGTGCACGATCCCGAAGAGATCGACGAACTCGATGCCCTGGACGTGCTCGCGGATGGCGTTGCGCAGGCGCTGCATCGTCTGCTCGACGTCGAGCTCCGCAACCGGCGCCATGTAGCGGGGCCCCGCGTCGTCGTGGACACGGAGCAGGCCGAGCTCGCGGATATCGCGGCTCACCGTCGCCTGGGTGACCGGGAATCGCTTGCGGTGCAGCTCGGCGACCAGATCCTCCTGCGTGCGGATGACGCCACCTCGAACCAGCGCGAGGATGGCGCGATGGCGCGCAGGCTTCGCCCCCGTACCGATGAGGCGCGCCGGGGTGGCGCTCATGCGCCCGTGCCGGAGCCGGCCACGGCGTCGAACGCGCGGCTCAAGCGCTGCACCGCCTCGTCCACCTCACCGCGTGTGATCACCAGCGCCGGCACCAGCCGCAGCGTGCGCTCGCCGACAGCGTTGATGATCAGCCCTTCATCCAGCGCGGCTGCCGCGACCTCGCGCGCGACGTCATCGCTCAGTCCGATGCCGAGCATGAGGCCCCGGCCGCGGACACTCTCGATGGGCACACCGCGGCCGGCAAGCGCGCTCACGGACTCGGCGAGGTAGTCGCCAACCTCGGCGGCATGCTCGACGAGTCGGTCGCGCTCGAGCACCTGCATCACGGCGACCGCAGCGGCGCACGCGAGCGGGCCGCCTCCGAACGTGGAACCGTGGTCGCCAGGCTCGAACACGTCCGCGCGAGGCGCCGCCAGGATCGCGCCAATCGGGACGCCGCCACCGAGGGCTTTGGCGACGGTCATGATGTCCGGCGCCGCGTCCTCGTGCTGATACGCCCACCACCGACCGGTGCGTCCCATCCCGGTCTGGATCTCGTCGAGGATGAGCAGGACGTCGCGCTCATCGCAGAGTTTGCGGATCGCCGCGAGCCGGCCCGGCGGCAGCGGGATGACGCCGCTCTCACCCTCGATGGGTTCGAGCATCACCGCGCACGTCGCGCTGTCGATCGACTGCTCGAGCGCGTCGAGGTCGCCGTACGGGACGTGCACGAAGCCCTTCGGCAGCGGCTCGAACGGCTTGCGATAGCGTGGATGCGCGGTTGCCGCGAGCGCGCCCATGGTGCGTCCGTGGAACGCGCCCTGCGCGCAGACGATGACGTGGGCTCCGTCGCGATGCAGCTTGCCCCACTTGCGAGCCAGCTTGATGGCACCCTCGTTCGCCTCGGTGCCGCTGTTGCAGAAGAACACCCGCGACGGGAACGCCGACGCGATGAGGAGTTCGGCAAGCTCCAGTTGCGGTTCCGTGTAATAGAGGTTGCTCGTGTGCACGAGCGTCGCCGCCTGGCCGGCGATCGCCTCGCGCAGCGCCGGGTGGTCGTGGCCGAGGACGTTCACCGCGATGCCCGCGACGAGGTCGAGCATCTCGCGACCGTCGTCAGTGGTGACCCAGACGCCATGGCCGCTCCTCAACGTGATCGGCTGGCGCTGGTACGTGTCCATGAGCGCTGCCTTCGCGCGTTCCGCCGCCGCCTGCCGCGCACCGGTCGCCGCGTGGGTGCTCATGCTGAGCCGGCCTTGGTCAGCATGGTGCCCACGCCGCGCTCGGTCAGCAGCTCGAGGAGGAGGACATGGGGCACGCGAGCATCGATGATGTGGGTCGCGCATCCGCCGTCGGTGGCACGAATCGCCGCCTCAACCTTGGGAATCATCCCGTCGCGGATCACGCCCGCGGCGAGCAGCTCGCGGCCGCGCGCAGCGTCGAGCTCGCTCACCAGGTTGCCGGTCGCGTCGCACACACCCTCGACGTCCGTCATCAGGATGAGCTTGCTCGCGTGGAGCGCGACGGCGACCTCCGCAGCGACCGTGTCCGCATTCACGTTGTACGCATGACCGTCATAGCCGAGACCGATCGATGCCATCACCGGAATGCGTCCCTGGTCGAGGATGGCCATGATCGGTTCGCCGTTGACCTGCACCACGTCGCCGACGTAGCCGAGCTCCGCACCATCAGCGCCGGCGCGCGGCCGAACCAGCAGCGAGGGGCCGTCCTCGCCGGAGAGGCCGATCGCTCCCGCACCGAGCGTGTGTATGCGCGCGACGATGTCGGGTCCGATCTTGCCGGTGAGCACCATCTTCGCGATCTCCATGGTCGGCGCATCGGTGACGCGGAGGCCGTTGATGAACCGCGTCTCGATACCCATGCGCTCCTGCCACGCGCTGATCTCCGGACCACCGCCGTGCACGATCACGGGGCGCATGCCCACGAAGCGCAGCAGCACCACGTCCTCAAGCACCGCATCGAGGTCGGCGGCCGCGCTCGCGGCACCGCCAACCTTGATGACGAGGATGTGTCCGGCGAATCGCTTGATATACGGCAGTGCTTCGATGAGCACCTCGGCACGGTGGATCCGCTCGTCGATGGTCTGTTCAGGCATGGTGGTTCTGGTGGTGCTCCGTATCAGGTGGTGTAGTCGGCGTTGATGCGCACGTAGTCCGCGGAGAGGTCGCAGCCCCACGCGTGACCGGAACCGTCGCCGGCGCCGAGATCGATGACGATGTCGAGACGTCGATGGGAGAGCGCGACGCGGATTCGCTCCGGGTCGACCGACTCGGGAGCACCGCGATCGAACACGACCAGGCCGCCGATCGCGACCCGGCACCGATCCAGCGTGAACGTCGCGCCGCTGCGGCCGAGCGCGGCGACGATCCGACCCCAGTTGGGATCACCTCCGTGAACAGCCGTCTTGACGAGCGGACTCTGGGCCACGACGCGCGCCGCGATGCGGGCCTGTGCGGTATCGGCCGCCCCGTTCACGGCGACGCGGAAGTGCCGGGTGGCGCCCTCGGCGTCGGCGACGATCTGCTCGGCGAGGGAGTCGCAGACATCAAGCAGCGCGCGCTCGAAATCGGCCAGCGCGGACGATCCCACGTCGAACGACGTGCCACCGGCGGCGCCGTTGGCGAGCAGGATGCACGTGTCGTTCGTCGACGTATCGCCGTCGACGGTCACGCAGTTGAAGGTGCTGTCGGTGACGCGCACCAACGCCGGCTGCAGCAGCGTCGCGTCGATCGGCGCATCGGTTGTGATGAAGGCCAGCAGCGTGGCCATGTCGGGATGAATCATTCCCGCCCCCTTGGCCGTGCCACCGATCGTGTAGGTCACGCCGCCGGCCGTGAAAGTCGCCTCTGCCACCTTCGCGATCGTGTCGGTGGTCATGATGGCCCGCGCGACGTCGCCTCCCGCGGACGGCGACATGGACAGCGCCGCGGCACGGATACCGCGCACCACGCGCTCCATCGGCATCGGCCGCCCGATCACTCCGGTGCTGCACACGAGGACGTCACTGGGGTCGAGGTCGAGCGCGTCCCCGGCTGTGGTGCACATCACCAGCGCATCGCGGAACCCCTGCCCTCCGGTGCACGCATTGGCGTTGCCGGCATTCACCACGACCGCGGAGATCGGCGTGCCACGTCGCAGCGTCAGCTGTGAGATGACCACCGGTGCCGCTTTGACCGTGTTGCGTGTGAACACGCCCGCCGCCGCAGCGGGGACATCGGAACGGATCACCGCAAGGTCGGTGCGCGTCGCGTCGCCATCGCCGCGTATGCCCGCAGCGGCGACGCCGCCGCGGAACCCGAGAGGTGCGCACACACCCGCGCGCGACTCCTGCGCAACGGTCGCGCTCATGGCCACAGCACGCGGGACTCCAGCCCGGCCGTCTCGTCGAATCCAAAGCGAATGTTCATGGCGTGCACCGCCTGGCCGGCGCCGCCCTTGCCAAGGTTGTCGATCGCGACCGTGACCACCGCCATCCCGTCCTGCCACCCGGCGTGGATCGCGGCACGGTTGGTCCCGGTCACGCTCTTGGTGGCCGGGGGCTTATGGGCGTGGTCGAGGAATGGGCTCGTATCGCAGAACGCCGCGTACAGCTCGTGGATATGCGACTCGGTCACTCCAGGAAGGGGGCGCAGATACGCGGTCGCGAGGATGCCGCGGGTCATCGGCACCAGGTGCGGCACGAATGTGAGCCGCACATCGCCGCCGGCGGCGTCACGAAGTTGCTCGAGCATCTCGGACTTGTGCCGGTGCCCTCCGACGCCATACGCATGGACGGACTCGTTGACCTCTGCGAAGAGATTGGCCACCTTCGCCTCGCGGCCGGCACCGCTGACGCCACTTTTGGCGTCGACGACGATGTCGGGCTCGATCAGCCCGGCGCGCAATGCGGGCACGCAGGCGAGCAGCGTCGCGGTTGGATAGCAGCCGGGCACCGAGATGAGATTCGCGCCGGCCACGCGCTCTCGCTCGAGCTCGACCATGGCGTACACGGCCTCACCGATCAGGTCCGGTGCGGGGTGCTCGACGCCGTACCAGTGCTGATACGCCGCTCCATCGTGGAGCCGGAAGTCAGCCGAACAATCGATGACCGTCGCCCCGCCCGCCAGCCAGCCGGGCGCCTGCGACGCCGCCACCGTGTGCGGGAGCGCCGCCATGATCACGTCGGCGGAGCCCGGGTCGATGAGGTCCTCGATGACGAGTTCGACCGTGCTCCCCGGAACCACGTCGCAATAGCGCTTGCCCGCGCTGCTGTGCCCGAGCACGCGGGTCAGCTCCACGTCCGGGTGCGCGGCGAGCAGAGCGGTGCACTGCATGCCGATGTACCCGGTGGAGCCGACGACGGCGGCGCGAAGGGGAGCCTGGGTCATCGCCGAGCAGTATACGGTGCTCGTTGCATACTTATGCATCGAAGGCACCGCACGGAACTCAGCGCTTGTGCAGTCCCTTGACGCCGAGCTCGCGCCGGCGTGCGCGCTCCATGTTCACCGCGGCCCCGACCAGGGCGAGGTGCGTGAACGCCTGTGGGAAGTTTCCCAGCAATTCGCCGGTGCGGATGTCCACCTCTTCGGAGAACAGTTGGAGGGGTGAGCTGAAGTGGAGCAGCCGCTCGAAACGGCGCTCCGCGCGCTCGAGATCGCCCGTGTGCGCCAGCGCGTCCACCAGCCAGAAGGACGTCATGAAGAACGCGCCCTCGTCGCCCCTGAGGCCGTCCTCGCTCTCGTCCAGGAGGTAGCGCTTCACGAGCACACCCTCGCCGAGGTGTTCCGCGATGGCGTGCACCGTCGAACGGATGCGCGGATCCTTGTCCGGAAGAAACCGCACCTGGCTGATGCGCAGGATCGCCGCGTCGAGCGCGTCGTTGTCGAATTCCTGGGTGAAGGAGTGACGATGCTCCGAGTAGCCGCGTGCCGTGATTGCCCGATGGATGCGCGTCCGTGCGCGACGCCACGCGGCCTTGTCGTATGGAAAGTTGTAGCGGTCGCCGATGCGAATGCCGCGGTCGACCGCGACCCAGCACATCACCTTGCTGTACACATACTGCCTGCGCTCGCTGCGCACCTCCCAGATCGACGAGTCTGCTTCCTCCCAGCGACTGATGGCGATCTCGACGATGTTGCTGAGCTCTTCCCACAGCGTTTGGCTGACGACGCCGCCGAATCGAGCGTAGACGTACGCGCTGTCCAGCACCTCGCCGTACACGTCGAGCTGGAGTTGATTGACCGCGGCGTTGCCGACCCGCACCGGTCGCGATCGCCGATATCCCTCGAGGTGATCCAGGACGTGCTCGGTGGCATGCGCGTGTCCACTCAGGTCGAAAAGATTAGGGATGTCGGTTGACTTGCGATCCGCGAGATGGCGGTGGGTGAGCCAGTCGAAGTACGCCGTCGCCTCTTCGGTGAGTCCGAGCTGAAAGAAGGCGTAGAGCGTGAATGCCGCGTCGCGCAACCATGTGAATCGGTAATCCCAGTTGCGCTCCCCACCGATGACCTCGGGAAGGCTCGTTGTGGGCGCCGCGACGATCGCGCCGGTCGGCGCGTAGGTCATGAGCTTCAGCGCGAGCGCGGATCGCCACACATGCACCTGGTAGGGGCCGTGGTAGTCGACTCGGCCAACCCACTGCCACCAGAACATCTGACTCTGGCGGAGCAACGCACGAGCTCGCTCGACGCTCCACGATTGTGCCCGGCAGGTGCCCGCCACCCCGCAGTGCAGTGCGAAGGCGACGGCGTCGGTGGCGCGCATGTGAAACGTATCGTCGGGGCCGTTCAGCTCGACTGTCGAGCTCAGACACAGATGGAGCTTCTGCGCATCGGTGTGGAGTTGCCCGTCCTCGACGCTGAGCGTCACCGGGAGGCGTGCGAACCCTGGCGCGGGATCGAACACGTGGTGCATCGTCATCTCCCCGGCGAGACACTCCACGAGCCTGATCACGCGCGCACGGTTATGTGGTCTGGCGTGCTGAACGATGCTGTGCTCGTCGACCGGCATGAAATCGGTGACCACCACGACGCCGGTCCCGGTGGCGAAGACGGTGTCGAGGAGGTTGGTCCGGTCGCGATAGCGCTGGTGCACCTGGTGCGGCTCGTCGGGATGGAGTTCCCAGCTCCCACCCCGCTCCGCATCGAGCATCCGGCCGAAGAGGGCGTCGTTGTCGAACCGCGGCAGGCAGAGCCAGTCGATGCTGCCGTCGAGCCCAACCAGCGCGGCGGAACGGCAATCGCCGATCAGCCCGTACGCGCCGATCGGAAGATACCCGTCGACCCGCTCGTGCGGGACGGTGCGGCCCTTCGGGTCCGCTCGGCTAGTACTCGTCCTCGGGACGCGTGTCATCGTCATCCTCGGTGTCGAGGCCGGGCGGCGTCTCTTCAGCGTCGGACTGGAAGGTGCTCATCCCGAGCTCCCCGAGATCGTCCTCCGAGTCGCTTGCCACCGGGCCGGCGGTCTCCTCGCCGTCGTCGTCGAGCGGGCTCGAGTCGATCTCGCGGGATGCCAGCAACGAATCCTTGGCATAGGGGCGGAACTCCTCGCGGCGGCCGCCCTTCGCCAGCGGGAAGGACGACTTGCGGGCATTCTCGGAGGCTTGGTAGGTCTCGCGGAGAATGATCTCGACCCGCTCGTCCTCGAGCCGGGCCACGGCTGCGGAGTAGCGGTTGCCCGTCTCCATGAGCGGGACCAGGCGCCGTGCGATCTTGGTGTCCACCTCGCCGAGCGAGACACCCCGTGACGTCTGGGCTCGGAGCGTCGACCCCTCGCGGTAGAGCTCGACCACGTCGCCCGGGGCGATCGCGACGGTGGCCGACTTCGAAGGAGCGCTCAGGACGGTGATGGCGCTTTTACCGGGTTCCTCGGTGAACAGCTCGACGTCGATGGCCTGACCTGAACCGGACGCCGTGCTCTTGCTCTCGAGCATCGCCGTGAGCTTGCGCACGTTCTTCTGAGCGATCAGGTTGAGCGGGTTCATCTGGAGCGAGGCCGAGTAGGAGGCGAGCGCCTCCTCGCGCTGACCGAGCTCGGTGAGCGCCTTGCCGATACGATTGAGCGTGTCCTCGTCGGCGCCGTGGCGCTCCACCAGCGCCTGGTTCACGGCGAGCGCCTCCGCCCAGCGGCTCTCGAGGGCAAGCGCGATAGCCTCGTCGACAAACAGGCTGCGAGGCTTCACACGTTCTTCAGACACCAAACACCACTCCGGATTCAAGGGTCAATGACCGCTGCGAGTGCGCTCGCTCCCGACCCACGGCCGAGAGAGGCAATCGGGTTCGCTATGATACCTGCTCAGTGAGGCGCGTCCGTTCCTTTTGCGATCTCTTGACACCGCGCCAGCCATGACGCGGATCATTTCGGTCGCGAATCAGAAGGGCGGTGTGGGCAAGACCACGACCGCGGTCAACCTCGCGGCAGCCATCGCTGAGGCGGGTCCAAAGGTCCTCGCGGTCGATCTCGATCCCCAGGGTCACCTGACCATCAACATGGGGTGCCGGCGTCCCGATGAGCTGGAGCACACGATCTACGACCTGCTCACGGATCATCGCGTCAACGTTGCCGATGTGCTGCTGACATCCGAGGGCATGGGCCTCGATTTCATCCCGGCCAACATCGACCTCAGCGGCGCGGAGCTGCAGCTGGTCACCGAGTTTGGACGCGAGTCAATCCTCAAGGAGAAGCTCGAACCCATCGATGGTCGCTACGACTACGTGGTCATCGATTGCCCGCCGTCGCTGGGTCTGCTCTGCATCAATGCGCTGGTGGCATCCACCGACGTGATCATCCCGCTGCAATGCGAGTACTTCGGCATGAAGGGGATGCAGCAGTTGCAGCGCACCATCGATCGCGTGCGCGCGAAGCTCAACAGCCATCTGCGTGTCGCCGGCATCCTGCCGACGCTGTACAAGTCGCGCACCCTGCACAGCCAGGAGGTGCTCGACCTCGTCAAGGGCGCATATCCGGATCTCGTTTTCCCGATCACCGTCGACTCCTCGATCAGGTTCGCCGAGACACCGTTGGCGGGCCAGTCGATCCTCGAGTACGCCCCGAACTCGCCTGGGGCTCGCTCCTACCGGGCTCTCGCCAAAGCCGTCATCGCCCAGGATCGTGGCGACGACGGCACCATCGAGGTCTCCGGGAGCGCGGAACGTCCACGCGAGCGGGTGCGCGCGGCCCGACGGTGATGCGCGGATTTCGCCGCGCCCAGCTGCGCGGCAGCGACGAGCTTTTCCGCTCCGCGGAGCCGGAACAGCTCGACGCCTCGCTGTCGCCCGGCGAGAACAACGACGCGGTCCACCCGGTCCCCACAGCGCCGGCGCCGCACATGCGCTCAGTGCGGCTGACCGACGACGAGCTGCGGATCCTTTCCGAGGCGGTCCAGCACCTCAAGTTCCCGAACAAGGCGCCGACGCGCCCGTCGGTGGATGACTTCGAGAAGCTGGAGGTTCTCCGCCAGAAACTGCTCGACGCCCTGTGACGATCATCGGGCATCGGGGCTAGCCACCCGCACGTGGTCATCGGCACGCTGACCGTCACGATCCAGGTACCGGACAGCGAATCCCTCAAGGACAAGCGCCAGGTGGTGCGGTCACTCACCACCAAGCTCCGCAATACGTTCAACATCGCGGTGGCCGAGGTCGCCGACCAGGACCTCTGGCAGTCCGCGGTAATCGGGGTCGCGTGCGTGAGCTCGGACAGCCGGCACGCGGACGAGATGTGCCAGAAGGTGTTGCGTTTCGTCGACGACCACGGCGAGGCGCTCGTCCTCGGCTCGCATTTCGAGCTGATCCACGTCTGACCAGGCCCCGCTGACGCGGGATCTCATCGAGGCGTATCAGGCGACCCTGCCGTTCACCCTCGACGAGTTTCAGCGCGAGGCCATCACCAAGCTGGAGCGCTCGCGCGGCGTGCTGGTGAGCGCACCGACATCCAGCGGCAAGACCGTGGTTGCGGACTACGTGATCTGGCGCCGGCTCGACGCGCCGGCTGCGCTGCGGCGGCCGATCACCGACGCCGCCGACGTCGTGTACACCACGCCGCTCAAAGCGCTGAGCAATCAGAAGTACCACGACCTCTGCGAGCGCTTCGGCGAACACCGCATCGGATTGATCACCGGCGAGCACACGCTCAACGACGGTGCACCGGTGCTGGTGATGACCACCGAGATCCTGCGCAACGTGCTCTACGACGAGCCTGCGCGCGTCGATCGAGTCGGCGACGTTGTGCTCGACGAGATCCACTACATCGACGACTACCCGCGCGGCACGGTGTGGGAGGAGCTGATCATCGAGGCGCCGCGCCACATTCGCCTGATCGGACTCTCAGCCACGATCAGCAATGTCGGCGAGGTGGCCGCGTGGATGTCGGGACTGCGCGGCGTCATCGAGACGGTCACGCGCACCGAACGCCCGGTGGCCCTCGAGATGTGGCTCGCCATCGACAACGCGCTGCATCCGCTCTTCGACACGGCGGGCAATGCGGCGCGCGGGACGCTCGAGCTCGCCCAGGCGGACGCCGTGCAGCAGCCTCGTTTTCGCGAGGCGCGGCACGCACCGGACAACGATCTGCTCCAGGTGATCGAGGTGCTGCGCCGGCGCGCGATGCTCCCCGCCATCTACTTCATCTTCTCGCGCCGCGGCTGCCGCGAAGCCCTGCAGCGGTGCGGAGTGCACGGTATCGACCTCACCAACGATGCGGAGAAAGAGCGCATCGATATCGCGATCACCGAGCGCATGGCCGCACTGAGCGACCCTGACGAGCGCCAGTGCGTGCTCCTCGAGCTGGATCGACGGCTGTTGCGCCGCGGACTCGCGATGCACCACGCCGGTCTGCTCCCCTACGCCAAGGAGACCGTGGAGCGACTCTTTCAGCAGGGACTGATCAAGGTCGTGTTCGCCACCGAGACGCTCTCGCTGGGGCTCAACATGCCGGCGCGGTCGTGCGTCATCTCCACCTTCACGAAATTCGACGGCGTGAGCTTCGCGTCACTCACCAGCGGCGAGCTCACGCAGCTCATGGGGCGCGCCGGCCGGCGCGGCATCGACACCGTCGGGCACGGCGTGATCCTCAAGGAGAGCGACGTCGACCTTCGCGATATCTACGACGCGGCCATCTCCGGCGAGTTCGCCGTCGACTCCAAGTTCTCGCCCACGTACACGATGGTGCTCAACCTGCTGCGCACGCGCTCCGCGGAGGCTGCGGAGCTGCTGCTCGACAGCTCGTTCGGGCAGTACCAGGCGTTGGAGCGCTCCGCCCGGTGGGGGCATCGCAAGACCAACCTCGAGGCCGAGCTCAACGACCTCCGGCTGCGCCGTTTCCAGCATCCGCGCGTTCCCTGCACCGAGCGGACGCTGACGTCGTTCCTCACCACCACAACCCAGCTCGGCGAGGCCCAGCTCGCGCTGCGGCGGGTGCGCCGGGGGCACTGGACCGACGCGCGCCGTGGCCGCTACGGCAAGGCGGGTTCGGATCCCGGCCAGCGTTATGAGGCCCTGCGACGCACGACGCGGTCGCTGCAGGAGCGACTCAACGAGTCACCGTGCCGCAACTGCCCGTACTTCGGAGAGCATCGCGCCCACCACCACCGGATCGCCGATATCGAGACCACGCTCGCCGGTGCGGAGGAGGAGCTCGAGCGCGCCCAGCATCGGTTCCGTCGCGAGTTCCGCGCCCACCGCGCGGTGCTGCGCGCCGCCGGATTCCTGGACGGCGACGAGCCAACCGACCTGGGTCGTCTGGCCGGCTCGCTCTACGGCGAAAGCTCGCTCCTGGTTGCCGACGCGATCGCGTCCGGGCTGCTCGACGGTCTGAAGCCGGAGGAGCTCGCGGCGACACTCGTCAGCCTGGTTGCCGAAGACCGCGGTCGGGAGCGTCCTCAGCCGTCGCGCCGCCACTTTCCGACCCCGCGCATCGAGGAACGGCACCGGCGCCTCAGGACGGCGATGCGTCGCTTCGTCGAGCTCGAACGCGAGCACGGCCTCGAGACCATGCCGCCGCTGTCGCTCGAACAGATCCGGCCTGCGTACGAGTGGGCGTCGGGCGTGCCGCTGGCCGACATCGAGCCACCGCCCGGGGCCGATACCGGGGACGTGGTCAAGGCGGTGAAGAGCCTGTACTCGCTGCTCCGCCAGATGGAGCAGGCGTTGCGCGGTCACGCGCTGCACCCGCTGGTCGCCATGACGCGTGAGCGAGTGGAGCGCGACCTCATCCGGCGGATCTGATTCGAGCCCGCC
>PKXZ01000093.1:1034-3722 GCA_003132525.1 Candidatus Dormiibacterota bacterium | reverse complement strand
TCGGCGCGGTGGAGGCGAGCACGGCCGGCCTGCTCGTGCTGCTCGGAATCAGCTTCGACCTCGCGACTGCAATCTCGGTGATGCAGCGGTTGGCCGACAAGGGGTTGAACACGGTTATCGGATGGATCTGCTATCTGTTCGCCAGGCGGCAGTACAACCTAACCGGGGCCTCGCTGTTCCGCTTCGAGATGCCTCGGGTCGAGGAGACGGCCGGACCTACTTCGACCTGAGCCCTCACGACGGATCGCTTGCGTTAGGGCGGGACGCGCAGACGTACTCTGGCGGCGGCGGATTGCAGCCAGCAGTACAGACGGCCTAGGATCGAGCGTGACAAGTGGGAGGGAGGGACTCTCCCGTGTCAGGAAGTGACTACTTACAAATCGAGGGGATACCGTGCGCCGTCGATCCCTTTTCTTGGCTGCGACTTCCCCCGACGCCGAAGCCTGGAACGAACTCAGCGCGCGGATCAAGGCCAACACAGGCAGCGTTCGTGGTCCTTACAAGGCGATCTTTGAGCAAACCGTCAGTGGCGTCTACAACGTCACGGAAATCAACAACCGCATCAAGGTTTTGGCCTAAGCGGTACGCAACGGGCAATCAGGAGGAAGACAGTGCGGAGACTTCGGCGTTCGCTTGCGATTCCGATCGGGCTGGCAGCCGCGATCATTCCCGCCACGTCGGTGTTTGCGGCCTCGGCCACGACGTCGAACGTGCTCTACAACAGCATGGTGCCCTCGCCAGGTAACTTGCCCAGCGAGTCGTTCGAGGCCTCGGCAGTCGCTCAGCTCGGCAACGAGATCACGCTGACCCGGTCGGCGAAGGTTGCCACGGTCGTGGTGGCCATGGATTCATGGGGATGCCAATCCGGCTCCTGGACAAATTCTCCGGCTCCCTGCTCAACTACCCCAGGGTCGACGTTTAGCGAGCCGATCACCCTCAACATTTTCCGGGCGCCGGCCAACCCGAATACGCAGCCTGACACTGTGGGAAGTGGCCTTCCCGGCACCGTGATTCTGTCGGTCACCAAGACCTTCGCGATCCCGTATCGGCCTTCCGCCAACAACACGAAGTGCATCGGCGATGAGGCAGGCTACTGGTTCGACTCCAAGAATGGCGAGTGCTTCCCCGGGCTGGCGACCAACATCACCTTCAACCTCAGCTCGCTGCACGTGACCCTTCCGAAGACCTTTGTCGACGGAATCGCATACAACACCAGCGATTACGGTGCGGCCCCGTACGGTGACGCCACCTCGTGTCACTCCACGACCGAGGGCTGCGGTTACGACTCGCTGAATGTCGGGCTCTCGTACGATCCTGACAACCTCAACGTGGGATCGAATCCGTACCCAGGGTACGTGTGGTGGAACACCAGTACCGCCAGCGACTACTGCGATAGCGGCGCGGCAGGCAGCGGCACCTTCCGTATCGATTCGCCGAGCACCCCCGCTTGCTGGGGCGTCTACAACGAGCCGGACGCACCCTGGTACCAGCCGGCGGTAGAGGTCACCACGTCGTAATTTCCCGACGTCGCTTTCAGGAAGGGACAGCCCCGGCGGCGGCCGTAAACCGCCGTCGGGAAATCCCCTGGGGCTTTGCGGGCAGAACCCGGTACAGCAGTTGTAGCCTCTCAGGTATCAGACATCCCGAGCGAGGGATATCGCAGAGGAGGAAGAGATATGACCATCTGGACTGCACATCGGCCTTTGCGTGCGGTGCTCACCACCGCGCTGGTTGTGGGCAGCATGGCGCTGGCTGCCACACCGGTCGGCGCATCAAGCACCGCCCCGGCGAGCGGCATCAAGTGCGGTCCGAAGACCGTGACCCCGCATCCGGCGCCGGGCATCGGTAAGGAGGAGAGCTTCACCGTCGGCGACGGCGGGACGGTCACCCTGCTCCAGCGCAGCAACACGGCGCTCAGAGTCGCAAGCGCCGATGCCACGACCGGATGGAAGGTCAATGTGGTGACCCGCAATGGCTCGCGGCCTCATGTCGGCTTTCAACGCATCGGCATGGCCAACGACCAGGAGCGCTTCTGGGCGCGGATGAACACGACCGGAACTCCCGGGACCGTGATCAACACCGTGATCCAGTCCTGCACCTGAGGAATCGCTGACGCTGAGGCGGTCAGCCCTCAGCCGCAATTTCGGCTTGGACCTGTTCGAGAAGGCCGGTCCCGGTGACGATCTCGGCGCCCGCCGTGTCGATCTCCGACACGTTCTGATCGGCGATCCCACTCATGAAGTTGGTGCAGCCCTCGGTGTAGGTCTGCAGTGCCCGCACCAGGGTGGCACCCGCAGTGGCGTAATCGGGCGGGATGGGCGTGATGTCGGTCTGGAACGAGGCGATGTCGTTGAGGACGGTCTGGCAGTCGGCGCTCGCCGCCGCCTCGTTCTCGGCTGAGGCATCGTCGGCCACTGCGGTGAAGTCAGTCCCGAGTCCAGTCGCGTCGGTGGAGACGGTGCTCGCCCAGGCCGCGTCGTTCGCGCTCGAGGACGCTGGGGAGGTCGCCCGGGCGGTGCCGATGTCGCTCGCGGGTGTCCCGGTGTGCTGGACGAGCGCGGCGATCCCGACCCCACTGGCGCTGAGCAGGACGACCACGGCACCGGTGACCATCAGCCAGAACGCGGGTGAGCGATGCGCCGGCGGCTGCTGCGGCGATGCAGGCGGTGGTGGCGGCGGCGGAGGCGG
>PKXZ01000093.1:0-950 GCA_003132525.1 Candidatus Dormiibacterota bacterium | reverse complement strand
CCGGCTGGTTCGCCGGCCGCCTGCCCGAGGGGCTCTACAAGTCTGCCCCCACCATCACCTCCGATCCCGACGAGATCCTGATCGTCGGCGAGATCGACGAGCCCGAGCTTCCGGCTGACGCTGCCGAAGGCGCCCGCGCCGCAGCTCGCAGCGCGCGGATCTCGCGATTCCGGAGCGACACCCGAGACGCACGGGTCAAGGTCGCTCGCGACGCCGAGCGCCTCTTCGGCCGCAAGGTCTCCTGGGGAGCCCGCTGCGGTGGCGTCGAGGAGCTCTTCACGACCCTCGGAGTCCCGGTCATGACCCGGCTCCGGCTCCAGGACCGCCGCGTGCTCGACACGCTGATCGAGGCGGGCGTNNTGGATCGAGAGCCTGCGCGGTGCGCTCACCGCAGTGCAAAAGGCGCGGGCCGAAGGTCCCGATGTCGGCTGACCCGAGCGATGACGGCGAGCTGCTCGACGCATACTCGCGCACGCTCACCCAGGTAGCCGCGGCACTGGCGCCGTCGGTTGCGGCGGTGCAGGTCACTTCGAGCGGGGGGCGCTCCCCGCTCGGAAGTGGCTCGGCGGTCGCGTTCAGCTCCGATGGCTACCTGATCACCTCGGCGCACGTCGTTGCCGGTGGTGATGGCGGCCGGCTCGACCTCGCCGACGGCCGTCAGCTCCGCTTCCGCGTCCGGGGGCGGGATCCACTCTCCGACCTGGCGGTGCTCGTCGCCGAGCACGGCGACCTCCAGCCGGCGCGGCTCGGCGATGCATCGGCGCTTCGCGTCGGCCAGCTGGTGGTGGCGATCGGCAATCCGCTCGGCCTCGCGGGCAGCGTCACCGCGGGTGTGGTGAGTGCGCTGGGGCGCTCGTTGCCCACGCGTGCCGGCGCTCAGGTGCGGGTGATCGACGATGTCATCCAGACCGACGCCGCGCTCAACCCGGGCAACTCCGGCGGCGCGCTGG
>PKXZ01000098.1:38678-102632 GCA_003132525.1 Candidatus Dormiibacterota bacterium | reverse complement strand
CTCGTGACGATCCTTGCCGTGAGCTTTGCCGACGTACATCGCGGCATCGGCGTTGCGCACGACGTCGGTGGCTGCACCTCCGCCAGATGACGTCGCCACACCGATCGTCGCGGTGACGGTCAGGAAGCGCTCGGCGACTGCGAATGGTGCCCGTAACGTCTCGCGAATCCCCTCGGCGGCNNCGGCGGCTCGCGCTGCGGCGGCAGGTTCCGCGAGGTCCTCCAGCAGGATCGCGAACTCGTCACCGCCAAGACGGGCGGCCGTGTCTCCGGCGCGGATTCCCGTCGACAGCCGCCGCGATACCTCGAGCAGAAGCGCATCGCCCGCAGCATGACCGAGGCCGTCATTCACCGTCTTGAAGTTATCGAGATCCAGCATCAAGACGGCATAGAAGCCGCCTCCACGCTCGAGGCGCTGGTGTGCATGTTCGAGACGATCTTCGAAGAGCGATCGATTCGCGAGGCCGGTGAGTGCATCGTGAAAGGCCTGGTGCTCGAGCTCACGCTGCAGACGGGCGCGGTCGGTGACATCGCTCGAGCAGACGATCATTGCGGCCTCGCCGTCGAAGATCGTCTCGCGAGTGTCGATCTCCACGTCAATCACGCCGCCATTCTTGGTTGCGTGACGGATGCCTTCAAAGTGCGTGCGTCCTCCCCGCATCGCATGCAGGTTGTTGCGCAACTGTTCACGATCCTCAGGAGGACGTATCTCCGCAAGCGTGAGCGTGAGGAACTCGGCACGACTGTATCCATACATCGCGATCGCGGCGCTGTTGACCGCAAGGAATTGCAGGTTGCCGTCCTCGGTGGTCACAGCGGGCAGCCTGGTGACGAGCATTGCCTGAGGGTTCTCGTCGAAGAGCAGGCGAAATGTTTCCTCGCGTGTCGCTGTGACGCGAGCCTCCGAGGCGAGTGAGGACGAAGCAGCCTCTTCGGCAGCGATAGCGGCTCGTCTCCGGCGCGCGTACACCGCAAAGAGGAGGACGACCATGCCGGAGCCCACGACGATGCCGATCGAGGCGAGGAAGGCGGCGGTCACTCCACTCGAGGCGCTCGATGCGTCCTTCTCACTGACCCGTGCGAGCTCTGGGTCGAGGATGGTGAAGGCCGGGTCGCCGAGCGTGGTATTGATCGCGGCCGCCGCCAGGGTGTTGCCTCGTACCATTGCGGATATCTCGTCCGTGACGGCGGTCTGGTAGGCGCCCGCCATTTGGACGATCACGCTGAGGTCGGAACTGGATGTTTCGTTCGCCTTGACGAGCGAGAGGTCCTGATTCGCCGCGGCCTGCAGAGTCGCTGTGGCGCCGGCTGAGTCGAGAACGCCCTCCTGCTCAATAGCGACAGCGGTGCGAAGCGCGCCGATCGATTGCGCCGCCAGCTGACGCTGATTCGACCATGCATGCAGCCCAACCAGGGCAGCAACGACAACGAACGTCAGGAGAGCGGCCGCAGCGCTGCTCACCCAAAAGTGGGCCTCACGTGACGAGGCACGCTCTCGATCACTTCCTGGAGTCACTGGCTGCCTCATGACGGTCGCGGAACGAGCATTCGCTGCCGTCGACAACCCTCACGCTACGCGCGCGAGAGACCTGCCTCCGAAGAGTCGATGCCTTCGCGCAATCCCGGAACGGCGGCGGAACTCCAGTCAGGCGTTCTCCGCCACAACGGCGTCAGTCAGCGGGTCGATTCCGGCGAGTCGTGTGGACAGCTCAGGACTCAGGTCATAGCGTGCAGCGAGAACCCTCGGGGCCGTATAGCTGACTTTGGTCTGGATCCCGTCCGCCCAGACGAGCACCTTGAGGGGAAGATCGAGGGCGGCGAGCGGGGCCGCTTGCATCACCGGCGTTCCCGCCTGTGGGGATCCGAAGATCACCACCTTGGTATCGCGGAGCGTGAGGCCCGCCCCTGCCGCAGCACCGCTGTGATCGATGACGGCGAAGACCGTCATCCCTTTCGATGCCACGACTGCAAGCAGACGATCGACGGTGTCCGCCACGGGCCGTGGACTCACCTTCGTGATGACAATCGATTGATCAAGTTGCGATTGANNTTGATCGAGTTGCGAGTTGTGGCCTGATTCGTCCGTAATCGCCGCTCCTCCAGGTGGGCTCAATGGTGCAGTCGAGTCGTCTCGATGTCCTGATGGTTCATGCCGAAGTAGTGCGCGACCTCGTGGAGCACCGTGTCATGCACCTGGTCCACGAGCTGCTCACGCGTCCAGCACCACCGTTCGATGTTGTGCTGGAGGAGCACGATCCGCTTCGGATACACGCTCGGGCTGAAGGTCGAGTCGTTCGCTCCCTGGAAATACCCCAGCACACGCTCGTTGATCCCCCGGGCACGGTCATCGTCGGTGGCCTCGGGCTGAATGGTGATCAAGAGGTTATCGGCGTCCATCCGAGCGCGGAGCGCGGGCGGGATGCTCTCGAGAGCGTCAGCGGCGATGCGCTCGAACTCGTCTGTGGAGACCTGATACGCCACCCGTTGAGAATGTCACACGCCCGGTAGCGAGGGCCATCAGGTGGTCCTTCGGTCCTCTTGCCCTATCCTCGTGCGGCCATGGCCCTCACCAACTCCGATTTCGCCATCGAGGTCTCGGCACTCCACAAGTCCTTCGGCAAGGTGCATGCGCTGCGCGGGATCGACTTCGCGGTGCCCCGCGGCACAGTCCTCGGCATGCTGGGACCCAACGGCGCGGGCAAGACCACTGCGGTGCGCGTCCTGACCACGCTGCTGCGGCCGGATTCGGGGCGGATCATCATCGAGGGATACGACGTGGTTCGTGACGCGGCTGCGGTACGCCGGCGGATCGGGCTCGCGGGTCAGGCGACAGCGATCCAGCTCGAGCTGACCGGACGCGAGAACCTCGAGATCATGGGGCGCCTGAACCACATGCCGCGGTCGAGCGTCAAGGGCCGCGCCGCCGAGTTGCTCGAGCGCTTCGAGATCGCAGATGCGGCTGATCGACCGGCAAAGACGTACTCGGGCGGCATGCAGCGACGCCTCGACCTCGCGGCGAGCCTGATCGCCGAGCCCTCCGTGCTCTTCCTCGACGAGCCGACCACCGGTCTCGACCCCTACGGCCGCCTCGGCATGTGGGACATCATCCGCGAGCTCGTCGGCCGGGGCACCACGCTGCTGTTGACCACGCAGTACCTCGAGGAAGCAGATGAGCTCGCGAACACCATCGTCGTGGTCGATCATGGCGAGGTCATCGCCTCGGGAACGCCGGATCGGCTCAAGGACCAGGTGGGCGGCGATCTCCTCGAATTCACCGTGCCCGACCGCGCGCAACTCGATGACGCGGTGCGCGCCGTTGCCGGGCTGTCCGACGCCGCTCCGACCGGGGAGACCGACGCGAAGCGCATCAAGGTGCCCGTCGGGAGTGGCGGATCGACCGCGCTCGTGGAAGCGGTGCGGCGCCTGGACGCCGCCGGCGTCGTGACCGAGGACCTGGCGTTGCACCGGCCGTCGCTCGACGACGTGTTCCTGGCGGTCACCGGCCATGCAGCCGAGGCTGCACCGGACGGTGCCGCCAAGGGCCAGAAGAGCCCGGCCGCCGGGGTGGCATCGTGACCGCGATCGCAGGACCCCTGAACACGAGGGCTCGGCCCAGCGCCGCGCAGATGGCCCGCTGGGCGATCAGTGATTCGCTCGTCATGACCCGGCGCAATCTTCTGGTGTGGCTGCGAGTCCCGGCCTACATCGTCTTCACGGTGGTGCAGCCGGTGATCTTCGTGCTGCTGTTCCGCTATGTGTTCGGCGGGGCAATCCACGCGCCCGGCACGGGCGGGTACGTCAGCTACCTGATGCCCGGCATCATCGGGCAGACGGCAGCTTTCGCAACCTTTGCCACCGCCATCGCGCTGGCGCAGGAGGCGACGAAGGGCGTCATCGACCGTTTCCGCGCGATGCCCATGGCGCGCTCGGCAGTGCTGGCCGGCCGGCTGATCGCCGACTCGATTCGCATGCTGATCGTGATCCTCGTGATCATCGGTGTCGGCTACGCGGTCGGGTTCCGCTTCCAGAACGGAGTCGCCGGCGCCGTCGGGATGGTCCTGCTCGCCGAGATTTTCGGCATCACGATCTGCTCCGTGTCAGCGTTCGTCGGACTTGTGATCAAGGACGAGGAATCGGTGCAGGCCTTCGGTCTCATCTGGATCTTCCCGCTGACATTCGTCAGTTCCGCGTTCGTACCGATCGCGACGATGCCCGGNNTGGGAAAGCCTCCTGTGGCTCGCCGGCATTCTCATCGTCTTCGTCCCGCTGGCAGTGTGGAGCTACCGGCGGGTCGGTTAGGGCGGGATCGGTCTTGAACAGCGGGCGCTGGCTCGAGACCCCGGAGCTCCGTATCGGCTTGGGCTGCATGCGCCTGCCCGCGGATGGTGACGTGGCCGGCGAGACGATCGCGGCAGCCGCGGAGGCCGGCATCACGATCTTCGATACGGCGCACGCGTATGGCGTCGACGATGCGTCGCGGGGACAGAACGAGCGACTCGTTGCCCGTGCGCTGCGCGACTGCGCTGCCGAGCGCCACGCGAGGATCGTCACCAAAGGTGGCATGACCCGGGCTGCGACGGCATGGCTGCCCGACGGTCGCGGCAAATCCATCCGCGCGGATTGCGAGGCAAGCCTCGAAGCGCTCGGCGGCGTGGCGATCGATCTTTACCTGATCCACGCGCCGGACCCGCGAACACCGTGGGCCACGTCGGTGCGTGCGCTGACGCGACTGCTCGACGAGGGCATGGTCCGCCACGTGGGACTGTCGAATGTCACACGCCGTCAACTGCAAGAGGCTGCGGAAATCGTCGACATCACGGCGATCGAGGTCGCACTCAGCGCACTCGACGACACCGCTGTCCGAGGAGGACTGCTCGACTTCTGCAACGAGCGCGGCATCGTGGTGATCGCCCATTCACCACTCGGAGGGCCGCGACGGGCGCCTGCGCTCGCGCGCCGCCCGGAACTGGTCGAGATCGCAAGGGATCGTGATGCAACTTCAGAGGAGGTGGCGCTCGCGTGGGTGCTCGATCTGTCGCCGCTGCTCGTCGCCATCCCGGGAGCACGACGTCCGGAGACCGCTCGCTCGGCGGCCCGTGCGGCAGGAATCGAGTTGACGCATCGCGACCGATCCGCCCTCGCAGCCGCCTTCGGATGGCCGCAGGCGGGACCAGCCGCGAAACCAGCACCCGCCCACGGCACCGCGGAGGTCGTTGTCGTCATGGGCGTCCCCGGCGCGGGCAAGACTCGCCATGCGGAGGAGTACGTCACTCGAGGGTACGTGCGTCTGAACCGCGACGAGCGCGGAGGTACGCTCCGTCAGCTCAGCGACGCGCTCGACGCGGCCCTGGCCTCGGGTGAACGTCGCATCGTCCTCGACAACACATACCTGACTCGCGCGGTGCGCAGTCACGTCATCGAGAAAGCTGCCCTGCATGGAGCCGTCGTTCGCTGCACCTTGGTCGACACGCCACTCGCCCAGGCACAGGTGAATCTCGTCGAGCGTCTCCTCGATCGCTTGGGCGTCTTACCCGGTCCCGATCAGATCGCTCAACTCGCGCGACGTGAGCCTGGGATGCTCAGCCCCACCAGGCAGATGCGCGCCTTCCGCGAGCTCGAACCGCCCTCGACCGACGAGGGCTTCGTGTCCGTGCGACGGATAGGGTTCGAACGCTCCGCTCGATTGCAATCGAACACGGACAAGGCGGCCGCCGTGTTCGTCGCGTCTTCGGTACTCTCCCGTCGCGGTTGGGAGGACGCGGTCTTGTCGGGAGCGCCTGGCACTCCTCACCTGATCTTCGACTGGAGACCAGACGCGGGCGCGGCCGACCTGGACAACGAGGTAACCGGGCTCGCATCGGTCGTGAGCGGCGCCGTGACGAGTGCCCTCTGCCCGCATCCGGGTGGCGCACCCGTGTGCTGGTGCCGGCCACCGCTGCCCGGCCTCATCCTCGCCTTCGCGCGGATGCACCACCTCGACCCGTCGAACTCGTTGCTTATCGGCGCTGGTCCCGCGCACCGCACGCTCGCCACAACCATTGGGGCGCAGTACCGCGCCCTGGACGGCAGCGAACAGCGCTGAACTGAGAAAGTACGCGCATGGCGGAACACTACGGCGCGCGCTTCTTCGGAGAGCGAGAGGCTGCCGTCTATGACTCGCAAGAGGCCGGCATGTTCGACCCGGGGGTCGTGACCCCCGCGGTGGACATGCTGGCGGATCTTGCCGGTGACGGTGATGTGCTGGAGATGGGCATCGGGACGGGCCGCATTGCGCTGCCACTCGCGGCGCGCGGTGTTCGCGTGCACGGCATCGATGCGTCGTCAGCGATGGTGGCGAGACTGCGCGCCAAGCCGGGTAACGACGCAATCGATGTCGCCATCGGCGACTTCTCGACCACCCGCGTGGACGGGCAGTTCAGCCTGGTGTATCTGGTGTTCAACACGATCTTCAATCTCCAGACCCAGGACGAACAGGTCGCATGCTTCGCGAATGCCGCGACACATCTCGTGCACGGTGGCCACTTCGTCATCGAGCTCGAGGTTCCCAACCTGCAGCGACTGCCACCAGGTCAGGAAGTCCTCGTCTTCCACGTTGACTCACACACCATGTCGTTCGACACGTACGACGTCGTCAACCAGGGCCTGACCTCGAATCACTTCGTTTTGGAGGACGGTACCTTCAGCTCGTATCCCGTTGAAGGGCGCTACGCGTGGCCAACAGAGCTTGACCTCATGGCGCGCCTCGCGGGCATGCGGCTTCACGAACGTTGGGGCGGATGGAAGCGAGAACCGTTCACCAGCCTCAGCCGTTCGCACGTGTCGATCTACGAAAAGACCTGAGGCCGCGGTCCCTACGGATGCGAGGGCGCCGGCGGCGCACCCGCGAGCTCGAACATGAGGTCGTCGATGTAGCAGTAGTACCAGTCCTCGCCGGGCTCGTACGAGCGGATGATCGGATGTCCGGCCGTCTTGAAGTGGGCGGTGGCGTGTTTGAGGGGCGAGTTATCGCAGCACCCGACATGACCGCACTCCTGACAGACGCGGAGATGCACCCAATCGTGCCGCCCGAGCGCGAGGCAGTCGACACAACCCGTCCCCGACGGGGTCAGGTCCTGGATCTGGTCAAGATGCCCGCAGACTTTGCTCATGTCGCACTCCTGGAACCGTGGTCGGTGGAAGACGATGTGGGCTCGGCGAATTCTGTCAATTCGCTGCTCCACCCCATGCGTTGCGCCGCGGCCTCATATGACGACGTGAGGAAGTCCTGGAGCGCGCGTCGTGGATCGGCGCTCGAGAGCGCATCGTCGTATTGGAACAGAAACTCTCCCGCGTTCCGGTTCCAGCCAGCCCCCGAGGGCTGCACCGCGACATCCTCGATGCCTTCAGGCGACGGAAACGCATACGCGAAGAACGCGGGTGACGCGAGGCGGTGGTCGCCCGGCCACCATCCGGCACAGATCTCCTCCGCGTCGGAGCTGAAGTGCCTGATGACGCCGCCGCCAGGCCGCGGCTGGACGATCCGGCCCGAGTATCGAGTGAGCGCGAGGTCAAAGCTGCCCCAGAAGAAGTGCACCGGTGTCGTCCGGCCGCGAAACCGGGCGCGGTGCGCTTTCATCACCACGTCGACCATGGACAGCACGTGGTGAAAGCGCTCCGCCTGGGACGCGTCATACGTGGCGTGCACGCGATCCTCTGGGAAGGGAATGGGATCCGGCACCTCGGACGGGGTCTCGGAGATGGCGACGTCGATCCCCATGCGCCGCAGCGCTGCCATGACATCGGTGTAGAAGTCGGCCACCGCGCCGCCGAGCGGGCGCCGTTCGGTGGTTCCATCACTGCCGCGGAGCACGAGCACGTGGTCGTGCAGGTCGAGCTCCGCGTCGAACGTGCGCACGCCGAACGGCACCGGGGAGGTGGTCAATCCCCGTGCGGTGACGTAGAGCGCCACGTTCGCCCAGCCCGGCTCGAAGGGGCTGAGCGCGAGCCGGAGCTTGCCGATCACCTGCGCATACATGTGCAGGGTGTCCCGAGTGTCGCGCCACTCCTCGTACGGCAGAGCCAGCCACTCCCTGGCAGCATCGCCCATCCGTCAATCATGAGGCTGTTGCACCTGGGTTCGGTCGCGCCTCCGCTTGTGGCGCTCCGCGCGGAAAGCTAGTCTGTCGGCTCCGTGAGCGACGTTCCGACGTCCGACCCCGCGGTGCGCGCGTCCACCTGGTCGCCGCTGCGCTTCGGCGTGTTTCGCGCCATCTGGCTCGCGGTCCTGGTCAGCAACATCGGTCTGTGGATGCAGACCGTCGGGGCGCAGTGGCTCCTCGTCGACCAACCGCACGCGTCGATCCTGGTGGCCCTGGTCCAGACCGCCGACATGCTCCCCGACGTGATCTTCGGCGTGGTCGGTGGCGTCCTCGCCGACATGTTCGACCGGCGCCGCCTGCTCATCGCTGTCCAGGCCTTCATGGCCGTGACCGGTCTCGCGCTCACCCTGCTGACGTTCGCTGGCCAGATGCCCCCTGCGCTGCTGCTGATCTTCACCTTCGTGCTCGGGTCGGGCTCGGTCATCTCCCTGCCTGCCTACCAATCGCTCATTCCCGAGCTGGTTCCTCGCGATCAGATTGCCGCCGCCTCGACGCTTGGGTCGATCAGCGTCAACCTTGCCCGCGCCATCGGACCCGCGATCGCCGGCTTGCTGATCGCCCGAGTCGGCGTCGGCGCGGTCTTTGCCATCAACGCGGGGGCATTTCTCGCATACGGCATCGTGGTGGTCGCGTGGCATCCCAAGACCACGACATCGAGCCAGCTGCCAGAACACTTCGTCTCGGCCCTTCGCGCCGGTGGCCGGTACGTGCGCTATTCGCCGGTGGTGCGGCGTATGCTCCTGCGCAGCGCGCTCTTCCTGGTGCCCGGCAGCGCGGTCTGGGCACTCCTGCCGCTGGTGGCGACGCAGCGGCTGCACATGAGCGCGAGCGGATACGGCCTGCTCCTCGCCGCGCTCGGGGTCGGCGCTGTCGCCGGTTCGTTTGCCATACAGCAATTGAGAACGCGGCTCTCGCCGAACCTTCTGATGGTTGCATGCAGCCTTGTCTACGCGGCGGCGATGGTGGTGGTCGTGCTCGTTCCCGACATCTTCGTGGTGGTGATCGCGTTGCTGCCGGCCGGACTTGCGTGGATGGCCGTGCTCTCGACGATGAACGCGTCGTTGCAACTCTTCCTTCCGCAATGGGTGCGCGCTCGCGGCCTCTCCGTGTACCTCACCGTGCTGTTCGGCAGTCAGGCTGTCGGAGCGGTGGTCTGGGGTGCCGTCGCCGCGCCGAAAGGCGTGGTGCCCGCATTCTTGATTGCTGCGGGGCTGATGGTCGTTGGAGCGGCGACCACGAGGATCTGGCCGCTCATCGACAC
Organism: Candidatus Dormiibacterota bacterium; assembly: GCA_003132525.1. Lineage (GTDB taxonomy): Bacteria > Chloroflexota > Dormibacteria > Aeolococcales > Aeolococcaceae > Palsa-851. The sequence goes on along the minus strand of PKXZ01000098.1, from coordinate 93,234 downwards.
CACGGGCATGGACCGGCGCACGGTCGCAGGAGCGGAACCGCAGCTCGCGTTCACTGCCGACCCCGACGATGGGCCAGTCGTGGTCAGATCCATCTATACGATCGCAACGGATCGCGTCGCTCCGTTCCTGGAGGCGATGGTCCGCGTCCGACTGTCCAGACTTCGTACCGGCGCGACGCAGTGGGGTCTGTTCCGTGTCGGCGAGACGCCCCATGAGTTCGTCGAGCTCTTCGTGGTCGCATCGTGGGAGGAACACCTGCGCCAGCACTCGGATCGAATGACCGGCACCGATGCGCAGTACCTTGATTACGCGCGTTCGATGTCAGATCCCGAACCGCGCACGTCGCACCTGCTCGCGACGGAACTGCCGGATTGACGTCAGCTCGCGGCACCCTCGTCCGGCAACTCGATCCACACCAGACCCTGCAATCCAACACGGAGCCGTCCGCCCGTGCGTACGGCCACTATCAACAGGCTATCGCATGACGTGCAGCGGAGCACTGCACCCGGCGAGAGTGGTGTCATGTAGAGATGCTGCGCGCCCATCTCGCCGACAGCGCCACATCGCGCGCACGCACCACGCACGCTGGTGACTTCGTGCACAAAGACCTCCTGGAGCAGCCCCGCAGCCGCGTTGCCGTCCAGTCTCAGCTCTTGTTCGGACATGGTCATATCACCCTCCAGTTGGACCAAATCGTTCGGTTTTGATGCGCGCCGGTTCGTGTCCGAGGTCGACGAGCGCGCTCGCGGCGGTCTCGACGAGCGGTGTCGGCCCGCAGATGAAGATCCACGGCCGCTCAGCCGGTGACCACGCGACCGATTGCAGCATCTCGGTGTCGATGCGCCGGTGCAGGCCCGTCCACCCCGGAGGCTGCGCGCGCGTGAGCGTGAGCATCACCTCGAGCCCGCTGCCCGCCGCGACCAGCCTGGCCAGCTCGCTGCGATAGATGACCTCATCGAGCGAGCGCGACGAATAGAGCAGGCGCGCGGGCACCGTGCTGCCGGCAGCCTGCCGAAGGCGGAGCATCGCCATGAGCGGACAACTGCCCGACCCCCCTGCGATGAGGAGCAATGGACCGCCAAGTGCGGGCGCCCACACGAAATACCCACCGATCGGACCACGAAGCTCCAACTGGTCACCGGCATGCAGCTCGCGGGCGAGGTATGGCGAGACCTCGCCGTCATCAAGACGCTCGATGGTGAGGGTGAGTCGCTCATCTGTGGATTGGGGCGACGCGATGGAGTAGCTGCGCTGCGTCTGATACCCGTCGTCTGCGGTCAGGCGCACGTCCACATGCTGCCCGGCTTGATGTCCCGGCCACCCTGGAACCGCGAGCACAAGGCTTCGGACCCGTGGAGTCTCGTCGACGAGGTCGACCACCTCGGCGGTGCGCCAGATCAGTCGCCGCTGTAGCGCTGTTCCAACCACGGGTCGCCATACATGTGGTAGCCGTACGTCTCCCAGAAACCGGGCGAGTCCTCGTTCATCAGCCGAAGACCACGGACCCACTTTGCGCTCTTCCAGAAGTACAGATGGGGCACCAGCAGTCGCGCCGGGCCGCCGTGCTGGCTCTCGAGTGGTTCGCCGTCGAATGCGAATGCGATCCACGCTTTGCCACCGGTGAGGTCCTCGAGCGGCAGGTTGGTCGTGTAGCCACCGTCGCAAAACGCCATCACGTAGTCCGCCGCCGTCTCGACGCCGGCAAGCAGCGTGTCGACCGAGACCCCCTCCCACGTGGTGTCGAGCTTGGACCACTTCGTGACGCAGTGGATGTCACGCGTCACCGTCTCGCTTGGCAGCGCGCGCATTTCCGCCCAGGTCCAGCGCTTCGTCTCGTCAACCTCGCCTTCGATGGAAAACGTCCATGTGTCAAGCGACGGTTGGGGTGTCGGGCCGGCCGAGAGCACGGGGAAGTCATGCACCACGTACTGACCGGGCGGCACGCGCGCATCTCGCGGTTTATCCCGGGAGCGGCCCTTGAACCCTCTGCTCACAAAGCTCACGCAGCGACCTCCACACCGGCATTGTGAGGGGCGCTCGATCGAGCCGCAAGGCAGCGGCTCATGGCTGCCCACCACGGCAACGCAGGTTTGGGAACGTCCCGATAGGGTATGGTGACCACATCACCTCGAATCTCGAGGGTATCGCTCGTGGTCGTCATTCCTTCTCGAACGGACGCGCTGCGTCTGTTTTTCGTAACGAGAAGGAATTGGAGAGACCAGAGTGACTGGTACCGTCAAGAAGATCGTCGCCGAACGCGGCTTCGGCTTCATCACCGCAGAGGATGGACAGGAGTATTTCTTCCATCGCAGCGGACTCGATAGTTCGCTGACCTTCGAAAATCTCACGGGCGATGAGCGCGTGAGCTTCGAGATCGAGCGTAGCGACAAGGGCCCGCGCGCCCGCCAGGTCCGGGCGGCCTGATCATCGCTGCGTGAGGCATCCGGTCATCGCCGATCCGTCGGCGATGACCGGAACCTCGATTCGCCGTATAGAGTGGACTCGTATGGCGGACGAAAACCCACCGGCAGACGCGCCGGACGCGGAGGACGAGGCGTCGCCACCCTCGGACGACAGCTACCTGCTAGGTGCCGACGGCGTGGAAGAGCAAGTGCTTGCTGAGCTGGCCCGCGCCGAAGCGGCGCTCAATGACCCCGACGAACGTGATGACGAGGGCGACGGCGCTGTTGTCTAACGCTGTCTAGGCCGAAGGACCAGGTGCCGAAACGCGCGCGCCGGCGACTGCCGGTCCCGGTGCAGCGAGCGCTCACGGCCGTGGTCGGTCTTGGCGGCATCGCCGCGGTCATCCTCTTTCTCAACCCGGCAAAGGTTGGCAGCGCGCTCGAGCATTTCCAGCTCGCGCTGATTGCGCCGATCATCGCGCTCTCCGTGCTCGTCTACATCCTGCAGGGGATTCGCTGGCACTACCTGCTCGCCGACGTGGGCACCAAGCTCCGCTTGCGGGACACGATCCTGATCAATCTCGCGGGGCAGACGATCACCGCTATCGTGCCGCTCGGCGACCTCACCCGCGCGGCGTTCGCCAGCACGGCTGACGGCACCGATTTCGGCACCGTCGCGGCCACCGTGACCGTGCAGGAACTCTCCTACATGCTCTTGCTCATTCTCTCGGCGCTGCCCGCGATCCTCGCGCTCGGCTATGGGCTCGCCGCAGTGATCCCCGTGGCGCTCGGTATCGCGCTGATCATCGTCGTGCTGACGGTGTCGCCCGTGTTCTGCCGGTTCCACGACCTGGTTGCGCACATTCCCTTTCTCAACCGGCTGCTCCCGGCGATCGACGAGCTGCAGCAGGAGACTTCCACGTTGCTGCACCGCACCGACGCGCTCGCGCTGTCGGTGCTCGATGCCGCTCGGGTCGTCGTCGCGGTGACCGCCTTCTGGCTCGTGCTGCAGGGCCTCGAGCCGGGCAGGGTCGGTTGGTGGCAGGCGGCATTTGTGCTTGCGCTGTCGACCATCGGCGGTGCGGTGAGCTTGATACCGGGGGGTGTCGGCGCCAATGAGGCCAGCGTGGCCGCCCTGCTCATCTTTCTGGGCTTCAATTCCGGCGCCGCCGGCGGCGCGGCGATCATCCAGCGCGGGCTCATGACGGGGCTGTCGCTGATCCTCGGGTTCACCGCATACCTGGCGATCAACAAGCGACTCCACCTGGGCGGCATCTTCCAGCTGTTCTCGCACCGGCCCGTCCCCGCTCAGGCGTAAGCCACCGCCCCGCGCCACACTTTGTCCATCGTGGACGCGACTCCGATTGCAAAGATCCTGCCGCGGAGTCCCACCGATGCGGTCATCGCGCGCCCAGCGCTGGAGCAGCTGGTCACCACGGCACGAAACCGCCGTCTCACGGTGGTGGTCGCGGAGGCGGGATTCGGCAAGTCGACGCTGCTCGCGTCGTGGTGGGAAGCGGTGCCATGTGCCTGGTACACGGTCGATCACCGCGACGTGGACCTTCCCACCCTCGGGCGGCAGCTGAGCGACGCGCTCCGCCTGCGCGTCCCCGACATTCCCAGCGACGTGAGCTGGCTCGCCGAGGGCACCGGGGGGCCCGAGCTGGAGCAGTTCCTACGCGCCGACGCGCTCGCCGCCCAGCTGGCGGAGATCCTGCACGCGCAGCTCACCACCGATCTCCTCCTGGTCATCGATGACGCTCACGAGCTGCAGCCATCGAGCCCCTCGGCCCGGCTTATCGAAGCCCTGTGCCGGCACGCGCCACCCCGTCTCCACCTGGTCATCTCCGGGAGACGGCAACCGCCATTCCAAATCGAGCGTCTTCGGGGACAGGGTCAGCTCCTCGAGATCGACGGCAGCAAGCTCGCATTCACGGTGGGGGAGGTGGCGGAGCTGGTCGTCGAGCGGCTTGGCATCGATCCCGACAACCTCGCCCCGGAGATTCACCGCCTTGCCGGTGGGTGGCCGGCCGCGGTCAGCCTCGCGATCGAGGCGCTGAAGTCCTCTCCTCCCGATACATGGAGCAACGTGTTCGCCGGCATCGACAAGCCGGACGCCCCGCTCTTCTCGTACCTGGCCGAGGAGGTATTCGCCCAGCATCCCGACGCCGTCCGCGACCTGGTGGGCAGGCTCGCGCTCTTCGAGCGGTTCACGCCTGACCTCTGCGAGGCGATCGGGCTCACCGGCTCGCGATCGATCCTCGCGGACCTGCTCCGCCAGGGTCTCTTCGTCGAGCGTGGACCCGATGGATCGCTCGCGCTGCGAACGTTGATCCGGGATTTCGCGATCGAGTCACTTCCGGTGCCCGAGGTCGAGGCGAAGGGTCTCCGCGTGGCAGCCGCAGCGCTGCTCGCAGATGCCGGCGCTGGAGCCGAGGCGATGGAGGTCCTGCTGGCGGCCGGTGCTGTGGAGGAGCTTGCCGCGATTGTCGAGAAGGAGGGTTCGCGGCTGCTCGCCGCAGGGCAGATCGCAACCGTCCTCGGGGCGTGCCGGGCAATCCCGCCTCCGCTTCGAACCGCCGGCGTCGAGCAGCTGGAAGGCGAAGCGCAGCAGATCCAGGGTGACTGGAGCGAGGCGATGACCTGCTTTCAGCGGGCGGCGGCCGGACGCGAGGAGCTGCCGGCGGAGCTCGCCTGGCGGATCGGCCTGATTCACTATCTGCGCGGCGAGCCCGACGCGGCGCTCGCGGTCTATCAGCGCGGGGTCAGCGATGCCGAGGCGGATCCGGTGGAGATGGCGCTGCTCCTTGCGTGGATGTCAACCGCGCACTGGATTCGCGGAGACGTCGAGCCATGCCGGGAGCTCGCCACCCGGGCGCTGACCGCGGCGAACGCGTGCGGCGACCACCGAGCGCTTGCCGCGGCGCACACGGTCATGGCCATGCTGGCGGCGCTCGATGGAGACCGGCGTGCCAACGACGCGCACTATCTCCTCGCGCTGCGTGCGGCCGAAGAGGCGTCGGACGTGCTGCAGGTGGTGCGCATCCGGACCAATCGTGGATCCCACTTCATGGAGGAGGGCTCGTACGCCGAGGCGCTCCAGGAGCTGGACGTGGCGGTACGCCTTGCTGAGCTGACCTCGTTCGCCAGCTTCCTCGCCCTCAGCCTCAGCAACCGTGGGGAAACCAAGCTGCGCATGGGGCGCATCGAGGAGGCGCTCGCCGACCTCGAGGCGTCGCGGCTCCGCTACCGGCAGATCGACTCGGACATGGTGTCGTATCCCCTCCAGCTGATCGGCGAGATCTACAGTGAGCGCGGCAATCTCACCCAGGCGCGGGTCATGCTCGAGGAAGCGCTCGAGGTGGCTGAGGTGGCGGGCGATGTCCAGGGGGTGGTTCCGACCCTCGCGTGCCTCGCCGCCGTGGTCGCCGGCGAGGATCCCGAGCGAGCCCGGGCGCTTGCCGATCGAGCGGTGGCATACGGCACCGGGATGGCGTATGTCGTCGCTCTGCTCGCCGCCGGGTGGGTCGCAGCGGCAGGCGGCGACATGGTCCGCGCCCGAAAGGTGGCGGCCGAGGCCGAGGCGGCTGCACGGTCCCGTCACGACCGCGCGGGACTCGCCGACGCGATCGCCCTCGCCGCCGTCAGCGGGGAGGACCAGCGTGTCACCGCCAGGCGCCTGGTCGAGGCCGGCGCGATCTGGCGCGAGGTCGGGAATGCGCTCGGCGAGGCAAAGGTGGATCTCGTCCGTGCCTCGATCGACCGCGGACCCGGCTCGGCTGCGTTGCGCCAGAAGGCCGAGCGCGAGCTCGAGATGCTCGGCGTCCGCGCACACCAGACCGGGAACGTGGCCGCCGGGCTGCTCGCATTCCTGGGCCCGCGGGACCGGGTCGCGGTGCGGGTTCAGTCCCTCGGCGGCTTTTCGGTGCTGCGTGACGGGGAGCTCGTCAAGGTTTCCGAATGGCAGTCGAAGCGGGCGAGGGAGCTGCTCAAGCTGCTCATCGCCCGTCGCGGCCGGCCGGCGAACCGCGGGTATCTCATGGAGGCGCTGTGGCCGGATGACGACCCCGTGCGCGTCGCCAATCGGCTGTCGGTGGCGTTGACCACAGTTCGGAGCGTGGTCGATCCGCAACGTCGCTTTCCACCTGACCACTTCGTGATCGCGGACAAGGACGCCGTCTCACTCAACCTCGACGCGGTCGACGTCGACGTGGAGCACTTCCTGGCCGCCACGGCTGACGGCCTGGCCCGCATCCGGCGCGGCGAGATCGCCCGCGGGCTCCCCATCCTGAGCTCGGCCGCGGCGATATACGCGGGCGATTTCCTCGAGGAGAACCCCTATGACGATTGGGCGGTGTCCATCCGCGAGGAGGCCCGCGCCGCGTATATCTCCGCGCTCCGCCTCCTGGCTCGACACGCCGTCGATTCCGAGAGCGCGGTGACACACCTGCTCCGCATCCTGGAGACGGACCGGTACGACGAGGAGGCGCACCTTGGCCTCGTGCGCGCACTTGCCGACACCGGCCGTCACGGAGAGGCGCACCGCCACTACCTCACCTACCGCCGGGCGATGGATGAGCTCGGAGTCGAACCCTCGGCGTTCCCGGTCAGCAGGCGAGGCGTCACGCCGGTCACCACCAAACCGTCGAGCACCTTCAGCCAACCTTAATCGGGCCGCCTAGGCTTGCCCGCCATGGACACATTCATGGTTCGGGTCTGGACACCCGGCGAGGGCGACTGGTCACCGGGGGTGCGGGGCACCGCTACCCACCTTGCCTCTGGCAAGCAGGTCACGTTCACCGAGGCAGAGGGGTTGATCGCCTTCCTCGCCGAGGCCAACACAACCGGTGAGAAGACCGCCGGCGATGACACACGATCAACCACGATTACTAGCCATGTACGTCTCTAACTCGAGGCGCGACATAAGGGAGAGAGCCAGATGAACCGTGCACTGTCACTCGGAATGACCGCCATTGGCGTTGGCCTGCTCGCAGGGTGCGGGGCTGCGTCCAACGGCGGGTCACCCACCGCGGCGCCAACCGGCGCGAGTACACCGACCGCCACGGCTGTACCGACCCCGACGGCGGCGCCAACCCAATCGCAGACGGCGGCGCCGACGGCGCTCGACCCGTGCCAGATGGTGACCGTATCGGAGGCGTCGTCGCTCACCGGCGTCTCCTACGGAGCTGGGACAGAGGGGACGACCTCCGGTGGCGGCAAGACCTGCGTCTATGGCGCTGACACACTCAACGTCTTCACAGTGCTTGTGGCCGTCGCCTCGGATGCCGCCACCGCGCAGGCCGACTGGGCGGCGGAGGAGGCGCAGGTCAAATCGGCGCTCGACGAGGCTGCGAAGGGATACACGTTCACCTTCAAGGTCGACGATGTCTCCAACATCTCCGGCGCCGACAGAGCTGCTGTGGGGACGGGGAGCGGGAACATCGCCGGGCAGACGCTCGGCGTCGCGGGCGTCTATCTCCTCAAAGGCCCGGATTTCGTCTCGTACTCCGATCTCGTGCTCGGCCACGCGGCCCCGAGCACCTCGGCGCTGGAAGGCGAGGCAAACACCGTGGTCGGACGGATGACGTGAGGGGGACGACACCACCGCGGTGAGGCTGCGGCGAGAGGCGGGGGTCGGTTGTTGCAACCGGCCCCTGCGCTCATCCCCGCCTTCGGACCACGACTACGGTGCTGCGCTCAATCGTCGGAGAGCGTGATGCGATGGCCAGCTTGGGTTAGCAAGCCCTGCGGGCACAGCCAGGTCATCACATCGACCGTCAGGCGTCCCGCCAGCACCGCTGGATCCATCTCCGCCAGCTCGCGCGCCCGTGCCAGGGATCCCGTCCGATAGAAGGCAAGGCCGCGGAGCGACTCGTCGGGCTGATCCATCACCGGCCCATTGGTGGCGATGTCACCGGACGCCCGAAGGGAAGCGAGGTAGCTGAGGTGCTCACGCTGAATCCGCTGGATGGTTTCCTCGTCATACGCGGGAGCGTCCGAAGGACGGCGCAGCAGTACCAGCTCGAAGGATTCCAGTTCCACGGTCACTCTCCAGGATTGTCGGCGGGTTAGGCGCTCGCCGGCTCCAGCCAGCGATGGGCCCACTTGCCCAGCGCCGCGAGCGCGTCGTTCAGATCGCTGCCGGCCTCGGTCAAGGCGTACTCGACGCCGACCGGTGGCCCGGGGAGCACGCGTCGCGAGACGAGGCCGACTGTCTCCAGCTCGCGGAGCCGATCGGCGCAGAGACGCTCGGACATCCCGGGAACCGCGGTGACCAGGGCGTGGAAACGAACCGGACCGCGCATCAGGATGCTGACGATCGCGCCGGTCCAGCGCTTGCCGATCAATTCGATCGCCTGGTGATAGACACCGCAGACGACGCCCGGCTCGTGGGCGCCGACCGGCGGATCCGCGAGAGCGGAGTCGGGCGCGACAGCCATGGCTCAATCATACCCCTGGCACGTACCCTTGACATGGTTGCTGATAATTAGTAAGCTACTTGTAATCGATCAGTAACCTCACCGAGGAACCTCTAAAAATGAACACCGGCTTGCTTATCCTTCGCGTCTTCGTCGGCCTCGCACTTGCCGGGCACGGCGCTCAAAAGCTCTTCGGCTGGTGGGGCGGGCCGGGTGTCCGTGGGCTTCACCAGCATCTGACACATATGCGCTTCCGGCCGGCTTCGCTTTGGGTTGCCGGAGCCGTCGCTACCGAGGTCGGCGGCGGGCTGCTGCTCGCTCTCGGATTGCTGAGCCCCTTGGGCTCGGTTGGGGTCGGAGCGGCGATGCTCATGGCAATCGTCTCCGTCCATTGGGGCAAGGGTTTCTTCGGCCAGGGCGGCGGAGTTGAGGTTCCCCTGCTCTATCTGATCCCCGCGGCCGTGCTCGGCATCACCGGTCCCGGGTCGTACTCGCTCGATTCGCTCTTCGGGATCACGCTCCCCGAGCCGGTCACCGGCATCGTCGCCGCCGCCCTTGCTGTCGCCGGAGTCGCGGTCGGCATGGCGGGCCGTCGCCCGGCAGCTGAGCAGGTCTCCGAACAGCTCGCCGCCTGACGCACCAGCGGTTATCGCCGGCGCCTCGGTAGATCCGATGGCGCCGGCGATGGTGGCCGCGCCATGATCCTGCGGCTGTGATGGCGTGGGATGGTGCTCGCCGGCCGTCCCGTAACCCCGGCACCTTGCGCTGAGTTTCGCCTTCTGATGGCACAAATGAAGGTCTCGATGCGGTTCGTGACAGCCTGTGCTGGAACCGCGTGTCTGCTCGTTGCGTGCTCGACGTCGCCTCGGACCTCGTCGAAGCCGAGCCCGTCGCTGTCCCCAACTGCGAACCTGGCAGCAACTGCGCTGCCGTCGCCGACCGCAACACCGTCACCCACAACGACCACGACGCCGACAGCAACGTCGGTCGTGCCGCCGTCCGGGCCACCAGTCCTCACCGCGCTCTGCGCACCAAATGACACGGAGTTCGCCTGGCAGGTATCGAGCAGTGATACGCCAATGGCCAACTACAACGTGGATCTGAGTCTCAACGCGGGCGGAACGTTCCCCCTTGAGGAGACAAGCGCGACGCAGCCATACACGGTCGATACGCCGAACAGCGGCGCATACACGCTGATCCTGGCGCGTTGGGATTCCTCTCCCTCGTTCGTGTCGAACGGCACGAACGCTGACCACTACCCTTGCGTCACGCCGACGCTCACCGTCACAACGACCTGCGCATACCGTGGCGCCTTGCCGGACGGTGGCGTCTGGTTCACGGGTGGCGTCGAGGGCATGTTGTTCGACATCTACGGGCCGAAAACACACGGCGGAGCGTTCCCCTCGTATGAAGTCATCCCAACGGACGCCACTCGTGGCGGCGACGATGGCTCCCTCGTAGCCGGCTCATATGAGTATGCGTACGTCGTGCCCGGGAGCGAGACACACACGATTGCCGGCTCGTTCACCATCGGTACGTGTCCCGCGTCGTGATGCACACGCCGGGGGATGTCCGGCGTAGCTAACCGGACTCGCGGCGCGCTAGGGTTGGACGGATGTCCGACCAGCAGGCTGCGGCGGCGAGAGTCGCGGCGGTTTACAACGCGGCCAGTGACAGTTACACGGCCTCGCCGCTCAGCTTTTGGGATCGGTACGGCACGGAGACAGTGCGCCGCATGAGGCTGCAATTGGGGGCTCGCGTCCTCGATCTGTGTTGCGGTGCCGGAGCCTCCGCACTTGCTGCCGCGCGAGTCGTCGGTCCTTCCGGCCGCGTCCTCGCCGTCGACCTCTCGCCTCGCCTCCTCGAACTGGCAGCTCGCCGAGCGGCTGACGGCGGTCTGGACAACATCGAATTCCGCTGCGCCGACGCCACCTCGGCGGGGCTATTGAGCAAATCGTTCGATGCCGTCGTATGTGTCTTTGGTGTGTTCTTCGCCGCCGACACGACGGGGTTTGTTGCGGAGATGTGGCGGCACCTGGCTCCTGGAGGCGCGCTCGCCATCACCACCTGGGGCCCGCACCTGTTCGAGCCTGGAAACAGTCTCTTCTGGCAAGAGGTGGCGCGGCTTCGACCCGACCTCGATCACGCCTTCAACCCGTGGGACGATCTGGTCACCCCCGACGCCCTCGGGAACGTGATCCGGTCCGCCGGGATCAAGGACGTTGTCGTGACCGCTAAGAGGGGCACACAACGGTTGCTGACATCTGACGACTTCTGGCAGATCGTGCTCGGCACCGGCTACCGAGGGACCGTCGATGCGCTGACCCAGGAGCAGGTTGATGCCCTGCGCGACGCGGTGTTGGGCGAGTTGCGCCGGCGCAGGGTTCGGGCTGTCACGACCAACGTCGTATACACCTACGCGACGCGGGCCACCTGAGACCGACGCACTGAAACCTCGGCGTAGCCGATCGTCTCGCCGTTACTTTGATGGTCCAGCGGAGGCAGGGGGATCACCCGGCTGACCGAGCACCTTGGTCAGGAGTTCGTCGAATGCTTCCATCTGCGCCGAGGTCAGCGGCGCGAACGATTCGCGCAGCACTCGTTCCACGATCGCATCGCCGGCTTGGCGGAGCCCTTTCCCTTTCTCCGTGAGGCGGTGGCGGACGGCCCTTCCGGGGCCCGGCACTCGCTCGATCAGGCCGCGCTGAATCATCCGGCCGGCAAGCGTGCCGAAGGACTGGTCGCTCTGGAAGGTCAGAACTGCCAAGTCGTGCAGGGACGCTCCCGGATTCTCGTCCAGGTGGCGGAGCGCGTCCCATTGGACGAGGCTGATCCCGAGGGGAGCCAGGCTGGTGTTGAGCGCCCGGTGGTGGCGCATCTGCAGACGTTTGACGGAGAGCCCGATGCTCTGGAGTGGCCTGCTCACCTCGCCATTCTGATCCTTTATCAAGATGCTTGTATCAGTATGTCTAGATCAATATGCTTTTCTAAATATGTTGTGATATGATGGTCGAAAGTACAAGCGAGTTCGCAGCCGGAGGTGGATTGATGAGCACGGATACCAAGCACAACCTCGTCGTCGAGGGCATCGGACCAGTCGAGGTCACCGTTACCGATGACGGCACCGGCCACGCGTTTCTGCTGCTGCATGGCGGAGCCGGCCCGCAGTCCGTGGCAGGGTTCGCGAATCTTCTGAGCACCAGGGGCGCGCGCGTCATCACACCGACCCATCCCGGATTCGGCGGCACTCCCCGGCCTGAGAGCCTCGACAGCATCGCCGGCCTCGCTCGGGTCTACGCCGCGTTGCTCGATCAGATCGACCTCGATGACGTGACCGTCATCGGCAACTCGATCGGCGGCTGGATCGCTGCCGAGATGGCGCTGACCGGTTCGCCACGGATCGGCAGCCTTGTCCTGGTCGATGCCGCCGGGATCGAGGTCGCCGGCCACCCCATCGCCGACTTCTTCTCGCTGACGCTCGACCAGGTCGCAAAGCTCAGCTACCACGATCCCGACCGATTCCGGATCGATCCGACAACGATGTCCGAGCAGCAGCGAGCCGTCTTCGCAGGCAACCGTTCGAGCCTGGCCATCTACGCCGGTGCGGCGATGACCGACCCGGCGCTTCGAGGACGCCTCGCGAACGTGACGGTGCCGGCGCTGGTTGTCTGGGGCGACAGCGATCAGATGGTCGACACGGACTATGGTCGCGCCTACGCAGCCGCGATCCCGGGCGCCACGTTCGTCCTGCTCACCGGCACGGGCCACGTGCCTCAGATCGAGACCCCGGAACAGCTGCTGACACCGGTCTGGGATTTCGCCGTTGCCCATACCCGGGTTCGCCAGCCCGGAGCCTGAGGGAGAGGACGTACTCAGCCGGTGACCCGGTAGTGGAGATAGACGAAGCCGCTGGCGAAGCGGCGTTCGTCCAGGAGCTCGAGGCTCACGTGCACGTCGTCAGGCAGGGACCTGTTGCCACCGCCGACGACGACGGGCGCGACGAAGACGTGGAGCTCATCCACCAGCCCGGCTTTGAGGGCGTGAGCAGCGAGGTGCGGGCCGCTCACGGTCAGGTCCCGCTCCTCAATGGCCTTCAGTCGCCGGACACCGTCGGGATCGAACTCCGGCTCGATCCTGGTGCGGACGCTTGAGACCACGGCAAGCGATCTCGAGTAGACGATCTTCTCGGCGGCCTTCCAGAGCTTCGCGAACTCGGTGACGTAGGGCGGTTGCCCGTCGATGGTGCCGGCCGTCTCCCAGAAGACCATGACCTCGTACATGCGACGGCCGTAGAGGTACGTGCCGATCGGCCGCTCGAGGTCGTTGACGAAGCGGTGGACCTCCTCGTCCGGCCCAGCCCAGTCGAAGTTGCCGTCCTTGCCCGCCACGTAGCCGTCGAGCGACTCGATCGTGGCGTAGATCAGCTTGGCCATCGATCAGCCGGCAGGCCCATCGATGGTCACCTCGAACAGCGGACTCGACTCGATCATGGTGTCGACGTCGTCGCGCTTCCAGATGCGTGCGATGTGGGGCAGCACCTCGCGCCGCTCGGCATCGTCGGTGATGACCCGCGCCGTCGCCGCGAGATCCGCGGTCACGGGTCCTTCCTTGAGATGGAAGGTGAAGTGCGGATCGGCCAACAGGTTGGCGATGTAGCTTCGCTTGAAGCCCGGCATCCCGCTGATGTACAGCCGGCCACCGACGTTGTGGAAGACGATCTCGATGCGATGGGGCTGACCGGTCTTGCGACCCGTCGTCGTGATGTCGATCTTGCCGCCACGGTCGAGCGCGTCGCGGGTGGGCTGGTCGAGTTGCGCGGTGCTCATAGTGCTTCCCTGTCTGGGTTGTCCTGATGACGTGTGAGGAAGTCCAGCCTAAACGCCCCGGTCCCAGACCCGTGTTGTGGCATCGTCGCACCGCCATGGGATTCATCGACGTCAGCGAGCTGAGCTACTCGATCGGCGGCCATACGCTCTTCCACGACGTGAGCTTTCGCGTCGGCGAAGGAAGCAAGGTCGCGCTCGTCGGCGCGAACGGCACAGGCAAGACGACGCTGCTCCGGCTCATCGCCGGCGACATCAAGCCGGAGACGGGGACCATCAGCAACAGCGGTGGCATCGGCGTGATGCGCCAGTTCATCGGCAGCACCGGCGGTGCGACGACCGTCCGCACCTTCCTGCTGGACCTGGCGCCGGAGCCCGTCCGCATCGCGGGCAGGTCATTGCACGCCGCCGAACGCAGGCTTGCGGAGCAGCCCGACGATGCCGACGTCGCGATCGCGTACGCGCAGGCAGTCGCCGACTGGGCGTCAGCAGGCGGATACGAAGCCGAAGTCAAGTGGAACGTGTGCTGCGAGAGCAGCATCGGCGAGTCGTTCGAAACCGTGCGGGACCGGCTGGTCGCGTCGCTCAGTGGTGGGGAGCAGAAGCGTCTCGCGCTCGAGGTGTTGCTCCGCAGCGACGAGGAGGTGCTCCTGCTCGACGAGCCCGACAACTACCTGGACGTCGCCGCCAAGCGGCAGCTCGAGAAGGCGCTGCGCGCGACCGGCAAGACAGTGCTCTACGTCAGCCACGACCGCCAGGTCCTCGCCGAGACCGCCAATCGAGTCGTGACCCTTGAGGGACACGGCGTGTGGGTGCACGGCGGCGGCTTCGCCGACTATGCGGAGGCTCGGGAGGCGCGCCTCGGTCGCCTCGACGAGCTGCATCGTCGCTGGGAGGAGGAGCACGAGCACCTCAAGGACCTGGTGCGGCGCATGCGCATCCAGGCGACGATAAGCGACGCCATGGCGAGCCGCCTTCAGGCCGCGGTCACCCGCCTCCGCAAGTTCGAGGAAGCCGGACCACCGGCGGAGCGACCGCGTCGCCAGGATGTCCGTATCCGCCTACGCGGTGGTCGCACGGGGGTGCGGGTGCTGACGTGCGAACAGCTCGCGATCCCTGGCCTTGTGCGTCCCTTCGACCTCGAGGTGACGTTCGGCGAACGCATCGCGATGCTCGGCAACAACGGCACCGGCAAGAGCCATCTCCTCCGGCTGTTTGCGGGCGAGGAGATCGCGCATGAGGGTCGGTTCGTGCTCGGTGCCCGGGTCACGCCCGGCCACTTCAAGCAAACGCACGAGCATCCCGAGCTGCGCGGCAAGACGCTCGTCGAGTCGCTGCACCAGCATGGCCGTGACAAGGCCGGCGCGATGCGCGCACTCGATCGCTATGAGCTCGTCAGCCATGGCGACCAGGACTTCGCGACCTTGAGCGGTGGTCAGCAGGCGCGGTTCCTCATCCTGCTGCTCGAAATCGGGGGCGCAACGCTGCTCCTCCTTGATGAACCAACCGACAACCTCGATGTGCACTCAGCGGAGGCACTAGAACGCGGCCTTGACGAGTTCGAGGGAACCGTCGTCGCCGTGACCCACGACCGCTGGTTCGCACGCCGCTTCAACCGCTTCGTCATCGTTGCCGAGGATGGCGTCGTCACCGACCGGCCGTCGCCGGTGTGGGACTGAGCGCGCCGGCTACGCGTTCTCGCCGTTACGCCAGGCGATCCACTCGCGCACATTGTCGAGGTTGAAGTCGGGAGCTCTGGTCGCGAGGGTGAAGAGCGTGATCCCGAGGTCGCGCAGTCTGGGGCCGTCTTCGTCCGGGATGCCTGCAACAAACGTCGAGCGCTCGATGTCGGCAGGATCGCGCCATGTCCGCGAGCAGATCCGGGTTGCGGTAGCGGTTGCATGTGACCGGCGCGCCAATTTCAACCCGAGACGTCGACTCGGCCCACGCGCCGAGCATCGTCCAGCACTCGAAGTGCTTGCCCGCGCGTGGTTTGCCGAGCGGAAAGAAGTGGTCCCAGTTGAAAAGGATGTCGACCCCGAACGTCTCCGCCTCGGCCGCCGCGCGACGGATCGCCCGATAGTCAGCGTCCTGCGGTTGTATCTGCAGCGCTATCCGTACCGGCCGGTCAGTATCGAGAGGCATTGGTGGAGGCAAAGTCACCGTCCTTTCTCGGGTAAAGTCGTCAAACGGCAATGACGCTTCAGGGTGCGAGCATCGATCACGTGACTTCCGTGGTGGAGGATCCAACCGAGGCGCGCCGGCATCTCGTTGATGCATACGGGATTGGGTCTGAGCGGAGCTCGTATCTCACCTACGCTGGGGCGAGAAGCTGGATCGCGCCGCTGCTTCCTCCATCGTATCTCGAACTGCTCTCTGTCGAGGACGAGAGTGTCGCTGAAACATCGGCCGTCGGGAGGCAGCTTCTCGATCGATGCCGCGGGGGTGGCGGTCTGGTGGCCTGGTCCATCCTGGTCGGGGATCTCCCCGCCGTATCGCGGCGCTTGGGGATCTCCATCTTCGACTACACAAAAGAGGACGACGACGGCAGTCTTCGTGGCTGGCGATCGGTAAGCGGCCCCGCATACCTGCCTTTCTTCATCGAGTACGCGGGCGCCGATGCCCGAATGGTGCGGCTTCAGGAGGTGTATCAACGGGTGGGGCATCGCTGCGCCCCCAGCGTCTTCTCTCAGCTCACCATCAGCTGTTCGAAGAGCGAACTTGCTGAATGGATCGGACCGCATAACCTGCCCCTGCGATCCGTCTCCGGCTCAGACGGCCTCGTCGAGGCGCGGATCTCCACAGCTGACGGTGAGGTCGTCGTCCGATGACCCGTCNNGCGTCGCGCGCACGAAGCAGCCGCCGGTTTGTGTCCTCGACCGCCCGGGTCATCGCGCGGCGGCTTGCTTCGCTGGAAGCGAACAGGCGTAAGCGACACCGTGGTCCACCCAGCGCTGGAGCTGCGCAGTGGTCTCCACGCCCTCAGCATCCACGCGCAACCATCCCGGCATCTCGCGTCCGCGCATGACTGCGACCTCCGCGTGCGGCTTGGCGGTCAGCTCCTCGGTCTTGCTCGGGTCGACGCGCACGAGCAGACCGCCCTGACCACTGGCGCTGATCGCCATGTTGCCGCCGATCAGGAAGGCGAGGCCGCCGAACATGCGCTTCTCGGTCAGTGCTTGCTCGCCGCGAGTCAGCTCACGGATTCGCGCCGCCAGGATCTCGTCGTACGCCACAAGGTTATTTTCGGTCACCACGACCGGTGGGCGCCGACACCGGCGGCATGGCAGCGAAATCATCGAGGCCAAGGCCGATACGGACCGCGAGCTCCACCGGGGAGTACTCGCCCGATGGACGCCCGTACTCATACGCGGCACGCTTCGGAAGCGCGGGCTGCGCCATGAAGCGCGGGGTCGAGCCGCGGTGCGGCCAGGTGGCGCTGTTGACAAGAAAGGGATGGCAGAGATAGACGTCCCCCGCATGCCTCGATTTCCGGTGTGTCCGTCGCGACTCGAATAACGGNNCAACACCAGCAGGAGCAGCGATCGCTCACGCGACGCCAGGTTGACCCAGTACTCGTCCCCAACCGCGTAGCTCCCCTCGATATGCCATCCGGCACCCCCGGATCCTCGGGCCGCGGATAGCGAACGACCACGAGCACGATGTTGTCGCGGGGTGCCCACTGATCGCTGCCGGCGAGCATGTCGTATGCCTGCTGCAGGATCGGCGTGTTGAGGACGCCGGCGAAGCTCGGGTGACCGGCGCCGACGTGCCGTGTGACCGGGTGTGTCCAGCTCGTCGGATCCGTCAGATCGATGCCCGCTTGCGCAGCGATCCGGTCCCGGCACTCCGCGGCGACCTCACCCGAGAAGGCACTGNNTGAATCCGTCGCGGATGAACCTGGCGACCTGGGTGCCCTCAAGCACGGACCGACTCGAACCGTCTGCACGATCCTCTGACATGCTCAGGGCGCGCGGAACTCGAAGACGGTCCCCACCGAGGGCTGCACGAACGCCTCCGGCATGGCGCGCGCCAGCGCGTGCATCGCACGCCAGCCCGTGCAATGTGCGGGCACGATTCGCTCGACTCCGATTGCGGTGATGTCGGCAATCGTTTCGGGGATGAGCGGCTCGAACAACGCACCGGTGAGGTGGAATCCGCCGATCACCCCGGCCACCCGCGCTTCGCCCGTCAGCTGTTGCGCGTTGCGAATGACGTTGACGACGCCCGCGTGCGAGCAACCGGACACGATGACGAGCCCTCGGTCGCGCACATTCACGACAATGTTCTGGTCGTCCCAGGTCCACGGGTCGGGCTCCCAGTCACCACCGCTGGAACGCGCGACCTGCACGGGAAATCCCTTCTCATACGAGGTGACTCTCGCCACCTGGCCCGAGATCAGCACCTCGCGATCGACGAGCAGCGTCGGCCCGCGCTCCTCGATCACGGTGAGGCCCTCGCGTTCGAGATCGTTGTGACTCGGAGGTGGGAGATGCATCTCCGTACCGGTCGGGAAGACAAGCTTGCGATCCTTCCAAGCATCCGGGTGGATGATGAGCGGGAGCTTCAAAGGACCGTTGCGGCGGAAGAGTCCCTCGAGACCGCCGTGATGATCGACGTGGCCGTGAGAGATCGCAATGGCACGCAGGTTGCTGACGTCAATCTGCATGACGTCGAGGTTGTGCTGGAGTGCGAGTGCGGACAGACCGCCGTCGTAGAGCACCGATTGCCGCCGGCCACCAGCCTCGACAGTGATCAGCGCCGAGAAGCCGTGCTCGGCAAGCAGGGAATCGTGATCCGACCAGTCGTACGCGACCTTGAACCGCTGCACACCCTCCTGACCCGCCATGAGGATGTCGAGGGAGAGGTCCATGACGAGCGTGACCTCGACGCTATCGACAGGAGTGAGCGCGACGGTCACGGCTGCTCGCTACGCACCGTCATAGATGAGGCGCGGGTGAACCACTCCCGGCGGAGTTCGTGGCTGCCGTCCTCGCAGCCGACCTCGTAGTACACCGCGGTGCAGTCACCGTCCTCAACGATCGCCGCGTAGCGGAGCGCCGGGTACGGTCCCGTCGCCTGCGCAACCGGGGCATCGCCCACAACCTCGAGGTGGTCGGGGCTACCGGTCGCTATACCGGTGCGCTCCTCCCAGTTCTCCACGGCGCTTGCACGGCCGTCGTACAACGCGAAGGTCTCGTCGCCTCGCTTCATGATCGCGGTGACTCGCGTGCCGCGCTGATCCCACCGGCCGGGGGCGGGTTGCAGCGCCGGGCCGCGCAACGTCCACGCAATGCCGTCGTCGCTCGTTGCGAACTCCGTCCACATGCAATCGGTGGTGTCCGGATCGTCGAGCGGATGGCAGCAGATCCACGCGCGCCATCCGCGGTCGTCGCACGTGATCACGGGGTCCTTCACGCCCACGTGCGCGTCGCCGGGCATCACCACCCGGCGGCTGGCGGTCACGAAGGCGTCGGGTGCGGCGGCATCCAGCAGCTCGACGCGCCAGTGTCGTGTGCCAAGGGTGGCGCAGCTGAGGTAGAGACGCCAGCGGCCGGAGGCATCGACGACGAGGGCGGGCCGTTCCAGCGACTCGGCGTCCATTGCCCGCTTGTCGATGCGGCAGAGCTCGGTGAACGTTCCGCCGGCGCCGACCTGCCCCACGATCACATCACCGCCGCGGCCGTCATCGACGGGGCGGCGGTTTCGGTACGCCACGTAGTGGACGCCATCGCGAACCAGGGCGCTGGCTGCGCCGACCCAGTGGCCCGGTCCGCGATCGGCGGGCACAGCGATCGTCTCCGCGCCCGTGTTGCGGGGAATAGGGAGGTCTGAGATTGGGAGCCTGGATGTCACCGACCTATCGTGCGGCGTCCGCGCCATGCGGTGCTTCGACCGCAATCGGACTGCAATCGGGTGCGTGGACGATGCGAATGTCGTACAACATCAGGAGCACCACGATGACCAATCCCGTCGACAGGTTCACCCAGGCGATCGAGACCGCGTCCCTGAGCGACGCGAACGTCTTCGCTCAGGATGCGGTTCTCGACGCAACCGTCCCCAACTGGCGATACACAGTGACCGGCGCGTCCGACATCGAGGCTGAGCTCGGCCGCTGGTACGCGGACCCGGGCCGGTTCGAGGAGATCCAGCGCACCGTCCTTCCAGACGGCGAGCTCGTGGAGTTCGTCCTCACCTGGGAGGAGGGTGGCGAACCGCACATGTGTCATCAGGCGCACCACATCGAAGTCCGCGACGGCCTGATCACGCGCGACCGCGCCTGGTGTGGCGGACGTTGGGGCGCGGCGCTGCAGGCGGAGATGGCCGAGGCAGCACGTTCGTGACCGCGTTGACGCCTGCGGGCCGGACGGTTCCGGTCGCCGAATCGGTCGAAATGCTGCTCCAGGGCTGCGAACGCCGCGAACCCTGGAGGACCGCCGATTCGCTCTCCGGCAGCCGCTTCGAGCGAGTGATCATCGACGGCGCTCCTCACGTTGTGAAATACATCTCGGTCGAGGACGACTGGATCATGCGGGCGACTGGGGATCTTGGCGGCCGCCAGCTGGCCCTGCTCGCATCCCGCATGCTCGACGCGCTCCCGGACTCGATCGACCACGCGATCGTGGGATGCGCCCCATTGGCCGTCAAGCGCGGTGCTGCGCTGCTCATGCGCGATGTCTCGCACGCCATGGTGCCTTCCGGGAGCGAGCCGATCGCGCTGCAATTGCACCGCGGGTTCATCGGGGACATGGCCGCGATGCACGCCGCGTCCTGGGGATTCCAGGATGGCGCCGCGCTGTTCCCGCTCGCGCATCACTACGTCTTCCTGACCCCGGCGATGGCGGAGCTCGAGGCGGTCACGCCGCACTCGGACCCGGTCCCTCCTGCGGTCGCAAACGGTTGGCGGCAGCTTGGCGAGCGATATCCCAAAGACGCGCGCAGACTGCGCGATCTCGCCGAAGACCCGTGGCCGCTGGTGGCCGCCCTTCGGGCTGGCCCGCAGACGCTCATCCACGGCGATTGGAAGCTCGGCAACCTCGGCCGCGACGGACCGCGAACGATCCTGCTCGACTGGGACCGCACCGGCGAGGGTGCGCCGCTCATGGACCTGGCCTGGTACCTGGCGGTCAACTGCGACCGCTTGCCGGAAGCGAAGGAGGACACGATCAACGCGTACAGAGCGGCGCTCGAGTCTGCCGGCATCGCGACGACGCCCTGGTGGGACGATCAGCTCGCCGCCTCGCTCGCAGGAGCGTTCCTGCAACTGGGATGGTCGAAGACCGGCGACGCTCGCGAGTTCGGATGGTGGAGCGAACGCCTCGCCACGTGGAACCCGTAGCCACCGATCCAAGCAACGCCTACCAGGGTGTGGCTGACGCATGGGCTCATGGCCCAGCGGCCCTCTACGACAAGCTGGCTGCTCTCACCATCGCCGGTGCCGCCACTCAGCTCCGGGGCAAGCTGGTGCTCGACGTCGGCGCCGGGACCGGCGCCCTCTGCCGGGGACTCAGGACGGCAGGAGCTACTCCAATCGCCATCGACACATCAACGGACATGCTCCGGCTCATCGGTGACACCGCCGCGCTGTCCATCGCGGGCGACATGTGCGCGCTGCCATTTGCCCGCGGACGGTTCGCGGCAGCTGTGAGTGGTTTCGCCATCTCGCACATCGATGCGCCGCAGGACGCGTTGCGCGAGATGCGCAGGGTGGTGCAACCGCACGGCTGGGTCATCGTCGCGGTGTTCGGCGCAGCGCCCGCGAGCCCTTCCAAGGATGCGGTCGACGACGTGGCTCGGGACTTCGGGTATCAACCACCCGACTGGTATGTGCAGCTCAAGACGCGCACGGAGCCCCGCTCGAACACCCCCACCCTCCTCAATGAGTGCGCTGCGACGGCGGGCCTCGGCAGTATCGAGATCACCGATGTGATCGTGGATCCCGAACTCAAGTCGCCCGAATCGATCGCGGCATATCGAACCGGGCTTGCGCACATGGCGCCCTTCGTCGCGTCGCTCCCCGACTCGACGCGTATCGCATTCGTCGAGCGTGCTGTCGCCGCCGTCCGCAAGCGCGGTCAGGCCGTTCGTCCGCGGGTCCTGGTGCTTTCGAGTCGCGTCCCCGCATAGTCGACGAACGAGGCGCGCGCCGCCCCATCAAGATGCGCGGCGAGACGGTCACGATGCACCGCCGCGAGCTGGAAGCACAGCTCGGAGTGGAGCGACGCGCCAAGCTCCGCCATGACCCACCATGCCTCGACACCGGCAACCGCGGACAGCGATGAGCTCAGCTCCCGGAGGGCATCCTCCGGCGGCGGTTCGGCGGCGAGTGCTCCACTCGCCTGCAGGCGAAGCACTTCGCCGAGCTGCGCGTAGCGCGGTGCATAGCGATCTGTCGCGCTGGCGATGAGCCGCTCAGCCATCGAGAGCGCTCCCTCAGCATCGTCACGCAGCAGTGCGATTCGGCCCTCGAGAAGATCCACGCGGAGCTCGTGGCGCCAGCGATACGCGTATGTCTCCTGCATGCGCTCGCGCGCCGCCACCAGTCCATGGCTCGCCGCGGTGACGTCATGCTCGGCAACCGCGTCGTCGCAGGGATCGAGCAGCGCGTAGACCTCGAGCTCGCGATACATGGATTCGTGAGCACCCTCGAGTGCCGCTGCGTTGCAGTCACGCGCTCGCGCGACTTCGCCGATGTTGCGCAGCACCCAGGCGCCCATGTTGACGCCGAGCGACTCATACCGTGTCAGGCCGCGCCGTCTTCCTTCCACGGAGGCGCGATCCAGAACGCGGAGTGCCTCGCCCGCTCGGCCGCAGGTCGCCAACGCGTATCCGTGGGCCAGGTAGCCATGCACCGGGGTGTAGATCGTCGACATCGCGTCGAGCGCCGCATACGGGCTTGCCTCGATGGCGATGATCGCCAGCCCGGCCTCGCCCATGTGCACTTTCAGGAACGCATACACGGAGGTGGGCTGGCGCAGCTTGTGCTTTCGGCATGCGGCCATCGCCTGCTCCATCAGCAGGTCGGCGGCGACGAGTTCCCCGACCGCATGGAGCGCCCGTGCGCGAATCACGTTTCCTTGCACACGTTGACGCGGATCGCCGGCCTGCTGCGCCAACGCTTCGCCGAGTGCCGCCGCACGTTCGAAGTCCGTACAGTAATAGGCGACGGACCCGGCGACCTCGAGGGCACGAGCGTCGCCGGCCTCGTCGATCGCATGCTCGGCGTCTGCCTGCGCAGCATCGAACCGGGTGAGCCGCAACTGCACGATCGCACGCTGGATGCGGGCGTCAGACGTGTCGTCGGCATTGACTGCTTCGTTGGCAAGGGCCAGCGCCGTGTCGTAGTCGAATCGGTCGGTGGCGATGCGACTCGCGGCGGTGAGTGCCACAGACGCGAGGGTTCGCGCTCCGCTCAACCGCGCGTGGTGCGCGACGAGCAGCGGATCCGCACCGGGCAGCCCGGAGAGCACTCGCGCGGCTTCGCGGTGGAGGAGCGCGCGCCGAGGCGATGTCGTGGCTGCGTCGAGGACCTCACGCACGATCGCGTGGCGGAACCCGTACGCACCGTCGCGTGCCTCGAGCAAGCCGAGGCGCACGCCGACATCGAGGTCCTCGAGCAGCCGGATCGGGTCGGTTCTCACCACTGCGGCGAGAACATCGATGTCGACCGAGGCGCCGAGCACAGCAGCGCTCATCAGGGTGCGGACGGCTTGGCCTGCCTCGGCGGAGCGGTCCAGGACCGCGGCCTGGATCGTTGCGGGAGGAGCCGCGCTCTCATCGCTGGACGCCAGCTGGGTGAGAAAGAGCGCATTGCCTCCGCTGCGTTCGTGCAGTCGTGCGCCGAGCTCTTCCCCGACGATCTGCCGGGCCGCCTCCATGGACAATGGCGGCAGCAGGAGACGCGTCGCGTGAGCGGGTATCTCACCCTCGCCGGTGCGACGGGTGAGCAGCACGAGCAGCGACAGATCCGGGCTCGCGATCAGGTCGGAGATCCAGGCCCACGTGAGCGGATCCGCTCGCTGAATGTCATCGACGTAGAGCACGGACGGCGTCGTGCACGCCCTCCGCACCACACGTCGCAACGCGGCGAAGAGCACGGCGAGGCCGGCCGGGGAGGATGCCTGCGCGATGTCGGCGAGCGGTTCTGCGTCCGTCGACGTCCAGTCGAGCACCGACTCGAGCAACGACGCGTCGGGACCGAGCAGGGCGCGGCCCATCTCCGCCCCGACCTGGCGAAGGTGATTGCGGATCATATGGAGCACGGGTTGGAGCGGCAGCGATCTGCTCAACTGATCACAGCGGGCCGCCAGCACGACGCTCTCCGGGCTGAGGCGGTCGATCCATGCCGACGCGACCGCGGTCTTGCCGATGCCAGGCTCGCCCTCGATGACAACCGCGACGGGAGTCCCAGCTCGCGCGCGCACGAATGCTTCGTCGAGCATGCGCAACTCGCCCTGACGGCCGGGCAGATCGTTTCCGCCGCTCCACGACGCTGACCGTGATTGCGGCGATGCCACGACGACCGCGGGAACCGGGAGACCCTTGAGCACCGCGACATGCGCCGCGTCAGTGAGCTCTGACGGCGAGGTG
This sequence comes from Candidatus Dormiibacterota bacterium, assembly GCA_003132525.1. Classification (GTDB taxonomy): domain Bacteria; phylum Chloroflexota; class Dormibacteria; order Aeolococcales; family Aeolococcaceae; genus Palsa-851. The sequence goes on along the minus strand of PKXZ01000098.1, from coordinate 68,999 downwards.
CCGAGCTCATCGGCGAGACGCAGCCGCATCCGCTCGTACATCGCGAGCGCCGATGACGATCTGCCCTGGGCAGCCAGCGCAGCCATGACGAGTCGCAGCGACTCCTCGTCGTAGGGATCTTCGTCGAGCGCCTGCTCGGCCGCCTCGACACCGGTGGCGAGGTCTCCCGCCGCGAGTGCCGCACGGGCAACCAGTTGCCTGGCGCGGGCGCCGAGCCGTTCCACCGCTCGCCGTTCCTCGACGAGCCACGCATCGTCATCGAGCGCGGGATGGGCGAGCAGCACGCGTGCAGCGAGTGCGGCAGCCAGCGCCGGCGCCGGCTCGCCGTCGCGCAGCCGGCGCTCGGCTTCCGACTCGAGCTCGACAGCGGCAGTGAGGTCGACCCAGTCCGCGTGCAGTGTGTAACCCGCATCGCTGTGAGCGATGCGTGAACCGCCGAGGACTCCCCGAAGCCGGCTCATGATCACGGCAAGCTGCGCCGGCGGATCCCGCGGCTGGTCGTCGAGCCAGAGAACGTCGGCCAGGCGCTCGAGGCTCACCGGCCGTCTGGGCGATGCCCAGCATGCGGAGCGCCACGCGAGCCTTGCGACTCCCGAGTTGATGCTCCGCGAAACCCTCGACGGAGAGCCCGCCGATGACGTGGACGCGCAGCGCGTCCGGGTGAGCCTCCGGGCGCGCCGACGGCGGGGCCTCAGCGCGGACCACGACACCAACAATACGTGCCGCGGGTCCGCGCGAGGGAACCATCTACCGCCCTGGGATCACGCCTTGCCGTAGTTGCTGGCGCCGTTCCAGTCGATGAGCACAACAGGCTCGTCACCGATCACCCACGCGTCGTGCCCCGAGGGAAGTGCTGTGATGTCGCCGGTCCGCGCGTCGAACTCGCTGCCGTCTGCCATCTGAATTCTCAGCACGCCGGAGGCGTGGTACTGAAAGTGCGGCGCCTCGCAGAGCTCGGTACCGGCGATCGGCTTGACGTGGACGGACCAGCGCCACCCGGGCTCCAGCGTCAGGCGGCCGACGGTACCGCCGCCGATGTTGACGAGATCGACGCGACCCTTCTCGAACACCCGCTCCTCGTCGGGACTGCTGAGGGTCTTGTGCTCCGCCGTGATAGTGGTTGGCATCGCATGCCTCCTTGACTCATGGCGCCGTCAGAGCGCCTCAGGACGCATGCTGCTCAGGAGCGATTGCAGAATCCATGCAGAGCAAGGCTCATGCGAGCGAGGGCGGCCGAACGCGTGTCGCTCATCCATGCGCGAGGCAGAACTCGTTGCCCCGGGGAACGCGCTAGCCAGACACCTGCGAGCCGGCCGCTCCGTGGCGGAGGCCGTCAAAGAGCAGCCCCACGAGGCGTTCCGAGGCCTCGGAGCGCTCCTGGTCGGTCGACATGCAGATGCCGCCGACCGCGCGCAGCAGGTCAGCGCCATCCACGTCAGCTCGCACTGTCCCTGCAGCGACGCCGGCGTTGAGCAGCTTGGTCGCGGCGGCCTGGGCGCGGCCCTTGGTCTGGTCGGAGAAACTCGGGTTGGAGCTGAGCAGCGGCTTGAGCGCTGAGAGCATCCCCTTCTTGGTCGCCACATGGCGCACGAAGAGCTGCATCCATTCGGCCAGCGCCTGGTCGGGCGGCATTTCTTCGAGGAGCTGATCCGCTCGCTGACAGAGGACATCGACCTCGTAGCGATAGACCGCCTCCACGAGCGCGTCGCGCGTGGGGAAGTGTCGATACAGGGTGCCGATCCCGACCCCAGCGCTGCGCGCGATGTCATCGAGGGGGACGTCCGCGCCCCGAGCCGCAAAGGCGTCGGCCGCCGCAGAGAGCAGGAGGTCGCGGTTGCGCACCGCGTCGGCACGGGGACGGCGATCTGTGGAAACCGAACCCTCGGGTGCGCTCACCCGGATCTCAGCCGCCTCGACTTCACGTGCCACCACTCGATCACCATAGCCTCTCTTTGCAAAACGGAGGTAACCTCCGGTATACTTCCGGAGGCAGCGTCCGTTTCGTAAGTCTACCCCATCTGGAGGAACTCTGTGCCTGGTACCGCAACTCTCGTCGCCCCCGCCAGGGCAACCCAGCGCCAGCCTCGTCGCGGCCTGGTGCTCGGCATCATCCTTGCCGTTCAGCTGATGGTGGTGCTCGATGCCACCATCGTGAACATCGCCCTGCCGGACATCGCCGGCGCGCTCCACTTCTCGCCCGCGAACCTCTCGTGGGTCATCACCGCCTACACGCTCGCCTTCGGTGGATTCCTGCTCCTGGGTGCCCGAGCCGGTGACCTGCTCGGCCGTCGGCGAGTGTTCATCGCGGGCATCGGGATCTTCACCCTGGCCTCCGTCCTCGGTGGCATCGCGCCCTGGAGCGGCTGGCTGCTGGCGGCGCGCGCGCTCCAGGGCGTCGGTGGAGCGCTCGCTGCGCCGTCGGCACTGGCCCTCCTGATGACCATGTTCCGCGACGGCCAGGAGCGCGTTCGCGCTATCGGCTGGTACACCGCCGTGTCCATCGGCGGCGGCGCCGTGGGCCTGATCCTCGGCGGACTGCTCGTGCAGTGGGCGTCATGGCGCTGGGTGCTCTTCGTCAACGTGCCGATCGGCATCATCGTGATCGCGCTGGCGCGCCGCCAGCTCACCGAGACACCCAGCCGCAACGGCCACTTCGATGTCCGCGGCGCGCTCACCTCGACACTCGGCGTCACCTCGCTCGCGTACGGCTTCGTGCGCGCCGCCACCTCAGGGTGGGGCGACATGATCACCGTCGCAGCGTTCGCAGCGGGCGCCGTCCTGCTCGCGACCTTCGTGTTGCTCGAGCGCCGCGCACCCGAGCCGATCACACCGCTGCGGCTCTTCGCCGATCGCAGCCGCAGCGCGTCCTATGTCGCGCGCCTCTTCCTGACCGCAGGGATGTTCGGCATGTTCTTCTTCCTGACTCAATTTCTCCAGGGAGTGCTGCACTACAGCCCGATCAAGACCGGTCTCGCCTTCCTGCCGTTCACCGTGGCGCTGTTTTCGATGTCGCAGGTCAGCGCGCGCGGGCTGGTGCAGCGGTTCGGCGCCAAGCCCGTGATGGTGCTCGGCTTCACCGTGTCGACGGCCGGGATGTTGCTGATGACGCAGCTCTCGGCGTCGAGCAGCTATCTCGACTTGCTGGCGCCATTGATGCTCTTTGGCGGCGGCAACGGGCTCGCGTTCGTACCCCTGACGTCGACATCGCTGAGCGGCGTGCGTCAGGAGGATGCGGGTGCGGCGTCGGGTTTGGTCAACGTGATGCAGCAGCTGGGCGGCGCGCTCGGGCTGGCCGTGCTCGTCTCCGTGTTCGGCACTGCTGCAAGCGGCGCGGCGACGCAATCGGTGCTCGCCACGCAGCGGGCGTTCGTGATCGGTGCCGACCACGCGTTCATCGCGGCGACGGTCTTCGTCAGCGCGACGGTGCTCGTGCTGGTGGTCGCCATCCGCGGGCGGCGTGCGGCCGCCCGCGCCGCCGAGGTGCCGTCGTGGGTGCGCGAGCTCGACGCGCCGGCTAGGGTGTTGATCGAGGGGTGATCGGGTCCACGAAGATCTTCGACCGGTAGTACGCGAGCTCGGCGATCGACTCCCGGATGTCCTCGAGCGCGCGGTGCGCCTCCCTTTTGGGGGGCGCATCCGCGAGGACATCCGGATACCACCGCCGGCAGAGTTCCTTGATGCTCGAGACATCGATCGACCGGTAGTGGAGGAAGTTCTCGATGTCGGGAAGCTGGGCTGCGAGGAAGCGCCGATCGGTGCCGATCGAGTTGCCGCACAGTGGCACCGAGCGAGGTTCGGCGATGTGTGCCCGGAGAAATGCGAGGGTCTCCAGACCGGCCTTGGCGAGCGAGACGGGTGACGACTGGATCGCTGCCAGCAGCCCCGACCTGGTGTGCATTGCGTGCACCACCGCGTCCATGCGGTCCAGCTCCTCGGACGTCGCCTGGACGACGATATCCGAACCTTCGGCGATCGTCTGGAGGTTGTCATCCGTGATCACCGTCGCGATCTCGACGATCACGTGCCGCGATGGGTCGAGGCCGGTCATCTCCAGGTCCATCCAGGCAAGCACGACCAGATCCTAGCCTGAGGGCGGTCGTTCACCTGCCCTGTGGGGTCTGGCGCGTGGTGCGCAACTGGCTCACGATCTCCCGGACACCAGCGGCACCCTGGGTTGCGCCTGGCGGAAAGCTGTGATCGACGTAGTCGGGTGCGAGCACTTCGTCAAGCACACTGAGCTTCCCCTCCGAGAAGACTTCCAGTGGGAGGCGGCGTACCGCCGCAAGCACGCCGTCGGCCTCGCGTGACGATGTCGATGTCCCAGGCGCCTCTGTCGGCTCTGAGCTGATGCGAGAAGTATCCATGGCTTCTCCTTGGTGCCTTTCGGGGACGAGGTGCCCCGGGCGATGGACGAGATGCTCGCTCTCGATTGCCGACGGCGAATCCGTGGACGCACGGAGTTAAGGGGAGCGCGATGAATCCGTGATGCCACGGACATCGGCGCCTGCGGCCGGTCTTTCCCCGCTCAGACGTTCGCCCCCGGTGGGAGACCGTCACGGGATTGCCATGGGCGGCCGAGTGCCGGCTGCCATGCTCTGGATCTCTGGTAGGCCACTCATGGTCGGCGAGATTTCAGTAAGGGAAACCCCGACCGATGAGTTCTCGCGGTAGTCGTCTTGGTGTGTCTGCGGCCATCTGCGGGATCGTCCTCGCGTCGTTCACCTTCGTGGTCGCTCCTGCGCGCGCGCTGGCAGCCGGCACCGCGGTGATTCCAAACTCGTCGTTCACGAACTTCACCGATGTTGCGATGCAACGGACAGACGACGGGAGTTGGCCGAGTGATGACGCTGCGCAAGTGTTTCCGTTTGCATTCAACATCAACTACTTCGGTGTGGATGAGCCTGGAGCGTACATCAACAACAACGGCAACCTGACGTTCACAGGTCCGCAGTCAAGTTACACACCATACGGCCTTCCCGGAGCGACGACACCCGTCATCGCTCCGTATTTTTCGGACGTGTACACCATATACGGCAATACGGTGAACATCGGCACCGGTTCGCTCGACGGACACCGCGTCTTCGTCGCGAACTGGCCCGGAGTCGAGTGCTATGACAATGACAACGCTGCTGAAACGGACAATTTCCAGGTCATCCTCATCGATCGACCCGACCTCGGGACGAGTGCGAATGGCGACGACTTCCAGATCGAGTTCAACTACGACTCGCTGCTCTGGGATGCAGGTCAGTACACCGGCGGCGACGCCAACTGCCTCCATGCGTCCAATGCCGATTCCGCGGCGGCCGGGTACTCCGATGGGACGGGGATCGTGGGCCACTATTACCAGCTGCCCCAGTCGCAACTGTCGGGCGCGACGCTCGATTCGAACACGACGACAGGCCTGATCTACAACGACCTGAACAGCAACACGACGACGAGCGTGCCACCGTCGGCCGCGCCCGTCCCCGGGCGCTACATCTTCAACGTCAACAACGGCCAGCCGATCTCGCCGACCACGTTGGTCACGTCGCTCTCTGGCGGTGGGACCACCGGGACGAGCCTCAACGTTCCGCCGAACACCCCAGTCACCGACTCCGCGACCCTGCCAGGCGCGAATACCGCGACAGCGGGTGGGACCGTTGTGTACGGCGTCTACTCGAATAGCTCGTGCACCACTGAGGTCGCTCCCGCTGGAACGGTGACGGTCACCAACGGGGTGGTTCCCAACTCGACTGCCGTCACGCTCCCCGCCCTTGGCACGTACTACTGGGACGCGGTGTACTCCGGTGACTCCCTGAACGAACCGTCCACGAACGCGTGCTCCGAGGTCGAGACTGTCGCGCTGCAGCCGGCTACCGTGGCGACCGTCGTTGACGACACCGCGCTGGCAACCACCTGGAACTCGAGCGAGGTCACCGGCGCGTCCGCATACGACACCGCGACGGTCACCGGATCATCGGGCACTCCCACAGGTACTGTGACCTACCGGTTGTTTGCGGACGCGACGTGCACAGGTGGCGCGGCGACGACAGCCATCGTCACCTTGGCTGGGGGAGTTGTCCCCAACTCGGCTTCGACAGCCGCGCTTGGCGCCCGCACCGACAGCTATGAGGCCGACTACTCCGGCGACTCGCTCTACGCCGCCACCGCGGGCGGCTGCGAGAGTTTCATCGTGCATCAAGCCACGGCGACCGCGGGAACCGTGGTGAAAGACTCAGCGCTCGGATCGGCCTGGAACGGTACCGAGGCCACCGGGTCCGCGGCGTTTGACACGGCCACGCTGACCGGAGTCGCCGGATTCATCCCATCCGGGACCGTCACATACTCATTGTTCACGAACGGCACGTGCACCGGTTCGCCGTCCACGACGCAGAACGTCACGGTAGCTGTCGGTGGTGGGGTCCCTGTCTCGAGCACGACCGGTGCGCTCGGTGCGGGCGCGTACTCCTACCGGGCTGCGTACTCGGGCGACGGCAACTATGTGGCGTCGAGCGGACTCTGCGAGCCGTTCTCGATTGTCGCGACGCCGAGTGGCGTGGGGACCGTGGTCGATAACAGCGCGACCAACCATGCGTGGAATGGGACCGAGACCGTCGGCGCGGCGGCATACGACACCGCCACGGTGACGCGAGTCGGCGGCTTCACGCCGGTAGGGACTCTCACCTACAAGCTCTACGCCAACGGGAACTGCACCGGCAGCCCCCTGACCTCCAACACCCAGACGCTCAGCGGTGGCCTGGTACCGAACTCCGCGAGCTCGGGTGCTCTCGCGGCAGGGTCATACGGCTACGCGGGCAGCTACTCAGGCGATCCCAACTATCTGCCTTCGACCGGCTCATGTGAAACGTTCTCCGTGGCGAAGAGCACTCCAACCGTGGGGACTGTTGTCGAGGACGGAAGCACGGACACACCCTGGGCCGGCACCGAGCAGACACCAGCCAGCGCGTTTGACACAGCCGCAGTGTCAGGGGTCGGCGCGTTCACACCAACCGGTACGGTGACGTACGACTTCTATCCCAACGCCACGTGCACCGATCCAGCCCTCGCAGGCGGAGTCGCAACGCTCATATCGGGCAGCGTCCCGCCTTCCGGTACCATCGAGGACTTGGAGTCGGGACAGTACGGAGTCCTGGCCACCTACTCGGGCGACGCCAACTACACCGCTGCGAGCGCGTTCTGCGAACCGTTCACGGTCGTCGCGGCGCCCACGATCACGAGCGCCGACAGCACGATCTTCACAACCAACACCCCAGGATCGTTCAGCGTCACCACGACAGGGCTGCCGGGCGGTGCATCGATGCAGATCGACGACGGCGGCACAACGTTGCCGTCCGGGGTGACATTCCTGGATAACGGCAACGGTACCGCGACGCTTTCCGGAACCCCTGGCGCACTGTCCAGTGGCGTCTACTCCTTCATCATCACCGCGTCCAACGGCGTCGGAACCGATGCAACACAGGCCTTCACCCTCACCGTCGATCGGCCCCCGATGATCACAACGACCAACGCAGTCACCTTCAAGGCGGCGACGTTCGGGACCTTCACCGTCTCCTCGAACGGCCTCCCCGGCGCCGGCACCATGACACTCTCCGATGGCGGCGCCATCCTGCCGTCGGGCGTGACCTTTGTCGACAACGGCGACGAGACAGCGACCCTGTCGGGGTCACCGGCCGCGACGACCGGGGGTATCTACACCTTCACGATCACGGCGGATAACGGAGCCGCTCCTGATGCGACGCAGGTATTCACGCTCACCATCGACGAACCTCCGACCATCACCAGCGCCGACAACGCCACCTTCGTGCTCGGTCGCGCGAGCAGCTTCACCGTCACGTCGACGGGCTTCCCAGCCGGCGTCGCGGACACGTACTCGGACGGAGGCGCCAACCTCCCCGCGGGAGTATCGTTCGTTGACAACGGAACCGGCACCGCGACACTCGCCGGGACCCCGGGCGACGGAACCTTCGGCGCGTACCCCTTCACGATCACCGTGGACAACGGCATCGGTCCTGCCGGCACTCAGGCGTTTGTCCTGACCGTCTCGGACGCGGGAACCACCACCGTGCTCACGTCGCCGACCAATCCATCTGTCGTGGGTGAGTCCGTAACGCTGATCGCCGCGGTCTCGGTGGTGGCACCGAGCACAGGGGCGCCCACCGGGAGCGTCAGCTTCGACGATGGTGGCAGCCCACTGACCGCTTGCACGAGTCAGGAGCTCAGTGGCGGGATCGCGACCTGCGTCACGACGTTTGCGTCCGCATCCACGCATGCGCTGACGGCCGTGTATGCGGGCGACGTGAACTTCGCGACCAGCACCTCAGCATCCCTCTCGCAGGTCGTGAACGCCGCCGCTACGACCACCGTCACCACGTCGTCCGCGAACCCCGCCGTGGTCGGGCAGACCGTGACGTACACTGCCACCGTGTCGCGGACCGCTCCGGCAACGGGTTCGATGATCGGGACTATCGTGTTCACGGACAACGAAGTTGCAATCGCTGGGTGTGAAGCCGTCAGCGTGAGCTCCGGGCTGGCCACATGCAGCGTGACGTATCCCCTCACCGGAGCGCACAGCATCGTTGCCGCGTACAGCGGCGACTCCGATGACATCGCCGGCGCCGCACCGGCGTTTTCCCAGGCGGTGCAACCCGATCCGACTTTGACGACAGTCACATCCGGGCCGGATCCATCAACGGTGGGCGGCCTGGTCACGATCTCCGTGACCGTCAAAGCCGCAGCTCCCGGTACTGGCAATCCCACCGGCACCGTGACCATCTTCGTCGACGGTAAGGTCGCAGCTACAACGCTTCTTGACAGCACTGTGGACAGCCTCGCCATCTACGCGACCACCAACCTGAGCGTGGGGACACACACGATTACCGCGACGTACAACGGCGATCTCAACTACAACGGAAGCTCGTCAGCCGCATCGAGCGACGCGCAGGTCGTCGCTGCGAAGGTAACCGTGCCCGAGACGGGCGGTGGTTCCGGCCGGTGGGCTGCGCTCGCGGCTCTCTCGCTCATCCTCAACGGCGTGGTGCTGCTCGCCTGGACTCGACGTCGCCGCCGCCGGTAGGCAAGCGATCGAGCCACGCGGTCACAACGGCGGTCACGCGCTCGAGTGAGGCCAGGCCTGGCCTTCAGCAATGAGCATGTGGTTCGCCGACGGAGTCGCGACCAGCTCCATGTCCGGCGGCAGTTCCGGACACTGATCGGGACGCTCTCGGTCGACACGCGCTTCCGAGCCGACCCGATCACCGAGGCGTTTGGCGAGGCCATCTCCAGACAGACGCTTTCGGCGCTTCGGTAGGACGAGTCAGGCGCGGCTCGGCGGCGAGATCCCGGGTGGCGCCACCCCGCCTGCTGAGATCGATGTAACGAGAACGCAACCGCAGATGGTTGAGATCGCATCCATCTAGCGCTCACCTCACGGCCCGCTCCCCCGGAAGTCACAAAAGCGATCACCGGTTATGACAGGGCCGTGGTGGACCTACGACCTGCCGTACGGTCGTGTCGTTCCCGTCTATCCGAATTTTAGAGATCCTTTGTGAGAAATCACCTGACCCGCTCCCGCCGCCACGCCCTGGCACGCCGGCTTCAAACGCCGCTGAGCCTGGCGACGGTCTTCGCGACTGTGTTCGCGCTCCTGCCGCAGGTCGCGATGGCCGGCGGGTCGGCTCTCGAGAGTGAGACCTTCGCCACCAACGCCACCGGGGCGGGCCAGTGGGTGCTCCCCGCTGGGAACGGCAACACCAACGGCGCCTGCCTGACCGCGGGACCCGTCTCGGCGACCACCTCGGTGCCGAACTGCTCCCCAACCACTGATACCTCGGGCAGCGGCGCGCTCCGCCTCACCACCAACGCGGGCGACGCAGTGGGCGCGGTCTTCTATCAGGCGAGCCTCCCCACCACCGAAGGTCTCGACGTCACGCTCGACACCTATCAGTTCAATGGAACGGGTGCCGACGGCATCGTCTTCAGCCTCGCGGCGGCCAACCCGGCCGATCCCGCACCGCCGACGAGCACAGGACCGCTCGGCGGTGACCTCGGCTACGCGGCCAACACGCAGAGCTTGCCCGGAGCCTCCGGAATGCCCTACGGCTACCTCGGCATCGGGCTCGACGTCTACGGCAACTACGAGAACACCCCCCTCGCCGGTGGCACCGGCTGCACGATCCCGTCCCCGCTCGTGGCCAACAAGGCCTATCCCGAGTCGGTGACCGCGCGCGGACCGGGCAACGGCAACGTTGGGTACTGCATCCTCGGCACCACAGCCACCATCAACGCCAACTCGAGCGGTGGTGGCAGCGCCAATGGCACGATCACCAACGTCGGCGCCGGCAACCTGCTGGACAATCAGTCCGCGACATCGCGCACCGGCACGATGGTTCCCGTCGAGATGGCGATCAACCCGTCCTCGTCAGCAACCACCACCGCAAGCGGGCTGACGGTTCCTGCCAACTCATGGATCATCGCCTACACGCCGCTCGGGACCACGACGCAGCAGAGTCTTTCCGGCGCGCTGCCCACGACTTCCAATAACCCCGCGCTCGCGACCTTCCCAGCGTCGTGGATCAACCCCGCGACCGGCATCCCCTACCAGCTCACGTTTGGTTGGACGGCCTCGACCGGTGGCTCGAACGAGTATCACGAGGTCAACCAGATCAACGCATCGACCCTGGTCGGTGCCGTGCCGGAGCTGTCGCTGACCACCTCAGACAATGAGAGCGGGCAGATGCTCGCAGGCAACCAGGGCAAGTTCATCCTCGCTCCGGGCGTTTCCTCGAGCGGCGGGACCGAGGCGCAGCCGCTCACCGTCAGCGACACGCTGCCGACCGGCATGACCCCGGGCACCGCGATGAGCAGCGCTGACTGGGCGTGCACCACCGCCGGCCAGGTCGTGACCTGCACCTACACACCGGCATCGGCAATCGCGGCCGGCACCTCATTGCCCAACATCACGATTCCAGTGACTCTGTCCACGACATTGAGTGGCACCGTCACCAACAGCGCGCGCCTCTCGTCGACCGACGCGCTCCCCGCGGTGAGCAGTGATCCCGTGCAGGTGACATCATTCACGGCGAGTGCAACACCGTCACCGCAGACGTATCTGCAGACGGTGACGTATGCGTCGACATTGCCTTCCAGCGCAACGGGAACGGTCACCTACAGCATCGGTGGAACAACGCTCTGCACCGCCACGCTGCCCGGCTTGAGCTGCACCGCGAGCAACGCTCCAGTCGGTACGGACACGGTGACTGCGACGTACTCCGGTGACACGAACTTCGCCCCGCAGACGACGACAACACTCCTGACAATCAATAAAGCGACACCATCCTTCACAGAAGCCGCCGCACCGGCATCGATCGTCTACGGTTCGCCGGACACGCTGTCCGACTCCGGGCTGCCCGGCGGCGCCACCGGTACCGTCACCTTCGCGTCGGGCGGATCGACCCTGTGCGTCGCGACCCTGCCGGCGACGAGCTGCCAGACCGCGTCGACGCTCGGAGCGGCCACCTATCCCGTGACCGCGACCTACTCCGGTGACGCGCATTACAACAGCGCCACCGCGACCGGCGCGAGCTTCACCATCACCAAGGCGAGCACCTCGATGACCGAGAGCGCCGCGCCGGCGAGCATTCCATTCGGCACCAGTGACAGCGTCTCGGTGACCGGACTTCCCGCCGGCGCGACGGGCACGGTCACCTTCACGTCGGGCGGCTCGACGCTCTGCGTCGCGACCCTCCCCGCCCTGAGCTGCGCCACACCGACAACCCTGACGCCCGGTCTGTACCCAGTGAATGCGGCGTACTCGGGTGACGGGAACTACAGCAGCACCACCGCGACCGGTGCCGCATTCACGGTCACCCTCGCAAGCACCGCAATGAGCGAATCCGCCGCCCCGGCGAGCGTCCCGTACGGAACCAGCGACACCCTCTCGGTGTCGGGTCTGCCGGCGGGTGCCACGGGTACCGTCAGCTACAAGTCGGGCGGGGCCACGCTCTGCGTCGCAACCCTGCCCGCGACGAGCTGCCCCACCTCCACAACGCTTGCCCCCGGAACGTACCCGGTCACCGCGACGTACTCGGGTGACAGCAACTACACCGGTACCACCGCGAGCGGCGCGAGCTTCACCGTGACCAAGGCGACCACGTCGATGACCGAATCGGCATCGCCCGCATCGATCGGATACGGGTCGCAGGACACGCTGTCAGAGACCGGATTGCCTGCCGGCGCAACGGGAATCGTCACCTTCACCTCGGGCGGCGCCACGCTCTGCACGGCGACACTGCCCGCGACAAGCTGCCAGACCGCAGCGACGCTCGCGCCCGGGACGTACCCGGTGACCGCGACCTACCCGGGTGACAGCGATTACAAGGCCACCACCGCGACCGGTGCGACCTTCGCCGTCACCAAGGCAGATCCGACGTTCAGCGAATCGACCGCACCGTCGAGCGTCCCGTACGGCACCGCCGACACCGTGTCGGTGACCGGGCTTGCCGCCAACGCAACCGGCACTGTGACCTTCACGTCGGGCGGAGCGACGCTCTGCACCGTGACGCTGCCGGCGACCAGCTGCAACACGTCATCGTCGCTCGACCCAGGCCTGTACCCCGTTACCGCGACGTACTCGGGTGACGGCAACTACAACGGCGAAGTCGCGACCGGCGCGAGCTTCACCGTGACCCGGGCGGATGTGTCGATGGTCGAGGCCGCTGCTCCCGCAGCCATCCCGTACGGCGCCCAGGACACGCTCTCGGTTGCCGGCCTCCCCGGCGGCGCAACCGGGACCGTGACCTTCACGTCCGGTGGATCGACGCTCTGCATCGCGACGATGCCCGTGGCCAGCTGCCTGACATCGCCGACGCTGGCGCCAGGCACCTACCCGGTCACCGCGACCTACTCCGGTGACAGCCACTACAACGGCCTCGTCGCAACCGGTGCGTCGTTCGCGGTCGACAAGGCAGATTCGCCCTTCACCGAAGCGGCTGCGCCCGCGAGCATCCCCTACGGCACCACCGACACCGTGTCTGTTGCCGGCATGCCCGGCGACGTGACCGGCGCGGTGACCTTCACCTCGGGCGGCTCGACGCTCTGCGTCACGACGCTCCCAGCGCTGAGCTGCCAGACGTCGACGACGCTTCCGGTGGGCACCTATCCCGTCGTCGCGACCTACCCCGGTGACGACAACTACACCGGTGGCAGCGCAAGCGGCGCGAGCTTCACCGTGACGCCTGGCGACCCATCGATGACCGAGTCCGCGTCGCCCGCATCGATTGTCTACGGCTCCCAGGACACCCTGGCCGCCGAGGGACTTCCCAGCGATGCGACCGGCACCGTCACCTTCACCTCGGGCGGATCGACGCTCTGCGTCACGACACTCCCGGCGACAAGCTGCCTGACCGCGTCAACGCTTGCGCCGGGCAGCTACCCGGTCGCCGCGACCTACTCCGGTGACAGCAACTACAGCGGTGTGACCGCGAGCGGCGCGAGCTTCACCGTGACGAAGGTATCGATCACGCTCACCGAGCTGGCATCCCCCGCCACGATCGTCTACGGCACCAAGGACACCGTGTCCGCCGGCGGACTGCCGGGCAGCGCAACCGGGACCGTGACATTCACGTCGGGCACCACCGCGCTGTGCACCGCAACACTTTCTGCCACGAGCTGCGACACGCCGGCCACGCTCACGCCAGGTGTGTACCCCGTCACCGCGGCCTACTCCGGTGACACCTACTACAACGTGGCGACCGCGAGCGGCGCATCGTTCACCGTCATCAAGGCGGATACGACGATCACCGTGAACGTCTCCCCGAACAAGACACAGAGCGGGAGTGTGATCACGCTGTTCGCTCCTGGCCTGCCGACTGGCGCAACCGGGACCATCACCTTCAGCTCCGGCGGCACCGTGCTCTGCACCGCGACGCTCCCTGCAACCAGCTGCAGCACGACGGTCACCCTTCCCCCGGGCGCGTACCCGGTGAAGGCAACGTACTCCGGTGACGTCGACTACAACGGATCCAGCGCTATCGGGAGCGGCACCCTCGGTGTTCTCTCAGTGGTCGAGGGAGTGACAACTCCCGATACCGGTGCCGGTCCTTCGGGGCCACGCACGATGCTCGGCGCCGCAATGATCATCCTGGGCACGGGGATCGCAGCGGAGGCATCGCGCCGCCGCCGCCGGCGGAGCGCCCGCAAGATCTAGCTTCGCGCGCTCCTCGCCAGTGCCCGTGGGGAGGGCATGAACTGCGGTGGGCACGGGGTCGGAACGCCTTCGCCGTTCCGCCCCTCGCTCTCGCCCGAGGGGGTAGCCCGGGCTCCGAGACGGCCCTCCTCCGTTCATGCCCTCCCCACTCGGCGCGTGGTCCGGCGATTAGCCCTGCGAGGGTGGCGGCGCGGTGAGAGTAGGCTCGTTACGCGATGACCACCGCTCAGACAACGGTTGCTTACCGCAGTCCGCTGTATCAGATGACCCAGACCACGCCGACCGTTCTCTGGAACGATTCGGCGGCGATCGACGAGCTCACGTATTCGATCGAGAACGGCGCCGTCGGAGCGACCTGCAACCCGGTGATCGCTGCTGCGGTACTCGCCGGTGACCGGGCGACCTGGGGACCGCGGACGAAGGCGCTGCTCCGGGAGCTCCCGACGGCGACCGAGGACACGATTGCCTGGAAGCTCGTGGAGGAGCTGTCGATCCGGGCTGCGAAGCTCCTGGAGCCGATCTTCGAGACACATCGTGGGCGCAACGGCCGGCTGTCCATCCAGACAGATCCGCGCTTCTTCCGCGACAGCGACGCGATCGTCAAGCAGGCGCTCGCGTTCAGCGACCTCGCCAAGAACATGATCGTGAAGATCCCGGTGACACGCGCCGGCATCCCCGCCATTGAGGAAGCGACGTATCACGGCGTGAGCATCAACGCGACGGTGTGTTTCACGCTCCCGCAATGCATCGCCGTGGCCGAGGCGGTCGAGCGCGGTCTGCGGAGACGTGAGGCTGAGGGAAAGGACATCGCGTCGATGGGGCCGGTCTGCACGATCATGGTTGGCAGGCTGGACGACTGGCTCAAGGTGGTGATGGAGCGCGACGGGATCACCGTTGATCCCGGATATCTCGAATGGGCGGGCGTGGCCGTGTTCAAGAAGACCTACGCGATCTTTCGCGAGCGCGGGTACCGCCTGCGTCTCCTGTCCGCGGCCTTCCGCAACCACATGCACTGGAGTGAACTGATCGGCGCGGATGCCGTCGTGTCACCGACCTACGCGTGGCAGAAGCGCCTGAATGCCAGCGATGTCAACGTGATTCCGCGCATCGACAATCCGGCGGATCCGCGTGTCGTTGACGGGTTACTCGCGCATTTCCCGGACTTCCGCCGCGCGTACACCGAGGATGGGATCAGTGTGGCGGACTTCGATCGCTTCGGCGCGACGCGACGCACGCTGCGCCAGTTCTGCGCCGCGTGTGGCGACCTGAACGCATTCGTGCGCGATGCGATGATCCCCGACCCGGATCGGGCACCGTCGGCGTGAAGATCGATTCGCTCATCCGCGCCGGTGAGCAGACCAAATTCATCTCGCTCGACCTGATCACCGCGGAACCCGAGGATCTCCTCGTGCTCGGCGAGGGAACCGAGCGGCTCGTGGTCATCCTTGCCGGGCGTGCGCGCGTCGTGCTCGACGGCTTGGACTGCGGGGTGGCAGGCGGCCGCCATGACGTTTTCGAAGGCGCGGGCGATGCGGTTTACATCCCCCCGGCTTCGTCCGTCGAGCTGGTCCCTATCGCGGATGGCGATGCCACCACCCTGACCGCCGCGGTGATTGCTACGCCTGCCAGTGAACACGCCCCTGGCCCGGCGCGCGTCATTCCAGCGGCGGAGCAACGCGAGAACGTGGTGGGACGCGACAACTGGAGCAGGACGGTGCGCAACATCCTCGGGCCAGACGCTCCGGCGTCGCGACTCATCGTCGGTGAAACGATCCACAACGGCACGGGCGCGTGGTCGTCGTTTCCACCCCACCGCCACGACCGCGAGTCGGCGGAAGAGGCGCAGCTGGAGGAGGTCTACTACTACCGCGTCCATCCTGCCAACGGTTTCGCGCTGCAGGCCCGGTACGACATCGACTCGGCGCGGGAGGATGTGTGGATGGCGCACGACGGCGACGCCGCGGCGATCACGTCGGGATTCCACCCCGTCGTTGCCGCGCCCGGACATGACCTCTACTACCTGTGGATCCTCGCCGGTGAGGTGCGCGTGATGCGCGTCTACCTCGATCCGCGCTATCGCTGGTTGAACGAGCATGCGTGACGTCAATCATGTAGTCCGCCGCCCCTCGTGGAAGCTTGGCCTCGTGCTGGTGGTTGCAGTCCTCGCTGTGACTCAGTCCATCAGCACGGTCGCCCTGGCATCGACTGCCGCGCCGGCACCGCGGTACGTCACGATTCAGTTCGGTCGTTCGATCGAGGGCAGCTACACCAATCCGGGGTGCGTGCCGGTGCCGGGCATACTCCGTCTCGACACCGTGGTCGCCGACCTGAGCAGCATGCATCTGCCCGCAATCGGCACGGTGAATGTCGACCGCGCCAGCACCACGGGCGAGGATTGCACCAACGGTGATATCTATGCCGACTGGTCGGATCTCCAGGCGCTGCAATCGGAGTACGGCTTCGACGTGGTCAGCGAAGGCTTGAACCACAACGACATCACGGGCGACACGCCGCCTCCCTCGATGGGGACCGGATCACAGTATGCGGAGAGTTGCGGGTCACTTCCCGATTTCACCGCCGAGGGCTTCGACAACGCCTGGGGCGAGTTCGCATATCCCGACGACGTGCACACACCGGCGATTCAGAAGAACCCGGTCAGTACCTGCTTCGCCTACGGTCGCGTCTACAGCTACACACCGATCGTCAACAAGCGCTCCACGCTGAAGGCGCCGTGGTTCGAGGACGCCGATAACGTGCTGGGCGGTGAATGCAACGTGCAGGGGATGGCGTGCTATTCGCTGACCACCACCGCAGGAAAGCACTACACGAGTCCAGCCGGCTGGGCGAGCATCCTCCGCAACGAGACCGGCAACGAGTGGGACGACCTGCAGTTCTATCAGCTCGTGACCGGGTCGAGCGATCAGAGCACGTCCTTCTCGTGGGATTGCACAAGCTCCAACTGGAAGTTGCACTGGACGAGCCACACCGAGATGTACTGCCTCAATGACTTCATGACCATCATCGCGGCCATCAAGCCAGGGACGGTCGACGCCAGCCCGGCGGCTGTCGCGACGGCGTGGGGCCGATCGCCGACAGCCTGATTGCAGCCCGGGTTACACGCCCTCGGCGATGAGCCTGCGTGTGTGACCAGCCGAGGCCAGCGTGGCGATGATTCGGCGGAGGGCTCCCTCGGAAGGGCACTGATGCCGTGTGCACGACAACCAGATCTGACGGTTGCAGGCAACCGCCGCGGCGGTTGCGCCACAGTCACAGAAGGGGGTCTCGCGCTCGGCGCGCTCGATGAGCTCCATGATGCGGGTGTTGTCTGATGCGGCTATTTTTGTATTCATTTGGGGTCTCCTTTACATCGATACGAGGCGTTCCGTATCATACCATCTGAATGGGAAACCCAGACTCCTCGACCACGGTTACGGTCCCGCCCCGCTCGGCTCCGACCCGCGGCGGGCGGCCGCGAAGCGAACGCGCCCACCAGGCCATCCTCACCGCGGCACGCGAACTGCTGATCGAGAAGGGCTTCGCCGAGATGCGCCTCGAGCACGTCGCCGCCCGCGCCGGCGTGGGCAAGGCGACCATCTACCGCCGCTGGGCGTCCAAGGAGGCTCTCGCCCAGGATCTGCTGGCGGAGATGGCGGCGCCGCACATCGCGGTGGCCGAGACGGGCAACACCCGCGAGGAGATGCTCGCGGCGGTGCTCAACCCGATGCGGGCCATCACCGAGACGGACTTCGGGCCGGTGATCCGCGCCCTGCTCTCGAAGATCGCGAGTGACCCGTCGCTTGGCGATCCGTTTCGGGCGACGGTGGTCGCCGCTCGTCGCGCCGAGGTCACCCGGGTCATCCAGCGGGGGATTGCGCGGGGCGATCTGCGCGCGGACGCCGACACTGAGCTCGCCACCGACCTGCTCGTCGGTCCCGTGTACTTCCGGCTGATGTTCGGCGGTGTGCTCGACTTCGCTTTCGCGGAGCGCGTTGTCGACAGCGTCCTGCGCGGGTA
Organism: Candidatus Dormiibacterota bacterium; assembly: GCA_003132525.1. GTDB lineage: Bacteria > Chloroflexota > Dormibacteria > Aeolococcales > Aeolococcaceae > Palsa-851. The sequence continues at coordinate 50,782 of PKXZ01000098.1, read as the reverse complement.
CGCCGCCTGAGTCGCTCGGTTAGCGCGTCGGGTAGGTGGTCCCCGCCGAGAGCGCTGCAAGTGCCGGCAGCGGTGTTGGCACTGCGATGTTGTGATCGAGCAGACGTCGCATCGCGAGCGGCGTCAGCGGGTGGCCGAAGAGATACCCCTGCGCCAGCTCGCAGCCGAGCTCGCCGAGCTCCCGAAGACACTCCTCGGTTTCGACACCCTCCGCGATCACGCTGAGACCGAGGCCGACACCGAAGTTGAACACCGAGTGAGCGAAACCGATCGACGTGGTCGGGCCGCAGAGCGATGCGGTGAATGAACGGTCGATCTTCAGCACGTCAACCGGAAAATCTCGAAGCCGGCTCAGCGACGAGTGACCGGTGCCGAAGTCGTCGAGCGCGATGCGCACTCCCATTTCGCGCAGCTCACTGAGGCGGCCGATGATCGGCTCGGTGTCATACACAATGTCCGCCTCGGTCACCTCGACGATGAGACGGCGGGCATCAAGACCGGTGTCGCGGAGCACCTCGCGCACGCTGTCGACGAAGTCCGGCTCGCGCAGCTGACGGACAGCCACGTTGACGCTCACCGCAACGGGAGCAGCACCATCGACGGAAGGCCAGTCGCGCGCCTCCTCGCAGGCGCTGCGCATCACCCACGCGCCGAGCTGCGTGATCAGGCCCGTCTCCTCGACGAGGCTGATGAAGTCGTCCGGCAGCACCGTCCCGCGGGTGGGATGGCGCCAGCGCAGCAGCGCCTCGGCCGCAACGATCTCGCACGTCGACACCCGCACGATCGGCTGATACAGCAGCTCGAACTCGACCTGCTCGACGGCGTGGTACAGGTCTGCCTTGAGACGATGGCGGTGCTGCACCGCGGCATACATCGCGGGCTCGAACAGCTCCCAGCGGGACTTGCCTGAACTCTTGGCGGTGTACAGGGCGAGGTCCGCGTTCTGCAGCAGTTCCTGCCCGTCGCACACCGTGTCGATGGCCGTCGCGATGCCGATGCTCGCGTGGGTCAGCACCTCCTCGGCGGCGATGATGAACGGCTCGCGGAGCGCTTCGATAACCCGCTCGGCAATGCGCACGGCGGTGGCCGGCTCGTCGATGCCGATGAGGAGCACGGAGAACTCGTCGCCTCCCAGTCGTGCAGCGACGTCGCCGGGACGCAGGCACTGCCCGATGCGGTCGGCGATTGCGCGGAGGAGCTCGTCGCCGGCTGCATGGCCAAGACTGTCGTTGACAGTCTTGAAGTCATCGATGTCGATGAAGAGCACCCCCACGTGCTGGCCGCTCTGCGCGAGCGCCTGCTCGACGCGCGATCCGAAGAGCAGCCGGTTGGCCATGCCAGTGAGCGGATCGTGCGACGCCTCGTGCCGCAGCTGTTCCTGGAGCACGGTGAGCTGCGACAACGAGTGCTGCAACCTTCCGCGTTCGAGGATGACACCGGTCTGGTTGGCGAGCATCTCGAGGAGGCGCAGGTCCTCGTCGTCGAAACCCGTGACCTCGCCAAGACGGTTGGCGATGAGCATGGTGCCCACCATGTTGTTCTCGCCGCGGAGCACGACGGCCATGGCGTCGCGCAGCCCGCGGTGCTCGAGAAATCCGCTGGGATCGCCATCGGTCTTGCCGTGTGTGCTGAGCAAGAGCGGCGAGTCGAGCAACAACCGGCTCATGAACTGCAGCTCCGCGTCGTCGAGGATGACCGGAGTCATGAACTGCGTAGTCTGTTCCGTGTCGACAGCCGTCCGCACCACGGCATCGCGCTCGCGAGTGGGAAGAAAGGTAATCTCTGCGCGCTCGGCGCGGAAGACCTCGCACGACTTGGTGAGCAACTGCGCGACTGCGTCATCCACCGCTTCGGTGCGTTGGAGCTGCTTGCTCGACTGATAGAGGAAGTCGACCTGGTCGCGCTTCTCGCGCTCTGCGACATAGAAGCGATACGCGATGAACACGCCCACGGTGGGCACCGCGAGCAGCCAGAGCTCGCTGGGATTCTGCCAGACGATGCGGACGCCGATCAGCGCAAGGCAGGTGTTGATCACCGTCGCTGCCTGGGTGAATCCGAAGGTCGAGGCGATGCCCACACGATCGATGCGCCCTTCCGAGAACGAGATCGCGGTCAGGATCACGAATGACTGCACAACGCCGCCGGCGAGGACGGCCACCAGGACACCGAGAAAGCTGATCGCGCTCAAAGCGTCGTGGTGGTCGACAAGGTGCATGAACAGCACGGCGACAACGCTGTTGGCGACCGTGAAGTTGGCGAGGTTGAACGCCAGCTTCAAGGGTGACTGGCGGCGGTGAACCAGCAGTGCGATTGCGGTCCCGGCAACCATGGAGAGCAGGACGATCAGCGGTGGTGCGAAAAAGAACCCGACGACCAGCGGCAGCTCACTGAGCGAGAACGACTGGGCGTCGCGGCGGAACTGGATGTGGACCACGAACACTTCCGCCGCCGAGAAGAGCGGGATGAGCACCCACCACGGGACCTGGCGCGGCGCAGGGATGCCGTGCAGTGGGGCGACGACCTTGACGAGCAGGATGATCGCTGTGGCGACGAGGACGATCGTCAGCAGGTGGACGCGGTGTCCCCTCCTGCTCGAAGTTGCCGGTCCTGAATCGCCAGGCGACTCAGGGCTCTCCGCCTCCTTGGCCATGCCCGAATCGTCGTTCAGATCGCCCTCAATTGAACTCGCCGTGCCAGTGCTGTTGCCAAGCGGTAGCAGGGCTATCGGCAGCGGAGGCATCGAAGTGGCGAGCCAGCGCCCCGGGTGGCCGGACCGAGGTTCCGGAACCTAACTCCAGTCGGCGTCGGACCAGCTGGAGCCGGACCAGGATGCCCCCGACCAGGAGGCGCCGGACCACGAGGCTCCTGACCACGACGCTCCGGACCACGACGCACCCGACCACGATGCGCCCGACCACGAGGCCCCGGACCACGATGCGCCGGACCAGGAGGCGCCGGCCGCCCACCACCAACCGCGCGAGTTTCCGCCGGTCGAGGTCGCAAAGGTCTGGACTGCGTTCGGCGTGGGTGCGTTGAGCACGGCCGCGAGGTCGAGCTCGCCGCTGCCGATCAGGGTCTGCGGACCCTGCATGGAGTTCGTGTTGCCAACGAGCAGCGCCTTGACCTGATCGGGCGTGAGCGACGGCCGCTGGCTCAAGAGCAGCGCCGCTGCGCCCGACACAACTGCTGCTGCCTGCGACGTTCCGCTCCCGAGGAAGAAGCGACCGTCGACCGTCGCGGTAGCGCCGAACATGTCGTCGATGAGGGATCCCGGGTCGCGCAGCGACACGATGTGGGTGCCGGGCGCTGCGAGGTCGGGGTTGCGCGTCCCGTCACCCTGGCTCGTGAAGCTCGCGGGCTGGTGGTTGGCAACTGTTGTGGTGTTCTCGGTGTCGGAGGCACCAACGGCAATCACGTACGGATCGATCGCCGGGTCCTCAAGACCGTCGGAGTAGTTGCCCTCGTTGCCTGCGGCAACCACCACGACGATGCCATGCAGCCACGCCTGTTCGGCCGCGTAAGCGAGCGGATCGAGCTCGTAGCTGTTGTTGGTATCCGTGCCATACGAGAGGTTGAGCACGCGGATGTTCATGCCGTTGGAATTCTGGTGCTGCACCACCCAGCTGATCGCGGTGAGCACCTGCGCAACCGTCGTCTGGCCGGTCGCGCCGGCGACTTTGACGTTCACGATCTGCGAGTTGGGTGCCATGCCCATGAAATCAGTGGTGTCGCTCGAGCTGACGCTGGCGCCGTTGTCGAGGCCGGCGATGATCCCGGCCATGTGCGTGCCGTGACCAAATTCGTCGAGGTCTCGCAGCGACCGGAACGCCGAGTCGGACGAGTAGTCCGGCCCGTTGACCACCTTGCCAGGAGTCTGCAAGCCATTCACTGGCGAGACGCCGGAGTCGATGAGCGCGACGCCAACACCCTGACCGGTAAAGCCCGCATCCCAGTAGGCGTGCGCGCCATCCATCTGCTCGACGTTGTACATGGAGTCGACGTCGGTGGCCGGGTTGTACGAGCTGCTGGTCGCGCTGTACGAGCTGCCCAGGAGCTGAACCGATCCGTTCGAGGTGACCTGCGCCACGGCCGGCGTGGCCGCGAGTTCGGCGACCGCGTCCGATGGAACGTCAGCGACGACCGCATTGATCAGGCTGATCTGCTGGTCGACGTGCCCGCCCAGTGCGGTGATCTCCTGGTCCGCGGCGCCGATCCCGGCCGGCTGTGCACGCACGATCACGGAGACGAGGTGTGCATCGGAGGCGTGTGCCGTCGTGGCAACTGCGCCGGCGCTGAGAACGACGGCCGTGGCGGCCGCCATCGCGCTCACGACTCTGCGCTTGCGATCGTCCCAGCTGATGCCTTGAACTGGAGCCATCCCCTGGCTACCCCCCGGTTGTCCCGCCTCTGATCTGTTCTGGGGTGAACGCTAAGGGCAGGCTGGCCCGTCGGATCCGGCCGCGATCGTTCTGCGACGCCGTGATCCGATTCCGACCGCGTGGATCAGACGTGAGGGCGGCTGGAGCGACCCACCCTCAGGGTCGCGGCGTCACGAGTAGCGCTCGGCGAGGACGATCTGGCTGGACGTGGTGCTCACGGTTCCAACTCCAGTGCAGGCCGTTGGTGCAGAGCAGGACGATTGATAGAGCAGGGCGCCCATGTCACCCGATGGCGTCGGGACCGACTGAAGCACCCATGCCGTGCCGTTCCACAGCTCCGCGTATGCGAAGTTGTTGCTGGAGTTCGTGCTGTATGACCCGACAGCCGTGCAGTCTTTCGACGTTGGACACGACACACCTGCAAGGTTGAGGTTGTAGGGCGATGAAGTCGGGGTGGGCGTGGGCTGCAGCGCCCAGGTGTTGCCATTTGATCGTTCGGCGCGCGGGATCGTGACGTTCGCGCCCGTTACGGACGAGCCCACGGCCGTGCACACCGCGGCCGAGACACACGACACACTCTGGAACTGGCTGGATTTGACGCCGGCGGGATGGGGGATGGTCTGCAGCGTCCAGCTACTTCCGTTCCAGCGCTCCACCAGCACGAAGGTGCTTGACGGGCCGAAGTAGCTCCCCACGGCCACGCATGCGCTGGTCGTTGGACACGACACTCCATACAGCTGATTTTCTTCGTAGTCCGGCAACGTCACCGCGGTCTGGGCCGTCCACGTGCTCCCGTTCCAACGGTAGATGAGCGATGCATCCGTGCCGAGTGAGTCACCGACCGCCGTGCAGGTGCTTGCCGTCGGGCACGAGACCGCAGTGAGGCCGGATTCCATGGGGCCGGTGATGTCCGTCGCTGTCCAGACGCTCCCGTTCCAGCGTTCGGCCAGGATCACCCCAGGGCCATGGGGATGCTCGTCGCCAACCGCCATGCAGAACTTCGCCGATCGACAGGAGACGCTGACGAGCTCGCTCTGATCACCGGGCGTACTGGGCGTTGGGATGATGGACCACACGCCTGCCGTCCACTGCTCGGCGAGTGTGTATCCAATCGGTTTGGTTGACGAGAGGTCGGAACCAACAGCCATGCAGTACGTGCTCGTGGGGCATGAGACTCCAAAGAGATTGTTAACGTACGTGCTCGCGTCGGGAGTCGACTCGACTGTCCAGCTGTTCGTCGCCTCTGCCCTCCCGGTGGTGAGGAGCACCGCCGCGAGCACGGCCATCACCGCTGCTGCTTGCTTCTTTATCGCCACCTGAGTCACCTCCGCCTTCCGTCATCTCCACGAGCCCGCACGTTGTGGATGCGCGCAGTTTGCGCCTACCATCGACCGCCGTCAACCGCCCCGCAATCGCGCTGTCGAGAGGCGCTCTGTGCCTACCCGGCGAGGATGGTCAGCCTCGCGGCGCGTATCCCTTGTTGCGCGTGCAAGTACGCGCTCAACTCATCGGCGGGGAGTGCCTTGGAGAAATAGAATCCCTGTCCCATGCGGCAGCGTAGACGTACCAGCTCAGTGGCCTGCAGGGCATCCTCGATTCCCTCGGCGACAATGTCGAGATGCATCGTCCTGCCCAGTTCGATGATTCCGCGTGCGAGGTTGGCCTTCTCGGATCCGCGAGCGATGTCGTCGATGAAGGACTTGTCCACCTTGAGCACGTCGATGGGGAAATTCCGAAGGTAGGTGAGCGACGAGTACCCAGTGCCGAAGTCGTCGAGCGCGATCCGTGCGCCCACGGCGCGCAGTTCCTCGAGGCGCGTGCTCACTGTGCTGGTGTCGTGCATGAGGGCCGTTTCCGTGATCTCGAGCGTCAGGTGTGCGGGGTCGAAACCAGTGGCGTTGAGCGCATCGACCACCTCGGCAACCACGCCCGGTTGATAGAGCTGGCGTGGCGAGAGATTGATGCTGAGGTGCAATGCGGCGGCGTTGGGTTGCGTGCGCTGCCACTCGCGAACCTGGCGCATCGCTGTATCCATGACGATCCGGCCAATGGGCATGATCAAGCCCATGTCCTCCGCCACCGGGATGAACTCTGCCGGCGGAATCAGCGTTCCATCCTCACGGCGCCAGCGCACCAGCGCCTCTACACCCACCGCCTCGCCGGATGCGAGCCAGACGATCGGCTGGTAGTGCACCTCGAACTGCTCGAGCTGGACCGCGCGACGCAGGTTGCCCTCCATGTGCGCACGATCGGACGCCACCACGTGCATGTCCGGTTCGAACATCGCGTGCTGGCCCACGCCGTCGAGCTTGGCCCGGTACATGGCGAGGTCGGCATTGCGCAGCAGACTGTCCGCGTCCGTCTCTCCCGCCGCGTCGACCACGACCCCGACGCTCGCCGCTACCGCAAGGTCATGGCCGTCGATCCTGAAGGGATCGCCGAGTGCCTTGCAGATCCGCTCGGCAAGCAGCGTTGCTCCGTCGATGGAGGTGTTTTCGGCGAGGACCGCGAACTCGTCGCCGCCTAGGCGTGCGGCCAGATCAGCGGTGCGTATCGTCTTGCGGAGCCGTTGAGCGACTGCCTCGAGCAACTGATCGCCCACGTTGTGGCCGAGACTGTCGTTTACCAGCTTGAAGCGGTCGAGGTCGAGATAGAGGACCGCGAGGCTGGCGCCGGTGCGGTTGGCGTTGGCAACCGCGCGGGCGAGATGTTCGAAGAAGAGCGACCGGTTGGGCAGGCCCGTCAGCGCGTCGTGATACGCGAGGTGTCGCATCTGATCAACGGCCTTGGCGTCGTTGAGCGCGATGCTCGCGTGGTGGGCCAGCGCCACGAGCATCTCGCAGTCGGTGTCGCTGTACTCACGCCCCGTGCGGTATGTCGCAACGGTGATGCTACCTACCGGGCGACCGTGCTCGTGGATGGGCACGGCTAGTGCACTCTGGAGATCGGCCCCCACATACTCGTCGATTGCCCCCAAGTCGCTCTTGTAGTCGTTCAGGATGACCACACGATCCTCGAGGATCGCACGCCCGCCGGCGCCCGATGACAATGGGCTGCGCTTGGTCGCGGCGGCCATTGCGTGGGACACACCCACAGACGAAACCAGGTTGACGAATGCGGGGTCATCGTTATCCACGAGTCGGATCCCCACCACCTCGTCGCCGAGCAACTCGTGCGCGCCCTCAGCCACCGCATTGAGGACTTCCGGCAGCGGAACCCGGCGGGAGATCGAGACCTGGATCTTTGAGAGCCGTTCGAGCGCCGTCTGGCGCTCCTGTACCATCGTCAGCAGCCGAAGGTTCTCTTGCGCGCGCATCTCGACATCGGCGCGCAAGGAGCGCTCCTGCTCGAGCATGTGCAGCGTGCGAAGAGTCATCGAGAGGCTTCGTCCCATCGCCCGGAGCAGAGCGACCTCTTCAGGGAGGAATCCGGTGTCGCCTGAGCGCGCCACAATGAGATGCCCGTCAATCTCTTCCACGGCGACGCGCGTGGAATGCAGTTCGCCGACTCGAGGCAGGCTGAGTGGGTGCATCGACTCCCGTCCCGCCGCCAGCAGCGCGTCGACCGGGACCAGCCCCCGGGGGAAGCCGATCATGTCCACCACCGAATCACTCGTGACAACGGCTGCAACCTCGGCCTCCAGTACCTCGGATGCCCATTGCATCGCGCAGCGCATCGCCGCGGGTGGATCCGTGCTGGCGGCGACCGCAACGAGGAATTCGGCCAGCTGCTGCGTCGACCAGTTACTCGGTGTTGTCGTGATGTTGGTCGTGCTCATGCGATCAGCCGAAGGCGAGCACCACCAAGGTCTGGTTGTGAAAGCCGCTGACGCCGTGCGTGCGAGCGATCTCGCCGTACGTGTAGAACCCGGCAACTGGTGCGCCGCCCGAGTACGACTTGATCCGCGCGACCTCCTCCTGGATTCCCTCGTTGCCGAGAACACCCCGCCGGGCGATGCAGTCGAAGGCGAGGAAACCGAGCGGCGGGTGTCCCGACAAACCTTCCACCGCCTGCGTGCAAGCGGAGATCGTCGCGTCGAGCACCGACGTCGCGTCCCCTTCCATGATCCAGGCAAGGCCACCCTGCGGAACTTCGGCAATGCAGCCGATGGAACGGTCATCGAAGTTGGCCTCTGCGATGAAGCGCACCTCCTCACCGCTTCTCCGGCTCAAACCGAAGGGATGGGTCAGTGCGAAACGCGTGAAGGCAGCAGGATCGGTGCGAGCGTCGTCAGGAGCGTCAAGGCGCTCGAGATACACATCGAGGGCCGGACGGTCATCGAGCGCGAGCACACGGGTACCGCTGCTCGCCGTGACCAGAAAGGGCGCGCCCACACGCGTCCAGCCGTGCTGGATGCCAATACCGAGCGGTGCATCGGAGTTGATGGCTGCGGCCACGACGGAGTCTTCTAGCACTTCGCCGTCGAAGAACTGCAAGGTCTTCTTCATGGCCAGGTCGTCGCCGGCGCAGCCGCCCACCAGCGGCACAGATCCGCCGACGACGCTATACGCGCCGCGAACAACCTCCTGCTGGTCGCCGCCGAGTCCGTCGCTCAGGAGGAGCAGGACCTCGTGCTCGGTCGCCGGTCCGTTCTCAGCGCACGCCGCTGCCGTGGCACCGGCCTGGCGCAAGTCGGCGGAGGCGCCGCGCGCGACGTTTGTGGTCACGGTGAAGCCGCTTCCACCCAGCGCAGTCACGACCACGCTGGCATCGCTCGGGCCGTCGGTCGCGATCTCGCCGGCGGTGGTGCATCCGATCAGGGATGTCGTGGGCGCAACCTCTCGGACACCGCCCAGCATCGCCTCGAGATCGTGAACTGGGGAAGCAAAGACGACGAGCAGCTTGGGATCGGCGCCTCGCAGCGCCGCTTTGGCGGCTTCGACTCCCGCCTGACGAGATTCCTTGGCGCTGGATGCCCCGACGCCGATCCAACGATCGCTGACGGCGGCTGGGGCGTCCGGATTCACAAGCGGCGCGCTGGCTATTCCCATGCGACGTGCACCTCGTATCGGTTGGATCCTGATACGGGCGTGGAGCGGCTGATCCAAGCCGGGGCCGCCGTATAAGCCCCACCCTACGGGGTGGCCGGAACGATTGAGCCCCGTATACCGAATCGTGACCAAAAGATCGCATTGGGCAGTCAGTCCGAGAGCGCCCCAAGGGGTCCGGCGAGGGTCGTTTGAAGCGCTACCCTGCTTTGGCACGCGGATGCGCTGGTTCGCTAATCGTGCGCAAATGCGTCTCGGTCACCAGACAACTTTGACGTTGACCCGACCGGCCGCACCTCGAGCGCTGCGGTTATTCAGTTGTGGCCTGACGCCGTGCGTGCTCCAAAAGGGTCCGTCTGGGTGGATTGAAGACATCCACCTCGCGGCATGAAGTGTCGTGGGTGCGCGCTCCGTGAGGCACCCAACTGGGAACCACCGCGACGTCCCCCGCGTGCATGGTGCGAACATCCCCGTCGATCTCGAACTCGAACTCGCCCTCGAGAACGAGGACGATCTGTTCCTCCTCGTGGACATGCATCGGAGCCTCGGTGTTGGGTTCGAACGAGACGAAGTTGAGCATCGTGCGCTCGCCAAGGACCGGCCGAAACAGGAGCCCAGGAACGAGCTCGACGGATTCGATCGAGGCGACGTCGACGTAACGTCCCGGGGCAGTCGGCGTGCCATCTGCATGGGTGGTGAAGTGCTGCTCGGCGTCAGTCATCGATGCTCCTACGATCAATGCTGGCTGTACTGTGGCGGATGGTAGTCGCGCTGACGATTCCCATGCGACGAACAGCCCGTACCGGCAGGGCGGTTGCGTGCGTGGAGTGGCTGATCTGAGCCGAGGCACGTGGATACCCGATCGGACTCAGCCGCCTTGGACAGTTGTCGCAGGAGTGTGACGGGCGCCTCCAGCAGGTGCGAACGCCCTGGCGAGCTATGGCGGTGTTGGGCACAGGTCACGCACAGTCGCTCGGTGGTCACGAAAGTTCAAACGCTGCGATACCGCGCAGGCCGAACGGGTTGGCCGGCGACATGCTGTCCGCAATCAGATGGAACCGAGATCGAGAGGGACCTCGCACTTGCCTCCCGAACGCGCCGCCTCGACCCTGAACCCAGGAGGCGGATTGCGGGAGTTGATCCATTGTTTCGCGCGCGCTTCGGCGTTGCGCATCCACGCCAAGTCGACTGCGCTGCAGGTCGTCTGAGACAGGCGCACAGCGATGAATGGGAGGGTCACGCCGGAGTCGACGGCTTTCAGCGGAAGCCGGGTCAGATCTGTGGACGCGTCGCGCCATCGGGGCACGAGGGTCGTTCGCCAGGTCGGTGCCGCGCTCACGGCCGGAACTCTCTCGCTGTTGTCGGGCGGCGTCATCGGCCACGCTCTGTCGACCTCGACGACGACTCTGACCTCACTCACCAATCCGTCAGTTTGGGGGCAATCGGTCGTCTTCACCGCCGCGATCACCCCGGCCGCACCGCTGCCAACTGGGACAGTCACCTTTCAGGACGGTGGGACCAACATCACCGGTTGTGTCAACAGGGCGGTCGCTGCTGGGGTCGCCACCTGCACAACGGCTGCCCTGGCCGTCGGATCGCAGACCGTCACCGCTGTCTACAGCGGCAACGCGACGTACGCGACTAGCACATCAACTCCCGCGACCCAGGTGGTCATCATGGGATCCACCACGACAGTCGTGGTCACCTCCGTCAACCCTTCGGTGAGCGGTCAGTCGGTGACGTACACCACCACGGTCACCGCGGTCGCGCCCGCCGCCGGGACGCGGACTGGGACCGTCGCATTTGAGGATGGCGGAGTCGTCATCACCGGCTGCGGTGCCAAGGCCGTCGCCGCCGCCGGCACGGCCACATGCGCAATCGCCTACACCGGACCGGGAACGCACACCATCACCGGTATCTATAGCGGTGATGCCAACTTCACGGGTTCGACAACTGCTGTCCTCACCCAGACCGTGAATCTCGGCGCGACTGCGGTTGCGCTCAGTTCGCCGGCAAATCCGTCGAGCACCGGCGCGAACGTGACGCTCACCGCCAACGTCACGGCCACGGCACCCGCCACGGGGACGCGGACCGGGACTGTCGAGTTTCAGGTTGGCGGCGTCGACATCGTAGGCTGCAGCGCGCAGGCCGTGCCGGCTTCGGGCAAAGCCACATGCGTCACGAACACCCTGACGGTGGGCGCGAACACGATCACTGCCATCTACAGCGGTGATGCCAACTTCGCGACCGGTACGTCGGCGCCCTTCACGCAGACGGTCAACCAGGGCAACACCACAACCAAGGTCGTGTCGTCGCTGAATCCTTCCAGCACTGGTGTCACGGTGACCTTCACCGCGACGGTCACCGCGACTGCTCCCGCATCGGGGACGCGCACCGGCAGCGTCGCATTCGAGGATGGCGGCGTCGCCGTCACCGGCTGCGCTGCTCAGCTTCTCGGAGCCGCGGGAACCGCGACCTGCGCGACCAACGCGCTGGCCGCTGGGCTGCACACGATCACGGCAGTCTACAGCGGCGACGGCAACTTCATCACGAGCACGTCAGCGCCACTGACACAGACGGTGCTCAGCACAACGACGACGACTGTCTCTTCCAGCGCGAACCCGTCGGTGTTCGGGCAGAGCATTCAGTACACAGCGACCGTCGCCGGCGGCCCAACGGTGACCGGCACGATCACGTTCCGTGACGGCGGCTCCAACATCGCCGGGTGCGTCGCGGT
>PKXZ01000098.1:0-38660 GCA_003132525.1 Candidatus Dormiibacterota bacterium | reverse complement strand
CAGTCGGTGACCTTCACCGCAACCGTGACCTCGAACGCTCCCGGATCGGGCACACCGACTGGAAAGGTCGCATTCGACAACGGCGCCGCCACAGTTGCGGGATGCGGCGCGGTCGCGTTGGTCGCCGGTGTCGCGACCTGCACCGCGACGACGCTAACGGTGGGTGTGCACTCGATCACCGGCATCTACAACGGAAGTGCGAGCTATCTGACGAGTACCTCAATCGTCGTGACGCAGATGGTGAGCCAGGGTTCGACCGCCGCGGTAGTTGGTTCGTCGCTGAACCCGTCCGTGTCGGGTCAGACGGTGACCTACACGGCGACAGTCACGGTGGTCTCCCCCGCCGCGGGTACGCCTACAGGAACCGTCAACTTCGAGGACGGTGGCGTGACGATCGCGGGGTGCGGGGCGAAGACCCTGGCTGCGGCCGGCACCGCCACCTGCGCTATCAGTTATTCCGGAGCCGGGACGCACTCGATCACTGCGATCTATTCGGGTAACGTCGACTTCGCAGGCTCGACATCGCCCACCTTGACGCAGACTGTCAGCCAGGCGTCAACATCGACTGTTGTCGCATCGTCGCTGAACCCCTCGGTTACCGGCCAGACGGTGACCCTGACCGCAACGGTGAGTGTGATCGCCCCGGGAATCGGGACGCGAACGGGGACCGTGATATTCGAGGATAGCGGCGTCACGATCACGGGGTGCGCCGCGGAGGCGGTGTCGGCCGCGGGCACCGCCGTGTGTGCGGCGTCGTTCGCCGCGGCTGGTGCGCACCCGCTCACAGCTGTGTACAGCGGCGACTCCAACTTCAGTGGCTCGACGTCGCCGATCCTCACCGAGACGGTCAACCAGGGAGCGACAGCAGCTGTGGTGAGCTCGTCGGTGGACCCATCGGTGCCCGGTCAGACCGTCACCTACACGGCGATTGTCAGCGTCACGGGCCCGGCCACCGGGACCCCGACCGGAACGGTGACATTTATGGACGGTGCCAGTACCATCACCGGTTGTATCGCGCAGCCGATGGTCGGTGGCGTCACGCCCTGCAGCAGTGTGTACGCAGGCGTGGGAGTGCACGCGATCACCGCCGTCTACAGCGGTGATGCCAACTTCACGAGCTCGACGTCTCCCGTCCTCGTGCAGACCGTCGTCCAGGGAGCCACCTCGATTATGGTGACCGCGTTAGCGGACCCCTCAGTGTCTGGTCAGGACGTCACCTACACGGCGACCGTCACCGCTCTCGCCCCCGCGAGCGGGACGCCCTCGGGCACAGCCACCTTCATCGACGGCGGCACCACCATTGGCGGCTGCATCGCGCAGCCGCTGATCGGTGGGGTTGCGGTGTGCAGCGTCTCCTACCCCGGAGTCGGTAGTCACGCGATCACCGCCGTGTACAACGGCGATCCGAATTACACCAGCTCGACGTCCCCGATCCTCACACAGACCGTCAGCCCCGCTTCGACCCTGATATCGCTCGCGTCCTGGGTGGATCCGTCGGTCACCGGCCAGTCGGTCACCATCACCGCGACGGTGAGCGTGGTGGCACCCGGATCCGGAGCGCCGACCGGCACCGTTGCGTTCCTGGACGACGGTGCAACCATCGCCGGGTGCGCAGCGCAGGCGGTGACCGGCGTCGGCGTCGCAACATGCGATGACACATTCGTTGCGGCGGGTGCTGAGACCATCATTGCCGTTTACAGCGGTGATGCCGATTTCGCCAGCTCGACGTCGCTGCTTCTGACTCAGACGATCAATCCGGGTGCGACCACGACAGTGGTCACCTCGTCGGTGGACCCATCGGTGTCTGGTGAGTCGGTCTCGTACACCGCCACCGTGTCCGCAATCGCACCGGCGAGCGGGACACCGGCCGGGACAGCCGAGTTCCTCGACGGCGCCACGGCCATCACGGGTTGTAGCGCGCAGCCGATGGTCGAAGGGACCGCATCGTGCGCTGTTGTGTACGCCGATTCAGGCAGTCACGCAATCACAGTCATCTCCACCGGTGATCCGAACTTCACCGGGTCGACATCGTCCGTCCTCACGCAGACCGTCACCCCGGCCGCGACCTCGACATCGCTCGCATCCTCAGTGAATCCATCGGTCACGGGGCAGACGGTCACGATCACCGCGACGGTGGGCGTCACCGCGCCGGGTTCCGGCACGCCGACCGGCACTGTCGCTTTCGACGACGGCGGCACTACCATCCCGGGCTGCACCGCTGAACCGGTGATCGGTACCGGCATCGCAACGTGCGCCACCACATTCGTTGCGACGGGTGCGGAGGCAATCACCAGCGTCTACAGCGGTGACGCCAACTTCATGGGGTCGACGTCGCTCGTCCTCACGCAAACGATCAACCAAGGCGCGACCGCGATTTTGGTTGTCTCATCGGTGGATCCATCGGTGCCGGGTGAGTCAGTCATCTACACCTCGGTCGTGACCCCCGTCTTGCCCGCGACCGGGACGCCGACCGGCAGCGTGGCATTTCTTGACGGCGTGTCCACGATTCTCGGATGCGGCGCGCAACCAGTGGTCGCCGGGACAGCATCTTGCAACGTCACTTACGCCGTCGCCGGCTCCCATGGGATCACCGCCATTTACACCGGTGACCCCAACTTCACACCCTCGACGTCTCCCGTCTTCACGCAGACCGTCAACCCGGGAGCCACCTCGACATCGCTCGCATCCTCGGTGAATCCATCGGTCACGGGGCAGCCGGTCACCTTCACGGCGACGGTGAACGCGACTGTACCGGGTTCCGGCTCCCCCACCGGCACCGTCGCCTTTCTTGACGGTGGCGTGCCAATCGCCGGGTGTGCCGCCCAGATGGTGGCGGGTGGAACAGCGACGTGCGTCGCATCGTTCGATACAGCCGGCGCGAGCGCCATCACCGCCGGTTACAGCGGCGATGCCAATTTCATCAGTTCGACTTCTCCCATCCTCACGCAGACAATCATCCAGGGTGCGACGGCGGCGGTGGTCACCTCGTCGGTGAATCCGTCGGTGGCCGGCCAGGACGTTTCCTACACCGCCACCGTATCCGCCGTCACACCCGCCAGCGGGACACCCACCGGGACGGTGGCGTTCCTCAACGACGCGTTGACCATCCCCGGGTGCGCAACGCAAGCACTTGTCGCTGGCATCGCGTCGTGCTCCGTGACCTACGCCGTCGCCGGCAGCCACACGATCACCGCCGTCTACAGCAGTGACCCCAACTTCGCCGCCTCGACCTCGGCGCCGCTGAGCCAGCAAATCCTGCTGGCCGCATCCAGGACGACGGTGACGTCCCCAGCCAACGTCTGGGCGGCTGGTCAACCGGGCATCTTCGATGCGACGGTCGCTCCGGTCGGGCCGGCACATGTGACTCCCACCGGAACCGCTGCCTTCATGGACGCCGGCGCCCCCATCCCCGGATGCGCTTCGCAGCCGGTCGTGTCCGGGGACGCTTCGTGCGGCGTCGCGTTCACGGATACCGGCACGCATCCCATCACGGCCGTCTACAGTGGTGACGCGGCCCTCACCGGTTCCACGTCACCGACGTTAGTGCTGTCTGTCTACGAAGATCCGCCCACGCCGGACGCCGGAGAGTCAACGTCGTCGACCTCCTGGGGGTATGTCGCCATCCTCGGCGGCGTCTTCCTAGTGTTCCTCGTGGGGTGTGCGCGCCTCCGGCGCAGGGACGTCGACCGGGACTGAGCCCGGGCTAGGCGCTCTGCTCGACTACCGCGAGCCATCCTACGACGACCTTGATACTCGCTGGACGCCCGAAAGTCAGCCGGATCGGCCAGTCGTCGTCACGGTCGCAGGACTGAGAGCGTCCAGTCACCCAAGTTGACGACATAGGCCGTGTCGGTGTGATCGTCGACAGCAACCCCGGCCGGGGCGCCACCAACCTCGACAGTCTTCGGCGGCCCTCCGCATCCGGCGCGATGGCGTGCATTGCAACGAGCGCCGTCGATGATCGAGACGGTGTAGTCCAAGGAGGTCGGTTCGTACTCGGCGTTGGTTACGACGACGGCCTCTGTTGCTTGATCAATGGCTACGCCGTACGGCCCGAGTCCCACCGCGACCGTCGGAGGGATCTGGGCGCAGCCAGAGGTGACCATGCCGTTGCAGGTCGCGCCGTCGACCACGGAGACGGTCGCGCTCATGACATTCGAGACATAAACCGTATCAGTGGCGATATCGATGGCCGCCGTCCCGGGTTCCGTCCCAACGGTGATGTTCTGAGGGACCTGCGCACATCCCGAGTGCACTTTCCCGTTGCAGATGGCTCCATTGATCACCGCCACGGTGTCGCCCATATATGTCGATCCATCGATGGGCACATAGACGGTGTCGGTTGCCTCATCCACTGCAGGTGACCCTGGGTTGTCCTCGCCAAGGGTCATCTCGGGCGGAGTCTGGTCACAGCCTGCCGTCCTGGTCGCGTTACATGTTGCACCGTTGATCACGGAGACGGTGTCCCCGGTAAAGGGAGGAGCGGCGCCATCCGCCGAGACGTAGACTGTGTCCGTCGCTTGGTCGACAGCCGCATCATAGGGTCCGGGAGGCACTGCGATTGTCGGAGGCGTATTGGCGCAGCCGCTATGGTCGCTTGCATTGCAGGTGATGCCGTCGATAACGGACACGGTGTTGCCGTAGACATTGGTCACGTAGATGGTGTCCGTCGCCTGGTCCAGAGCAACGCCGATCGGCCCGTCTCCGACGTTGACGGTCGCGGCGACGGCTCGGCATCCGCCGGCCGACTCTGCGTTGCACGTCGCGGTATCGACCACCGACACCGAGTTGGAACCTATATTGGCGACATACGCCGTGTGTGTCACAGTATCAACCGCCACGGCGAACGGATCCGCGCCGACGGCGACGGTGGGGAGCGGTCGTGGGCATCCGGCGGTACTGGTGGAGTTGCATCTGTCGGCTCTCAGGATCTCTAGCGTGTTGCTGTTGAGGCCGACATACACCGTGTCGGCCCCGGTGTCGACCAAGACGGTGAACGGGAAACCGCCCGACGATGAGATGATCGGTCGCTGGCCGCACCCGGCGGTGACGATCCCATTGCATGTGTTCGTGTTCAACATCGCCACCAACCCCCTGCCGCCGGGTGACGCGGAGTTAGAGCACGGACAGGGATCAATCGCGGCATACGCTGTGTGATTCGCCTCGTCCATAAACACGTCGACCGTCGTGCCGTACCCGGGCGGTGCCACGTGAACGGTGGCCGGGTGCGTTGCGCAGCCGGCGCGGTCGATGGCATTGCACGTGGCGCCGTTGATGACCGAGAGCGTTCCCCCGTCCGCTGTCCCAACGTACACCGAGTCGTGAGCCGAATCAAATGCGACCGCAAATGGGAACGTCCCTACATGAACCGTCGGGGGGTGCTGATCGCAGCCTGAACGCACCGACGCATCGCACGTGGCGCCGTCGATGACCGACACAGTGTTATTCCCGGTGTTTCCCACATAGATCGTGTTGTTGGCTTTGTTGAGGTCAAGATCGAATGGTCCCGGCCCGACGTGAAGCCTGGCCGGCGTCTGGCTACAACCTGCATGCGTTGCGGCGTTGCACGTTGCTGTGTCAATCACCGAGACACTGTGTCCGGCGAGATTGCCCCCAGGGCCTGCATCAGTCACGTAGAGCGTCGTGGTGGCCGGATCGAGCGCCAACGACGATGGTCCCGCACCAGCCGATATGGTTGGTGGACTAACGCTGCATCCCGCGGTGACCTCGGCATTGCAGCGAGCACCATTGATCACCGAGACCGTGTCGTCGAGTTGATTGGCCACATAGATGGTGTCCGTTGCCTGATCCACCGCCACGTCGTTTGGACCGTTGCCCACTGCCACTGTCGGCCAGATACCGCCGCAAGCGGTGAGCACCGTCGCGGAGCACGTGGCGTCGTTGATGACAGAGATCGTGCCTGAGTCGAAGTTGGCGAAGTAGGAAGTGTGGGTCTTGAGGTTCACCGCTCCCGCCACCGGCTCCGTGCCGACCTCGGTCAGGTACACGCCGCGATCGCGACTAGCCGTCTCAATTTCCGATGCGCTGACATCCTGGCGATACTGGGGTCCAGCCAGGTGGCGAATGGCCGAGATCGGGTCCGCAATCACGGCCGGGCGAGCCCCAGCGGGAGTACCTAGGACAGTGCTGGCTTGGCCCTGACCCTGGGCTCCACCGACCGCTCCCAACGCGGCAGCTGCCACGACAGTAAGTCCTCGAAGAATTCGACTACGCATGGCCCTTCCTCAAGCATCCTGCACTGGCCCTCCCAGTACGCGAGATCATGCTCCTCGCCTGGCCGGAGTGCAAGGGGCCGGGTGGTCGGTTTGGATCGGTGCACTCCCACGCGCACGGCCCTAGCACCGGATGGGTAAATCGCGAGATCTAGGGATGCCGAACGTCGGCGAATAGTCCGTGAAGCCAGAGCAGGCGAGCTCAGCTCACGCTATGATCCGCGCGAGTCTGCGGAGGGTGATGTGTACAGGGCCGCGGAGGGAACCCGCAGCGTGGATCGTAAAGCTCGGCTGCTCGTCGTCGACGACACACCGGAGAACGCGCAGCTTCTCGATGCCATGCTCTCCCCGCACGGCTATGCGGTAGCTCTGGCCTTTTCAGGCGCCGAAGGTCTCGAGAAAGTCCGCACCGGCGAACCTGATGTCGTCCTCCTCGACATTCTGATGCCGGACATCAGTGGCTACGAGGTCTGTCGCCGAATCCGCGCCAACCCCGCGACGCGACTGCTCCCAGTGGTCATGCTGACGTCGAGTCGAGACCAGGACAAAGTCGCATCCATCGAGGCAGGCGCCGACGACTTCATTGCTCGACCGTTCGATCCGCGCGAATTGCTCAGTCGCGTGCGGTCGTTGTTGCGTATCAAGGAGTATCAGGACGCCGTCCAGGCTCAAGCGGCGCAGCTCGCAGAGTGGAACCAGACCCTTGAGCAACACTTTCGCAGTCAACTCGAACAGCTTGAGGAGCTCGATCGTCTGCGTCGCGTCTTCTCGCCGCCCATACAACCGATTCATCCAGTCCGACTCGCACCAGGTGCGCACCAGGGGTCCGAACTGGAGGGGAAGTTCCAGCGGGAAGGCGAATACTGGACCGTCGAGTACGAGGGAAGGACCCTGCGTCTGCGGGACGGCAAAGGGATGCGCATCCTCGCTCGACTCCTCGCTGACCCGGGACGGCCCTTTGCGGCGCTCGATCTCGAGCGCCTCGGCCTGCCACCGGAGCGTTCCACGACACGTGCGGTGGCGTCGAGCAACGCTGGCGAACTCCTAGATGACGATGCGCGTCGCGCCTACCGGGTGCGGGTCGCGGAACTTGGGGAGCAAATCGAGGCAGCGCAGACCGAAGGCAGATCAGACGCAGCGGGTCAGCTGCGTGAAGAGATGGATTTCATCGTCCGTGAGCTCAGCCGAGCTTTCGGACTCGGGGGACGATCGCGACACGCGGGATCGATCGCCGAGCGGGCGCGCCTCAACGTGATGCGCGCGGTGAGGTCGGCGATGGAGCGCACTACAGCGGCCGATGCCGGATTGGGCGCTCATTTGAAGGCGACGATTCACACGGGCACCGTGTGCGCATACACGCCGGATCCTCGCGCGCTTGTGGCCTGGGACGTGACGGGTCAGGCCGGTCAGCGCGACTGACCTCTTCACCGCCCTACGCTTGGGGGGTGCTCGGGATCGCCGCCGCGTTACGGCAGAACGAGAGCACTTGAGCGGGGAAGGTCTTGACGTCGATGGGCTTTAGGATGACACCAGTGAAACCCGCGCGCGCGAATCGCTCGCGATCGATCGCCATCACCGACGCCGTCAATGCGACAACGGTGATCCCCGCCGTGGCCGGATCGGCTCTCAGGTGTTCGAGCGCGGTGACGCCGTCCATATGCGGGAGCCCGATGTCCATAAGAATGATGTCGGGAGTCGTCGTCAAAGCGATCTCAATTCCGGTCTCGGCGTCAACTGCCTCGAGTGTGCGGAAGCCGTAGTACCGGAGAAGGTCGCCGGCTAGCATACGGTTCTTCTCGTTGTCCTCGATAATGAGCACCAACTGGCCGCTCGCTCGGGGAGTCCCGCGCAAGGTGACACCGTGGTATCCACCTCGTTCATGGACGTCTCGCTCCACCGGTCTGCTGGCCCCATGCGAGCCGCCAGACCGATGGGACCTCGGCAGCCAGAACATGAAGGTGCTGCCCCGCCCGAGTTCACTCTCCACATCGAGCTGGCCGCCGTGCAGCTCGACGAAACGCCGCGACAAAGCCAGTCCCAGACCAGTCCCTTCCTGCATCCGGGATCGGCCAACTTGCTCGAAGTCCTCAAAGATCCGCGTTTGATCCGCTGTTGTGATGCCGACGCCATCGTCACGCACGCTGATCACAATCACATCGCCGTGGCGCCGTGCCACGACCTCGACATGCCCATCTCGATCAGTGAAGTTCAGCGCATTCGAGAGTAGGTTGAAGAGCACCTGCTTCAGGAGGCGTTCGTCGGCCTCGATGATGCCGACACTTGGGGTCACGTCCAACTTCAGCGCGATACCCTGCCTTGTGGCTCGCTCGCGCATCAGTGCAATCGAACCCTCCAGCACGTCGTTCAAAGTGAAGGTGCTGAGCTTCAGTTCCATCCGCCCCGCCTCGATCTTGGACAGATCAAGGACGTCGTTGATGAGCGTTAGAAGATGCCTTCCCGACGTCTGGATTGCGGTCACATACTGCGTTTGCTTCTCGTTGAGATCGCCAGCCAGTTGCTCGTGCAGAACGTCAGAAAAACCGATGACGGCATTGAGTGGCGTACGCAACTCGTGAGACATGTAAGCGAGGAACTCCGACTTGTGCCGGCTCGCCTCCTCGAGCTCCTGGTACAGGCGCCCCAGCTCGTCGTTCATTCGGTTGAGGTTCGTTGTCAGCTCGCCAAGCTCGTCGCGGTTCGGCACCTCGACGTGTCCCGAGAAGTCGCCGGAAGCGATCGCCGCAAGCCTTGTGTTCACCTTCCGGATCGGCCCGAGGAGCACGCTGGAGAGGACGACGGCGAGGAGCGCTGCCAGCACCGCGCTCGCGGCTGCAACGGCGATGAAGAGATGTTGGGAACCGAGGTAGGCCGCCTCGTTCTCCGCGGGCAGTTCGCTTGCCAGCGCTTGTGTCTCGCCGACCAATGTAAGGGCATGACCGGTCAGGACATCGTTTTGCGCTGTCTCGTCGCTGTTGTTGACGTAGGTCCCGTTCAAGTCGCCATAGGCGAGGATCGCCATCCCACCGGCAATGGCACCGTATTCGGATTTGATGTTGCTGAGGAGACTCAGTTCATTGGATGGGGGCTTAAACCCGAGCCCGTCGACGTCGGTCTCGAGCTCCATCAGCTCCAGCGTTGATTCGATCTCCCCGTCATCCTCGGCCAGCTCAGGGAGCGAAGCACTCACCCTCGATGTTGCACAGTTTGCGTTGAGGAAGCATCCAACGACGAGTTCGGTCCGGTCCTGCAACTCGCCGCCGAGCTGCACGCTATCGACCTTGAGCTGCTGGTATGCAGCCAGGCGTTGCGGGAGCTGACTCAGGGTGTCGGCACGGCTGTTCGACTGACTGAGAACGCCAAGACCCAGGACGCCGACGGTGACGAGCAGGACGACGATGACCGCGAAGGCCACGAGCAATTTGCGCTGCACGGAGGTGGCGATGCGCGCGATTCCGCGCACGAGCGGGTTGTCGGCGAACGCGTTCATCACGTCACCGCCGCCGTCCTTCCCTGGACCGCCTCCGTTCTGAAGCCGGCAACCGGTCGCTGTTGCTCAGGACCAACGCCAGTTCTCTGGGTAGATCTGCAACAAAGGGTCCTGAGGGACTGTGCCCCGAAGGTTCTTGTTGATCATGGACAGCTGCCCGTATGCGACGGGAAGCCAGATGACCGGCAGTTGCTTCGCGAGGTAGTCCTCGTACGTATACATGGCCGACAGGTGACTGTTGGTCTCCGTCGCGAGGATGTCGCTCTCCGCCTCCGGGTCGCAGTAGCCACCGGCGTCCGAGGCCGCGAACCGCGCGTTGGCGCCGGTTCCAGTACACGCCCACAGCTCGTCGCCGGTCGGATCATAGTCAGGGGCGTAGTACCAGCCGGCGCCCCAGAACGCCACGTCCCATCCGCATGAGGTGCCCCCGCACGGGACCGTGCTTGCAATGATCGTGTTAAACGGCGCCGAACTCAGTTCGATCTGAATACCCGCCAGCGCAAAGTCCGTCTTGAACTGCGCCATCTCCTGGTCAATGGCAGGTGTGCCGCTCACGTACTGGAGGTTGAAGGATGCCCTCGCGCCCATCCGGATGCCCGCGCCGCAATGGCCGGTTCCGGTGCCCGGGCTGGTGCAGGTGCTCACGCCGCCAGCGTTGACCGTCCATCCGTTGGCCTGGAGCAGAGAGATGGCCGCGCTCGGGCTGTACGGGTAGGGATTGGTCTTTTCGAACCCATCAACAAAGGTCGAGGTCGGCTTGATCGGTACCGGCCCGTAGGTCGGGTAGCCGTAGCCGAAGAAGGCCTCGCGGATG
Organism: Candidatus Dormiibacterota bacterium; assembly: GCA_003132525.1. Taxonomy (GTDB): domain Bacteria; phylum Chloroflexota; class Dormibacteria; order Aeolococcales; family Aeolococcaceae; genus Palsa-851. The sequence continues at coordinate 28,126 of PKXZ01000098.1, read as the reverse complement.
AAGGTGTTCTGGTCGACCAGATCCTGCATCGCCTGTCTGAAGTAGAGCTGGCTGAAGATCGGACCGCTCGTCGGGTTGCTGAAGTTCTCCGGCGCGTAGGTGATCTGCCAGCCGGTCCAAGGTTGGAAGTTGTAGATGCTGCTCAGCGAGGCTCGTTGCGGGACATTGCCGTAGGGAACGTATCCGTAGTCGATCGTGGTGTTGTTGACCGAGGTGGCCGCCTTGAGCTGATCGAACTCGGCGGAGTCGTCCGTGAACGGCACCTCGTTGAACTGGGTGAGGGTCGGTTTGATCGGTCCGCCATACTCGGTGTTCGGGACCATCGAGACGTTGCCCGTAGTGTCCAGCGACTTCAGCTTCCACGGACCCGAGACCACCTGCCACAGCGGATTGGTGTCGTAGGTCGAGATGCGTCTCGACTCATCATCGAGGAATTTGTAGACCGCCTGCGCACCCGCGGCGCTCTCGTCGTAGTTACCCACCGCACCGGTCGGGGATTCCTTGTCCCAGACGTGCTGCGGTAGTGGGGTGATCTGGCTCAGCTCGTTGTAGGTGAAGAAATACGTGCTGTACGCCTGGCTTAGATCGAACGTGATCTGGAGCGGGTTGTTCGGGTTGATCGTCGTCCTCGTCACGTTGTCGGGATAATCGCCCGCCGTGTAGGCCGCCCAGTTGTACTTGTTCGCGGTGACGAGGTTTTGCCAGAACTGAACGTCACGCGCCGTGATCTGGGTGCCGTCCGACCACCTCCAGCCCTTGAGGGTGATCGTCACCGACTTGCCGTCGGCCGAGTAGACGGGCGTATCGGCGAGGCTGAGGGTGGTGTTCAAACGCACCTGGCCGTTGTCGCCAAACAAGTAGAGCGGCCGGTACATGAGGTACTGAAACTGGCTCAAGGTTTCGGTGTTGAAGTTCTGGAAGCGCACAAGCGGAAAGATGTAGTCCGGTTGGGCGCCGGGCGACTCCGCGAATGTGGCGGTCGTCTTCATGACCGTCGAGGGCAGGCCGCTGCCGCAGGCAGCCAGCAGAATCGCGCTCAACCCGACCATAGCGGGCAATCCCCCGCCCTTCCTGGAGCTCGTCACGGATTGGAATATAGCGAGCCGCCGGACGTCCCGCAGGGCTTCACCCGCGGCCGCCCTTGCCGCCGGTCGGTGATGGGTTACGACCCACGCCAGGTCGGGCGCCGTACCCCGCCAGGGGGAATCCTGGCTCACCGGTAGGGGCACGGCGCTCGTGACCGTCTCAGCTGCCGATGTTCACGACGAAGCCATGGGAGATGGCGTCTGGGCTCTCGATATAGAGACCAACGACAACCTGTCCGTTTGAGCTCATGTTCTTGACGTACGTTCCGTCACCGTTCGCCGTGCCGGTGTGTGGATCGTTGAGGGGAGTGAATTGCCAATCCCGCAAGACCCACCCGTGTTCCACCCCGCTGCCGTCGGTGATGCTGCCGACGACCGTGCCGCCATTCGAAATGGCGGCTGCGGCGGTGCCTTCGCCGGAACCGCTGCCGGCTCCCGGAGCGTTGATACTGGTGAAGATCCCCGCCGAGTCCACGAATCCATGACTGATGTTGCGGCTGTCGATGTACTCGCCAAGAATCACGCCGGCGTCAGTCTCGCTTGCCAGGATGGTGCCCTGGTTGGCCGCGTCGCCTGCATGAGGCCAATCCACCGTTGTGAAGACACCGTCCTTGTCGACAAAGCCGTGGTTGATGTTCTCGCGGTCGAGGTACTGCCCGACGACGACACCCCTGTCGTTGATGTCCTCGGCAATCGTGCCCTGCCCATCGCCTGTGCCTGCGTTCGGATCGTTGACAGCGCTGAAGCCACCTCCGGGCCTTCGAACGAAGCCGTGCCAGACGCCGTTGTCATCAATGTACGTGCCGGAGACCTCGTTCGAGTCGTTGATCCCGGACATAAACGTGGCCCCGGAAGTCCCCGGGTAATCGAACTTAACGACGCTGCTCCCGGACATAAGGTAGCCGTGATTGCCGCCGCCGGCGTCCTGATACGTTCCTGTCATGACGCCGGCGTTGTTCACACCGTTAACGTAGCTGCCGAACTTGCCCACGTTGACCGTCAGGAATTGCAGCGGCCGAGACGCCGCCAGCACTGGCGGAGCCGCCGCGAGGGCGATTGCGGCGCTCGCTGTGGCTACCGAGGCGACGGCTGTGAGGCGCCTTCCGCCCCTGAGGGATCTGAGACCAGACATGGGAACACCCACCGCGGACTGGTCGTCATCGCGACGGCCGAGTTGCCCGCGTCCACCTGCTCAGGCGATCAGTCGGAGTGCACGCATGTTCAACTCCAGTGAACACGTCCGACGACAGCCCGTCAGAAGAGCTTCGCACAGCCAGTCCAGGGTGCCGCGAATGGCCCTCGAGTAAATGCGAAGGACCCGTGATCGAGCGGATTGCTTCGGCCATCGAACCGGGCGAGCGCTACAGTGTCCTGATGCTGGCCATCAAGGAGCGTATCAGCCGTCCGCTCGAGAAGGCGGTCGTCGACCAGCTCGTCAAGCTGGCCTTCAACCTTGGGATCGGGCCGCCCGGCGACAGTCTCCTCGAGACGACTGGACGGGGCACCGGGCGCACCCGGCGTTCGCGAATATGTGATGGACTAGAAGGGCAAGTCTTCTGGCTCTTGGCTCAGTACCGACGTAGCACAGACTATGGGCAGGACATCGAGGCCAACAGTCGCGTCAGGGTGTTCGTACGGAGCGGCCCCCGTGCCGGCTGGCGACGCGGAACGGCCCGCATCCTGGATGATGACGACCCATTTGAGCGCGTGCGGACGCTCGGGCGCGACGACTTTTGGCGCCGACTCTGCTTACGCGCATCGGCGGCGTTGGCCACGAGTCTGCTGACAGTGCGCATCGATCTCGACCCCTTTGAACAGAGGTCGCTGTCGAAGCATCCGAGCCGGCGTCGAAGCACTTCGCCGGCATAAGGCCGCTAACCAAATCGCTGCGCTTCGTCGGGATCGGGCGGCGTTCAACTGACGGCCTCCATCAGCGTCAACGGCTACACCGACATATCGTTCGCCGTCCTGAGCTTTTAGATACGGCGCCCTGCCGGAAGGCCCCTCCGGCTCGGCAACGTCTCGGATATTGTGGGACGCGCTCATAGTGCGCTGGCCAACGCCAGACCGAGAACGAACCCGCCTACTCGTCTCGGGGAAGTAGCGGTGTGCTCATGATCGTTACCTCGATCTTCGCGAGAAACTCGCGAGCTTCTGGGCCGACGGCCTTCCACTCGCGCGAGCCGTAGAAAAGCCCGTCTTTCGCCTCGGCGTCGGTGGCGCTGTCGTACGTGCGAATCCAGACGAATTCGGTCTTGGCCTCATTGACCCAAGGCCCCAGGATTGTGTGGTCCGCGAGTTTGGCGATCGGGCGAAGCTTATCGTTGAACCACTCGACCCAGTCGTCCATTCTGCCGCTGTTGACGGTGTATATCCTGAGCTGCGCATACATTGTGTGTTCCCAAAAGTTGCTTGCCCGTACTCTACCTCGGTTCATCGCTGGTCGCACGGCGCCGCCACCTTCGTCCGGCGGTGAGTGTGCGTATGAGCGGGCCGCGCAGGCAGCCTGACGTCATCCCGGCGCATGAAAATCGACGGCAGAACGAAGGTGAGCCTGCGAGCTCAGCGTAGCGCACCCCAGCGTGCTCTCACGCGATCACGACGGAAGGGGTTCAACCCTTCACCAGGCCGATGTGCCTTCGCGAGTCGACAGGTGCGGCGGCTTCGCTCGACCAAGACCAGCTAATGCCACATTATTCGTTGCTCTTGCACCTCCTAAATTCGCTGTGCGGGCTTCAATATCGCCATCGAAGCACCCGCCTTTTTTTGCCATGCATCGACTGAGCCCATAGAGCGGCTAAGCAGGTGCACGGACAGGCCCCAAAATCGCTCGAAAAGTAGCACGTGATGGTACAGGCAGAACGACTTATTCCCGAACGCTGATGTATGGCGGTGTGACTGCCCTTTGTTATCATCGCCACGTACATGCCAGCAACCACGCCCGACCACGTCGCGGTCGAACCAGACGATGCCGCGTGGCATCGACGTGTTGCAACGGACACCTTCAACCGCACCTGGGAACTTCTCGAGCATGCGGAACGCTCCCCCGCGGAAGATCGCGAGATGCTCGTCGCGGCGTTCACCTCGCGTTATCACTGGGAGCAGGTCGGTGGTCCCGAGGAATGGTGGGTCGGCGACGGGCAGATAGCGCGAGTTGCCGCTGCCCTTGGAGAAGGATCGCTTGCGCTGCGATATGCGGCCAATGCGCTTGATGGTGTCGAGCGCGCGGGCTGGGGAGGGTGGCGGTTGGCCTCGGCTCGGGAAGGGATGGCACGAGCGCACGCTGCGGCCGGTAGTCGCGCGGAGCGCGACCGCTTCGTCGGCCTTGCGGACGACGCGCTCCAGACTGAAACAGACGACGAGGACCGGGCGATTATCGCAGGGCAGCTGGCTTCCGTCCCCACGGGAGAGCAGTAGTCGCCGAATTGTCGACGTGCACACCAATGCGCTGGACGAGGTGTTCGCACTGCCGAGCAAACGATCCGCCCCGGGTGGGCTAACTATCCGGGTCTTGGTCATCGACTGACCACGCGACGCGGAAGCGAGCAGCGCCAGGATGATCACGTCGTGGCGCCGTGGCGCTACCGATGGGCAGCGGAACCCGGACCCTCGCCCTCCGCCGACACCCAGGTCGAGGTGACCACGGTGGTCCGAGTGATATCAGGATCCGTGAAGACGTCGAGATCGTCCCGGCTCTGCGTCGAAAACTCCGAGACTATGGCGCCGTCGGGCCCGGCCTGGAACCAGTGCAGCGTGTTGGCCGGGACGAGCTGTTGTTCGCCCGGTCGAAGCACGACCTCGTGCCAGACTGTGTACGCGCCCCGGTCTGCCTTTGCTGGCCAGCAGCTCGGCTGCTCCACCGGCGGGCCCTCGAGGTAGAGGTACACCACGCCGCTGCGGCAGCGGAACGTCTCCTCTTTGCCGGGGGTACCGTCGAACGGCGGGTGGCGATGCTCAGGGCAGGTCTGGCCGGGGAACATCACGATCTCCTTGGCGCAGACCCTCTGCGTGTTGACGTACACGACCACCTCCAACCCCGTCTGCTCGAGTTCTGAGAGCCCGAAGTCGGCTATTTCGATGCTGCCGCGCTCCAGGTCGGTGAGGACGAACCCCGCCTCCTCGAGTTGCTGCGCCGCTCGCCGCCGCGCGTCCTGGATCTGATCCTGTGTCAACACAGCTGCATACCTTAGTGCGCTGACATCCGCTCGAACACCTGCTGCCGATCCGGGATTCCAGCTGAGCAGCCGAGCGCGGTGCACGCGAGGGCGCCGGCCTCGCTTGCGAAGAGCAGCGAACGCTCGAGGGGCCAGCCTTCGAGGATGCCCACAATCAGACCCGCCGAGAAGGCATCACCGGCTCCGGAACCGTCAATGACTTCGACGCTCGGAGCGGTGAGAAGGTGGGTGTTGGTCGCGGTGCGAACGAGCAACCCCTCTGAGCCCATGGTGATGACCACCGTTGCGGCACCAGCCTCGTTGAAGCACGCGGCCTGACGCTCTGGGTCGTGCTCGCCGGTCAGCTGGCGGGCTTCGTCGTCGTTGGGCAGGAAGAAGTCAACACTCGGGAGGATCGACCGTAGATCCTCCATGGAGGCATCCGTGTCTCCGGGGAGGACCACGTCCAGCAGGGTTCGCGCTCCCGCGCGATGTGCCGCGTTGAGGAACTCGACCACCGCTCCAGGACGGAGGCCCGGCAGCACCAGGTACCCGCCGAGGTAGACGACATCGATTCCGGACATCGCTTCGGAGCCGAAGTCCTGTCCCGTAAGGTCGGCGTTGGCACCCACCGTGTGGATATAGCGCCGGTCGTCACCGGCCACGGGAACGATCACCGTCTTGGCCGTGCCCATGGTCTCCGACCGTCCGACGAACGAGACGTCGATGCCAAATCCCGCAAGCGCGGAGATGACGAAATCGCCGAACGAGTCACGGCCAACCTTGCCCATCACCCTGGAGCTGACGCCCAGTTTCGACAGGACCACCGCGACGTTGGCCGCGCAGCCCCCGGCCCCCATGAGGAAGTCATCGGTCACCAGGAGCTCGCCGGCGGCCGGCAGACGAGGCAGCGGCGGGACGAAGAGGTCGCCGACGAGGATGCCTGCACAGAGAACGCGTGGAGTCATGAGCGTCCCGACAGCTCGAGAACGGTGCGTGCTGTGGAGAGATTGGTGACCAGGACGCTGACCATGCCGCTGCGGAGTGCGCCAAGGATCGCGTCGCCCTTGTCTCGCTCGCTGCAGATCGCGACAACGCACGGGATCCGCTCGAGGTCCGGACGTCCGATCGCAACCACACGATCCCCGATTCCGTCGACAACGGCGCGGCCGTCCGCGTCGAAAAACGAGCCGAGGATGTCGCCGACTGCCCCGCGATCCCGCAGCCTGCGCATCTCGGCCATCGAGAAGCAGCCCATTTTTACGACGGCACTGTCATCTCGAGCGTTGCCGATCCCAATGAGTGCGATGTTCGCTGTGCGAGCGCGATCGAGGCCGTCCCGCACCGCATCGTGATGCATGAACGCGTCGCGCACCTCCGACGCCTCCGCATAGGCTGGTGCATACAGCATCTCGGCAGTGCCCCGAAATGCCTCGGCTAGGCGGCGGCAGATCTCATTTGGGTTAACGCCGCTGTCCACCAGGGGCGACCCTCCGATGGCACTGACAAACGCCGCGGCGCGAGGTTGCGGCGCGCCGATGAAGTTGGGCACAGCGCCGACATTCCGGCCCATCCCGAGCGCAACCACGTCGCCGTCGTTGAGCTGACGCTTGAGGAACACGGCGGCCGCCCGGGCCACTGACGCCCGCTTGGCAGTTTCATCTGTCTGATCGTTAACCAGCAGGACGTGTTCCAGTCCGAAGGCGGAGACCATCGCAGCCTCCACCTGAAGGCCAATGTCAGGGTGCACGTTGACGGTAATCTCCACGATGCCGGTCATCCGCGCGCGATCCAGCAAGCGTCCGACCTTGGGTCGAGAGAGACGGAGGGAGCGAGCGACTGCCTCCTGTGTCATCCCCTCCAGGTAGTACTGCGAGGCGACGCGAGTCATCAGTTCGACGTCACGGTCGACGCCACGGACGCGGCTCATTGCGACTTGCGGTATCTCGCCACGAGGGGGCATTCAGATCACCCGCTCGTTGCCACCGTCGACCGGGACCTGCGCGCCGGTGGTGCTGGCGAAGGCAGCCCCGCACATGGCCACGCACATCTGCGCGACGTCCTGACTCTTCACCTCGACTCGCAGCACGTTATTGGCTCGATACTCCGCGACACTGAGGCCGTACTGGCGCGCGCGCGCTTGGATGATCTCCTCTGACCAGAGCGCGGTATCGAAGACGGCATTGGGATGGATCACGTTGACTCTGATTCCATCCGCACCCCACTCGAGCGCGGCCACCCGCGCCACTTGAGTGAGCGCTGCCTTGGAGGCTGAGTACGCCGCCGCGCCGGGACCGGGCGCCGGGACGTTTTTCGATCCGATCACGACCACCCTGCCGCCGAGAGGTGCCAGTCGTAGGAGCGGATGCAGGTGATGCAGGAGCGCGACCGAGGCTTCGACGTTGACTGCCATGACCTCACGCCATGCCCCCAAGTCGAAGGCATCCAGGCGCTGGCTCGGCGGGAAGACGCCCGCATTAAGGACGGCTATGTCGATGCCACCGAACCGCTTGACACCGGCCTCGATCGCGGTGGTGACCTGTTCGGGATCGGTGACGTCGCACTGGACGCCAATCCAGGCGGGCCCGTAGGCAATGCCCGCAACTCCAGGGTCGAGATCCAGTCCGATGACGGCTGCGCCGTGCTGCATCAGGAGTTCCGCGCAAGCGCGACCGATTCCGGAAGCCGCGCCTGTGACCAGGGCGACCTCGCCGAGGAACGGCGCCCGCGTTCCTTTTCCGAGCTTTGCCTGCTCCAGGTCCCAGTACTCGACATCGAAGATGTCTGCAGCTGAAGGAGCCCGGTAGCCGCCCAACTCTGTTGCGTCAAGGATGATTTCGATGGTGTGCCGGTAGATGTCCGCGGCCACGGATGCATCGGCCGCGGACAGGCCCGCCGACACCACTCCCATTTGCGGGTCGACGATGACCCGGGGCGCTGGATCAAGCATCTCCAACGGTGCTGAGGATCTGGCAGCGTGTTCCGCAAAGTACAGCTGGTACACGCTCGCGTAGGTCGCAACGTCGCGGCCGAGCATTGGCAATCGCTTGGTGCGAATCACGTGGTCGGGGGTCGCCGGGCCCTGCTGGGCAATCGTCGACACGTCCGCACGATTGGCAAAGGAAAACGCGCTTTCCCCGTCGTCGACCTGAAGAATCATCGGAGCTCCGGCCACCTCAGAAATCCGGCACCGAAGGTCAGCGACCTCCACCGATGAACACGAGCTCATTGCCGGCTCGGGTACACGCCTCGGCACGTGCTTATCGATGTATATCTCGGCCAGCGAGATCATGTCGATCATTCGCTCGTATGACTCGCGAGCAGTCGGTGCCCACGTGAAGATGCCGTGGTTCATCAGCACCATGCCGATCGTGGCAGCGCTATGCAACCGGGGATACATGTCGGCGCACAAAGCGGCCAGCTTGAATCCCGGCATGACGTACGGGATATGCAGAAGGCGATCGCCAAAGACCTGCTCGATCAGTTCGGCTCCGTGTAGCGAGTTCGTGAGCGTGAGAACTGCGTCTGCGTGAGTGTGGTCGACGTACTTGAATGGGACGATCGCGTGGAGAATCGCCTCGACCGATGGCGCGGGCGCGGCCGGGTCGATCGTGCCGACCCGGAACTCCCGGGCCATGTCCACGTCCGACAGTTCTGTGAGCTCCGCGAGCGAGAGCAACTGCTGCATCCGAACCGGCGCGAAACCGGTCGGCTCGATGGTGGCGAGGTCCCAGCCACTGCCCTTGACCCAGAGGATGTCCTCCGCCTCACCAAAGATGTTGGTCTCGGTGCGCTTCACCGAGGTGTTGCCGCCGCCGTGGAGGACCAGTCTGGGGTCCTGACCCAGGAGCCGCGACGTGTATGCGCGCAGCTCCAGCTCGGTCTCACACGCGGCCGCTCGCTCGTCGTCCCAGCGACTGGTCACCCGCGACTGCGCTGTGGTGCTCGCGCTCATGTGTCCGCGCCATGGGAGTCGTCGGTGACATCGGTGGTTTCCTGCGCGGCCAGCTCGACGTCGCGGACGGTGATGACACCATCCTGGCCCGTCCCGCCAATGATGTTCAGGTCGACGCCGAGCTCGGTTGCAAGTCGTCGCGCGGCAGGCAGCGCCGAGACCGTCCCGCCTGTACTCGCGGGCGAGCGCCGCTCAGCTTCTGCCAGTGGGGCAGGGAGCGACGTTTCGCCATCAGTTGGCGCGACAGCTGTGGGCAGGGCGCCAGCGGAATCCCTGCCATCCTCAACACCGTTGGGCGACTCCGGAACCGCCTCACCCGGAGCGCCGATATATGCAACCGGCGACCCACCTCGCACGGTCTCGCCTACATCGCGAAGGATTCTGAGCAGTGTCCCAGCGGCCACGGACTCGACCTCGACTTGCGCCTTATCGGTCTGCACGCTGAGAAGCGGTTCTCCCAGCGCAACCGTGTCGCCTTCCGTCTTCAACCACTCCACGATCACCAACTCGTCAGTGGTCTGACCCAGCGACGGCATATCGATTCGTTGCGCCATGTTCTAGTCAGCCTTCGCAGCAGCGTTGGATCGCTGCCTTTATTCTTGCCTGCGACGGCACCACGGTCTGCTCCATCACTGGGGCGACCGGCAGCGGGACGTCGTGGCTGGCGACTCGCCGGATCGGCGCTTGCAGGGAGTAGAGACACTCCTCGGCGACCCTGGCTGCAAGCTCGGCGCCCCAACCTCCTGTGAGCGTGTCCTCGTGAGCAATCACCAGACGGCCGGTCTTTCTGACCGACGCGAAGATCGTGTCCTCGTCGAACGGAAGCAACGTCAGCGGATCGATCACCTCGCACTGGATGCCGTCTCGCGCCAGTTCCTCGGCGGCCGCGAGCGAACGGTAGAGGCTCATGTGGGTTGCCACAATGGTGACTGACGTGCCTTCGCGCTTCACCACCGCCTTGCCGATCGGGAAGAAGTACTCCTCCTCGGGCACGTGCGCGGTGAGATCCATTCCACCGGCCTGCTCGCGGCCCTTGCTGCCGTAGAGCAACTTGTGCTCGAAGAAGAGCACGGGGTCGTCGTCGCGCACCGCGCTCTTCAGCAGTCCTTTGGCGTGATAAGCGTCGGAAACGCAGACGACCTTGAGGCCGGGCACGTGCACGAAGTAGCTCTCCGGGCACTGGCCATGCTGCGCGCCCCGATTCGCGGTGCCGACCGGGCAGCGAAGCACCATCGGGACGCTCAACTTCCCGTTCGACATGTAGCGCATCTTTGCCGCCTGGTTGACCAGCTCGTCCATGCACTCGAACAAGAAGTCGGCGTACTGCAGGTCGGGGATGGGTCGCATCCCCATCAGCGCAGCGCCGATCGCGGCACCCGCAATGGCCTTCTCACTGATCGGTGTGTCGATGATGCGGTCATGGCCGAATTCCTCGGTCAGGCCGAGGTAGACGCCGAACGCGCCGCCGAATCCTCCGGGAACGCCGACGTCCTCGCCGATGAGGAAGACCTTGTCGTCGTGGCGCATCTCCTCGGCGATCGCTTCGCGCAACGCCTCGGCAATCGTGAGACGGCGTTCGCCGTTGGCCGGCGCAGCAGCGACGGTCACGGCGTCGACTCCTTGCCGATCACGGTCGCGTACGCGCCAGTCAACGCGTCTTCGGCACGCGGCAGCGGTGACTGTCGGGCGAACTCGACGGCGTCGTCGAGTGCCGCTTCCACCTGCGCGTCGGTGTTGTCGAGGACTACTTCGCTCAGGCTGACCGCGAGGCGTTCGCGGAGACGCACGATCGGGTCGCGCTCCTTCCATTCCGCCTCCTCGTCGCGGCTGCGATAGCCTCTGACGTCACCGCGGCTATGCCCGGCGAATCGGTACGTCTTGAACTCGAGGAGGACTGGCCCGGCGCCTGTGCGCGCCTCCGCCACCGCGCGTCCGGCCGCCTCGCGTACGGCAAGCACGTCCATCCCGTCGACGATCTCTCCGCGCACACCGTATGCGGGCGCGCGCGATGCGACATCCGGAACGAGGCTCGTCTGGTGGAACGGAGTAGAGGCGCCGTACAGGTTGTTCTCGCAAGCGAACACGATCGGGAGATGTTGGACCGCCGCGAAGTTCAGACCCTCGTGGAAGGCGCCCTCGTTGCTTGCGCCATCACCGAAGAAGCACACGACCACTTGGTCCGTCTTCATCAGCTTGAATGCCAGCCCGAGGCCCGTGACCACCGTGTTGCCTCCGCCCACAATGGCGATCGCCGGGAGCATGCCAACCGATGGATCGCCGAGATGCATCGAGCCGCCCTTGCCACCGCAGCATCCGGTCGCCTTGCCGAAGAGCTCGGCCATCGCTGCCCTAAGGTCGACCCCCTTGGCCAGTGCGTGGCCATGGGGTCGATGGGTGGACGTGATCCAGTCGGTTCGTTGCAGCACATCGCAGACGCCAACCGCAACCGCCTCCTGACCCTGCGACTGGTGCAGCGTCCCCGGGATCTCGCCCCGCAGATAGAGGAGATAGACCTGCTCTTCGAAGCGCCGAATGAGCAGCATCCGGCGATAGAGGTCGAGCTCGTGTGCCGTGTCGACCGCGGCCGAGCCCTGCGCTGCGCCGGGCTCGGTCCTCTCGACGCCGGTGCCAGAGCTCATCGTGCCGCCAGTTCGGGCGCAGTCATCTGACGCCCACTGCCGCCGTACTGCCTGATCAGTGACCGAACCTTGGCCGTCATCCGCTCCTGGGCGATGCGCATGACATCGGAGTCCTTGTGGGAGCCGAGGAGCTGATGCACATCGGGATGGGTATCGGCGGAGCGGACTGCAGTTTCCAGACCGGACCAGAACTCGTGCTTGAGGACCGTGCCCACGTTGAACTTCGCGACCCCCTGCGCGATCGCCGCCCCAACTGCTGATCGCGGGAAGCTCGTTCCACCGTGGATGACCAATGGCACATCGACCCGCTCATGGATCGATCGCAGGCGCTCCATATCGATGGATGCCTCCTGGTTCATCATGATATGGACATTACCGACTGAAACAGCCAGACAGTCCACTCCAGTCTGCTCGACGAAGCGCGCGGCTTCGTCTGGATCGGTGAGGCTGGCATGACTGTGATCCACGCCAGACGCCGTGGCTTCCGCTGGACTGCCAAGCTCACCCTCAACCGCCACGCCCAACTGGTGCGCCGCCCGGCAGAGTTCCTCCACAGCGACGATCGCATCCTCCGTCGGCCACGAATGCGTGTCGATCATCACCGCGTTGAAGCCCGCGTCGATGCCACGCCTCGCCTGGTCGAGGGAGTGGGCCTCGTTGAAAATCAGAGCGACATCTACCGAGCTTCTCGCCGCATAGCTGCGCCCGATGACACCCAGGACCTCGACGCCGCCGCTGTCCAGCCACTCGCCGTCGACCATCATCGCGCCGAAACCGAGAATGACTGGAGCGGATTCCTCTTCCGCTGCGGTCAGCACCGACTCGAGCGAGCACGCGTCCCACGCCTCGAAGTACCCGACGGCGTACCCGTCAGACCGAGCCTTGGCCAGGATCTGCTGCAGCGGGACGAGCGGCACCTACCGGCCGCCAAGCTCAGACACGAAGATCTCCTATATCTCGATCGCGCGAGAGCCACCATAGCTCGCCAAGTGAGCAGATATCAAGGCGGTGAGCAAATGCTCACCTGGGCGGATCTGGCCACTATGTCTTGCAACATCGGGGCCGCCCCGTGGCCAGTACCCTTCGCCGATGGACAAGGAGATCCGTTACGCGGTCCATGAAGGCGTTCACATCGCATATCAGGTCGTCGGCGACGGACCGATCGACCTCGTGTACAGCCCGGGGATCTGGTCCAATCTCGAAATCATGTGGGAGTGGCCCGCATGGGCCCGCTACCTCAACCGGCTGGCGTCATTCTCGAGGCTCATCCTGTTCGACATGCGCGGGATCGGGCTCTCCGATCGAGGTCCCGTACCGCCGGTCGTCGAGTTGCAGATGGACGACGTTCGGGCCGTCATGGATGCCGCCGGCTCGGAAACGGCGGCGATCTTCGGCGGGGCACGCGCGGCCGCGATGATGCTGCTGTTCGCAGCAACGTACCCGGAGCGCGTCCGCGCGCTCGTCCTCTATGCGCCCTCGGCAAAGACCGTCCGGTCGCCTGATTGGCCCTTCGGCCGGACCGAGGACGAGCAACGGCGCTTCTACGAGCGATTCGCCAGCGAGATGGGAACCGGAAACAACCTCGATATCCAGGGACCGAGCCACGACGAGCGGTTCAAGCAGTGGTGGGCGCGCTTCGAACGTCTTGGCAACTCGCCGGGTGCGTGGCGCGAGCGAGCGGAAATTCTCGCTTCTGTCGATGTGCGCCAGGCCTTGCCGCACATCCAGGCTCCGACGCTTGTGCTCCATCGCACTGGCGACCGCGTCACGAACATTGCCCACGGACGCGCCGTCGCTGAGCGCATTCCGGGCGCGAAATTCGTTGAGCTCCCGGGGGATGACCACATCCCCTTTCTTGGCGATCACATGGCGATCACGAACGAGATCGAGGATTTCCTCACCGGCGCACATCGAGCCCCCGACACCGATCGCATTCTTGCGACCGTGCTCTTCACCGACATCGTCGCATCCACCGAGCACGCGGCGGCACTTGGTGATCGTGCGTGGCGAGACCTGCTCGAAGCGCACCACACGGTGGTGCGACGTGAGCTCAGGGTCCACCGCGGTATCGAGGTCGACACGGCGGGCGACGGCTTCATGGCCAGGTTCGATGGCCCCGCGCGCGCGATTCGTTGTGCACAAGCAGTCGCGGCAGCAGTGCGGCCGCTTGGGATTGAGATCCGGGCGGGCTTGCACACCGGTGAGTGCGAGGTGACGGACGGCGGCTTGGCCGGCATTGCAGTCCATATCGCGGCCCGCGTCGCGGCGGGAGCGGAACCGAGCGAGGTCCGTGTCTCCAGCACGGTCAAGGATCTCGTAGCTGGATCCGGTCTTCGGTTCACCGATCTTGGCGCTCACTCATTGAAGGGTGTTCCCGGGGAGTGGGTGCTGTTCCGAGTGGAGAATTAGGAGCCGGGAGAGGGACATTCCGGGGGCGACAGATTGACGCCGTCAGTCATGCTGGAACAGCTCTGTGGTGATGTAGCGCTCGCCTGTGTCTGGGATGACTGTCACCACCACGGCACCTTCGGATTCGGGGCGAGCCGCGATCTGTAGTGCTGCGTGGACAGCGGCGCCGGAGGAGACGCCCGCCACGATGCCTTCCTCTCGCGCGAGGCGTCGCGCGCAGCCAAAGGCCTCCTCGTCGGTCACGGTGACGACCTCGTCGAGGATCGTGCGGTTCAGAATTTTAGGGATGAAGCCCACGCCGATTCCCGGCATCTGATGCGGCCCGGAAGAACCACCGGAAAGCAGGGCTGAGCCTGCCGGCTCCACCGCGACCACCTGCGCATTCGGATTACGTTGTTTGAGAAATTCCCCGACGCCCGTGATCGTGCCCCCGGTGCCAACGGCGCACACGAGGATGTCGATGGCTCCGCCGCTGTCCTCCCACAGCTCCACTGCGGTGGTGCGTCGATGGATCTCCGCGTTCGCGGGGTTGGAGAACTGGTCGAGCATCACTGCGTCGTCGCGAGCTTCGACGAGCCGTCGCGCCGCGTCCACCGCGTCCCCCATCAGGATCCCGGGCGTCAGCACGACCTCAGCGCCTAGTTGGCGCAGCAGTGCCACGCGCTCAACGGACATGACCTGCGGCATCGTCAGAATCAGCGGGTAGCCGCGGACCGCCGCCACGAGGGCGAGGCCGACGCCGGTGTTCCCGCCGGTCGGCTCGATGATGGTCATCCCCGAACGCAGGACGCCGCGCTCTTCCGCGTCGTCGATCAGCGCCACCGCGACTCGATCCTTGATGCTTCCGCCCGGGTTTCGATACTCAAGCTTGGCCAGCAGACGCCCTTGCAGACCGCGTGCCAGACGCCCGAGCTCAACCAGCGGCGTGCGGCCGATTGTGGCGACCGCGTCTGCGTAGATCATCGAACGCTTGGCATCGGCGCAGCCGGCTCTGGGTGCATCACCGGGGCGCGCTTGTGGCCGAACCTGGCGCGCTGAGCGACCAGCACGCACGCAAGGACGACCACGCCCGCCGCGTATGTGGTCAGACCCGGTCGTTCACCCAGGACGACAGCGGAGATGGCGATGGTGAGGAACGGCTGCGCCAGCTGGAGTTGACTCGCTCGAGCGATCCCCGCGCGTGCGAGTCCGCTGTACCACGCGAAGAAGCCAAGGAACATCGTGACCGAGGCGAGATAGAGGAGTGCCGCGACACTCGCAACGTCCGGATGGGGCGGACTGATGATCCCGGAGACGATGCTGAGAGGCAGCGACACTGGCAACGCCAGGACGACAACCCAGCAAATCACCCGCCAGCCGGGCATTTCACGCGCAAGACGTCCGCCCTCGGCGTAGCCAACCGCACCCAGGATCAACGCAACGAGCAGCAACAGATCAGCTGTATGCACGCTGCCGACGTTGCTGCTGAGTGCGAACGCGACAACCGCGCATGCGCCCGCGACGCTCGCCGCCCAGAAGAGCCGTCCCGGCCGCTCGCCGGCGCGCCAGGTGGCGACTGCCGCCGTGGCAGCTGGGAGCAGCCCGGTCACCACCGCAGCGTGGGATGCGGTCACGTGCTCGAGCGCAATCGCGGTGAGCACGCCGTAGCCGATGCCAACGCCGGGGACGCAGGCGAGCAGGATCCAGACCTGACGACGCGTTGGGAGCGGCGACCTCGTCAGCCATAACGTCACTCCGGCCAGGAACGCTGCGCCGAGCGACCTGGTGGCTCCGATGAACACCGCATCGAATCCACGCAGCGCGACGGTGGTGGCCGGAAACGTGGCGGAAAACAGGAGGACGCCAATGCCGGCAAGTGCCATGCCCGATCGCGCTCCACGGTTAGTCTGAGCGCTACCCATCGACCTCACGGGAAGCGGCCACGTGTTGACGGCTCGCGTCCCTCAACGCGGCGGCGGGCACGTGCATGGGGTGAGCGCACTCTTCGGCTCGCACGAACGCCGGCCGATGGGTACGAGCGAGCGGACTGCCCTTACTGGCTTTTGAAGCCAGGACAACAGCAGCATCGACGATCGGGGGCGCGTCGTCGTATCGACCTCGACGGGGTGAGCGCGACGCCAGACTTCGGCGCCGCGCAGCAGGTCGTGACGGTGGTCTTCGGCAAGCTGCTGGGCGGTGTATGGATGCACGTCAGTCCTCACACGACATCCTTTCAGAATTGGCTCTGGTGGGAAAGAGCCAATTCCGAGATATTGGCCCTGAAAATGGTCCGTTAGAGAAGTCGCTGGGAGTAGCTCACCAACGGATGCGCATCCCTACCGGAAGCCTCACGTACCAGTCCACAGACGATCGCGTGGTCTCCGCCGGGGTACTCACACCAGAGGTCACATGCCAGCCACGCTGACGCATCGGTGAGAATCGGAAGACCGAATCGTCCGGCGCGGTGAGGGATCCCGTGGAACTGCGCGGCGCCAGCAGCACGCTGCGGTGAGGCGAAGTGGCGCGCGACATCCGGCTGCCGGTCGCTGAGGAAGGAAACGCTGAAGTGCGTGGACGCGCGGATCATCGGCAGAATTCGCGACTCACGCTGAACGCAGACCAGCACCAATGGCGGGTCCATGGACAACGACGTGACGCTGCTCGCGGTCATCCCGTGCACATTCACGCCGTCGGTTGCGGCCATCACTGCGACAGCCGTCGGGACTGATCCGAAGGCCGCGAGGTAATCAGCTCCAGCAACGGCGGGCACATCTTCAGGCTCGCGGCCGCCGACACTCGACTTCGGCGCGCCGGGGATCGGCGCCAGGTCCGGGGCGATCCATGTGGCTCGCGCCTGCGCACTCGAGAGGACGTCCGGCGAGTAGTACGCGAGCCGAAGCCGCTTGTCGAGAAGCTGGGGATTGCGAGCCAGGAATTCTTCAAAGTTGGCGGACGGTGACTTCGTGACCGCATCCGCCACCAGGTACACCCACGCGCGCGTCAGCGTGTCGTGGTACAAGGTGGGCTGTCCGTTCGCCTTCGCCAACGCACGGATGCCACCGGCTGCTCGATCGATGGCGGCCTCTGGCCCTACACGGGTCACGTACATCCATGCCATGCGAATGTGTGCCTTATGAGGGAAGTCGCCACCGCCGAATCCGCCTCGCTCAAAGGTCGCGATAAATTCATCGTCGTCAAGACGGAGGCTTGCAACCTCGCTCGTGATCTTGTCGGGCACTTCAGCTCCAGTTAATACGGATACGAACTTTCCTGAACCGTAGCGCTTTGCGACCCGAGAGTCAACCGGGCCACGGACTATTCCGTTCCGAAGTATCCTGTCAGCGATGGCGAACAGGGTGAGATCGACGAGCGCGCGGCGGCCGGTCGCCGCGCCTGCGCCCCGGGTGATCATCGAGCTGCAGAGAGCGACGCACGTGGCGGGCGTCCGGCTCGAGGAACTCCTGACAGATGCCGGTCTTTCTCAGGGGGAGGCGCACGTGATCGCGCTCCTCGCCGATGGCGCCGAGCACACGGTGGGTGAGCTGCAGCACGACCTCGGTCACCGACCGTCGACCTTGAGCGGCATCCTCGATCGTCTCGAGTCCCGAGCGCTGATTCGCCGCGAGCTCAATGACGCCGATCGGAGATCGTTCCTGATCAGCCTCACCCGCTCCGGGCGAGCCGCAGCACGCACAGTCATCGACGTCTTACAGACGATCGAGCAGAGCGCCCTGAAGGACGTCGCCGCTCGCGACGTCGCCGGTTTCCACGCCGTCGCCCGGGCTCTCGCCGAGACATCTACTTCGCGCTGACGCGATCACCGACTGGAGCCGTTGCTGCCGGCGCGCTCACACGATCCTGCTCGCTCGTGAGACTGCGGCCCAGCACGACACCGACGCCAACCGCGCCAAGACAACCGAGGCACAACAAGCCGATCCAGGCAACTCCTAAACCCGCGGCGAGGAAACCGGTGACAATCGCCGGGGACGCGATCAGTGCCATCGACGTAGTCAAGCCTGACATCGAATTCGCGCGCCCACGGATCCGATCGTGGGCGAGACTATTGACAAGTGGACCCATGGTGGGTGCGAGGAAGACTTCGCCCAGACCGAAAAGACCGGTGAATGCGAACACACACGCAACCCTTCCGGCCGGCAGGATCGGCAGCGCGGACAGTCCGAGCACCGCCCAGGATACGGCCCAGATGAGTCCCGTCAGAGCCACGGAGAGACTCCGGCGAACGCGCCGGATGAACCGCAGCACGAGCAACTGGGTCGCAACGATGATCGCCGTGTTCACCGCGAGCGACAGGGCGACGACGTGTATCGACACATGCGCTGCCACCGTGGCGAAGGCCGGCAGACCAGAGTCGAACGCCGCGTAGCCGGTGAAGGCCAGGAGCAGCGACGCAACCATCACCAATCGCAGTCCAGGATGCGCCAGCACGGTGCGGTATCCAACCTTCGATTCATTGAGTTGCCGCGGCCTGCGCAGGTTTGGGATGAACGGAAGCACGGCGGCGAACACCAGGCATGACGCTGCATTGGCAAGGAAGAGCGCCTGGAAGGATGTGGGGTTCTGCGTGGCGGCGACTACGGCGCCGATCGTGGCTCCGGTGCCGAGCGCCGCATTCTGGGCCGTGAAGTTGATGGCGAACGCGCGCTGCTGCATCATCGGGTGCGGGGTCAGTCGGGCGATCATCGTTGCGAGCGTTGGGAACATCGGAGCCCACGTCGCGCCGTAGAGCAGCGTCGCGGGCAGCGCAGTGGGAACGTTATGCGCCCAGGCCAACGACACGTCCGCGATCGACTGCCCGAGCATGATCCCGATCAGCACCGGACGAGCACCGATGCGATCGATGAGCACGCCGGAAAGCGGTACCACGACCAGCCCCGAGGCAGCCGCGCCGGCGAGGAGCGCCCCGACGGCCGGCAGTGCAATCCCACGCACCTGATGCAGGTTGATGAGCATGAACGGCAGCACCAATCCGGTTCCGAGCATCGAGACGGTGTTGCCGGCGAGGAAGAGGCGTGTCGTGCGGGGCAGCCGCGTCGCCTCGATCACCGCCGGCAACTGTTGTGGTCGCTGATGAAGGAGGACACCGGCGACCTCGCTGAACGTCTCGATGGGTTGGGCTGCGATCGTTTCGCAATTGGCTCTTGATGGAAAGAGCCAATCTGCCGATAATTGGCCGGTGCTGACGCTCGACTCCACGCAGATCGCCACGTTGCTCGGCTGGGAGGACGACTCAGGCGGCCCCCTCTTTCGGCGCCTGGCCGACGGATTGCGCCGGCTTGCCGAAGAGGGATACCTCGTCGACGGGAGTCACCTTCCGCCCGAGCGTCAGCTGGCTCAGGCCCTGGCCGTGAGCCGCAACACCGTGACCGCTGCGTATGCGCTGCTGCGAACGGAGGGCTGGATCGAAGCGCGGCAAGGGTCGGCCACTCGGATCGCCGCCTCACGCACGTCGGAGGCTGCCGTGCACCGCGCGGATTCGGTGATGGCCACGCTGCTCCGCGACCTGGGCAGCACAACCATCGACCTGACCGTCGCTGCCCCCAGCGCTGCACCGATCGTTGCGCGGTCCATTGCTGATCCGAGTTCGGTGATGGTGGATCCCAGCGTGCTCACAGAAGGTCACGGCTACCACGCCGGCGGGCATGCGCGCCTCCGGATGGCCGTCGCAGCGCTGCTCAGCGCGCAAGGCCTGCCAACTCGGCGCGAGGAGGTGATGATCACCAACGGCGTCCAGCAGGCGCTCTCACTGCTGCTGGCGGAGCTGACCCGCCCGGGAATGGGTGTGGCGATCGAGGAGGTCGCCTACCCCGGACTGATCGACCTCGCGATGCGATCCGGCGCGCTTATCCATCTCCTGCCCGTGGGCACGGACGGAGCCGACGTCAATGCACTGCAGGCTGCGTGTCACAGGGGCCGGGTCGACGCGGCAATCCTCGCGCCGGATTTCCAGAACCCGACCGGCGCGCTGACGTCGGCGGAAACCCGACGTCGACTGATTCGCGTCGCACAGGAAGAAGACCTCGTGCTCATCGATGACCGCACGCACACCGATCTCGACCTCGGCTTACCTCCGCCCCCGCCACTGGGGTCATTTGACGACCAGTCTCGTGTCGTCACGATCGGTGGCATGTCCAAGCTCTACTGGGGTGGGCTTCGGCTTGGGTGGATCCGAGCGCGATCGTCGCTGATCAATCGCCTCATCGAGCAGAAGGCGGGCTTTGATCTCGGCACGTCAGCACCGATGCAGATCATCGCCGCCGAGCTCTTGCACCACCATCACGAAGCCACTCGTACCTGGCGAAACGAGCAGCTACGCCACTCTCTTGACGCACTCGAAGCGGCGCTCAAAGCGTCGATGCCCGCTGCGGAATGGACCAGGCCTCCCGGCGGTCCGAATCTCTGGATACGACTCCCGGGCACGGACGCACTCGAATTCAGCCATCGAGCCCTGAGAGACGGTGTCGCCGTCATCGCCGGCCCGCTCCTGACGTGCCGTCCGGGGCGTGCGACCGACCGAATTCGTGTTCCGTTCTACGCTGACCCTGGAACCCTCACCGAAGCGATCACCCGCCTCGCGCGGTGTTGGTCGCAAATGACCGGTCGGTGATACTGGAGGGCAACGGACGACGTCGCGCGTGTGTTTGCGCATCAGCGCAGCCGCGATCCGATCATCCGGAAACGTCCACTCGTGGCTCCGGCTACCGACTCCTCCGCGCCCTGCGCTTCCCCTCGTGCATCGCCTGGACGCGTGCGACCGGGATGGATCTGCCCTCGTCGAGCAGTTCGGGGCTCAGCTGCTGGGGCGGCATCCGGCTTGCCCATCGGTCCTCATCGCCGAGGCGGCTCACGACTGTGAGCACCGTGAAATCAGCAGGCGACACGTCATCCAACTCGTCCCAGTCCAGCGGAAACGACACAGGAGCGCCGGGCCGCACCCGCGGGCTATACGCGGCGACGACCGTTGCCCCACCGATGCGGGTCGAATCGACAAACACCTTGCCTGCGCGGTCATCTTTGACGAATGCGGTGGTGAGGGCGGCGGGATCCAATCGCTCGGCGCGTGCAGCGATTGCCCGAGTGGCCGCTGCGGCGGCATCGATGGACACGCTGCTGTCGATGGGGACAAAGATGTGCAGGCCCTTTGCTCCGCTCGTCTTGATGACAGCATCCAGGCCTTCGTCAGAGAGCACCTGCCGGACAACGCGCGCGGCACGCACGGCTTCGGAAAAGGCGTTGCCATGCGGAGGATCGATGTCGAGCACGAGATGAGTCATGTGCTCGGGGTTGCCGACGCGTATTAGCGACGGGTGATACTCGACCGCGCGCTGGTTCGCGAACCACAGCAGCGTCCGATGGTCATTGCAGAGTGCGTATGTCACCTCCCGTTTCGATGACTCCGCCCACATCGTCACGCGTTCGACCCAGGCAGGCGTATACGAGGGCAGGTTCTTCTGCATGAAGGCTTCCTGACCGCGGTGCACACGGATCACCGAGAGCGCGCGGTCCGTCAGCTCTGGAATGATCCGGTCGGCCACGGCCTCCAGGTATTCGATGAGGTCTCGCTTCGTTGCCCCGGCCGCATCGAACAGCGGCGTATCGAGGTTGGTCAGCGGCACGCCCAGCGAGGCGCCGTCTTCACGTCCCAAGGTTATGACCGCGTGCACCCGCCTGTGGAAGGCGGTGGGGTTCGGAGAAGAAATGGCATAGCTCGTCGGCGAGCTTCGTGAGGTTCTGCGCAGCCTGCGGTTGCTGTGGATCACTATATCTACGAAGCGCGTCAGACACTCAGTACGGAGTAACACAACGAGACATGGCTTCGTCTGCTCAGCCGATCGAGGTCTTCACAGCAGGGCAGCGACCCGACCTCTGGGAGCGTTCACGCACGGTGTTCAACGGGGTATGGCCTGAGTACAACATGCACGGCAATGACACGCCGAAGTATTTCAGCGCCCTCTACCCGAAGTACGCGCATCTTCAGGTGCTGCTGTACGACCAGAACACGGACAGCATCGCCGGCCGCGGAAGAACGATTCCATTTCGCTGGGACGGCACCCTCGAGGATCTCCCGGCGGGGATCGATGCGCTGGGACTTCGGGCGATCGATGATCCTCAGCCACCCACTGCCCTCTCGGCGCTCGCAGCCGAGGTCGCCGAGGGTCAACAACGCAGGGGGCTGAGCGCTTTGATCATCGAGTCGATGTCAGCAGTCGCCCGGCGCGCCGGTTTGCATCCACTCGTCGCGCCCGTGCGTCCGAACTGGAAGGACCGATACCCGGTGACCCCGATCGATCGCTACGCGTACTGGGTACGCTCCGATGGTCTGCCATTGGACCCATGGCTGCGGGTGCACGTGCGCCTCGGTGGCACCATCCTGCGCACTGAGACCAGCTCCCTGAGGATTGAAGCGCCCGTGACTGACTGGGAGCAATGGACAGAAATGACGTTCCCTGAGGATGGTGAGTACGTGTTTCCCAGAGGTCTTGCCCCACTGAGGGTCCGCGACGGTGTCGGGTTGTATTTCGAGCCGAACATCTGGGTAGTGCATCGGCTCTGATCCAGGCAGTGCCTCGCCCTCGCCTCGCTCGCAGGAGATCGTCGAGACGGTCCTAGTCTGTGCTCCGAAAGGTCAGCGAATAGCCGCGGCCGGGTCGATTGACCAGGTCACAGGGAATTTCCAGACGGGCGAGGATCTTCCGCACTCGGAGCACGTAATTCCGGACCTCTTCTGGAAACAGCGCCGCGTCCGACCACGCCAACCCGGTGATCTGAGTTGCTGTGTAGTAGCGGTGAGGATGGTCGAGGAGGAATTGGAGGAGCTCGAATTCGCGGTTGGTGAGCACAGCCTCTTGCCCTTTGTGACGCACCACTCGACCTTCGGGATCCAGCCACAGGCCCTGGAGGTCCCAGACCCGCTGATACCAGAGGTCGAGCCGGGCGTAGTACCCCGCCATCTGCGCTTCAATGAAGCGCACATCCTCGTCGGCGGCAGCCTGGGCGACCGGGTGCAGCTTCGGCAACTCACGGTTGACCCGATCGAGCAAGCCCAGCTTGAAACGGATCAAGTCGTCATAGATGCTCATCCAGTGGCGCGCGTCTTCCCAGTGCGTGGTTTCGATGTCCTCGCCCGCAAAGGGCCGCGTGACCGGCTTCGCGCGATCCGTCTCCATGTTCGTGACTCTACGAGACCTGTTGCTGATCTTTTTACGCGTTTGGGTGTATCAGAGGACGCATGACTCCCAAGGAAGCCACCCAGGACAGACCTGACGTCGTCGCCGCGATCAGAGGCGGGGACCACGATCTGGGCATGGAGGATGAGGCTGATCTCGCCACTGCCACCTTGGAGCAAGCCCAGTTCTGGAGGAACATCTACACCGAGATCCTGGCGATGGAGGAAGCAGTCCTCGAACGCATCGAGCAACTCATGGCCGATCAATCACCGCAGGCGCGGCGCGAAGTCGAATTGACCAATGTGCCGGTCGTGGCGGCTCAAGCGGAACGATTCCGGTCACGGCTTGGGTTTTGGGAATCGGCGTGCGAGCGTTTGGGCGGCGTTGATGTTGCTGATCTTGTTACGCCCTGAAAGACAGAATCGCCGGATGCCACCAGCGAGAGGGGTGAGATGACACCGCCATCGGGGGACGACGCCCTCCACATCCGCCAGACGTATCTTCGCAAGCGTCGCTCGCGTGATTTCGGCACCTGGCGACGCACCGCGGTCTGGATCGGCGTGGGGGCGACTGCGTGCTGGCTGTGCGTTGCCGTCTTCGTCTTCGGATCCTGATGGGTTTATCCACGGGCTGAGGCACAACAGGTAAGCGGACAAGAGGGGACGAGACATTGCTCACGATCGACGTCAGAGATACCGATCTCGTGCTGGCCATGCCCCAACGGCATGGCGGTGTCGCCAACATGCTGGTGGCGCTTGAGGATGCTGGACTCGGTGTGAGTCGGATCGAGCCGCGAATCGGCGAGGCGGGTGTCTACCGCCTGACGGTGAACGGCAACGCTGACAGCGCTGTGAAAATCCTTGAAGGACTCGGCTGCCGGGTAAGCGCGGCGCCGTACCCGCCGGCGTAGATCCGCGTGCGCGAGGGCGGAATGCGCCTCCTTCCCATGCGAGATATCAATGAACTAAGGATCCTGCACAAGCCGATGGGATTGCGCGAAATCGTGCCCGCGTTGATTGAGATGACCCCGACGAACTTCGACGCAGCGGCGCGTCAGAGCAGCCCCCTGTTGCTGTAAATGTTACGAGTACGCTCCTAGACTGACCACCCTAAGCGCGATGACGCGCGGATGACGTTTTACCGAACCACACAAGGGGTGCACATGATCTTTCTCGGTGTTGTACTGATGATCATCGGTTTCATCGCAGCGATCCCGATCCTCTGGACTCTCGGGATCATCCTTCTGATTATCGGGATCGTTCTCGAGCTCATGGGGATGGCCGGACACGCGGTGGCGGGTCGCCGGCACTACTACTGAGGTCGCTCGCGCGACCTGCGCCGTCAGGGACGGCACGTCACCACACCTGATTCACTCCACCGCGGCGGGCGTCTGACGGTCGCCGCGGTGGTTAGGTACCCACTGAGCTGGGGTGCTCGGGGCTCCCGATGGTTGCCAGCACTCTCACATGGCGGACGCCGCGTGACGCGAGGATCCCAGCTGGGATTCCGACGACTCCGGCGGTAACCAGGGACGACGCCCAGGCGGGCATGACCTTGTTGAGGCTGACGACAATCGCGCCGGCTGAGGCGCCAACGGCTACGAGTCCGAGTACTCCAGCCGCACCGATCTCGGCGACACCGATGCCCGCCGTCTTCGCCGCGCCCCGCGCGTCGAGCTCGGCGCGCAACCGATCAGCGAGATCGTCACCAACACGTCGAGCGAAGGCCGACACCCGGTCAACCGCTCCGTCAGCGAGCCTGCCGGTTGCGTGCATCATCTCGTCGAGTGGCACGTAATCATCCGAACCTGCCGTGGATGCGAAGGCGCGTCCGTACTTCGGCGGCATCGGTTCCGCTGCGGCTGCTCCATGGACTTGGCGCAACCTTTCCGTTGGCCCCGGTACATCTTCTGGATCGGGAAAGCCCGATGCGACGCGCCGATCACGATCATCCCCATTCCGTTCAGTCATCTCGCATCTCCGCACATATCGCAATGACCAACGCCGGCGGGCGTCAGCGTTCTAAACATCCATGCCGTTCGCGCCGGGACGAATGAACTGATCATCTGAACTTGATCGAATGGTCATAACAATTGCAGCAACAGTTCCCAATCTGAAGTCGGAATCGCACGGCCAAGCCGGCCGGCCCGAGGCCGACCAGCTTGCGTGAGTAACCTAGCGGGAAGCGACAGCCGCAGTTTCCTTCCAGGCGGTCTCGAGTGCCGAGATGTCCTCGGAACCGAGCACCAGACGCGTGTCGGTCGCAAGGTAGACGACGGTGAGGTTGATGCCGGCATCGGCGAGACGGCGCGTGACCTTACCAAGCATGCCCGGGTGGTTCTCGATCGACTCAACGATCACTTCCATCTCGCGGGTGACCTTGTAGCCGACCTTGCCCAGCGCGACCCTGGTTCCAGCCTTGTCGGTCGTCAGCAGGTGGAAGATGATGCTCCCGTTCTGCTCGACGGCACACAGGCCCTCGATGTTGATCTTCTCGCGGCCCAGTTCCTCCGCAAGAGTCGCAAGGCTGCCCTTGGTGTGCGGTACGACGATGGTGAAGTCATATGCGTGCATGACCATTCTCCTGTATCGGGCGCCGAATAGTTCAGCTGGCCCATAACCCACCCTGCGCGTGGTGTCACTCGATGCGCAACCACGGCGAAGCGCGCATTGTGGTCGCGCGACGCATACCGGTCGAAACCCTTGGCGGACAAGGCCTCATGATGTTCAACGCGCCGACACCCAGTCAGCACACCTCGGGCAGCATGCGTCGCCGAGCGACGGAGATGCCACCGCTGGCCAGCTGGAACGATCAAGCCCGGTAGCGCACCTGAAAGGTCAGACATCCATCATCGCTACGCCACGGTCCGTGGGCCATGCCCGGCGGCCGGCAGGCGTACATACCGGCGGTGAAGGTTTTATTCAGCCGCAGGTCGGTGATCGAGCCCTTGACGATGTACACCTCTTCCCAGAACTCGTGTGTCTGGATCCCGTTGGGCGTCGTGTCGGTGCCAGGCGCGAAGCGCATCAGCGAGCTCGCAATGCCGGTTTCCGGATCGGTGGCGAGAATGGATTCAGTGAGGGTGTCGACGTCACCGGCGCACGGGGTGAAGGCGACGGCGTTGGTAGCGAAGAATTCGTGTTCGGGCTTAGCCATCGCGGGGAAGCACCTCGTATGAGTGGGTCAGACTCGTGTTCGCGTCCAGTTTCAGGTGCAGGCGCCAGTGTCGCCCTGCATGGAATGCACCGGTCAGCAGCGGGACCGTCCCGCAGAACATGATGAAATCGTCTGCGAGTTCGCCGAGCGTGCTGGTCATGCGCGAGAGCAAATCGGTGGAGGTGCGCAACGAAGCGAGGCTGCCCCGCTGGTACGGTTGGCCGTCCACATCGGATTCGATTTCGATTGCGTCCCAACCTAGCGCGCTAACGTCATCAGGTAGCGCTATTACGTGGTGGCCGACGGGTTTCGGGCATATGGCCTTTGAGGCCGCGATGTCGGCCCGCTCCAGGTCGCGATCCGTGTGGTCTGAGCCAACGCCCAGATAGAGACGTCCGTTGTGCCGGATCAGCACGGGCTCAGCCTCGCCGGACGTATTCGCGCCCCTGATCTTGATCACCGGATCAGACGTGACAAGAGATGGATCGAGTTCAAGAAAAGTGGGGACCGACGCGGGCGGGGGAATGCCGATTGCGGCCAGTTCCGCGATGTGCGCGGCAACGGCCGCCGCGTTGCGGCCCGTGTATGCCGCGATGATCAGCCGCGGCGCGTCCAGGGTGAGGTCGGAGCCCGTGCCGATAGGCTGAAATCGCAGCGTCATCGTTCGGACAAGCTCAGCCGGCGGTCCCGCAGCACCGGGAAGTCATCGCGAACCCGAGCGATCACTCCTGGGTCGACATCGCACCAGGTGATGCCCTCGCTGTCGCCCGCCTCGGTGAGCACCACACCCCACGGGTCGACGATTCGGCTATGTCCGCCGAGCGCGATTCCGTTCTGCTCACCAACTGCATTGCACGAGATGAGAATGATCTGCTCCTCCACCGCGCGACATGAGGTGAACAGGCGCCAGTGATCAATCCGTGCCGCGGGCCATGCTGCGGGAACGATGACGATGTGCGCACCCGCGTCGATCAGAGCTCTCCACAACTCCGGAAAGCGAAGGTCGTAGCACGTTGTGGCGGCAAAAGCGCCGAGGGGCGTGTCGGCGACCGCGATGTCCGAGCCGGGTGTGAGCAGTTCGGCTTCGCGAGAGCGATATCCGAAGACATGGATCTTGCGATACGTGTGAGCAATCTCGCCGACGGGATTGATGAGCACCGCGGTGTTGTAGAGCCGGCCGTCGGGGCCGCATTCCACAAAGCTGCCGAGGTGCAGATAGCAGCCCAATTGTCGAGCCCACTCCTGGCCTGCGGTTACGGTGTCGCCGTTCATCGGCTCGGACAGCTCGCGGTAGTGGTCAAATGCAAAGTAGCCCACACCCCAAAGCTCCGGCAGCACCACCAGATCAGCACCTTTGGCGGCGGCGACCATCTGTGCCACCCGGTCGCGACGAGCCGCAACCGCTTCGGTGGCAGGGCTGGCGACCTGCAGCAACGCGACCTTCAGCACCGAAGCGCACGCAGGAACATTCGATCAAGAGGATAAGGAATCCTCTTTCCCCAAGCGTTCGCGACTTCACACCGTCCTCGGCGCGCTCACCAGCGCGCCGAGGATGAGGGTGAAG
>PKXZ01000008.1 GCA_003132525.1 Candidatus Dormiibacterota bacterium | reverse complement strand
AGGGTTCGATTCCCTTCCTCGGCCTTCTTGTGGTCGCGCCGGTGGTGGATCGCAGGGTATTCGATCATGGGGTGCATTGCCCGCGACCATTTCAACGCTCTCTGCCGGGGTGGCGCGAACGCGATGGGCTCGTCTCGATGCCAGTTAGCGTCGAGCCTTACGCTTCGTGGCGAGGGCAGCCACATCTCGCTCGCGCAGGATGTAGCGTTCGGCCGGCCTCCGCGCCCGAAGCTTTCCCGCATAGATGTAGTTGTATATCGTCTGGGTGGAGACGCCCAGTGCGTCTGCAGCTTCAGCGACCGTCATGACTTAGATACCCCTCTTCTTAGTGATGGGTTTGCAAGTATGCCATTTGCGAAATCACGCGAAGACGGTCTTTACGAAGCCCGGGCGGTTCAGAAAGTCAGCCCTACTTTTCCGAGTCAGGTTCCTGCCGCCGACCAGGTACGCCCGCGCTGCGGATAAGCGGGCTGCTGCCCAGCTACTTCGTGACGTGGTCTGCACTCTCGCTTACAACAGTCGTGGGCGTGAGACTCACGTGAAGTAACCGGTCGTCGAGCGCCACATGTACCTGGGCGCGCCGGCGTTCATGCCTGATGCGCCGTATTCCTACCTCCGATCGTGAGGAGAAGTGCGCTCTGCTTGATGGCGTGCACCGAGTGGGGCAAGCCGGGCGCAACGATGAGCACGCAACCCGAGGTCAGTTCGTGGCTTTGGCCGTCGACATCAAACCGGATCCGCCCCTCGAGGCAGTGCACGGTGATGGGCGCGTCGGCATGGTGCTCGTGCATCAGCCCTCCTGCTTTGAGGGCGACGATAACAACGCGCAGCCCGGACTGCTTGGCCACAGTCTCGGCGGCATGGTCGGCGCGGCGGTACGAGTCGCTCCCTCGTAACGCCGCAATCTGCGAACCACAGTCGAGCTCGATTACCAGGGCGCCGACGCGCTCGCCTTGTTGCCGAGCATCCTCAGCTTCCGGCGCCTCAGTATGATCAGGATTCAGGGTACAGCCTCCCGCTTCTTCGGTGTCTCCGACAGCCTCAATGTAAGGCGTGCCACCCGAGATGGTCTCACGGCCGAGCCGTCCCTGAGTCCACCGAGGTTGTCGTCGAGGCGCCGATCGCGCGCGCGTTCTCCGTCTTCACCAAGGACTTGGGCAGCTTCAAGCCGCCCGAGCACAACATGCTTGGGGTCGATATCGCCGAAACGGTGTTCGAGGTGACCGAGGGCGGCTCCGTCTAAACAAGCCGCGCCAGACGGAAAAGGAGGCACGCTGTATGGCACCGATCGTCACGAGCATAGATATCGACCGTCCGCAGAACGATGTGTTCGCTTACGTCACCGGTCGGACCAGGTTCGCGGAGTGGCAGGCCGGCGTCGAGGGTGGGAGCACCGAGGGAGGCACGTCTCCTCATGTCGGCGCGTCGTGCTCAACGACGCGCCGGGTCGGCTGCACCGCGCGGCAGGTGACGCCCGAGATCACGAAGATCGATCCGCCGACGGCCTGGAACATTCACGGGATCGACGGTCCGATCCCAGCGATCGTCGGCGTGACCGTCGAGCCACTCAAGTGGTAGCGCCCCACGCGCCGCTGCTGGCCATCGGTGCGGCGAAGCTGGAATCCATCTCGCCACCAACGGTGTATACGGGTTTCAACGCGACGAGATGTACTACATCATCAGCGGTCAGCATCCCGCGCTCGGGTATGTCGATTACCCACTGGTGGCGCCCATGCTCATGTGGCTCACCACCACCATCTTCGGCATCTCGCCTTGGACGTTACGTTTGTTCCCTGCCCTCGCTGGGGCAGTGGCCAACATCAACCGTGGGGGTAAATGCTCACCCAGCCGCAGAAGCTACGCGTCCGGCGTGAACTCCACGACCCGGAGCGCGACGCGGTCGCGCTTGGCGTTCTTCTTTCTCGGCACAACGAGGACCGCACACCGCGCGAGCTTCACAAGACGACCCGCGACGCCGCCCCTGAGCACGCCGCTCATCACGCCCTCTTCGATCTGCCCCAGGACGATGAGGTCTGCGTCGACAGCGGTCGCTGCGCCCGCGATCGCATGCGCTGGGCTCTCGGCGACGACCTGGCGAATCTCAAAGTCCGCATCCAGACCGTCCTCCTGCAAGTCGGACACCTGATCTCTGATCTTCGCCCGGATCTCCGGCTCCAGCGGCTGCAAGTGGTGGACTCCTCCGCGCGCGGGTATCAGCTCGTCGACGTGCATCACACGCAGACGACAGCGCTGCTCCAGCGCGAGGTCACGGCCGTACGCGACCGCCGCATCGCCGGCTTCCATGCCGTCGGTGGCGATCAGGATGGTTCTGAACATGTCAGTGCGGCGCCTTCATCGCACTTGCTCCAGCCGCCGCTCGGCCGAGTACCCATCCAGCATTCCATGGACGGTCTTACTGATCTTTCCCCAACGGATGCGGATCGAGTGCGTAGTGCAGGACGAGTCCGTCGCTGATGGCGAGGAGTAGCGCCGCCAAGGCATTCGGCGGAAAGTCGATCGACAGCTCACCCGATTCACACCCCTCGTCGATCCACTCGCAGAGCACACGCTGCCGCTCCGCGACCGCCTCGGTCACCGCTGCGCGCACCGCCGGGCATGTCTGCATCGCGCCCCCAGACGTCGGCACGCAACTGGACGCGTGCGGGATCGGCACCCTGCATCAGCATGGACTCGGTCACCTTCCGGAGACTCTGGACCGGACTGAGGCGGCGCGTCGCCGGATCCTCGGCGACACGACCGACCGCGGTTGCGTCTTCGGCGATCAAGCCCATGAACAGCGCCTCTTTCGACACGAAGTGACTGTAGAAGGCTCCCTTACTCAAGCCGGCGTCGGCGCAGACATCGTCGACGGTCAGATCGCGGAATCCCTGCTTCGCGATGCAGCGCCACGCAGCCTCGAGGAGCTGCAGGCGGCGCTGTTCTCGGGTGCTCTCCAGCAGCTTTGGCACGACACTCAGCTTATCACGAACAAGACCGGCCAGTTCGTTTGTCGCTCCGCCTCGCGTTGTTCAGGCGCGTGCAATCGCGACGCCGTAGAGCGCAGCGAGGAGCGCCGCCACGAGGCTGATCGATCCGAGCACCGCCGATCCGACAGCCGAACCCCCGGCATCCCGACGCGGTGCCGCATGCAGCAGGGCGTGGACGCCTGCGGCGAGCCCCGAGAGTGCCACGAAGNNCAGCGCAGACCGGCGTCCGCGACATTCAGCAACCCGGTGACGATGAGCACCGCGAACGCCGGCCACGCGACTGTCTGATACCGGCGTCCGACTCGTCGCGCGAGCTCTCGCTGGTCGCGGAGCATAGGGATCACCGCGGCGATCGTCACCTGACCGCCGATCCAGATGCACGCGGCAACGATGTGCAGCCAGAGCACGAACGTCGGTCCCGAGATTCTGACCACGCGTTACAGCAGAGGGATAGCGCCCTGCTCCCCTCGATCAGCGCCGTCAGTCACCAACCATGCGGCCGAGGTGGAGTGAGCGTATCGCGTCGATNNGCCCTCGGCGCACAGCCCGCTCAGTCCACCCTGCTCGTAGCCATCGATGGCCGCGCGGACACAGGCGTCGCGCACGGCTTGCGCCAGTGGCTGACCGGCGCTCACAGCCGACTTTGTCGTGAGCTCTGTCGTGGAGATGTCGCCTTGCGTCATGTCTGCATCGTGGACTGGACTGCCATCATCGCGTGGTTGCTCTCCAGGGCCGACCAGCCCGCATAGATTGCTGCCAGCGCAGCGATGCGAGCGTAGCGTCGGAGCGCACCGTCGGCGGCGCCGACCATTGGAAACTCCCCATAGACGTGCATGACACGGCCGGCGGCATCGTGAGCGGCTGCGGCTGCCGCGCGCTCAGCCGCTTGGTCCTCGAGGTCGCGAGAGGCCAGGCGTTCGCCGAGGCAGGCGATGACGTCTCGCCAGGATGGAGGAAACCGGTTGTGCAGGAACTCGGAGCGACGCGCCTTCACGCGCGGGTCATGACCGATGCCACGCGCACTGAGCGCGTCCGCAACCTGGTGGGTTGCACGCGCCGTGGCGTGGGCGAGTTGCAGACGGAGGTCCGTTGAACCGCGCAGGTGCAGCGCCCGCACCGCGATGCCGGCACTCCGTGACGTCGCCTCAACCGCGGTGGTCAGCACGGCAACCCGCGGTGCATCATCGAACGTGAGGGAGAGTTCGAGGGCGAGCGCGGCCGCGGAACTGCACGTCGCCAGCATCGCGACGGTGCACTCCAGCGCAGCAAGTGGCGGCCCGACGACGATGACCGGAACGCGATCCGTCCGCGCCGAAGCGCGTTGCTCCGAAGGGAGCGTCAGCTGGTATGCCAGACATGCATCCGCGGACGTGGTCCGGGCTTCTCGCAGGACTGCCAGCGCCGTCGCAGCGACCTGCAGCGAGTTCGCGGCCGTGTGGCTGGCAAGCGAAGGGTCATTGCTCACGTGTGCGTCTCTTCGCAGAGGCAAACAGCGCGACTGGTCTCCATAGACGAACCCCACGGGTGCAGGAGGCAGGAAGCTCGATCATCGCTGGTCACCAACTCGTAGATGGTCTTTTAGGGTGCTATCCGGGATGCTGGATAAGGTATCCTCGCTCAGTAAGTATAAGACTAATTAGTTTGTTTGAGTGACACCGAGGCAGGCCTCGAGGAGGAGCCGATGACACGAAGAGGGCGCGCCTAGTCCTGGTAAGTGGATCGAGACCAA
The DNA here is from genome assembly GCA_003132525.1 of Candidatus Dormiibacterota bacterium. Taxonomy (GTDB): domain Bacteria; phylum Chloroflexota; class Dormibacteria; order Aeolococcales; family Aeolococcaceae; genus Palsa-851. The sequence goes on along the minus strand of PKXZ01000008.1, from coordinate 7,912 downwards.
GCTCTAGGCAATCGCGCGTGCCCTGGACTCGGCGGACGCACACTCTTCAGATCCTGTTCGCCGACAGCGATGCGGGGTTGGCCCGGAAGATCGTGAGCCGCAGCTCCCGAAAAGGTGCCACCTCATCAAGAAGTGGTATCTCGGCAGGGTTTGTCGGCCGATCTCCGTGGATCGCTCGTTCATCCGCATCCGTCGCCGATGTGACGATGAAGGTGTGGCGACAAAGTCATGCCGGCCCGGATCCGCCGACGCAGAATCCAAAGTCGCCAACGACGGTATAAAATAAAGCTACATTGGCCCTAACAACAGGGATGATCTAGATGCCCCGATCGATGTGTGGCATGGCCGGACCTCCGGCGCGCTCCCAAACACGCCGATCGCAATGCCGCACGTGAGACAGCCGGTAACGCGATGAGCGTCATGGCGTCTGTTACTACACCAGCTCTCCCACGCATAGGTGCGGGCCTACCACCAGCTCGGCCTTTGGACGCCGACTCCCTTACATGGTGGACCCGTCTGCACGGTCCCACGCACATACGCGAGCGCGCCGTCGCCGAACTCCATGAGCGCCTCCGGTGTGAGGCTCGATTTCACATCCAATCGCGTTCCAGGTGGATAGCCCGCTTTCCTCGCGCAGATGTTGACGATCTCGCGATCCAGGCTGCGGACGACGCCCTCCTCGCCGTATTGCGAAAGCTCGACAACTACCGTGGTGACAGCCAGTTCTGGACCTGGGCACGAAGGTTCGCGCAGCTTGAAGCCCCGGTCAGCATCCGCCGGCGCATGGGCCGTGATCAGGTGGCGACCGACGCGGAGCAGTTGAACGCGATCTCTGGCACGACGTGGTCGCCGGAGGAGCGCGCCGAGGTTCAGGAGATGCTCCGGACGGTCCGGGACTTAATCGTCGGCCAGTTGACGACCCGACAGCGAACCGTGTTAGTGGCTGTTGCGATCGACGGCATCTCGGCTGCCACCCTCGCAGAAAAGCTCGAGACCACAAGCGGGGCGATCTACAAGACACTGCACGACGCCCGCAAGAAGCTCGCTACACAACTCGCGATGCGCTGAAAGCCAAACGTGACGAGAGGGGATGCGTCGGGCAGCCTCCCCGCGTACATAGCACGGCATTCAGCTTAACCGTGACCTATCTGGGGGACATCTCGCGGCCTCCGAGATTTAGATCTCGTCGCGGTATCCGAAGAATTCGTGGTCTTCGCTGTAGCCGCCTTGCCCAGCGTAGCGTTCACTGAAGTGGTGAACGAACTCGATCTCACTGATCCATTTAACCTGTTTAAAACCCAGCTGATTCTCGACCCGGAGGCGCAATGGTCGGCCGTGCAGGATGGGGAGGCGCTCGCCATTCATCTCGTATGCCAGCAGACTTTGCGGGTGGAGAAGATCCTTTATTGAGTGCGAGTCATAGTAGGGATCACCTCCCTTGCCTCCTTTGGCGAACGAGTAGAACATCACCCACTCTGCCTCACGCATGGGTCGTACCAGGTCGATGAGGTCGCGGAATGGCAGGCCGCTCCATTCGGCGATGCCCGACCACCCCTGGATGCAGTGATGCAATGTGATCTGAGACTTCTTCGCTAAATCTGTGATCTGTGCGAGAGAGAGCTCGACCGGATTCTCGACCAGGCCATACACCTTCAGTCGGTAGCTGCGGAAGTCATCGTCCCGGAGGGCGCGCCACTCTGGACTGTCGGGCAGGCGGGAGTGATTTGGCCAGAAGTAGATGCTGATGTCGTCTCGCTTGTACTCCACGCGAGGCGCGAAGTTGTCGAAGACGAGATCCATAGGACGGCCAACGAAAACGTTGGCAATGCGCTGCAGGACTCGAGTGTGCCTCCAAGAGAAGCGGATCGCCCAGATGTTGAAGGCGATCACGAGCGCAATGACGACAAGCCAGATCACGACCCCGTCAAGGTTGGTGTTGTTGTTCCCCAGCGTGATGTCGTTGAGATTGGCGGTGAACCCCGTCAGGGCGATCAACGCCATATGTCCGATGAAGAACAGAACGAATCCGACCATCACGAGAAAGTGGATGGATCGAGCGATTTGACGGTTTCCGAACAGGCGCGCGAACCAACGGAAGCGATTATCCAGGGCGGGGGACATCGCCAGACCCGTGAGAATGGCCAGCGGTGCAAGGATGAAGATCACAGCGAAGTATGTGAGTTGCTGCAGCGCGTCGTAGCGGAAGAACCCACTCACGCCGCCCGGCAGGTGAAGGCTCAGGTAGGTGACGGCGCAGGATGCGGCCGCTGGGACAATCGAGAGGTCGGTGGGTACAAGCCGGTGCAGCCATGGGGTAGAAAAGAGGAAGACCGCATAGACGATGCCGTTGACCACGAAGAGAATGTCGAAGATAAAGTGCCAATGGCGCGCGACTCCGATCGTGTGCCGCCCCCCAGGCAGCCCGACCAGCGGGCTTACGGTGATCGCATCTTCCTTCGCCGTCCAGATACGGTCGCTGGGTACCGGACCGCGAAAGCGCAGCCACTCCGTCCCTGGCGTGCAGTGCACCTTCATGTATAGACGGGGGTGGTCGGCAAGGATCTGCAGACCGGAGCGGACGATGACGACGAGAAGAAAGAAACTGAGAAGGTGCGTCCAGCGAACAAATGCGGGCATCCCAGCTGGCACGGGTGGTGCAAGCGGGATACACGGAAACTGAGCCAGGAATCCTTGGCCAGCGCCGCTGTTGACGTAGAGTTTGGCCGCGACGACCACGACGACACCGAGACCGAGGATGACGCCCAGGATCAACCACACGGAGAAGAATCGGTGTCCGAGACGGATGTGCACTTCTCTGATGCGCATGCGGGGACGGTCTGTCTTGGACTCGACTAGCTTCTCTTGGACGAACTCGCGCTGTAGGCTTTCGTCGTCGTCGGCGGTGGGCTTGTTTTCGCCAGAGTGATCCCCGTCCGGCATGTCGCTACCGCCTCCCGACGTCGTGTGCATGCCGGCGCTCGGCGACGNNACGGCACGCAGGATAGCGGCCATCCTCACTGCGAAGCGGGCTCGGCGGTGCGGCTCTGTCGCGCGGTCAGAAGGGCAGAGCATCTTCTAGAGATCCAATGACATAGTCGGCGCCAGCGTCCTGAAGTTGCTGGACGTTGAACTGATGGCTACCGACGCCAACACATTCCATCCCGGCGGAATGGGCGCCCTCAACGTCATGGGGCGTGTCGCCAATCACGATCGCCTGCTCTGCGATCACCGGCGCACCGTAGACAAGTCCAGCGCGCTCCAACGCGGTTCGAGTAAGTGTGGCGCGATCGGAAGAGTCAGACGCGTAACCCCCGAAGGCGAAGTAGGCGTTCAGCTGCGCACGGTGGAGCTTGATGTGGGCAGCACCCTCGAGGTTGCCTGTCACGAGCCCCAGCAGATAGCCATCAGCGATGAGCCTGGGGAGCAGATCCTTGACGCCCGCTAGCACGCGGTACCCTTCAGATTCTGCGACCGTCTGATGCAGGTAGAACTCGCGACGATCCAGCAGCCGCTTGAACTCATCGTCTTTCGGCTGCCGTTTGAGCACGGATTCGAAGGTCTTCCGACCGACGTCGGGATCAGTCATGCCAGTGTCAGTGAACTCACCGATGTCGGCAGGGATGCCGTACAGCTCATCGAATGCCAGGCGCCACGAAGCAGCTCCAGCGCCGCCGGTGATGATCAGCGTGCCGTCGATGTCAAAGAGAATGGCAACGCGGTCAGTTGCCATGCCGTACCCCCATATGGTCGATCATCCGGCGGACTTTTCGACGTGTCCGCCGAACTGATTTCGCATTGCCGAGAGCACTTGATTGCCGAAGTGATCGAGGTCGCGCGAGGCGAACCGAGAGAACAACGCTGACAAGAGCACTGGTGCCGGTACCCCTTCCTCGACCGCGGCGATCGCCGTCCAGCGCCCCTCCCCGGAGTCGGAGACGCGACCCGAGAAGTCGTTGAGGGTGGGCGCCTGCAGCAACGATGCAGCCGTGAGGTCAAGCAGCCATGATGCAATCACGCTGCCGCGGCGCCACACCTCGGTGACGGCAGTGAGGTCAACGTCGTACTGGTAGTACTCAGGATGTTCGAGTGGTGCTGTCTCGGCATCATCTTCGCGACTCACAGCGCCGGCGTTGGCGTTCTTGAGGATGTTCAGCCCTTCCGCAAACGCGGCCATCATGCCGTACTCGATGCCGTTGTGGACCATCTTGACGAAGTGTCCAGCGCCCGCCGGCCCGCAATGCAAATACCCTCGTTCGGCCTGAGCGGGCTTGCCCCTACGTCCAGGAGTGCGAGGCGCGGTATCGACGCCTGGGGCAATCGACTCGAACAGCGGGCGGAGCCGATCGAACACCTCTGCCTCGCCGCCGATCATGAGGCAGTAGCCACGCTCGAGGCCCCAGACACCTCCGCTGGTGCCGACGTCGAGGTAGTGGATTCCCTCCTGGCGGAGCGTTGCAGCGCGAGCGATGTCGTCGCGATAGTACGAGTTGCCGCCGTCGATGATCACGTCGTCAGGCCCCATCTGCCGCGCGAGGTCGTTGACGGTCTTCTCAGCGATCTCTCCGGCCGGGACCATGACCCAGACTGCTCGAGGCTGCTCGAGTCTCGCGACGAGATCCGCAAGGGAGCGGACGCCGGTCGCTCCCTTAGCGGCGACCCTCTTCACCGCACGGGGATCGACGTCAAAGACAACGCATTCATGATCGTCACCCAAGAGCCTGTGGACGAGGTTCGAGCCCATGCGGCCGAGACCGACCATTCCGATTTGCATTTGCTCGTTCCCTTTCTTTCTTGGATGAATTGACTGATAGGCGGCAGCGGAACTCGGGTGTCTAGTAGAAGAGCTGTGGATCGATACGATTGATGAGCTCCTTGCCCTCCAGATAGCGGCGAAGATTCTTGATAAAGAGCGCGACGATGCGTTCGTTTTCATGTTGGGACAATGCGGTCGTGTGGGGACTGACCACGACATTGGGCATGTCCCAGAGCGGACTGTCCTTGGGAAGGGGTTCGCTCGCGAACACATCCAGCACCGCCCCCGCCACGCGATGATCGCGCAGCGCGTCGACCAGCGCGACCTCGTCGATCACGCCTCCACGACCGACGTTGACAAGCAGTGTCGCCGGTTTCATTCGTGCGAACGCCCTGGCGTCAAGCATCCCGGCCGTCTCCTCCGTCAATGGCAAGGTGACGACGACCGCATCTGCTCGCGGAAGCAGCTCCTCTAGGCTCGTTGCGGGATGCGCCTCATCGATATCCGGTGAGTCACTCGACCCGTGGCGGTTCAAGCCCAGGGTGTGCATCCCGAGTGCTTTGGCCAGGCGGGCGACCTCGGTACCGACAGCTCCAAGACCGAGCACCAGGAGTGTGTGGCCGCGCAATTCCGCCACCGGATAGTGATCCCAGTGGTGGGCAAGCTGATCTGCATGCATTCGCGGTAGTCCCTTGCTCATCGCGAGCAATCCGAAAAGGCAAAACTCAGCGAGGGGTCCAGCGTGGACGCCGCTCGCGCTCGTGATGGTGATGCGGTTAAGCTCCGCCTTGGTTAAGGCAGCCGCCTTCAGTTGCTCCCCTGCGCCGGCCGCTGTACCTTGAACCCATCGCAGCGTTGGTAAACCGTGCACGACCGTAGCAAGCCCCTCTGGTGAGTCGCCCGGGATGCCGAGGAGCACCTCAGCACCGGCGAGCGAGGCCTGCCACCGGATCTCTTGTTCGGCGCTACGTTGGAACCCGTCGATGCCTCGGTGATCACCCGGATACCGGGTGGGCGGTAGGAGCTCGGGCCGATACACGACCTTGATCCGATCCCCGATCTCGCGGATCACTGCCACAAGGTCGGGTTCGATCGGGGCTGCAATCGCAACCGCTACCGGCCGTGTCATGGCGGCGTGCGCCGACACGACCGCGGTGCAGCCTGGCGGTCTGCCGGCTTCTTCAGGCGGGTCACAGCGTGGCGAGGGGAGGGGAGATTGCTTCGAAGGGTCAACGATTCTCTAGCGTTGACTCCCACGATCTTCTTACCTCGCGGCGCCTCGAAAGGCATCGGCAGGGCGCCCCGAGTACGGTTGTCGCGACGTCAGGCACAACGCCTCCGCCAGGTCGCCGAAACGACGGAGAGCGTCTCTACGTGACCGCGCACTCGAGCAGGAGTGCGTGCACGAAGGCCTGCGGGAGATTGCCTCTGAGTTGGCGCTGGCGTACGTCGTACTCCTCCGAGAACAACCCAGCAGGGCCGCACGCGGCGCGAGTTCGCTCGAACCAGCGCATCGCCTGGAGGTGATGTCCGGCGACGTGGTGTCGCAAGGACATCATGAAGCCACAGAGAAGGAACGCCCCTTCGGCATCGCCGAGAGGCCGTACATCGTGGCGAAAGCGATAGAGATAACCGTCGTCGACCAATTGCGCTTCGATAGCCGCAAGGGTGGCGATGCTTCTGGGATCCTCGGGCCCGACTGCACCGCGGACTGTGGCCATGAGCAACGCTGCGTCGACACGCGGATCATCGTCAGCACGTTGCCAGGCGCCATCGCCAGCGACAGCCGTTCGACCCGTCTCCGCCACGATGGTGTCGGCCAAGGTAGTCCACGACGCTGCAGTCGCTCTCGACTCCGGGGCCACCTTGCCAGCGGCACGCAGTCCTGCGGCGCAGGTGAGCCGGCTGTGAGTCCNNGGAGGAGTAGCGCCTCGCCGAAGGCGTCGAGTTGAAACTGGTTGTTGACCCAGTTGCCCACGAGGTCGGTGCCTCCTGGATACCCAGGCAGCTTGAGTCGTGTCTGATCAGGGACACGGCCGCCGATGACCGTATACGCCGGTTTGAGATTCGGTCCGTCTGTGAGGAGCCGCTGACTGACAAACGCGACGGCGCAGTCAGCGAGTTCCTCGATGCCGGCGCGGAATGCGGCCTGACCTGCGTAGCACTGGTCACGTATCCACGCATACCGATAGTCGTAGCTGTTGCTCTCTCGAGCGCGCTCCGGAAGTGATGTGGTGGCGGCCGCAACCATGCCGCCGGAGCCGCTGGTGAGCCCCAGCAGCACAGCGCATGCATGGCGCGCGTCACGTGGCGCTGCAGATGACGACAGAGAGGGGATTCGGCGTGCCCACTCCGATTCAGTGGCCCTCCAGGCGAGATCGGCCGTGGGGATCTCCTCGACGCTGCCCTTCGGTTCCACCACCATGACAAGGTCGTGGTGGCCGCCTTCCGGCACGGTGATCTCCATCTCCAGCGAATTCGTGCGGCGAGAGACCCGAGCCGTCCCGGCCCCCATCCAGCGCAGTTGCACGTGGTCGTGCCCCACGATCCAGGTGTCGACCTCGCGGTGGATCGCGCGTACGGCTCCGGTGCCAAAGTCAGCTAGCGTGCGCAGTCGACAGTGAATGCGGGCAGTCCCCTGGCACGCGACGATCCGCCGCAGTACCACCGCTCGGTCGGCGCGGCTCGGCATCGCGAGGGCCTCGCGGCACTCTATGACGGCGGTGTTGGTCACCCATCGGCTCCGCCAGATGAGTGAGCCGGGTTCGTAGTAGCCTCCCCACACGTGCGGTTCCATCGGCGTGATGGCGTACGAGCCGCCGCCACCGATCAGAGCGCTGAATAGCGCTTTGTCGTGCCAACGCGGAAAGCACATCCACACGAAGTCGCCATGAGGGCCGACTACGATGCCGCGCTCGCCGTCCGCCAGGACCGCGTAGTCGCGGAGGACAACGGGAGCAGCTGCAGGATCGACGTCATCTTGCTCAGGCCCATGTGGCCGCGAACGAGGGCGAGCTCGGTCGCGAGCTGGGTAAAGACGCGGGCCGGGTGCCGCCCGCGCTCCCCCTTGAAGCCGAGGAGGTACGCCGCCGGGAGGTGCCGCTCGCGCGCGCGCTGGACGTCGTAAAGGCGCGAGTCGAAGAAGCGGAACCAGACCTC
>PKXZ01000107.1 GCA_003132525.1 Candidatus Dormiibacterota bacterium | reverse complement strand
CGTGCCGAGAAATATGCAATCCGTGCCCTTGCGCCGCCCGCAAGTACCAACGGAAGCTGCCACACCTGTCGTGGGGGTAGCGTGAGGTCAACGAACATGCTTTGACCGTGAAGACCCTGTCCTTCGGAACGGTGCCGGCCACCGCCCCGTTCGTCGGGTTGTAGCTCACCACGCGATTGTTGTCGGTGTCGGCGATCCAGACGATTCCGTCGGCCGCGACGGTGATGCCCTCGATGTGGTTGACGACGCCGACGGAGATACTGGTCACCACCTTCGGCGGCTGTGCTCGGCCGGCCCCGTCACGCAGGAAGCGCGTCACGGGCTCGCTCCAGGAACCCGCGCTCGACAGCATTGGACGTGAGCGCAATGGCCGTCGCGTATGCGCTGCGGGCTTCATCGTTGTGGCCGACCCTGCTCAGCAGATCCGCTCTGACGGCGTGGAGTAAGTAGTAGTCGCTCAAGTCCAGGTGATCGACGGTCTCCAGCGCCGATGCGGCGCCACGGACCTCCGCCAGCGCGACGGCACGGTTGAGCGCAACAACGGGCGTCGGCATCACCGCGAAGAGCTGGTCATACAGCTGGAGGATCTGGCCCCAGTCGGTGTCGGCATCGGTGCGGGCGTCCGAGTGGACCGCGTTGATCGCGGCCTGAATCTGATACGGACCCGGGTGATTGCGCCGCAGGCAGTCGCGGACAATCGACTGGCCCTCGGCAATCACCGTGCGGTCCCAATTCAAGCGGTCCTGGTCTGCGAGCGGAACGAGGTCGCCGCTCGATGTTGTGCGAGTCCGCTGCCGCGAATGACTGAGGAGCATGAGCGCCAGGAGCCCGAGTACTTCGGGTTCGTCCGGCATGAGCTCGACGAGGATCCGGCCAAGGCGGATCGCCTCCGCGCACAGATCTGCACGGTCGAGCCGTTCGCCGGAACTCGCGACGTATCCCTCGTTGAAGATGAGGTAGACAACCGCGAGCACCGCGCTGAGCCGGCCGGCGAGTTCCGTCGACGGCGGCACGCGATACGGGATGCGTGCGTCACGGATCTTCTTCTTCGCTCGCACGATGCGCTGTGCCATCGTCGCCTCGGGGACGAGGAAGGCGTGCGCGATCTCCGGCGTCGAAAGGCCGCCGAGCAACCGGAGCGTCAGCGCGACCTGCACGTCCTCGGCGAGCGCGGGATGGCAGCAGGTGAAGATGAGACGCAGGCGATCGTCGCGCACCGGTCCATCGTCGATCGGTGTGCCTTCCGCCTGCATCAGCGCAGCCTTGGCATGGCGATCGCGAGCGGTGTCGCTGCGCAGACGGTCGATCGCACGACGCCGCGCGGTGGTGATGATCCAGCCCGCCGGGCTCGGAGGCAGCCCCGTCTCCGGCCACCGCTGCACCGCAACGGTGAACGCATCCTGGACTGCCTCCTCGGCGATGTCGATGTCCCCAAACGATCGGACGAGCACCGCAACGGCGCGGCCGAACTCCTCGCGGAACACACGCTCGATCTCCGAGTCACTCACCCGCCGCATGACTGAGATCAGGCGTCCGGCGGCTCATCGTGGAATGGCCGGACCTCGACCGGGGCGACGCACGCGACGGTCGCTTTGCGCGCCCACGCGAGGGCGGCATCGAGGTCGTCCGCCTGGATGACCCAGAAGCCGCCGATGCGCTCCTTGGTCTCAATGTACGGGCCGTCGGTGGTGACCACGGTGCCATCGTTGACGCGGACCACCGATGCTGTGCTGTCGTTATGCAGGCCGCCGGCGAAGACCCAGGCGCCCGCAGTCATCATCTCCGCGTTGAGGGCATCGACGTCACGGACGCTGGCCGCCATCACCTCAGGCGTGGGGGCGGGGCCGCTGTCTGCGTGATAGACACTGAGCATGTACTGCTTCATCGGGGTTCCTCCTCGGCAACCATCTTGCCGCTTGCGTTAGGCTCGGCCGGTCACCCGGCCCTTCACCGTCTATACGGAGCACATGGCGGGAAATCGACAGGCCGTGCCGCCGGCCCTTCGCGTCGTCAGCCGCAATGGCGGGAGTCGGGTTCCGGGAGCCCCCTTACTCACGTCAATGCAAGCCTCCAGCTCGCGAGCTCCGAGCCCGCTCTCACGACTCCATCAGAACGAACGCCGACTTCACTGCGCGAGCGAGGTACGGACCTTCGAGGGGTATTCCTAGAGCGGCTGGAAGCGAACCAGGTATTCCGCTCCCGAACTCGTCTGCGCTGACGACCAGATCGCCGATGACCCGCTGACAGCCAGGGTCCCATCGTCGCGAAGCCCTGAGCCTCCCGCGGTTGGGAACGCTGCGCTGCGATCGATCGCTCCGTTGGCGGTCATCCGGAAGAACCGGTCAGGTTCGGAGCGCTCAGCTCCCGCCCGCCAGAGCGATCCGTCGGTGCTGACGCCGAGCTGATCTGGGCCGTTCAAGCTAATACCGACGGGGAAGAGGTAGGTGGAGCCGGTGGGGCCACCCGCACTGAAGCGTGAAACTCGAAGGCAGAACTCGGAGGTCTGACCGATGCAGAGTATCGGCCGCCATCCCCAGAAGGTCCCGTCAGGTCGAGCCAGCATGCCGGTGAGCTCCCCAGTCGGAATCTGAATGCCGGTCGAAGATCCCGACGTTGTATACCGACCGAGCTGCTGCTGCGGGTAGCCACCGAGGGCCCAGATTGCACCGTCGCTCGCAAACGCGACGGGGCCCGCCCTGACGCCGGGGGCCGGAGGTGGAAATAACGTGACCGTCAGCGCGGGCGTGATCTCCACAACCAAGGACACTCGCTGGCCGCATGTGCGCGAGCCGCATTGGTTGCTCAGGGACACCCATAGATTGCCGCTTCCGTCAACAGCGGCACCGCCGCAAAAGCTCTGTGCCGCCACCGCGGGCAGGGTCACAGGATGGACGACGTTGTCTGAGGTGACCAGGTCCAGCGCACAGGTGCCCTTGCTGTAAGTCGCCGTGTCGCTTTGACCGTATGACCAGACGCCTTCAGGGCCTGCCCCCGCGATCACAGCGGGTACGTTGCCATGCGGTAGCACCACCCCGGTCAGCGCCGCCTGACCGGTAGCGCTGATCATGCCGAGTTGCGACTGCGGGGTGACGAACCACATCGTTCCGCCGGACCCCACCGCCAGTTGCTGAATGTGGAACGTCCCGGGTACAGCGAAGAGGCTGAACGAACCCTGGATACTGTTATTGGTCTGCGCCGCCGCTGTCAGGCTGGTGCCGGTCACGGCTGTGACACTCGCTAGGACAGCGGCCGTTCCGCACACGACGGCTCGGGATCGGCTCGACAGTGAGTGCATCCGCATCTTGGTCCCCTCCCACCTTCCGGCCCACATCGCGCAGGCTCGATCGTCTCAAGCCCAGACTGTACTACCGGCGGCCCCGCGTGGTCTGGGAGCCACGCAGGTGGCGCGCCGAGAGAAGCTACCGTCGACCACACGAGCGTCCTTACACTCGACCGTGGGGTCGCGCCGGAAAAATGACACCTAACCTGACACCTTCATCCGCGGATCGTTGTGGACGATGGGGGACGATAACTTAGTGATTCGGGCCTCCGCGAATACGATCATGGACCTCAGAGGACCCCAGAAAACGTCAGTTCGCTCGACTGAAAAACCTGGTGTCGACAGTTCGATCCTGTCCCTCGGCACACCAAACCTAGGCGAGCGATGCTCGTCGGCGGCCGATACCGCCCGCTACGGTGCCTTCGCAGCCTCAGCTGCAGCCTGCCGCCGCATCTCCGCATAGTGCCGACGCCAGATCAACTTATGAACCGGGATCCAGCGGGGGATGTCGCGTAAGCCAGGGATGAAGGGCACCAGCAGAAGCAACGCGGTCAGCAACAGCATTACGCCGACCACCGCGAGGTCGGTGTTGGCGGCGCTGATACCGAGGAATCCCGTATCCGAGTTGAAGGGCGGGATCTGGTACCACATGGTGTAGAGCCAAAGCCATGCCTGACCGGGGTAGCGACCGGTCTCGTTCATGACACCCCAATCGTCGCCATCAAGCTTCTGTTGCGTTGCAAGATCGGCGATGTAGCCGCCGTCATCAAGGAACAGCAGTGGCCTGCTGAAATCGGTCTGATAGAAGTGGTTGCTGGTCAGCAGCAGTGCATCGAGACCGCCCGATCTGGCTAGGGTGAGCATCCGGTCCATGAGCAGCGACACCGGTCCGTTGTCACCGGAAGGGACGTTGACCGTGCCGTCTGCCCCGACCGTTGCGGTACCGAGACCGGTTGTGTAGTTCGCGAGCCACTTCTGCTGCTGACTGCTCGAGGCGCCCTCGTACGTAGTCAGCGCCGATGCAAGCGCAGCGTCGCCCGCGGTGGTCTGGGTGAGGGGTTCCAAGACGAAGTCGTCGGGGGCGTTGATGGGAATGTGCACGCCGGCCCACTGCTGCAGGTTCAGCGGCCCCCAGCTCTGCACCGATCCGCTCCCCGAGTTGTACGGCGGACCGTATGAGGCCACGACGGTCGACCCCGACAGCTCGCCCGACGCGGTGGTCAGGAAGTCCACGGGATCCGCCTTGGACCAGCTCTGCAGCGTCACCGAGGGAACGTCCGGCGAGGACAGCACCGCTGAGAGCAGGAGCACGAAGCCAAGAACGCCGATCATCGCGAACGCGACCTCCTTCAGGAGGTCGTACGGGACCATCGCAACACCTCGGTAATATGTCTTCTTGTCGACCTTGGACGTTTTCACGGCGTCACCTGCATCGGATCGTCGATCGGCCGCACCACGCCCTTTGCCCGCACCTGGATGATGTGCAGCACCACGAGCAGGGTCACACCGATGGGAAACAGCATCACGTGCAGCCCATACATCTGACCGAAGTTGAGAGCGTTGAACAACCCACCGACACCGGTCGAGTTGATTGCATCCTTGGCGTTGATGGCGATCCACTGCGAGTCGAAGTTCTGCTGAATGACGTATCCGGTGAATGCCGTGCCGATGCTGACCGTGAAGATCACGACACCGATCATCCAGGTCTTGGCTCTTCCGTCGCGCCAGCCAGCTCCCCAGAACTGCCCCCAGAGGTGGAGCACCATAAAGATGAAGAACATCTGGACAGACCAGAAATGGATGCTGTTGAAGAAGTGGCCGATCGATGACACATGCCACCACGCGGAGCCGAAGAAGGCGAGCACGACGCCACTGAGCACCACCCAGAAAAGCGCCGCGATGGTGACGACCCCGAACACGTACACCCATGAGCCGACATAGGCAGGCTGTTTGGTGGGGAGCAGTTCGGCGATCGGGAGTGTCTTCTCGACGCGGCGACGCACCGAAGCGGTCCAGCCCGTTTCATCGTCGGCGACCGACTCCGCCCCTGTGGTGGTCTGGTCGAAAGCGTCGGATGCCACGTCGTCACTCATCGCGTGGCTCCTTCGACCGATGATGTGGAAACGGCACGACGAGCGCGAGCACGAAGAGCAGGACCATCACGCAGATGAGCACGAAATTCGGCAGCGAGATGAGGATGAACCCCCAGTGGATGTACGGGGCGGGCGCGTTCATCGTGAGCCTCCGTGGTGTCGGTGGAGTATCAAGCGCGAGTCTGTGTGGTCACCTACGCTCGGCGAAAGGGTCTGACGTCGCCGGCATCGAGCGACCTGCGTCACCGTGAATGTGACCAATGACCCGCGCATCACGGGCGGCGCGACCCGCTAAGCCGCATGCGTCGCGTGCAGATGCGCACGTCGATCACGACCTCGACGCAGATGACTGCGGCCGTGGATATCCCACCGTCCGTCTACCATAGCGGCGTGCTGATCCATGATCGGTACGGTTTCGTACTGACGGTCGCGGCTGCGGTTGGCGCGTGTGCCGCGATAGCGAGTCTGTTTCGCGCACAAATTCTGCCGTTAGTACGTCTGTATCTTCGGCTCATAGTTGCGCTCGTCGCGGTTCAAGTCGCGATCGGACTCGTGCTGGTGGCGACTGGCGATCGCCCCCAGCAACTGATTCATTGGTTCTACGGCGCGGCCACGCTGCTCACGCTTCCGCTCGCGATGTCGATCGGCAAGCGGCTGGGAGGTCGGGAGGAGCAGATCTGGCTGGCGGGAGGAGCAGTGATGACACTGCTGTTTGCGCTGCGGGCTATCGCGACCGGCTGATGGGATTGAGGACCAACGGCCCTTGTGGTGGGGTGGAACGACCATCAGCATGGAGTTGATGAGAATCAGGCTGTCAGCCGATCCTGCTCATGTGGCAATCACGGCGGACGGTACGCCAGGGTGTCCGTACTCAGAGGAGACGCTAGTGGGCTGCCGGTACTACAGACCACGCTCGGCGCATGGCGATTTTCCGGAAGCGGCTCAGTGCATGGACGCTGAAATCGCCAGCGGTGCTCATCATATTCGCCAGACGATCTGCCATCGTCGTCTGAGTAACGAAGGCGGGTGCGTTCGGAGTGGCGCCATATACGACGTTCCCGCTCGACGGTGATCCGCTGTCGCTCCGGGTAACGATCGGACCGGACCGACGCCCACGCTCACGGCGAACGACATCATCGAGATGGGCGTCAAGAACGGTGTCATCGTGGCGGTCGACTCCTCGAAGCGACCGATTCGCGGCTGGTAAGCCGCCGAACGACGCGCGATCGGGCCAGATGAAGTTCTCGTGACGGCAAAAGTCACCAATTGCCCGCCGCGAGAGCACGATGAATTGTGGTGGTGCGGGGCTGAAGAATGGCCAGTGCTAATGCTGGCGCATCCCGACTACAGCCCCGTGCTGGCAAGGGCGATAGCGTCCGCCGCGCTGCTGCATTCGCAGCTGCGGGGGGGTCTCGCCCTTTGCGCCCGCGTGCATTGGGGCGCAGCGCTAACCGCGAGTGCGCTTGGGGTGGAAGCCGCCGCCACCGTCGCCAACCTCCATCGCCGAACCTGGCGGAGTGATGATGATCGAGCGAGTGCTCTCGGTGATCTGGACGATGGTACTGATCTGCCTGGTGACTGGCTTCCGCCCATCACTCCCCCGGTCGACGAACGTCGGTTGCGTGACTTCCGGATCATGGATGGAGGAATCGCTTGCACCCGACCGCGACGAGAGCTGTCCGGACTAACGCGGCGGTGTGCTCACCGTGAGGCGGGGTCATTGTCGACATCGACAGCACCTTCGACGGCTCAGAACTTAAGATAATTGCTCGTCCGCGGTGAAGGTGTCAGCGAAGGTGTCTTTGGACGACCGACGCAGCCGTATGCCACTGACTCCGATTCAAAATGACCGCCTGTCGCCCTCACTGGACTAGGTTTGGTCCACCCGAGTTGGAGCGGTGACTCAGGGATTGACGGCGATGTATATTGCGGTGGCGTGACTTAGATCACATAAGAGGGATCCGCCGATCATCCCCGGGGGAGTCTCGCCCATGTACAACCACGACCACCCCACAGCAGGATATCGGCCGGAATCGATCCTCTCGGGTTAGTGATGACAGGATGCGTCTTCCAACGTCTTAGATCTCTACAAGGAGGTATCTATGTCTAGCGCCACCGCCCTCATACCCGGGAACCCGAAGCAAGCTCCAGCGAAGTCTGAGCGGCTTTCGCTGTTCCAACGGGTCGCCGACAAGGTCAGCTACGGGATGGGGACACCCACGAATATCGCCATCTGGATCGTACTGGTGGCGGGCTGGACACTGCTGTTCGCTTTTGGTGGATCGAGGATCGCCAGCGGCACGTGGCTGCCGGTCTGGTTCACATCCACCGGCTTCAACTTCCCGCTCAACCTCGTGACCACGGTCGCGGAACTCTACATCGGCTTCTTGGTCGGAGCATCGTCGAATCGCTCCGAGCGCAACCTCGAGGCAACGCTCGCCAGCCTCGGTGCGCAGGAGCAGCAGATCAGGGACGTTGAGCTCAAGCTCTCCAAGACGCTCGAGTTGAATACCACGCTCACGCGCGAAGTCAATGAACTCACGAAGCTGATCCATGCGGCGGTCACCGCATCGAAGTAGTCAGTACTCACCCCCCCGGGAGCAGATGCACTGGGCTCCCCAGGTACTGCGCCTCGAAGGTGATGGTGTTACCGGCATACGCCGACGACGAAACCCCGTAGTACAGATCCCAGTAGGCGCCGGACGCTCCCGGGTTGTACGTGGAAGGAACTTCAATCTGGAACCGCAGCCACGACCCGCGATAGATGGCGTCTCCGCTGTAGTTCTGTCCATATGCGTCTGTCGATGTCGTTCCCGTTTGCATGAACGCTGCGTTCGACGTATTGCAGGCATACCCGCTCGGACTTGCCGCGCACTGATTTGTCGCAGCGGCGGTCATGGTCACGCCGCTGCACGTGCCGGCATTCAGGCTTGTGCCGAGATAGTCAACCGTCGTGTTCCCATCGCACCCTGGAGCCAGGGTGGCGAACTGCTCGGGGTACGTTGTCGCTCCAGATGTGTAGCTGGGCTGAAGAAGGCCTAGATAGGCGTTGCCCCCACCGCCAACACCTGGGTTGAACACGGAGACCGTGATCACCTTGCCGGCGTAGGCGGACGGCACGTTGAACAAAGGCAGGCCGAACCCGGTCGCTGTGGCTCCGTCGATCGGGGTGTAGATGGTCATGTCCGCCAGTCCCGAGATGGTGCATGAGGCACACGACGTCGCTTCCAAGGAGTAGGCGTTGTGACCCAACGGGTAGTTGTCGGGCAAAGCACCGCTGTCGGTGGCCGGAGTGTTGATGCTGTCCGTCGTGCTGATCACCGCCCCATTCCACGCCAATGTATCCACACGGAGGCGGAAGTACTGTCCGCTCGCTCCGCCACTGAGCTGCCCGCCGCTCGTGTACGTCCCTTCACTGCCTCCAACAAAGTTCTGGACGTAGAGATTCGCATTCTGGCCAGTGAGATTTGGCGAAATCAGCGAAACCCACTGAGGTCCCTGCTCCGTGGCCGCGTTGGTATCGCCTGGCGGCGAATTGAACGTCGTTGGGACCCCTGCTTCCTGCTCAAGCGTCGCGGGGTATGTTGCGGTATTTGAATGCACAGGATTGCAGCCCGACGAAGAGGTACCTTCTTCGTAGTAGGAGTAGTCGGCTGCGGTCCCGGTGTCCAGATCGTATGCGTTGAAGGGGCAGAAGATGTCCTCCACCAGCGGAACGTCCGCTGCCCGATTGTCCAGTACGGGGACCGCGAACAGAGTGAAGCCCATGCTGTCGAAATCGGAGGCAACCGGAGTGTCCGCCGCGCTGATGCCGTTTAACGCGGGGAAACTCCCGTCGTTGTCGTGCAGCGTGTTCAGGCAACTGACCGGAGTCTGCGAACCGCAATCAGTGTCATTGCCTGGATCAAAGCTGGGGTTATAGACCTGAAAGTTGGTCGTCGTCCCGGCTGGGACGTAGATGAGGAAATTGGAGCCACCAACATCGTTGAGACAGAGCTGATTAGCCTGCCCGCAGTTGGTGTCCGTCGCGCCATTGGCGTCGTTCGCGCAGAGGTCATCGCCTGCGATGCAACTCACCTGGTGGACGTCCGGAGGGTTGGCGACACACGATGCCACGTTTCCGGGGCCCCCGATGTTAGGGCCGCAGTCACTCTCGTTGTCGTCTGGGCTGGGAGTGAATGCGTCTCCTTCGTGCCTGGGATTCCCCCAACCTTCGGTGCGCAGAAGATATTCGCTGCCATTGCCGAGATCGCCGGCGGCGGTCCCCATCGTCGTACCCAGTTCATTCCCAGGCTCGCCCATCTGAATCGGGGGAAGGTACTCGGCGACGGCTGAGCGCGTGACCGTATGGTTTCCGAACCCCAGCAGTCTGAGGAAGGTTGTGCTGACGCTGACCGAAATAGTGACCTCCAGCTGGTTGCTCGCCGGCTGGGAGGTGCTGACACACGGCGAGGGATTACCCGTACACGTGTTACCCGACCCGGCGTCCGCGTAGCCATTACGAGATGCCTCGACGAGCGCGGCATTTTGCGCGGCAGCGTAGTTGCCAGGCAGATAGGCAGCGCCGGCAAGGGCCGCTGAAGCGGCAGCTCGCTCGGCGTTGTTGCTCGACAGATAGCTGATGCCGGCATCAATCGCCAACCCCGCGACTGCGAAGATGAAGATGGAGAGGAGGGCGAACAGCGCCATCACCTGGCCGCGCCGGCCGCGGGTCCGCGAGGCGTATGGGCGTCGGTCCATGTCTACATCACTCCTCTGGTCCAAGCCGGACTACGGTGTAGGCGTTATCCTGCTGGTTGAAAAATCGCAGGGTTGGGGATGTATACGTGAAGAGGACCCTGACACCGAGCTCCGCCTCGTCGTAGGGGATCTGGCTGCGAAGGTCGAGGGTGTATTGAGGGATGTTTCCAGCAGTGATCGTGGTCCCGCTGATGGTGTACTTGTCGATCAACTCCGGAGTCGTGTAAGCGCCATTGTTCGGCGGACAGCCACTCGCGGTGCCGGCAGTGCCGGGGGTGAACGTGCCACCGTTGCTGCACGGGCTGGGCTGATAGATGTCAATCTCATTGACGACCGCGTTCGTCAGCTCGGTGTTGAGAATCGGCAGCATCTGATCGATGATGTCCGTGTCCACCTGCAGCGGACTGGTGCCGTCCCCGGTCTGGAAGTTGTTGTTGCCGATCTCAGCGGCATAGCGGGCGCCCGCGCGGGTCGCCTGGACAGCTGAGTTGTTGTCAGCGATGAGGTCGGACGCTGTCCAGCTGCCGAGGAAGAGGATCAAGAGCACGGGCAACAGCAGGGCCATCTCGACTGCTGATTGCCCGGCCATCCCGCACTGTTTCTTGGGGCTCACGACTGCGGCTCAAGGCGAAAGGTGTTCGAGCTCGTCATCTGGAAGGTGGCTGAGTTCAGCAGCAACTGATATTTGTAGGTGATCACGAGACGGGCGAAATCCGGGCCGGAAGCGCTGCTGGTGTTTCGGCTGCTCGGCTGCCAAGGCACCGTGCCGCCGCTGTTGAGGATGTTGCCGTTGATGTCGTAGCGGTCCTCGCACGCGCCGCCGCAGCCGGTGGTGTTGTCGTTGAGAGTCCCATTGCTGTTCTGGATTTCCTTCCAGACATCAATCTCCGTGACGTTCACCAGGGGGATGCGATTGAGACCGGCGAGATCCATGTAGGCGATCGCGACTTGATCCACGTTTCCGGGAGACGCGGGGGTCACGCCGGTAGGAGGCGGACCCGACACACTGCCCTCTGCGGCAATCTCGGCCACACCCACGTCGGCCGCGTAGCTGACCGCATTTCGCGCATACAAGAAGAACCCCGCGTTCACGATCGAGAAAACGACGAAGAAGAACAAGCTCGCAACCAGGGCGAACTCGACGAGTCCCTGCCCGGACGTCCGTCTCAGACGTCGCTTCCGACGTGGATCAACCTTCATGGCAAGATCATCACGGGGAACATGCGAGGCCAGAATGGGCGTCGGCGACTTGTGACATAGGTCACACAGCCGCGTAAAGGATCGATCTGAACTCAGCGTCTGGATTTAGCGAGGCGCCTGGGGTGGCGCGGGCAGCCCCGGCAGATCTCCGTCGTCGGCGAGATGGCTATGCGCCTAGTGGTCGGCCTTCATATCGATCACGAGCGGTGCGTGCCGTGAATGGTGGGGCGTCGAATGCGGAAGTGAACAGCCTTTCGAACTCGTCCTTGGTCTTCGAGATGCGCATCAGGACGATCACAAGACCGATCTGATTGTCAAGGTGCTGATTCCCCGTATCGACTTCCTCGAGGCCGTGGTGTCCGAAACCGCGGCGCCACCGATCCGTTGACGCTTGCTCGCCCGCACGTAGGTGGTCGAGGACTTCAGCGGGGAGTTGGTCGAAGACGTAGGAGTAGGCCCAACGTGCGATGGTCGGCGCTCGCTTGGTCACACCTGGGCGAGAGGGACAGCTTTCGAGCCTATACACCTGTGTGAAGAACTCATCGGGAAATCGCTTGGTCCAGAACAGCAACTCAGGCGCAATGTGCTTCGTGAGTGTCGCCGTCAGCGCCTTTCGGGCCTGGTGCTCCCGAAAGCCTGTTGACTCGTCGACCATGCTGACAATTCCATCCTCGGACAGAGCGTCGTGAAAGACAGACGCTCGTTGGGCGATGCGGAGTTGGCCGGGGCTGAGCACGTTGTTTTCGCGAGCGTGGAGATAGACCAGGCACACTGCGGGCAGGAGCCTGGCATCGTAGCCCCGTTCAAGGGTGCCCAACTCGGTCCGAAACCTGACCGGTGTGCTGTATCGCAACACCGTGTCGTCGATGTACGCAGTTAGGTTACCGGCCCCGAGGAATGTCGGAACCCAGTCTGCTGTAAGTCGCGTGCCAGCGCGCGGAGTTCGCGAGCGGCCGAACGCCAGCGCGTGCAGAAATGCGACCTGTGTGAGCACCCGTATGCCGTCGTCCAGCACGGCGCAGGGCAGCATGATCGGGCCCACCTGCAAGGTGCCGGAGGCGATCGCTCGTGGGAACGAGTTGCCCCATGCAGTCTTAGCCAATCCGCGACTGACCGAACCGTACGAGCCGAAGCGGCGCACTTCGCCTGGGCGCCCAATGGCCTGGGTCTCAGCCGGTTGTTCCATGGAGCAACTCCTAGCGTGATCTAAGTCACATGTGATCTAAGTCACACTTCGGAAATATACAGGCGGCCGGCCGTGAGAGAGCGGCTTGTTCGCAACATCGGGATCGTCCCGTATCCAGACCGCGGCTCCTGAAGTCCACCCAGTGCGACAAGACCGCGCCTTCCGGCGAGGCGCCGCACGGACTCAGCGGGAGGTGGTCACCGGCCGAGAAGAGGGAGCTCTTCGGGCAATGGAGTTGCTCTGAGGGGTTGAATGAACCGCGGATCTGATCGGCGTTCGAGGTCAACAGCGCCAGGCGCGCCTGCGGCTTCACGCCGCATTCGGCGGCTGGAGATCAAGAATTTACGGGAACCTGCCCGAACCCGAAGGATGGTGATTGGCAGGCGAGAGCGCGCATACGCCGTGAAGACGGGCACAGGTGGGCGCCGACACGAGAGGCGCTCGCTTCCGAGTCAGCCGCTCCGCCCACCGGGACCCGCCGCAGCGATACGTGCGAGCCCTGCCTCATCGATGACGGTGATGGATCCCGCGGCTGTTTCGATTACGGCATCCGCTCTCAGCGCGTTCAGCTCTCGAGAAACCACCTCGCGCACCGTCCCGACGGTAGCCGCCAAATGTTGCTGACTGATGTGTGCGACGAGTTGCCCACCCGCGTCACGAACGGACAACTCTCGGAGATGGCGAGCTACCCTTGTCCTCGTCGAGTGGCCGGCGTCGTGAGCGACGTCGCGCATGGCCTCGGTGGTCCAGGACGCGACGTATTCAGCGATTCTCCACGGTAGCTCTGGATTCAGGGCTGCCGCCCGCAAGAGGTCGTTGAACGTAAAGATGGACACATCGGCGTCTGTGACCGCCTCGGCGTTCCACTCGTTGTTGCGGGCGAGATATGGCGCGACGCCGATGAGGTCGCCGACTCGCGCGTAGTGCAATGTCAGCTCCCTACCGGGCCGCGTGGAGAGGAAGACTCGCACCACCCCAGCCTGCACCAGGGCGATCTGGGGGTTCTTCCCCTCACGGAAGATGAACTCGCCTTCGGCTAGATGGATCTGCCCCATGCCAGCACCGAGCTGCTCCTGCCAGGTCAGGACGGCGCCGGAGTCACTCCGAGAACGCCGCGGACGGACTGACCGCGACGTGCCTGGCTGCTGACCGTTCGGATGCAGGCGGGGCCGCGCACTCATCACTGTGCCGTTTCTTCAGGCGGAGGTGGTAGCCCCCATGGGCTTCCCGGTGTAGTCGGCAGCGGCCACAGAGAGCCTCCATGAGGAGCGAACGTGGGCACGGTGTCCTGTCCGTCATGATCCGTTCAGGTCTCATCGAACGCATCCGTAAGAGTTACGGATTCAGTGTGTTCGGGTCAGCCGGGAACTGGATGGAGGCTCGGCACGGGTGTCGAACGCCTTGGCGATCAACTCGCGCTTGGTCTGCACTCCGAGCTTGCTGCAGGCGCGCTCCAGATGCGTCTCAACTGTGCGCCGTCCAATGAAAAGTCGCTCCCCGATCTGCTTCGCCGTCAGCCCATGGATGGCCATGTTCACGACCTGGAGCTCACGATCGGTGAGCCCCGACGCTTCCAGCGAAGCTGCTGGGGCCCCCGCTCGGGACCCGAGCGGGACGGAATCGGCGAGACCGACAGGGTCCGAGAGTCGAACGGGTCGGCGTGTGTACGCGAGCGCAGCACCATAGCAAGCGAGATAGCTGGCCACCTCGACGACCGCCAACCCACTCGGGGTGTCACCCAGGACCGCTTCCGCGACCCGCGTGACCAACGCCAGGGCAAGGATGGCAGCCGACCAACGCCGGTCGAGATAGAAGCACGCGATCAGGACCGGCACCAGCCCCACGACCCCGGTCGGCAGGTCCTCTGGTAGCGGCAGCTCCACCACGAACAGGATCCCGATTGCCGCCACGAGGAGGATGACCAGCGCCGGCTTGCCGGGTCCGCGCGCTCTTTGGCGACGAGAAGGAGCGTACGCGTTCATGACACACCCTGGGTATTCGATGGACCAGACGACGACGTGCCGACCAAGGCCCTGTTAGGGCACGTCACCCTTGGCGACCAGGTCGGTGAGGAGATCTTATTAGCTCCGTCGCGCTTCTCCGCTCAGATGGGTCCACATTACCCTGCCTTGAGATATGTGACTTAGGTCACATGTAAGTTCGAAACGACCACGGAGCGGCCTGAGTCAAACTGACCGACTACCGCAAGGTGTGGTTCGCGAGTTGCGGCGGGTTCAGGTGTGAGTGCAGCGCGGCACTCCAGCGTGCAATTAACACACCAGAAGGCGGCCCATCATCAGACACCGCGGTGCACCACGACATTGCCGCAGATGAACCGGCAGTCGGGTCTGAGTTCGACTGCGGCGCCGACATCGCGGGCTTCGACGCACGGTGTCGGCAAATGACGTCGAGTTGGCGGGGGGTCGTTCCAATTCCTGCTCAAGGTAAAGAAAAGCCCCACATCTTGCGACGCGGAGCCTTCAGTACGGGAGGCGGTGCCTTTCGGTGGCCCTCAGGCTCGACCCTCGTCCGGATTGATGGGCCACCATCGTTCCGGGCCGTCCACCCGCCATTGCTGACGGGTGGGCCCGCAGCACCGAGTCTACAGGCTCACCCAACCGTTCGCAACATCGCGGTGCAGGCGGTAGTGCCTCAGTTTGAGATGGCGTTCCTGTAGAGCTTCGGGAGCCAGCGGATCGGAAGACGCACGAGCCACCACACGACGACCCAGAGCTAACCCCCCAAGAACATGAACGCTGCTACCGATGTTGCTCCACGACGCTTTCCCAAACAGGAGTTCCCTTGGATCGCGTCCACCCGTAGGCCCGGCGTGACGGGATGAGTACGACGGCGCACGCCAGCATGACAATGGCCGCATCGAGGCGTATGAACAGAATGTAAGACCCCAGCGGGGCTGCCATCCCTCGATGCTAGGCGCCGCTCTGGTCGAGGAGGGAAGAGGTCGAGCGCCACTTCGAGCGAGACGCGGCTCGATGCTAAACCAGTATCGGAGAAGGCGCCGATCCGCAGTAATCTGCCCTGCGCAGGAGCTAAGATCTGCCTTCGGTTTGCTTCCGGCGCAGCCTCACGACCAGTGAGGTGGAGGGGAAAGACATGGAGCTTCCGTTAAGGATTCCGAGACTGGCTCTTGTCATCAGCGGCGGCGGTAGTCGCAGTCGTCTCCGTGAGAGATTGTGCGGGCGCCGCGACCGCCAGCGCCGCCCCTGGTTGTTCGCTGCATTGGTAACCATTTTGATAGCAGCATCCGGGCTCGGCGCCGTGCGCGCTTCAGCGGCCACGTTTACCGTATGCCCAAGCGGCTGCGCATTCAACCAGATCGGCCCCGCCGTCGCGGCTGCGAGCAGCGGGGATACCGTGACCGTCGCCGGCGGCATCTATCACGGCGGATTCAGGGTCGACAAGAACCTGACACTGATCGGCGTGGGTGCTGAGAGGACGATAATCAGCGGCGGCGGCCCCGTGGTCACGGTCGGCATGTTCGCGGCCACGAGGGAACCCACTGTCGCGATTCGCGGCGTGACTATCACGAGCGGCCTGACGAGGTCCAGTCCGGTATCGACGGCCTATGTCGGAGAGGACGATGTATACGCGCTAGGCGGTGGCATCTTCATTCCGCCGGCAGCGAACTTCGCGACGGGTGCGACGCTCACGATCAGTGACAGTGTTATCACCGAGAACACCGCGGCGCCAAGCGCCTCAGTGGATTCGGGCATTGCATGCCCAGGCGGGGACGGGGAGTGCCCATTCGCCCAGGCCGGCGGGGGTGGCATCGACAACTGGGGTACGCTCACGGTTGACAGCTCGATCGTAAGCAACAACCAATCGTCGGGGCCAGTCACGAGTGACGCCGACGGGGCGGGTATCTACACCCAGCAGGGCAGCCTCACAGTGAACAAAAGCGTCGTGACTGGTAATCGGGATATCGCGAGGGCTCCCGACGGTCGCTACGCCGAAGGCGGGGGCATCATGGTCGACTTCAGCTTCTCCCCGCCTGGAGCGACGGCAACGCTGTCGATTCGGAACAGCGTTGTGAGCAACAACAGCGCCGACCTCACCAGCACCTTGCCTTCGTTTTTTGGCGGCGCACTCATCAATATGAACGCCAACGCTGGCGGCATCCACGTGGGCACGGGCATTCCCACAACGGTCGAGAACACGGCGATCACGGGCAACTCAACTAAGGCAACCGACCTGCGAGGCGAGCCAGACGCCATCGATGCCGGCATGAACGTCGGGAATAGTCCGATCGTCATCCAGAACGCTCAAATCGACGACAATACGGACACGACCACGTCGGCGACAACGACGGATAGCTTACCAACCGGCGATGCGCTCGAGCTTGACGGTTCCGGCACGATCAGCAACACGAGCATCGACGACAACGTATCAGTGTCGAGAAGTCCCGATGGTGCGGCTGCCGCCGGGGGTGCGCTGGGCGTGTTCAATAGCGGCACGCAGCTGGTGACCATGCTAAACAGTTTCATCAGCGGAAACTTGACCGAGGCGATCAGCGGGACAGGCTCAGCCACGGCTCTAGGGGGTGGGGTCTGGAACAACGGTCTGCTGCTGATGCGGAACGACCAGGTGAGCAACAATGTCGCACGGGCGGAAGGGCCGAGCGGCGCAGCCGAAGGTGGAGGCGTCTGGAACGGTGTTGATATTGCCGGTCCGACCGTGAAGTTGACGCTCAAGGATACGACCATCATCCACAACGTCGTGGACGGGAGCGTAGGCATCAGCCTTCAAGGCGGTGGTCTCTTCACAACCTCGCCCGTTACGCTCATTCACACGACTATCGCGCTGAACATCCCGAACCAGTGTGTTGGATGCTGACACGCCGGCGGACTGGAGCGACGCGTAGTGGCTCAACCTATCTCGGTATTGCTGCCACCACGGCGCCGCGGCACTGAATGAGCGAGCACGAACCGCGCAGCTCAGCCTAGTGAGGTCCGGCGTTCGAGCCGCTCCACCAGGCCGGTGCGCATCCCGCCCCAATTGGTCTGTTCTGTTTTCCGAGCTCGCCGCCGGTCCAGAGTGATGCCCCGGCAGCGCGGGGTCGTTATCGTGGCCAAGATGACGGAGTTTGTGGAGGTCGCCGACCGCGTCTGGGTGGCGCGCTACGAATGGGCGGACGTGAACGTCACCGCGATCGGCGGTGAGCGGGGACTGGTCGTCGTGGACACGCACGGCTCTGCTGCCGCCGGACGCATTGTGGTTGAAGACCTCGATTGCCTCAGCGTTGGTCCCGTGACCCACGTTGTGAACAGCCATTGGCATTGGGATCACACATTCGGCAATGTGGCCCTCCGAGAGGCCATCCGAGATGTGCCGATTCATGCGCACGAGGAGGCCGCTCTCTGGCTGGCCGACCAGGGGGAACGCATGAAGCAGAGATTTGCAGACTCCCCTGACGATCCCCACCGTGCGGAGGTTGCAGCCACCGAGATCGTGATTCCAGACAAGACCTTCGTTGATACGCAGATGGTGGATCTGGGAGACCGTCTCCTCGAGCTGGTGTTCTGCGGCCGTGGCCACACTTCGGGCGACATTGTGGCCCGCGTGGTGGACGCCAACGTCGTCATCGCCGCTGATCTCGTCGAGGAGTCGGCGAAACCTTGGATCGGGCTGGACTCGTGGCCCCTCGAGTGGCCAGCCACGCTCGACCTGCTGCTCGAGTCCATGACTGAGCAGACGCTGGTGATTCCCGGCCACGGGGCACTCGTGAATCGAATGTTCGTTCGGGCACAGCGAGACGAGATCGCCAAGATCGTCGAGATGGTCCGGTATCTGGCTGGACTCGGTATACCAGCCGATCGCGCGGCGACCGAAGGCGAGTGGCCCTGGGAGGTGGACGAACGGATCCACAACGCCGTCATGCGGGGGTACGAAGCCTTGCTGACCGACACCCGTGGCGCCAACGGATAACGCGCGAAAATTCCCAGCGTTGCCGAGACTTGGTAGTGAGAGTTGCGGCGCGGCATTGAGACGCCGGTGTATGCGGCTCAGGGCTCGTCAAGGCTCATCACCATTGCGCAGGCGAGCACCCGCCAATGTACCTTGAGGGAACCGCAGCGCCTCGTGCGCGTACCTCTGCCCTGATGCGACTGCTGGCTATCGCCGGTCTGCCCCTTGCGATGCTGCTGGCGGGGTGCGGGATAGCCGTCCTGGGCACGACGTCGACGGACCCTAGTGTGCGGATTACGCGGACTCCGGGGCTGTTCATCCTGCCACGACTTGACCAAACGATCACCGATAGCGGGACGGTCGCCCGGCTTAGGGCGGACATTGATCGATTGCCCGCCTTCCCTGCAGGGGCGATTTCATGTCCAGTCGACTTCGGTACGAGCTACACACTAGTATTCAACGACCCCGGCCAACCAGCCCTCCGTGCCGTGGTATAGGCGCAGGGCTGCAAGGGGGTGACGCTCAGTGACGGACGTGTGCTCTGGGCGCTGACGTCACCTGCGCTATACAGCGACCTCGGCTTCGCTCTGGGGTTGTCACCTGACGACCTGATGCCATTTCCATGCCCTGCGCCGCATGGGACAGTGTGCTACCAGCAGCCGGCGCCGAGGTCCTAGCCAGAGGCTCGCCGCCCGGGCGACAAGGAAACAGGTGAGTGCAGTGGCGAGCCGAGACCATCGGGTAACACAGCGCTGACCCAGGCGAGCATCCGTCGATGTACCCAGCTGTTGGACGGCCCGCCGGCGGCACCAGCCTATGACAGGAGTGTTTCCCCGACGACCTCCCAGGCTACCTCGTCTGAAATGTCGGTCGCTTCGATAACTAGCTGCCTCGTGTTGGTGAAAACCCCTTCCTTGGACACAATCCTGATGTAGCCGACTCATCCATACGATTGCGTATCGCCAACCCCATTGCATGTCACGGTGACGGTCGACACAGGCGTAGGTGGAAGAGCGAGCCCCGCCGGTGGCGTCGTGTTGCCCGCAGGAGCCGAGTGGTCGGCGATCAGCGTGGGCAGCGAGATCGTGATCTGCGCCGCGATGGACGCCGACTGGTCCGTGGTCGGCACCGCGATCGGAGCGCTGCCGTGGTTTTTGGCGGACGGAGCCGCGACAGGCTTAGCAGACGAGTTGCAGCCCACAAGCATCACCAGCCCACCCACGGCTGCACTAGCGTGCAATTGACACACTTGAGCGGAGGGCCCTGAGGAGCTGGCCTCGTTGACGAACCTAGATCGCGCTTTGTACGACTCGGCGTCGTCCACGTACACGGCAGCAGGTCAGGCGCCCTCGATACGAGGACGCGACGATGAGGCCATCCCGGCACCCGACTCCGCGGGCGTGCCGTGGAGCACGCGCGCGGCGATCACACCTGCGACCATGCATGCCGCCCCCTGAAACGCGAGCACCGGGATGATCCCGACTGACTGACCGAGGAGAGCGGCGCCGATTGTCCCGACGAGCGTCGCCGCGCCTTCGAGAGTCGCCAGCGTTCCGAAAACGCGGCCTCGATACGAGTCGTGGGTGCTGCGTTGGAACAGCGTCATGAAGCCTGCATTCGCCAAGGCCCCTGGGAGTCCGACCAGCACCATACCCACCGCTGCGGGCCAGATGGCGACATAGATGAGCGGATAGCAGAAAATCGCCAGATCGACGGCGCCGAACGCGATCGCGCCGGCGATGAACAAGCGGGTCGCGGACACTCGCACTGCGAGGCTCGCAACGAGCAACCCTCCGGCAATTCCCCCAACTGCCTGGAGTCCGGCGATTAGCCCGTACGCCTGGTTGCTGCCGTGGAGCACGTGCTGGACGAACGGTGCGAAGAGAGTCCCGAAGACGCCCTCTCCGGCGCTCGAAACAAGAACGAAGATCATCAGCCCGCGGAGGACACGATGCGTCGCACAAATGCGTAAACCGGCGAGAGTATCGGCGGCAACTGCTCGTATGCGCCGTGGGAGTGACACCGCCATTGCCTTGGCCTCGGATGCTGCGTCGATACGCCCGCTAGTACGAATGCAGGCAATCAGCGCTGCAGATCCAAGGAAGCTACCCGCGTCGACGAACGCAACCGCCGCGATGCCTCCAGCCGCGGCAAGGACGCCTCCGACCGCCGACCCTATGAGCCGAGAGACATTCTGGTTCTGGCCCGTGACCGCATTTGCGGTGAGCAATTGATCATCGAGCACGAGGCGCGGCAGCATCGCCTGCTCTGCTGGTGCGAAGAACTGCTGCAGTGCGCCTTCGACGAGCATGACCATGAAGACGATCCAGACGTCCTTGCCGGCGTGCACAGCGAGCAGCGGCACAAGGCCAACCGCCAGTAGAACATCAGCAACGATCATGGTTCGCTTGCGGTCCCAGCGATCTGCAAACACTCCCGCCAGTGATCCCAAGGCCACCTGAGGCGCGAATGAGGCAAGCATCATCAGTCCGGTGGCGACCGTCGAGCCCGTGAGCGCATACACGTGATAGACGAGCCCAATCCGTAGGATCCAGTCGCCGGCCAGCGATACAAGGCCAGCGCTCAGGAGGAATCGCAGATCCCGTCGCGTCCTGAGCAGCCGCCACAGCGACAGCATTCAGCCGGTCCTCACGAGTTCGGCTAACGGCACGATGAACATCGTGATCTCGACGGGAACCGAATCCAAGGGCTGCGAGGTAAGGTCGTCAATGGGACGCGCGTCAAGATATCGTCTAATGACGGCGTCGATATCCGCTTCGAGCTGATGGACTTCGTCCACCGTGAGATAGACATTCGACCGACCGTAGCCGGTATGCCTGCGCCACGCGTTCGGCCATGCCTTCCGGCGCCTAATCCAGTCGAGCAGGTGGGTCAGCGATTGTTCTGCTTCAACCGTCTCGAGGATGTCGACTGCCGCGGCACCCTCGGGCGTTGAGTGAGCATTCGACCAACTCTGTGATGTCGATGTCAGCTTCCAGGGCCGTTCCTTCCTATCCCTTCCTCGGACTTGCTCGAGAAACCCGTACTTGGCCAGCTGGCGCAGATGGTGGGATGCCAGGCCATGGCTGATGTGCATTTCCCGAGCTGCCGTCGCTGTGGTCAGGGTTCCCGCCCGTCCGACGAGGGACAGCAATTCAGTGCGCGCGGGGTGCGCGAGCGCCCGGATCGCAAGCGGATCTTGGAGCAAGCGTCGACGGTGACTCGGGGTCGCCCGGGCGTTTTCATGCTCAGATTCCAAGGACATGCTTGGAATCCTAGATATACGTACCGCCTACGTCAAACGAGCGTCTCTCGAGGCAAGCACTCGCACTGTCGATCCATCGAGGAACACCGCCCAAGATGGATCATGTTGTCGGTCTACGGACTTGCAGTCTTTGGACCCACGTGTGCGGTGAATATCAGTCCATCACTCTATCCGGTGTGGCGTATGGACAGCTGCAGGAGCTGCGCTGATGGAGTGCGCACCATCGGCAGCGGATGCGCCGCACATCGCTCAGCGATGGGTGCCAACAGCCATCAGCCAACGCCGGAATCACGGTGACGAGGTGACGACAGCAGCCGTGACCTGCAGCGATCGCGAAGGGGCCGAGATCAGCAGCCTTGTGACCAGGCGGGACTTCTCAAACCGTGTCCAGCCAGTCCAGCTGACCTTATGAAACTGACGTCCCTACCAGCCCATCCCCTCCGGAGGCAGCGCCGCGAGCCGGTATCCGGCCGCTTCCAACTTCGGGATCAGGATGGCAACCGCAGCCACTGTCTCGGCTCTCGTATAGCCGCCCCCGTCGTGGAGGAGGACCACCATCCCGTTATGGAGCGCGGCCAGGACCCGTAACACGATCAGTTCGGTCCCGGGGAGTTGCCAGTCTCCGGTCGTGTCGCTCCACAACTGCATCTTCAGACCGAGTCGTGATGCGATCGCCACGACCGACGGGTTGAAGGCCTCGTAGGGAGGCCGCCACAAGGTCGGCGTCACGCCCGTGAGCTCCGTGATCAGGTTCTTGTCTCGGGCGAGCTCAGCGGAGACGGCACTCGCGGACAGGTCGGTCAGGTTCGGATGCGTCCAGGTGTGGTCACCGACCGTGTCGCCGTCTTCCGCCTCCTGCTGTACCAACCACGGCCAGCGCGCCGCGTTCTCGCCGATGACAAAGAAGCTCGCGTGTGCCCCAGCTTCCTCGAGAAGCGTGAGGATCGCCGGAGTCCATACTGGATTGGGACCATCGTCGAACGTGAGATAGATCACTTTGGTGAGGGACCTTGCCATGACCGGGACGAATGTCGGAAGAGGAGGGACCGTTGGCGCGCTCGAGGGCGAGGCGGCCGTCGGACTCGGGTGAACAGTCGCGGGTGCGCATGCCGCGACGAGGACGACTGCGAGCGCCGCTACGACCGCGAGTCTCCGGGGGCTCCTGAACATGCTCATCTCCGGTTTCTACGTATCCCTAGCGATTGGTCTAGGTTATAAGGTGTCACGCGTCATCGGCGCGCAAATCCACTGATTTGTGTCGCACAGCCACGCCCGCCTTGGTCCCCCGCCCCAACCAGCGCAGATCGATAAATCAGTCGGCGATCGTCACAAAGGTATTCGCCAGATCCGACACGAAGGTGTGCGTCCTCAGCCAGAACGCCTTGTTCTCTGGATCGCCTGGGTTGAACAGATGGTCGTACTTGAGACGATCATCAACGTCTGGAAGCCGTTCTACGGCACGAAATGTAAATTCGCGCAGTTGACGCGCATTAGACAGCTCTGGACTGACCGCCACGTAAAAGAGACCCAGCCTCTCAACGGCGCGTACATCCTTTCCGAGGTCGCGACCGGCGACGCGAAATTGCTGTAGAGCAACCAGAATTCGATCGCCGGCGTCGAGCGGCGCGATCAAGTACTGGTTGTCTTTAGGCACGCGACTGAGAAGGTCAGTGCCTTTGGGGCGCGCTGCGATACGTTGTTTGAACTCGTCGAGACTTGAGCCGGAGCTGCCGGCGAGCACAAAGGCCAGCTTGGCGCCCCGTTCAGCAGCCGCGTCGAGGTATGGCAGCAGCGCCTCATACGGCCATGGCGCTTCCGGCTTTGCATCCACCTCATCGATGAGGCAGAGGCACCCCTCGCCGGCTGATTCGACGGTTGCGAGTAGGGCTCGAAACTCGTTCTCGGTGCACTTCGCGAGATTGATTTCTTGGTACTTAGTCCCTTCGACAGCTTGGGCAACCTGCTGAACGAAATACGTCTTTCCAGTGCCTGGGAAGGCCCAGATCAGGTGGTTTTCGCGCTTTCGACTTGGCTGCCGGCAGCCTTGGATAATCTTCACGCTCGCATCCTTCAGCGCGTTCCGAACTGCGTCGGAGTAGCGGGTATAGCCACCGACCACGCTGTAGTTCGCCAACTGCACACGATCGAGGCTGGCGACAACTGACCGGGCCTCACCATCATCCCCGGTTGGCTCAGGAAGCTCACCGTTGGCCGCGCTCTGGGGCACTGCACGGGGTTCCTTTCCCAGAAAGCGCTCAATCTCTCGGAGCGCGATCCCCCAGGCCGGCTCTCCCTCTTGTAGGAGGTGGTTCTGACTCTGAAGCGGCACGAAACGCGCGCCCGGGATGAGCGCGGCCAGTCGGCGGCCTGCGCTGAAAGGGATCATCGCATCGTCACGACTGTGGAGCACCAGGGTCGGAACCGCGATGTGCTGTGCGAGCTCGACGACGTCGATGTCGCCGATAGCAGTGACAATTCTGACCGCGTTCTCGGGTGTTGCCGAAACACGCTGCAGTTCATTGAACCAGCGCATTTGTTCCGAAGTCGCTTCCGGCATGAAGAGTGACGTGAACACTTGTCTGAATGCAGGGTTATCACGTCCCCACGCCTGCGCGGCCAGGGTCATCAGCGCCGACCCCTGCTCGGCTGTTCGAGACCCCTGCCTGAGCCAGCCTTTTGCAAACCCGCCGAGGATGATGAGCTGCGTGACTCGTTCTGGGTGGCGTGCGGCATAGGCGACCGCCACCGCACCACCTTGAGAGAGGCCCAACAGTGGGAATTGCTCGAGGCTAAGCGAGTCAACCAGCGATTCGAGGTCCTTTACCCACGTTTCGAGGGAGATGTCATCGCACTGCCAGTCGGAGAGTCCACTGCCTCGTTCGTCGTATCGAACCAGCTGGTAATCGGCTGCCAGCGTTTCGAGCCAGTGCCGCCACACGGGACTTCGCCACTCAAACTCGAGGTGACCCAGCCAATTGGCGGCTTTGACCAGAGGAGGGCCGGACCCGACGGTTGCAAACGCGATGCCGACGCCGTCAGCGGCAGTGAAAAAACGAATCTGCTGCTCCGTTTGTCAGGCCTCCCTGCCGTGCCGAGCTGGAACCGCAACGAGCTCCAATCTTATCGCTAGGAATCAGGGCATGACTGAGCCTTGTGGAGGGGCCACTGACCAGGCGACCTTCACGACGGCTTTCGCAACCGGGACGCACTCCATCACGGCCACCTACGACGCAGACGCTGATTTTGTCACCAGCACATCGGCACCGGCAGCGCTCACCGTGGCGGAGGGTGCGACAGCGGTGACCATGCGGTCGTCGCCGAATCCCGCGATTACGGGTGAGGACGTGACGCTCAGCGCCACTGTCACCCCCAAGGCGCCGAGCACGCAGGCACCGACGGGCAGCGCGCAGTTCTACGACGGGACGACCCTGCTCGGCACAGCACCTCTGAAGGCGGGGGCTAGAAATGGAGCCGCCACCGCGACGCTCGTGACCGTCTTCGCAGCCGGCTCGCATGAGCTCGACGCCGTGTACGACGGGAACGCCGCTTACTCGAGCGCATCGACGACAGCGCATTCCGATGTAGAGGCGGTGACCGCGGTCTCCGTTCCGTCCACCGGCGCCGGAGCATCATCGATCGTTCAGCTCGGAGCGCTGCTCATGCTCGCAGGGCTTGCCTGGACCGGCGCTGGGATACGCCGCCGTCGAGCGCTGCGACGCGTGCCGTAGCAGTCCGGAACGCCGCGCTCCGATCGGATCATCGCGGGACGCGGCCGCCAGGATGGGGGACCGACACAAGCGGCCGTGTGCACGCCGAAGCGGGACGTCGCAGCGGGCACCCCAGCCCGACGCGTCGCGGGGTAACGACTCTCAGTCCTCGCGTTGCTCGCTGTCAGGGTAGATGCGTTCACCGCAGTCTGAGCACTTGGCCACAGCCCCTATCGGCTCGTCGCTGTCGGTGACCTCAGCATCCCTGCCGGAGACCGTCGTAGGCGTCAGCGGTACCAGCCTCGTCGAGCCGCATTTCGGACACTCATGTACCACGAGGCCATCATTGGCACGTCGGTATCTGCGCTGTCAATACGGCGCCGGAAGGGACCATCGCGTTGCGGGTGGGTAGAGACTCACGTACAAGGCCCTTGAGGTACGTGCTACTTCGCGGGACCGGCGATCCGCTTCTCGAACCAATGGTGTGCGTAGGGTTCGTCGTTGAAGGGGGCGACCTCGACGTAGCCACTCGATCGATACAGGTTGATCGCCTCCTGCAGCGCCCTGTTGGTTTCGAGCCGGAATGTCGAGGTGCCATGAGCAGCACCCTGAGCCTCGAGGTCGTTCAGCAGCCGCCGCCCGATGCCAAGGCCGCGGGCCGAGTCGCTCACCCACATCCGCTTGATCTCGGCCGGTTCCTCGCCGTGAAACTTGATCGCCCCGCAGCCGATCGGGTTCCCGTGCAGCGAGGCCAGCAGGAAGATCCCTGATGGCGGCCGCAACTCCGCCTCGGCTGCGGAGATGCTCCGTGACGGATCCCATCCGGATTCGAAGCGGAGGTTCAATTCACGGATATACGACCTGAGGCAGTATTGCGCCCTGGGATCGGAGGGATCGATCGGAGCCATCTCGACCATCGCCGCCGTCATCAGGCGTTCGACGTCCGCCATCGCAGCAACGAGCCGAACGCGTTGCACCGGAGTCAGCGGAGCGAGCAGCGATTCGGCCCGACGCTCGGCGCGATCGTCGAGCACCGCCCGCTCGACCGATCCTGCAGCCGTCAAGCGCACGTTCCTGATCCGCTTGTCGGTGTCGCTCGCGCCGACTGTGACCAACCTCGCAGCCTCGAGCGAACGGAGGAGACGGCTCACGTACCCCGAGTCGAGACCAAGTCCCGTGCGCAACGACCGCACGTCGCGGCCTTCCGGCCCGATCTCCCAGAGCATCCGCGCCTCGCCGAGCGAGTGGTCCCGAGCGAGAAACCGATCCTCGAGCGCCCCGACGCGCTGAGTGACGATCCGGTTGAAGCGGCGGACTTGCGAGACCATCGCCTGATCCATTCTCTGACTATAGTCAGAGAAATTCTCGGAAACAAGGCGCGACGTGCCCGCGAGAGTTGATGGCGGACCGCACCGATCAATCCCGGACGTGTCCCCGCCCCGGCAGTGAGAACGAACGGCATGTTTGGCTCGCTCGGCGCCAAACATGCCATCCCTTCGATCAGGGTTTGAAGACCTCCACGCGGGCGTTGCCGTAGTCGACCACGTAGATGTCGCCGGTCGAGTCGATCGTGATGCCGAGCGGCCGATTCAGGTCGCCGTTCGCGGTTCCGGCCTTACCGAAGGTGCCGATGTACGGGTAGGGCCCGGCGGGCGTTGCGATATTGAACTCACTGACCCGGTTACCAGTTGCCTCGGTGACATAGAGCGTGGTTCCAGAGATGGCCACGTCCCAGGGATCGGCGAGGCTGCCGGCGGGTGCCGTGGATCCCAGGGTGCCGATCTGCTTACCGGCGGAGTTGAACAC
This sequence comes from Candidatus Dormiibacterota bacterium, assembly GCA_003132525.1. GTDB lineage: Bacteria > Chloroflexota > Dormibacteria > Aeolococcales > Aeolococcaceae > Palsa-851. Next base: position 10,361 of record PKXZ01000107.1, on the reverse strand, counting down.
GTTGACCACCGAGTTGCCGGGAGCGGCGGCGTAGATGTTGCCCTTCGAGTCGACGGCCGCCCCGGTGCACCCCGTGTAGCCACCGTAGCCAATACCGCTACCGCAGGCCACCGGGAATCCGGCGACCTCGACCCCCGCCTGGGTCAGCACCTGGAGGCGGTTGTTGGCGCTGTCAGGGATGACGATGTTGCCGTTGGCTTCGATGGCAATCCCGATCGAATAGAGGAACTGGCCGACGGCCCCGCCCGGACCCCCGAACTCGCTGATGAACGTGCCAGTCGACGAGTATTCCTTGACGTAGCCGGAACGCGTGTCATTGACCCAGACATTGCCGTTGCTGGGGTCGACGGCAACGCCGCGCGGGTAGTCGAGCGCGTAGGGAGCGGTGAGTTGCGGCAGCCGACTGCCCCACATCCTGATGAACGTGCCGGTGTTGGTGAATTCCTGGATGCGCTGATTGAAGGTGTCAGCGACGTACACGTCGCCCTTCGTGCCGGGGAAGCTCGATACCGCGACCGAGGTGGGGTTGTTGAACCCGCCAGCTGGCGGGGGGATCGGCGTGGCCGGGATGGAGCTGATGAAGGCTCCGGGCGTCGAGCTGCTCAGCGGGTCATACGCGTTGACCCACCAGTTCGTGTAGTCGCCGACGTAGAGCGTGCCGTCTGTACCGACCGTCACACCGCGTGGTCCGGCGAGATCTCCTGGATCGGAGCCGGGCGTTCCGATCCTGCCGAGGAAGGCGCCCGAGGTCGAGAACACGACGACGTCCTCGTTGGCCGCATCCGAGACATAGACGATGCCGTTGGCTCGGTCGATGCCAAGGTCACGCGTGTTGCTGCTCAGCTCCGACTTGTTGCCGAAGCTGCGGACGAACGTGTTGGCGGTTGTGTTGGTGTTGAACACCTGGATGCAGTGGTTCTGGACATCGTCGACGTAGAGGTTGTTGCTCGAATCGACATCGACGCCCCGGATCAGACCGAACTGCCCGGTGCCACAACTCGTTCCCGTCGTGCCAAACGAGGTCAGGAAGTTGCCCTCGTTGTCGTATTCGTAGATCGTGTTAGGCGTATGGCTGTAGAGGCCGAGGGACTGGACGATGAAGAGGTCACCGAGCGAATTCACGGCAACATATGGCGCGTAGTAGGCGCCGGGCGCAGCGATCGTATAGAGGGCGACACCAGAACTCGTGAACTTCTCGACCCGCTTGTTGTTCAGATCCGCGACGTAGATCGAACCGTCATTGGGATCGACCGCAAGTCCATAGGGCTGCCCGAACTGGCCAAGCGCGGTGCCCCTCGAGCCGAATGTTTTCACGAGCGTGCCCGACGGCGTGAAGATCTTGATGTTGTAGTTGTTGTAGTCGCCGACGACGATATCGCCGGCGTATGTGCCGACGGTTTCGGTCTCCATACCCCAGGGGTAGACGAATGCATCCCCGGCGTGGCCGATGGTACGGACGAACGTTGGCTTCGTGAACGCTGTCGCCGCCTGCGCCTGACTGCCCGACACCGCAATCGTCGCTACGAGCGTGCTCAGTCCTATCGCCGCCACGACACCCCGTCGCCGCGCGCGATTCCCAACATATGGGTGTCGCATTACACTGCCCCTCTTAGTCTCTCCGTCCTGAAGTCGTGCCGGCATTGTACGCGCTCCAGCGATTCATCTGTTTGGCGTGTATGAACGATCTGGGATTCTCGGGCCGTTACGCCTAGGCAGACGGGGTGAAGCGAGGTTGTGCGCCGTTTGGGCCGACCAAGCATCCGCTGCCCTCAAGAATGCCCCGCTCGCGTGGTCATCACGCCGATTTTCGGGACCGGATCCTGTCGTGACAAGGGGCTGCCCTGCTTCCGAGCGGAGTGGCAGTACCACCGCCAAACCGCGTGTTCCCCACGGAGCTGGGGGCTTGGACGGCGTCGCCGAGCGGCAGCTGTCGTGGCGGCCCTTCCCCGACAATTCTGTAGTACTCTGAATTGCCGGTCGCCCGAACCCCTCCGGCACTCGCGGGACCCGCGTCGACGTGTGCGCCGTTATAGGATAGCTATAAGGTAATCGTACAGTCCCCGATGGTTATGAGGTCGGGGAGGGTGGCAAACTTTGGGCGCCCCGACGGCGGTGTCGGGACTCCTTACGACGTGCGCGTGGGGCACGCCGCTCGCTGTCCGAGTTGGAAGCCCCGCAACCTTCTCGTGGCCGACCTGGCAGGTCAGGGATGACCCCCGAACAGCGATTTCGTCCAGGACCCATCCCGCCACGCCGGCTGCCGACAGCATCGGGTCGATACCGCGCCAACGCCTCGACGACCCCCGGCATTGCCGCCGCCCACGCGGCTGCGCGTATGGAACTGCGCCGACGGCGCGCCAGTGCCTACCGCCACCTCCGCACCCCTCGCAAACGCGCACGCGCGCTTTGGATCGTGGTCATCGGACTCACCTTGTTCGCCGCGATCGGCGTCGGGGCGGTAGGCGCTGCCTTCGCAGGGTATGACGCCTACAAGGGCGAGCTTCCTGACGCGGCGACCATAACCGACATGGAGCCGCAGATCGACACCGACGTCTACGACTCGACAGGCGGGCTCATCCACGTCTTCCACAACGAGAGCTACCGCCACATCCACGTCGACCTCGACCAAGTCTCCCCCTATTTCAAGGAGGCGATCGTCGCCGTCGAAGACCACGATTTCTACAACGAGGGGTCGTGGGATCTCGCCCGTCTTGTGGAATCGGGCTTCGACGACGCCACCCATCAGGGCGGCACGTTGCAGGGTGGCTCGACGATTACCGAACAGCTCGCGAAGATCAGTCTCTACGGTGGCGCGGACCCGCCCCAGAGCATCGACTACAAGATCAAGGAGATCGTGCTCGGCAACGAGATCTCGCTCAACTTCACCAAGGACGAGATCCTCGATATGTACATCAATCGGATCTTCTACGGCAACTACGCCGTCGGCATCGGGAGTGCGGCCGAATTGTATTTCCTCAAGCCGGCGAGCCAGCTGGACCTTGCCCAGGCGGCTCTGCTCGCCGGCCTGCCGCAGTCGCCGACCTCGTACAACCCGCTCAACCACAACGCCCACGACGCCATCAACCCGCTCGCGAAGTCGCGCCAGAAGGCAGTCCTGCAGGCTATGGCGGCGAGCGGCGACATCACCCAGGCGCAGGCCCTTGCCGCGTACAAGGAGCCACTCACGGTGCATCCATGGACAGCGTCCGAGCCTAACTACGACCCCGATTTCGTCGACTACCTCGAGACCTACCTGAACGCCAACTTCCCGCAGTATGCGGACCCGGGCGGCTACCAGATCTACACCACCATCAACCAGGGCGACCAGAACCTCGCCCAGGGAACGGTGACCAAGCTGGTGTCCCAGGAGCGCGTCAAGGAGAACATGGGCGACGGTGCCCTGGTGAGCCTCGACCCCCAGAACGGTGAGGTGCTCGCCATGGTGGGCACCTGGAACTACAACGACCCCTACTTCGGCCAGGTGAACGAGGCAGCGGCGGTGCAGCTGAACATGGGCTCGACGACCAAGCTCTTCACGTATACGGCCGCGATCGCGTCGACGAAGTTCACGATGACGACGCCGATGCTGGACGACTACTACAGCTTCCCGATACCGGGGAGCGCTCCGTATAGACCGTTCGACGACGACCGCCGCACGCACGGAGTGTGCCAGCTGAAGTCATGTCTCGGCAACTCGTTCAACATCCCCGCCGTCAAGACCGAGTACGCCACGGGCACGCAGTACATTGCCAACACAGAGTTGGCCATGGGGGTGAGCTCGCTCGACGAGAACTGCGGACCTGACGGGCAGGACGTGAACTGGCCGACTCCCACCCAGTGGGCGGCGACGCTCGGCTCGCTCACCTGCGGGATCACGCTGCTCGACCTGGCCGATGGCGCTGCGACGCTCGGCGATCTCGGAGTCCAGCACAACCCGATGCCGGTGTCGAAGATCACGGCTCAGGGGACGAACCAGACAATCTGGACGTACAACCCGGCTGCGGTTGGACGCCAGGTGATCCCCGCGAATGTCGCGTACATCATGGATGAGATCACGAGCAACGACAACAACAGGACGCAGGAGTTCGGACGCAACGGCTTATTGACCCTGAACCCCCGCCGGGTCAGCGCCAAGACCGGAACGTCGGATTACTACATGGACAACCTGACGGTTGGATGGACACCGAATTTCCTCACAGCCGTGTGGGTCGGCAACGCGCAGCGAAGTTGCCTGCAGCCGCAGGACTACGCCTACATGGCAAAGCAGATCGCCAGGGGCAATACCTACAACGCCGATAATATCGGCGACACCTTTCCATTCAGCCCTCAAGACCTTGCTCACTACGGCCTGAAGCCCGCTCACCCCAGCGACCCGGACTGCGGTCATCTCGACGGCGTCATCTCGGGATACAGTGGTGCGGCCCCGATCTGGCACGTGTACATGTTGGCGGCACTGAAGGGCGTTCCGGACACCTGGTACACGCGCCCACCTGACGTGATCGCTGTGCCGGACGGCTCGGACCCTGATGACGCAAACTTCTACCTTCCCGGCACCCAGCCTGGCGCTTCGACACACTGCACCTACCATGGCGTGACCCCGCTCCCAACCCAGACCTGCACCTACGCGGGGCCCTGACTGCTTTCGTGTGGGCGGCCGATGGACCGAGCGCTAGTGAGGGCAGTCGGACGGACACCACGCCCGCGCGCTCCATGGACGCAAGGCGATCGGTGCCAATCCACGATCAGTCGGCGACACTCCTGGCGCCGATGGTCCGCATCTCCGGCTGATCGGCGATCGGTGTTGTATGGCGACCGGGCTGTCGGCCAGTTATCGGTTGGAAGCGGCGCCGGATGCGATGGTGGCGGTCAGCGGACGCAGGACCACCGGAGAGGTGGTGCTGGTCCCTCGAACGCAATAACGCCGCTGTCATGGAGAGTTCGAACTCCCGATGATTCGTGGTGCGCGAATATCATGAATCGTTATGAACCGCAATCGCCTAGCCTTGGTGACTGGAGCCAATCAAGGAGTCGGTCGTCAGGTCGCGAAGGAACTCGTGGCCCACGGCCTAACCGTGTTGGTTGGTTCACGCTCGCTTGAGCGCGGTGAGGCAGCTGCAAAGGAGATCGGCGTCGGAGCCATCGCGCTCCAGCTCGACGTGACAGACAAAGCGTCAATAGCAGCAGCGGCAACGCACGTCCGCCAGGAATTTGGCTATCTCGACCTGCTGGTGAACAACGCGGGTATATCGAATACGTCGAAGGGCAGCCTGTCGCTCGAGGAGTACGCCCGGGTGACGAGAGCGAGCACCGCGTCCCTCGATGAAGTGCGCGCCGTTTGGGAGACCAACGTGTTCGGGACGCTTGCCGTCTATCAGGCGATGCTGCCGCTCTTGCGCGAATCCTCCGACGCCCGAATCGTCAACGTGTCCAGCGGCGTTGGATCGCTGACGACGAATGCAGACTCGGCCTATGGGTATCGTGCCATGTTCGGCCCTATCTATCCCGCGTCCAAGGCGGCCGAAAACGCCATCACGCTCGCGATCATGATCGAACTGGAATCGACCAACATCAAGGTCAACTTGGTCTCCCCAGGGTTCACCAAGACGAACCTCAACGGCTACGCGGGCCTGGAGTCTGTCGAGAGCGGCTCCCGCGAGGTGGTACGCGTTGCTCTCCTTGGTCCGGATGGTCCGACCGGGACGTTTACCAGGTGGGAGAACGCGACGATCCCGTGGTGACCAGGAGGAGGAATTTAGCATGGCCTCGTACTCTGTTAATCAGCGCGCTGTAGCGCGCGCACGTCGACTGATCGACGCCCACCAGTACGTCTTGAACAGCGACTGGGGCGAGAGTCAGCCAAGCGCTGACGACGAAAACGCCTTCCTCGAGAACCACTCGTGGGAGGAGTATGGCGAATGGCACCTGGGCCTCACCGACGGCGCCAACGACGACACCAAAGCCCGGTACGGATTCGTCTACGGAGACTTCCGCCGCATCCATCGGATGGGCCTCATCGCCTGTCAGTTCCGCGCTGCGGAGTACCGGCACAAGGAACTCGAGCTCGCTGCCCACCATCTCCTGCAGCGGCTGGATAAAGCTCAGGTCTAATACGACCCACCGGGCTGCCCCCAGATCGGTGGCTCTGCACAGGTATCTGGTAGTCGGCGCCGGCGATCGTCGTGCGTTGGACCAGGACCGCAGTCGTGCCCGGCTGGCGTCAGCCAGGTACCGCACCAAGCCCAACGTTGACTTTTACCATCTAGTTATATAACCTACAGGTAATGGTTACTCAAGATCCCCTGAGCCGGGCTTTCGCGGCGCTTGCCGACCCCACTCGCCGAGCGATCCTCCAGCGACTCGCGGCCGGCGAAGCTGGCGTTGTTGAGCTCGCGGCGGCCTCCCCGCTGACTCAGCCTGCCATCACCAAGCATCTGAAGGTGCTCGAGCGGGCCGGCCTCATCAATCGGGGCCGCCACGGCCAGCGTCGCCCGGCGCGACTTCAGCTCGACGGCTTGCTCCCCGTGGACGACTGGCTCCGCGTCGCGCGCGCCGAGTGGTCTGACCGTCTCGACCGTCTCGAGACCCATCTTGCCGCCCAAGGCGAAGCAACAACAACGGAAGCAACAACAACAGAGGAGAACCCCGATGCCTGAGACCGGTGCCGCCGTGGACGTCCGCTCCGCAACTCCTACCAAGCAGCTCATCATCGAGCGCACTCTCAATGCCTCGCCGGAGCGGGTCTTTGACGCTTTCACACAGCCCGACCAGCTCAAACAATGGTGGTGGCCCAATGGCTTCACCTGTCCTGCCGCAGAGGTGGACCTTCGCGTCGGGGGAGCGTACCGGTTGGCGATGGAATGGCCGGACTTCATCCCTACGGAGTCGCGGTTCTCCCACTACCTTGGCGGTGAGTATTACGAGATCGATCGTCCGCATCGCCTGGTCATGAGTGGCAGGGCCGTCAACGACGAGCAGGGCGAATTGTTTGCGACGCTCATTGACGTGACCTTCGAGGCCCGCGACGGAGGCACTGCCATCACCATGCGCCAGTCCTACTTCGAGCCGTTGCCGCCCGCCGAGGCGATGCGCGGTGCCGAGCAGGGCTGGTCCGAGCAGCTCGAAAAGCTGGAGCGGCTTCTCGCCGGCTGACCGAGAGGCTCCGAGACCTACTCACCGAGGGCACCTGACGACTGCGTCAGGTCAGGAGTCAGGGTGTCCCGGTGGTGGTCGGCTGGCTCAATGCGCCCGCATTGAGGTCGGCATTCTGCGGGTCCCCCGTATCATCCGTCGGCGTTGCGCTGCCGTCCTTGTCGGGGTCCGTCTCGTCGTCTTCAACAGGATCAGGCGCCGGTGCGGTGCCGTCCGTCTCTTCGCCCTGTGCCATCGCTGTGTCTCCAGTGGCGGTCGTACTACGTTTTGATGATCGCCGATCCGTCGACCAACGGGTCACCGTTCTCGCGATGCTGGCAGATAACCGAAGACGGCGGCGGTGCTGTGGAGATCAGTTCGCGCAGAGGACGTATGCCGTGATGTTGGCCGGATTCCCAGTGGCATTGTTCTCATCGCCCTCCCAGCCGCCGGTGATCGGGAAGCTGCTGTTGAGCGTGACCCCGAGGCCACCGCCGGCGCCGGAAAGGAGGCCGCCGCCGATCGTCGACAATCCGCTGGGGCAGGCGACGCCCACGCCCGTCTCGGTGAGGGCGGGATTCCCTATCGGGAGCCTGAGACCAGCTGGTAGTGGATTTTCGACACGTTCAACTTGGCGCATACGTGGTAGAGGGTCATGGTCGCGGGTGCTGAGGACGAGTTGTTCATGTACACGTACCAGAAGCTGGTGCCAGACGGCCAGGAGCTGTTCAGATTCACCAGTGTCGACCGCGAACTGCTCTCCGCGCCACCGCCCGTGAGCTGGTCGCCTTTTGGACACGTGTACCCGGCGCCGTTCTGCGTATCGGCCGGATTGGCGACTGCCTTCGACTGCTGCTGCAGGTACCCGGCCGGCTTCGTCACGCACACGGCATAGACGATGAACGTCGACGCCGCGCTACTCGCATTGTTCGCAAACACCTCCCATCCGCCACTGGTTGGGTACGACGTGTTGATGTTCGCCTGGAGGCTCCCCGTGTCGATCAACGCTCCGCCACTCAACGGAACCGTCCGGACTCCCTTCTTGATCGGACAGGCCACAAAGCCGGCGGTCTGGCCGCCTGTCGGAAGGTCGAATGTGGCGGTGACGATGGTGTAGCCGGCGGGCTTGGCGACCGTTGTTGTTGCCTCAGCCGCGTTCGCGGTTGTGGCGCCGGTCGCCACCATACCCACTAACACAAACCCGAGACCCAGGATCTTGGCCTGCTGATGCATGACTCCCCCCACAACGTGAACAGATCGAGTGCGCAGCACACTAGGGTCGTCTGGAATGCCTGTCAAATCCAAGCAGACCCACCGACGGCTGGGGGCGCAGGATTCCGTCGTCGCTACCGTGAGTGACGTGACGGCATCGAGGCCACTTCCGTCGCTGCTATGCAGCTCGCTCAGTTGGCTGGATCGTGCATATACCGACCAAGGGGTCGGTCGAGGCGGGATGCCATCGCTGGATGAGTGGGCGAACTTGTTGCGCGTGCTCGACCGGGGCGGCATTGACCGGCGTGAGTTGCCAGGGCTCACCCGGCTGTCGAAGCGGGCGCTGCGGACCCGCGTGTCGTTAGCAGTTCGGCGCGAGTGGGCTGAAGAGCTGTCCTCGAACCGCGATCAAGGGATCGTCCGGCTGACCCGAAAGGGAGCCGGCACCGTCGCCCGTTTGGGGAAGCTCCAGCAGGCAGCCGAAAACGCGTGGCGGGTGCAGGTCGGCTCCGACACGATGACCGCCCTCTTGCAGGCTCTTGGGGGCGTGGTGGCTGAATTGCCCCTCGAGCATCCCCACTACCCGGCAAGCTACGGGACCGTCGACGCGAGCATCGCTGGTGGCCCTGGCCAGGACTGGAAGCCGGTGCGGCGACAGGACGGGGATACGGTGGCCGGCCTGTCGATGTGTGCGCTGCTCTCTCAGGCGCTTGTCGCGTTCGCCCTGGCGTATGAGGAACTGTCGCCAGTCGCCCTGTCGGTCAGTACGCGCATTCTTCGGCGGATCCCGCGTGAAGGCAGACCGCTGCGTGACATTGGAATGTCCCCACACCTTTCGGCGTTGGACCGGCACGGGTTCGTGCGATTAGGGGGTGAGGGCGAGAACCCTGGCGTGTTCCTCACTATGAAAGGACGCGCTGTGAACGATGCCTACACGCGTCGGATCGAGGCAGTGGAGCAGACGTGGCGGGATCGATCCGGCCACGAAACGGTGAGCAACCTNNTCGTTGTAGGTGTCGGCGATGTAGAGATCACCGTCCGGCCCGAACACGACGTTCTCGGGATCGAACAGCGTGGTGGGGCCACCACCCGTGACGTCGCTGCCGGTGATGATCGCGAAGACACTGCTGTCCGATTCATTGAGGATGATGACCTGGTCGTTGTTGCGGTTCGCGACCGCGAGCAGTCCGGCACCGTTCGACGCAGCGCCGTACGGATCGCTGATGCCGCTCGTGAACGTGGCAACCGTCGAGACCACGGTACCGTCGCTCACGCTGAGCTCGACCACACGGTTGTTGCCGCTGTCTGCAACGAAAAGGTTGCCCGTCGTAGGGTCGACGGTCACGCTGGTGGGGGTCTGGAACTGCCCGGTGCCACTGCCGAGGCTGCCGTAGGGGGCCACAAAGGCGTGCGTGGCAACGTCCCACGACTCGATCCGATTGTTCTTGGTGTCGGCGACCCATGCATAACCACCCGCGATGGCGATCGAGTAGGGGTAGTCGACATAGCCGGGCGTATTCATGGGCACCCCGGCCACGGTCTGCGTCACGTATGTTCCCGGGTTGCATCCCGACATTGCCGGCGAGGTGATCGGCGGCAGGATCTGGATGTCGCTCTGCTTGGTGTCGGCGATCCAGTAGTTGCCGGTGGCCGGATCGACGGCGACTCCGCGCGGCCAGTTGAAGTCACCCGTATCAGTGAAGCCACGCTGCCCGCAGAAGTTGATCAAGGTGCCGGTTGGCGAGAAGACGGCAACACGCTGGTTGACCGTGTCCATGGCGACGATGTCGCCGGAAGGATCAAAGCTGATGCCGCGCACCTGGTTGAACACCGACGTACTGGTGTTGCCCGGGCCGACGATCGGATTCGGCACGGTCTGGTCGTACTGATAGGTGCCGAGCCCGGTGGGGGTGAACTCCTCGAGGCGATTGCCCCAGAGATCGGCCCCCAGACATTGCCGGCCGAATCGACGGCGACCCGTCGCAGCTGCGTGAATGTGCCTGGCTGCGCGTCCGTTCCGG
>PKXZ01000051.1 GCA_003132525.1 Candidatus Dormiibacterota bacterium | reverse complement strand
GGTCGGGACGTCGCCTGAGGTAGCTGTGACGGCCCCTCGACCGGGGGTGACCACAAGCCGCAATCGCGTTCCTTGCGCGAGATCAGATCCGACGCTGACTAGCAGTGGCGATGCTGCTAAGCGACAGCGGCGCCGGATGAGGGAGACAGATCATCGCGCCGCTCGTGGAGGTCAAGCTCGTTTGCAGGCATCGGCCGACTGATGAAGTATCCCTGAGCGAGGTCGCATCCAAGGGCAGCAAGGAGGTTGAGCGCGTCGACATCCTCGATCCCCTCCGCCACCACGCGCATATTCAACTTGTGGCCAAGCGCGATCGTGGCCCGGACTAGGGCCAGATTGCGCTCGGTGTCTCCGGTAGCGAGTCGCGTCAAGAAGCTGCGGTCGAGCTTCAGTTCGCTCACCGCGAGGCTGCCGAGATGCGCGAGCGACGTGACTCCCGCGCCGAAGTCATCGATCGAGACACCCAGACCGAGTGCGCGAAACTGGTCGACGACTGGCTTGCACAGGTCGAAGTCTCTAATGATCATCGTTTCGGTGATCTCAAGGATCAGACACGCGGGAGGGACGTCGTGCTGGGCGAGTGTCGTCATGACCGACTCGCTGAACCCGGAATCGAGGAGGTTCGTCGCCGAAACATTCACGGACATGGTCATCGTCTCCCCGGCAGCGCGCCATGCGGCACACTGTTTGACGGCTCGTCCAAGGACGAAGGCCGTGAGCGAGTGCATGAGCCCGGCCTCCTCTGCAAGGGGAATGAAGTCGAGCGGAGGAATCATGCCGAGGCGCGGATGCGGCCAGCGCACCAGAGCTTCCATCGCCGACACCTTGCCAGTGACGAGATCCACCTGTGGCTGATAGTGCACCTCGAGTTGATTGTCGAGAATAGCGTCGCGCAGCTCGTCCACAAGCTGCAGCGGGTTACCCTCGTCATCGAGCTCATGCTGATATGACTCGTAGGGCAGTCGACCAACCTTTGCGCGGTACATGGCGAGATCCGCGCAGCGCAGCAAGCTCGCGCTTTCGGTCGCGTCCGCCGGCGCATGAGCGATGCCGATGCTGGCGCCCACCCGGACGCTGAGAGCGTCGAGGAGAAAAGGTCGCTCCAGCTCGTCGATGAGACGTCGGGCGACCGTTGCGGCGTAGGTGGGGTCCGTATCCATGACGAGCACGGCAAGTTCGTCGCCGCCGACCCGTACCAGGGCGTCTGTAGCCCGCAAGTGGCTCGTTAGTCGTGGACCTAATTGTCTCAGTACCTCATCGCCGGCTGAGTGACCAAACGAATCGTTGATTTCTTTGAAATGGTCGAGGTCGAGATACAGGAGGGAGAGCCGTCGGCCGACGGTTTCCGGATCAGCGTTGTCGGCAAAAAACGCATCAAGGAGGTTGAACAACTGTCGGCGGTTTCCAAGGCCGGTCAAGTCGTCGGTGATCGCTTGACGATGTCGGATCTCAGTCAGGCTTCGTAGGCTTCGCACCGACAGCGCCAGCCGGACTCCGACTGTCATCAGCGTGGCGGTGGCAAGCGCAATGGCGACCGGAGTGACCTGGTGGAGCGTGTCTACGAGGAGGATGACGAGGCCTGCGCAGGCCCCGAGTCCGGGGAGCAGAAAACCCGGTGGGCCATTGCGCGCCAGCGGGCTCATTTGCACAGGCCGCACCCAGACCGAAGCGGAGATGAGCAGGATTGCGCAGGGCCAGGCGACGCCATTGACGATCACGCCGAGATGTGACGTTGCTCCCGAGCTGGCGAAGAGATTGAAGGTATCGCCGATCGCGGTGCAACCGATGGCGCAGGCAATGAGCAGCCACTGTGGGTCCTTGCGGCCCGGAATAACGGCGGTGCCGCCGACCGCAAGCATGAGCAGCAAGATGTCGCCGATCGGATACGCCAGATCGGTCGCGACCGTTGTCGGGTTACCGCCGACGGAGTGCAGGATGGTGTTGAAGGCAAAGCAGGCGCATAAGGCTGCGGCACCCAAACCGGCCACAGCACCGTCAAGCCATGTCGTGCCCCCCACGCGCGCCAGGTGCCTGCGCGCCAGGAGAACGAGCGCAACATAGAAGACGGGATAGAACGACAACCAGAAAAGATCGGCCAGTGACGGGACCGGAGGTGTGCCGCCGCCGGCGGATTCCGCGGCCAGGACCGTGTCGCCGATGCTCCACGAGAGGATCCCGAGGCCCAACATGAGGGGAACGATTCGGTGGCGCGACCCGATGGCTCGCCAGATGCACAGCCCGCTGGTCACGAGTTCGAACACCCCAACTCCCCAGCCATCGACAAGGGAGTTGGACTGGTCAGCTTGCCTGAGGATCAACGAGAGGAAATACGCGAGGAGCAGGGCTGCCAAGGCGGCGTAGACAACGACAACCCGACGGGATAGGCGAGGTGCCAGCACCGAGGGGCGGGGGGACCAAGGCCGGGGGAACTCGATCGACACGCCAGCAGAGTAGGCTCAGCGGCAGCGAAGTCCTGCCAACAGTCGGTGGTTCATGTGTTACAGAACCGCACGAACCAATCGCCCTCGAGTGTGAATCGAGGCCCGGCGCCGAAGGCGATTGCGAAGGGTGCATTAGGATGACTGCTTTGCGCTTGACATCATCTTCATGTTGTCTATGAACTCACTTCACGATTGCCTGTAGTTTCAGCGTTGCAATGGCAAGCCATGGCGACAACAGAACGCAACCACAGCGTCTAAACGCGCGTTCGTGCAGCGAAATCATCCCTGAACGGGACTAATAAAAGGTTAGTGCTTGACAATCGATCGGCCAGAGGACGAGAGTTCGTTGGCTCGCTTGGGCACATTTGCCAGAGAGGCGGTTCGGCAGGAGGGCAAGCATGGCGACAGCGCATCGGAACGACGAGCCCCGCGAGGGGCTGGAGGCCCGACCAAACGGCCGTCGAGCCAGGCATCGCTTAGCTTTCTTGGCAGCCTCAGCAGGCCTGGTCATCGGGTCGGCTTTGGCGGTAGTTGGACCCACGGTCGTCGCCGCCAAGACGACGGTTCATAGCATCGCCTTGGGTGGATCGGGCGCGTCCCATGTCAAAACGGGCGATCTCACCCTCGCCGGGCAGACGCCCAGCCCCTTTTCAACTGCAGCCCCCAAAGGTGCCAGCAGTTCAACGAGCCACGCCGCACTTCCCGCGATTGGCCGGCTGCGCCCGGGGATCAAAGGTGGCGCCCGCGCGGCGACCGACCTGCCCCTCCCCGTGGTGAGTTGCCAGCCCGCCGGAGCAGGCTGCGACTCAATCAGCGGCAATGGCGGCGCGACCACGAATCCGTTCGGTATGGCAGCTACCGATAACGGCAATCTCTACAACGAGGACATCGAGCCACCGGACCAGGGTCTCTGCGCGGGCAACGGCTACGTGATGGAAGTCATCAACATCGGAGAGCTCCAGATCTTCAACGGAAGCGGGCTCGCCGCGAAGTCGTCAGCCGCGAAACTCGACACCTTGATGGGATTGACCGCCCGTGGCTGGAGCAGTGGCGGCGACATCATGTGCGAGTACGACTCCGACAACGGTGGGCATTGGTTCATCACCGAGATCGTTTCGACGACGTCAAGCCCATTCACGGGGTGCTTTGCAGGCATTCTCGAAGGCTGCCGTGAGGGTCTCGCCGTGAGCACGGGAAGCAACCCGCTTACCAGCTCGTGGAATATCTACTTCATCGATGCCAATACGTTCAGCCCAAAGGATCCGGGCGCAGGGCATCTTCTGAACGACTACGGCAAGATGGGTACAACGAGTTCGGCCCTTCTCTTCTTCTATGACGAGTTCAACTTGAGCGGAACCCTCCCGGCGTGCCCCGCATTCGGGTGCGAAGAGTTCAATGGCGCTCAGGAATTCGCCATCCAGAAGACCGCACTCGAGCAGGGACGTTCCAAGGTGTATCTCGTCCACGAGAATATGGGCACCGACCCGAGCATCCAGCCGCCGGACGGCAATTGCGACAACGGAGCCACGGCAGGCGTCACCTGCTGGTACCAGGTCATTCCCGCCACCTCGCCACAGGGTCAGGACAACAATAGTCACGGTGGCACCGGATTCATGGCGGCGACGCTCGACTTTGATTCGTTCACCTTCGGTAATGGGACCGGCGACAATCGCGCCGCCGCCTTCTACTGGACGGGGTTGAACAGCCTGAACAGCGCGGGCTGCTCGGCGTGCGCGAGCATTCGCTTTAGCGGCACGTTGTTCACCGGACTCGAGACCTACTCCGACAGCGGGCAAGCCTGCCCCACAAGCACCGGAAACCCATGCGGGATGGCTCCGCAGCGGCACGGTACCCTCGACCTCGGAACCTACTGCGAGGCGCTCGGCTTGGCAACCGAATCGACCTGCCCCGAGGAAGGCATCGCGACCAACGGGGATGGCGTGACGCAGGCATCGTATTCGGGTGGGCAACTCTGGTTTGCTATCAGTACCCTGGTGAGTGAAACCTTTGGTACGAGCAGCGAGATCCACGTGGGCTCGGCGTACTTCGTCGTCGGCACCTCTGGTTTTGGCAGTTCAAGCCACGCGCTCAACCTGACCAGCCAAGGCTACGTTGCGGCCGCGCACGAAGATATGGAATTCCCGACACTGGTCGGTGGCACCAACAATGCGCTGATGTCCTTCACGCTTTCCGGCGACGGGGGACCGACTCACGCCGATGGCGGTGGCTTCTTTCCGAGCAGCGCCTATGGCTGGGTGACCAAAAGCTCTTCAGGGCTGGTGGACAGCACGGTGCACGTGACAGTCGCTGGCAAGGCCCCGCAAGACGGATTCACCGAATATCAGGGCCTTCCTGGTCCGATCCGGCCGCGCTGGGGTGACTACGGGGCAGCTGTCTATGTCCCAGGCGCTGGCTTCTACTTCGCCTCGGAGTACATCGAGTACCCGAACTGCAACCCGAGGTCCTTTTTCAAGACCGATCCCACCTGCGGTGGGACGCGCGACGAAAATGCGAACTTCGGGACGTCGGTCAACTTCATAAAATGAGCGGCTGCTAGCCGCGAACCGCAGCCGGTGGGGCGGCGCTTGCCGCCGCCTCACCTGAGCTTCGGCGTCGGTGCAGTCCGCGCACCACCGGGTTAGGTCGCAAATACACCGATCGCAACGGCGCCACACACGGGTTCGTCCTCCGCCGTTGACCGAGGCGACCGTCACCTCCGGCGCATCGCGCCACGCCCGTGCTATCAGCAATGTGCGAGTCTGCACTCGAGGGCAGCAAGCCTAGCGCACCCCAGCGTGCAATTAACACACCAGAGCCGATCTCGCCCAGACGATCTCTCCAGTCACCTCGGCTATTGCACCGTCGAGGCAAGGCCTAGGAACCTCCGCGCGTTGTTTCGCAACAAACCCTCGTTCACCTCAGTGCCTAGGTCCAGCGCAAGCACGTCGTTGAGATGTTCTTGCGGGTCGAACATCGGGTAGTCACTGCCGAAGCAAACCTGCGCGCGCAGTCTTCCCTTCAGTTCACGCAGGAACGGAACGGGCAGATACTTGGCCTTCCAGCCGGAGATGTCGACGTGGACGTTCGACTTGTGAAGCGCCATGGCAATGGTTTCAGCCTCCCACGGGGCACCGATGTGGGCGAGCATGATAGGCATCTCCAGAAATTGAGCAGCCACCCGATCGAAGAGAGCTGGGCGCCGCGAAGGCCCAGCGTGCCGACGTGGAGGGTATGCGTTGGGGTTTCGTCTCCGACAGTTCGGACCGGGTGATGGTTACTATTCAGGCGCGTCGGGGTTCTGGTAGGAGGCGCGTGGGTGGTCTGCTCGAACTGCGGAGCGGCGACGCTTCCGGGCGACGAGTTCTGCGACGAGTGTGGGGTTGCGGTCGCGGGGGGATGCGCGTCCTGCGGCTTCGTCAATCGCCTTGAGGCCAAGTTCTGCAGGAAGTGCGGTGCGGCGTTGGGAGCGGAGGGTACGCGCCTGACCAGAACTGCGACTCTGTCTGATGCGCCAGCTCACCCGTCCACTGCGGTGGTTGCCGAGATCCGTCTGGTCTCGGTGCTGTTCGCAGATCTGGTGGGGTTTACGGCACTCTCTGAGTCCCGAGACCCTGAGGAGGTGCGGGAGCTGCTGTCCCGCTACTTCGACGTCTGCCGGGGACTGATCGAGCGCTACGGCGGCACGATCGAGAAGTTCATCGGCGACGCGGTAATGGCGGTGTGGGGCGCACCGGTGGCCACCGAGGACGACGCCGAGCGAGCGGTTCGGTCCGCGTTGGAACTGGTTGCGGCCGTCGCGTCGCTCGGCGCCGAGGTCGGCGCTCCCGACCTGCGCGCCCGGGCGGGGGTGCTAACGGGCGACGCCGCGGTGACCGTGGGCGCGACCGGCCAGGGGATGGTCGCCGGGGACCTCGTGAACACCGCGTCGCGCCTGCAGGCGGCTGCCAGCCCGAGCAGTGTGCTGGTGGGCGAGGCGACGATGCGAGCCGCCAGCCGGGCGATCGCCTTCACCGCACTTGACCCACTCACACTCAAAGGCAAGGCGGAGCCCGTCGCGGTCTGGCGGGCTGAGCGCGTGGTGGCACAGCGCCGAGGTATCGGGCGATCGGAGCGAGCCGAGCCACCCTTTGTCGGCCGGGAGGAGGAACTGCGTCTTCTCAAGGAGTTGCTCCACGCCACCATGCGGGAGCAGCGGGTCCGACTGGTGTCGGTGACCGGTCTCGCCGGAATCGGCAAGAGCCGGTTGGCCTGGGAGTTCCTCAAATACGTGGACGGTCTGGCTGCGACCATCTACTGGCAACAGGGCCGCTCTCCCTCCTACGGTGAGGGGATCACCTTCTGGGCGCTGGGGGAGATGGTGCGCATGCGGGCGGGGATCACCGAGGGCGAGGACCCCTCCCATGCGCGCGCCAAATTGGCCGCCTCGGTGAGCGAGTTCGTCTCGGAGCCGGAGGAGCGCCGCTGGGTGGATCAGGCGCTCGCCTCTCTGCTGGGGCTCGCCGACGCGCCCGGCAGCGACCGCGAGGAGCTGTTCTCCGCGTGGCGCACCTTCTTCGAACGCATCGCCGAGCGCGGTCCAACGGTGCTGGTCTTCGAGGATCTGCAATGGGCCGACGCCGGATTGATCGACTTCATCGAGTCGATCGTGGAGTGGTCGCGGACCCGTGCCATCTTCGTGCTCACGCTGTCGCGACCAGAGCTGCTCGAGCGGCGCCCCACCTGGGGGGCGGGGCAACGCTCATTCACTGCCCTCCACCTCGAGCCGCTGGCTCCAGTGGCAATGGCGGTGTTGCTTCATGGCTTCGTGGCCGGGCTCCCAGCGGCGGTCGTGGAGCAGGTGCTCCAGCGCGCCGAGGGGGTGCCGCTCTACGCCGTCGAAACCATCCGTATGCTCGTCGACCGCGGGCAGTTGATCGAATGCGATGGGGCACTGAGCGTGACCGGAACGCTCGGCGCGCTCGAGATTCCCGACACGCTGCATGCGCTGATCGCGTCCCGCCTCGATGGTGTACCCCCCGAGGAGCGGTCGCTGTTGCAAAACGCCGCTGTCCTGGGGCAGAGCTTCTCGATCCCCGCCTTGGCGGCGGTGTCGGGCCTGGAGCCAGCCGCCCTCACGGCGTCGCTGCGAGACCTCGTCCGCAAGGAGTTGCTGGTGCTGGTCACCGATCCCCGCTCGCCGGAGCGGGGCCAGTACGGGTTCGTCCAGGGGCTGATCCGCGAAGTCGCCTACGGCACGCTCGCAAAGTCCGAGCGCCGTGCCAAGCATGTCGCCGCGGCCGGGTATTTCGAGCGTCTGGATGATGAGGAGCTCGTGGGCGTGGTGGCAACCCACTACGCCGAGGCGCAGCGGGCTACTGTCGAGGGCCCGGAGCGGGACGCGCTGGCCTCTCAGGCCCGGGAGTGGCTCACGCTCGCTGGGCGCCGAGCCCTGGCACTCGGCTCCCCGGAGCAGGCGCTCACCTATGTGGAGCAGGCGCTGACGCTGACCCATGACCTGGCGGAACGGGCGGCGCTCCTGGACATCGGCGGCGACGCCGCGTTTCGAACCGACGCATTCGAGCGTTCGGTGGCGCACTACGAGGCGGCGATCAGCGCGCACAAGAGCGCAGGCGATGCCGACGCCGCCGGGCGCAGCACAGCGCGGCTGGCCCAGGTTCTCGGCGACGGGATGGAGCGCGTCGCCGATGCCATCGCGCGGGCACAGCCGGTACTGACGGAGCTCGGAGAAAGGGGCAATGAGCGGGCCCGGGCCGACCTGGCTGCCACCCTCGCTTCACTCCGGAGCAGCTCTGGGGCGTCTGACCAGGCGCTCGCGTGGGCGGAGACGGCCTGCACGCTGGCCGAACGCCTCGACGACACCGAACTGCTGGGGCGCGCTATTGGTGCGAAGTCCGCAGTGCTGTTCAATGTTGGGCGCCACCTCGAGGCTGTGATGCTGGCTCGCGGGCGGATGGCCCTCGCCGAGAGCGCCGGCTCCCTCGTCGAGCAGGCGTTGGCGACCATGTACGTGTCCCTCTTCGTGGGCGATGAGGATCCCCACGAGGCGAGCAGACTGCAGCTCGAGTCGGCTGAACTGGCGCGACGCGCCGGCGCCCGCAGCCTCGAGACCGTGAACCTGCTCAACGCCGCGGAGGGAGCGACCAACCTAGGGCAGTGGGACGACGCTCGAGCGGCGCTGATCGCCCTCCGCCAGCGGGATCTGCCGAGTCCGCGCCAGACCCAGCTCGAGCTCTGCGAAGCGGTGCTGGCCGCGCTCGGCGGGGACACTGCCCTTGCCTTCGAACGGCTCGAGGCGACTGCAGGCGCTGACGGAACCGAGGACGTGACGGCGCGCGCTAACAACCATCGTGCTCGGGCGGCAGTCCATCTGGCTGCGGACGACCTCGAAACGGCCTATCGGCACGCATCGTCCGCCTTGGCGGCTGAGCCGTCGGGGATCAACAGTGCAGCCGCTCTTGCGATCCAACTTCGGGCCGCGCTGTGGCTTCGTGATGCGGGCCGCGCCCACGAAGCGCTCGCCAGGATGCAAGGCCTTCGCGGCCGCTGGATGGCGGCAGTGCGGCTGACTGCTGAGGCAGGGCTTGCGGCCCTCGAAGGACAGCACGATCAGACCGCGACGGCCTACACCCGCGCCCTCGACGCCTGGCGGGCGATCGACTCGCCTCTCGATCTCGCCCTCTGCGCCCTCGATCGGGCAATACTCCGCCGCCCCGGCCCCTCGCCGGAAGGCGAGGACGACGAGGCTCGGGAGATCTTTACCAGGATTGGAGCTACCCCGTTTCTCACGCGACTTGATCGGAGGGCGGCCACCGTGAGCAAGGCCGGCTAACCGGTGAACTCAGCCTCGCGCATCCCAGCGTGCAATTGACACACCCGAGCGAACGCTGTGCGCCAGCTCCGCACCGGTCCATGCATGCAGGGTTTGGGCCCGCTTCACATTGGGTCGCTAGCGGCGTCTAGTTGCAAACGTCTCGGCCGAGGGGCTGATGGCCGCGGATCCGTCGGTCGTCGCGGGAGTCCAGCACGCGGAGCTACACGAGTTCGATATCCCCTATCGGCTGCCGACGGCCTCCACAGCCGCTCCGAAGCGCTAGTTCTCGATGTGGAGCATGATGGTCTGCACGTGACCGCTACCGCTCACGACGGCCCAGCCTCCGGCGTCCGCGAATTCGTCAGTTCCACCGGTAATGGCAAGCGAGAAAGATGGGGTGTTCGGGCTGATCCCTTCGACGACGAGGCCGCCCCGGTGGTAGAGAACGGCGTCAGCCGTGCACGCCGTCTGATTGGTGAAGTCGAAGGTGCACGTGATCAACGCGATGCCGGCTGGATCCTGCCGCTGCGCGTCGTAGAAGAGGCGCTGCTGGAACACGGTGTGATCGCCGGGTTGCGGCGAGCCGTGTGGCCCCGTGAAGAAGTCGCGTTCGTTCGTCTGCACGGCTGTCAGATGGACGGTGTAGGTGTGCGCCGGCGCGCTGATGCCCGACGCCGAAGTCACCACCACGCCGCCTGCCGCGAGCGTCACTGCGCCCGCCGTCGCTGCAAGTGTCTTAATCCACGTCCGCATGCTCCGTTCCCTTTGCAACGGCTCTCGAGGAGCCGATCCTGTAAGCGGCGCGGATTATAGGGCCGATTTCACCATCAGCGCAAGCACCCGCGCGGAGGCTGACACCATTTTCCGCCAGAAGCTCATCTGGCGCAGCCCACGACATCGAGAGCCGGTTCCAGCACTCGGGGTTGACGAACTCCAAAGCCGGCTACTTGCCAATAAGGACGGAACGCTCGCGGCGATAGTGCCTCCATGGTCGACCGGGATTCCCCTAGAT
>PKXZ01000054.1:38486-63979 GCA_003132525.1 Candidatus Dormiibacterota bacterium | reverse complement strand
TGTTGCAGCCCTCTCTATTTGAGCTGTCTGCAGCGATGCTAGAGGGGCGCTGTACGGGGTCACATCCGTACCAGTACGGAAACTTCTCGGTAGTGCGTACCGATTTTTTGGCGTGACTCGACGTGACTCGTATTGAAAACGGTACCTAGTGATACCGCGCTCCCACGCTTTGGGCACATCGCCTTCGCTGCGTTTCGGTGGCCTCGAGGCGTGCGGTTGGATTAGATCGTTGGACGATCTGGGCGCGATTGGGGCGGAAGTTCCACTACCGCGGGACCACTGAGGAGAGGAAACGTCTGCGGTGTTACCGACCTTCGCCGGCCGCGCATGCGAACCTTCCGCTCACGAAGCGCCTTGCGTGCGCATGCGCTGGTCTCCGTACATGTACTGAAACGCATGGTGCTTCGGTACGGAAGTTGGTACGTGTCCAGTACTTGGTTCGTATTGGAGCTGGTACGTAGTCAGGCCACGCTCGGTGCTGAGAGCCGATCGTCCCGCCGCACGAGCGACGACATCAGAGCGGTTGGTTACGGCAGTGGGGCGATCTGGATGCGATCCAGGAGCCGCTTCACCAGCTCGCTTCGAGAGTGAACGTCGATCTTGTTATAGATATTCGCCAGGTGGGTCTCGACCGTCCGCTCGCTGATGAAGAGCGCCGTACCGATGTCGCGGGTGGAGCGGCCTTCGAGAACGAGACGCACGACATCACGCTCGCGGCGGCTGAGCTTCGCGAGTTGCTGATCGAGCGCGTTGTCCGGTATCTGGGTCGACACCGGTAGATGCGCCTGTCCGTTGACCGTGACGCCCGGCTCGATCTTCGGCAGTGCTCCGTCCGAATGGGGAGTCGCCACCAGAAACCCGCGCAGCGAAGCCCCAATCCCGGCCGCAACCAGAGAGATGGAGCCAAGGATGACTGGATCGGCAGTATTGGCGAACCCGCTGGTGTCGTCGTGCATCAGGACAAGTGCCGCGAGCGACACCGCCACGACGAAGGCGAGCAGTGGACGCGGGAGCATGATGCCCGCGATCACGAGGACCGTCGGGATCAGGGCCGCCACGGGAACGCCAACCTGCCCGTCTTCGAGCAAGACAAGCCAAGCCATGGCGAGGACCGCGCCGCAACTCACACAAATCGCGAGGCTGCGCAGCATCGCCGCCTGCCGGCTTTTTTCCCAATCCTTTCGCATCCGAGCCCCCTCAGGCCCGCTTTCGAACTTGTCCCAGACGCCTCCAACGGATTGCGACGGAACATAGCACGTCGATACGTAGTTAGTCAGCACCGATCCCCTCTGCGTACGGAATCCGTTGGTGGAGGCTGGCGATCGCCTCACTCGCCCTTCGGTTCGACGAGGGACCATCCATCGCGTTGTGCAAAGAAAAGGCGCTCCACCGCACGATGTGTTGGAGCGCCCGAGAGGGGGGCAAGGTTGCTTCGGTGCTACTGCAGGGCGTCGCGCTCCGACGGATGCAGGGCAAAAATCGACCGTCGTGGCGCTGTCACGACCGCGAAACCACTCTGCATCGAGGCTGCCTCCTCCGAGGACACGCCGCTACCTGTGTGGGCAGTATCGGGCAGTATGGTGCAGAAACGCAAGCTCCCAGCTCAACCGAGAGGAAGTCGGGTGTCGCAGCTTCGCTCGCAGCGGCAAGCGGATGCGACAGATCCGAGCACGTGGACGCAGGCCGCACTCGCCCGGATGGTGGGGGCGTCCGTGCGCTCGGTCAAGGCTTGGGAGGCCGGTAACACGGTGCCTCGCGACTTTCATCGACGCCGGCTGGCAAAGGTATTCGGGGTCAGCGTCGAAGAGCTGGGCTTCTAAAACGCTGCCGCGCCTTCAGTCGTAGCCCGTCGCGCCGTCGATGCGTTCGCGGAGCAGATCCGCGTGGCCGTTGTGTCGCGAGTACTCCTCGATCATGTGGTTGAGGATCCAGCGCATGGAGACCTCGCGACCTGTCCGCTGTTTTCCGGTTGCGTCGAGCGCGCGCCGCGAGATGATCTCGTCGGCCAGCCCGCACTCCTCGTGCCAGCTGGCGAATGCCTCGTCGACATCAGCGGTGTCGACGTGGTCGAAGTCCCCGTCGACGTCGTCATCCGACCCGTAGCGCTCGGAAACGTCCTCACCGGCGAGCGTCGCGCGGAACCAGCCGCGTTCGACGTCGGCCATGTGGCGCACCAGGCCGAGCAGCGACAGCGTCGAAGGTTCCACCGAGCGGATGCGCAACTGGTCGGGCGCCAAGCCGGCGCACTTGCGGGCGAGCGTCTCGCGCTGCCACTCGAGAAACGCGAGCAGTGTCGACCGCTCGTCCCCGTTTCGGGGAATCTCCTGGTATTCCACGGGCCGAAAGTATGACTGGACTACGCGACTGTGATCTGCTCGTTCAGGTACACGTCCTGGATGGTGTTGAGCAGATGCACGCCGTCACGCATCGGCCGCTGAAATGCCTTGCGCCCACTGATCAATCCCGTCCCGCCGGCACGCTTGTTGATGACGGCGGTCCGGACGGCCGCGGCGAGGTCGGCGGCGCCGACCGACTCACCGCCGGAGTTGATCAGGCCGACGCGTCCCGAGTAGCAGTTGAGCACCTGGTAGCGGCAGAGATCGATTGGATGGTCGGACGTCAGCTTGGTGTAGACGGCGTCCGCGGTCTTGCCGAAGCTGAGCGCTGTGTAGCCGCCGTTGGTTGTCGGCAACTTCTGCTTGATGATGTCCGCCTCGATGGTCACGCCCATGTGATTGGCCTGGCCCGTGAGGTCTGCCGCAAGCGAATAGTCGACGCCGTCCTTCTTGAAGCCGTTGTTGCGCAGATAGCACCAGAGGACGGTGGCCATCCCGAGCTCATGGGCTGCGGCGAAGGCCACCGACACCTCCTGGATCTGGCGGTCGGCCTCCTCGGACCCGAAGTAGATGGTTGCGCCGACTGCGACCGCACCGAGGTTCCACGCTTCCTTGACGGTGCCGAACATGATCTGGTCGAACTTGTTCGGGTACGTCAGCAGCTCGTTGTGGTTGAGCTTGACGATGAAGGGGATCCGGTGCGCCCAATGCCGAGACACGGCGGCGAGTACGCCGAACGTGGAGGCGAAGGCGTTGCACCCGCCCTCGACGGCGAGCTCGAGGAGCTTGCCGGGGTCGAAGTACTCGGGATTGGGAGCGAATGACGCGCCGGCAGAGTGCTCGATCCCCTGGTCGACGGGGAGGATCGACACGTAGCCCGTGCCCCCGAGCCGGCCGTGCTGGTAGATCGAGGACAAGTTGCGAAGGACCCGGTTGGAGCGGTCGGTGCCCGCCCAGATGCGATCGATGAAATCAGGCCCCGGCAGGTGCAGCCACGCCTGGGGCACCGTCTCGCACTCGTGCTCCAGCAGCGAGGCGGCGTCGTCGCCGAGGAGTTGTTCGACGGTCTCAGTCGTGGGAAGCGTTGCGGTTGCCATGGGCGTCTCCGTTGTGTGCGGGCGATCCGACTGGATGCCACTCCTAATCTACCCGGTCGGGAAGTGCCCGGTGGGCGGCCGCCGTCGGGTACGGTAGGCGGAGATGGAAGTCCTCCGTATCCGTGGCGGGCCCCGGCTCGAAGGCAGCGTCGCGATCTCCGGGAGCAAGAACGCTTCCCTGCCGGTGATGGCGGCGGCGCTCCTCACCGACCAGGAGGTCGAGCTCGGCAACGTCCCCGACATCGAGGACATCTCGACGATGGCGTCGATGCTCCGGCACGTGGGGGTGAGCGTCGAGCACCCCGACACCAACNNGCGCTGGTGGCCCGGGCGGGAGAGGCGAGCATCGCGAAGCCGGGAGGCGATGACATCGGCATGCGCCGGGTGGAGCAGCACCTGGAGGGGTTGCGCCTCATGGGCGCCGAGGTCGAGGAGCGCGAGGGCGGCTATGTGGCGCGTGCCCGCCGCCTGCACGGTGCGCGGATCGCGCTCGACATGCCGACGGTTACCGGCACCGAGAACCTGATGATGGCCGCGGTGCTCGCCGAGGGCATCACCGTCATCAGCAACGCCGCTCGCGAGCCCCACGTCTATGACCTCGCGCGCTGTCTGATCGGCATGGGCGCGCACATCACCGGTGTCGGCACCGAGCTGATCGTGATCGAGGGCAGCGGTGGCTTGTTGCACGGCACCACGCACAACATCACCGCCGACTACATCGAGGCCGGCACGTACATGATCGCGGCCGCCGCGACGTATGGCGACGTCGTTGTCGAGCACATGCGGCCGAGCGATCTGCGCTGGTTGTTCAGCAAGCTCCGTTCCGCGGGGTGTGACATCGTCGAGGGCGCGAATCATGTGCGTATCACGTGCTCACACCTTCGCGGCGTCGACATGACAACGTGGCCGCACCCTGGTTTTGCAACCGACATGCAGCCCCAGTTCTGCGCGCTCATGACTCAGGCGACCGGGCCGAGCGTGATCAGCGAAGCGTTGTACGAGAACAGATTTCGCCACGTCGAGTTCCTCCAGCAGATGGGCGCGCACATCGCCATCGACGGACGAAGCGCGGTCATCAACGGACCTGCGCGGTTGCACGGAACGAGAATGAGCATCCCCGACATTCGCAGTGGCGCGGCCCTGGTCATCGCCGGCCTCTGCGCCGAGGGTACGACCGAGCTCGACAGGGTGTTCCACCTCGAACGCGGTTACGACGACCTCGAGAGCAAGCTCGCCGGCCTCGGCGCGGACATCGAACGTGTCGTCACCGACGAGCCCGGGAGCGAAGTGCGCGACCTCACCGGCGTGGTCGGCGACTGAGGCTGCGTGCAAACAGTGCTGGGCAAGAAGGTCGGGATCGACCTCGGCACGACAACGACGAGAATCATCGTCAAGGGCGAGGGCATGATCGCCAGCGAACCCACCGCGGTGGCGATCCGCGGTGGCGGCATGCAGGCGGCGGTGTTCGGCGAGTCGGCGTTCGAGACGGCCGCTGATGATCCGGAGTTCCAGCTCAAGCACCCCATCGCACGGGGTGAGGTCGCCGACGCCGCGTCGGCGCGCTGGCTCGTGAACCACGCGATGATCCGCGCGGCCGGGCGCCAGCGCATCTTCAAGCCGGACGTCGTGATCGCGGTGATGTCGTCGCTGCCGGGTGGTCAGCGGCGGTCACTGCTCGAGGCGGCCGCGCTCGCCGGCGCGCGCACCGCCTACCTGCTCGATGCGCCGCTTGCCGCCGCGATGGGTGCGGGCATCCGCCTGAGCGGACCCAACGGCCACCTGGTCATCGACATCGGCGCGGGCAAGACCGATGTTGCCGCGCTGGCGCTCGAGGGGACGGTGAGCGGACGCTGCCTCGCCGGCCACGGCGGCATGCGCCTGCACGCATGCGTCGCCGACCAGGTGCGCAAGGAGCACGGCGTGATCCTCGACGCTGCGACGGTGGAGGAGGTGATCGCCTCGCTGGCGCGGGTCGGTCCGCACGAGGAGCGCCGCCTCGATGTCATGGGCATGGGCGCCGAGGATCAACAGGAGGTGAGCCTGACGATCACCTCCACCGAAATGAACGGGTGCCTCGACGCGCACGTGCATCCCATCCTGGCCGCCGTCGACGCGGTGATCGCGGATACACCCGGGCGGTTGCTCGCCGACATCCAGCGCGAGGGCATCCTGCTCTGTGGCGGCGGGGCGCAGCTCGAGGGGCTGGATCGCGCAATCGCCGGCGCAACCGGGATCGAGGTTCACCGGGAGAGCCAGCCGCAGCTCTGCGCGGTCCGAGGGACCGGCTACGCGCTCGACAACCTCGACGTGCTCAAGCGCGCCCTGATGTACATCCGCTAGGGATTCAGATCGCGGACTCGATTCCGGCGAGGACGTCCTCGACCCGGATCTGGTCCATGGTCGCCGCGTTGCTCACGCCGTCCTGGTAGCGCGGCGGGGCGAGGGCCTGGACCACGCGGTGCGCGGGGCCGTAAGCGCCGCCACGGGCGCCGTCGGTGGGTCCGAACAGACCGACGGTCGGCGTGTTCATCGCCGCCGCAAGTTGCAGCAACGGCGTGTCGCTGCCCACCAGGAGATCGCACCGGGCGATCACCCCGGCGAGGGTTGCCAGGTCGATCTCGCCGACGAGATCCGTGGCGGGTGCCCGCAGGTCCATCTTCATGTGCTCCGCGGCCAGCCGGTCGTGTGCCGAGCCGACCATGAGGATCCCGGCGCCGTGGCGCTGGGCGACCAGGTTGGCGAGGTGTGCCCAGCGCTCAGGGTCCCATATCGTATTAGCGGGGACGGTGCGGGACGCGGGGCTCTCGGCGTATCCGGCTCCCGGGGCGATCGCGACCAGGAGCCGTCCGTCCCCGAGCCCGCTGCCGTGGAGCACGTCCACGGCGCGGCGGCGGGCTTCCGGTCCCGGCTCGTACACGGGCGTGTGCAGCTGCTGATGGACGCCGGCGACCTCGGCGAGGCGCAGCCAGGTCTCGGCCTGGTTCTCGGCGCGTCGGGGCTTCACCCTGCCCGTGAGGAGCAGCCCGATGCCGCCACCGACACCGCTGCGCTGCGGGATGCCCGCGAAGTACGCGGAGGTGGCCGGCGCCGAGCCCGAGGTGCAGAGGAAGACGGAATCGAGCCGGAGGCTGCGCAGCGTCGCCCAGAGGTGGAGACCGCCGGTCCGCCGGCCGCGCAGCCCGGCGAGCGGAACGACCACGTCGACGGGCGGGATGCCGTCGGCGAGGTCGACGGCGGTGGATGGACAGACCAGTGCGATTCGCGCAGTGGGATAGCCCGCGCGCAGGGTGCGCAACAGGGGCGTCGACTGCAGCGTTTCCGCCATTCCGCCGTTCACGACCACCGCAATGTCCACGGCCGAACGGTATAGCGTGTGACGCTCTGCGCGCGGGATTGCACGTGAGGCGCGTAATCGAGGTCGCGGTGCAACCATATGGGCGGATGAGTCATTCGCTCGCCGGCCGCGATCTCCTGAGCATCGCGGACCTGACAACCGACGAGATCATCGCCACCCTCGACCTGGCTGACGCGGCCAAATCGGGGCGTGATCTCGGCAGCCCGCTCGCGGGCCGTTCGCTCGCGCTCATCTTTCAGCGTCCAAGCAATCGCACACGGGTGTCGTTCGAGGTTGCGATCCACAGGCTTGGCGGCCACCCGATCGCACTTTTCAACCCTGAGGTCCAGCTCGGCGAGCGTGAGTCCGCGGCGGACATCAGCCGGATCCTCGACCGGTACGCCGACGGGATCGTGGCCCGCCTGGTCTCGCACCGGGACCTGGTGACCATCGCCGGTGCGGCGACGTCACCCGTGATCAACGCCCTCACCGACTCCGAGCATCCCTGCCAGGTGCTCGCCGACTGCATGACCGTCCGGGCAGTCACCGGCAAGCTGGCCGGCGCGACCGTCGCGTACATCGGCGATGGGAACAACGTCTGCACCTCGTGGATCTACGCCGCGGCGCTGCTCAACGTGCACCTGCGGGTGATCTGCCCGCCGGGCTACGAGCCACCTGCGGCGGTCCTGGAGCGGGCGGCGCGGCTGCGCGCGCCGGGCACCGGTTTCGAGATCACCCACGAGGCGGCTCCGGCACTGCGCGATACCGAAATCATCTACACCGACGTTTGGACCAGCATGGGGCAGGAAACCGAACAGCAGCGCCGCCGCGAGGATTTTGCCTACCTGCAGGTGAATGACGGCCTGGTCGCGCTGGCCCCACCGCGGGTCCGGGTGATGCACTGCCTCCCCGCACACCGCGGTGAGGAGATCACCGACGCAGTGATCGACGGGCCCCACTCGGTGGTGTTCGATCAGGCGGAGAACCGGCTGTGGGTGCAGCAGGCGCTCCTCGCACTCATCTACGCGGGTGACGGCGCCGAGGACGCGGCGTGAGCGACTTCCTCCGCAACGCGCACTTCTTCCTGCAGAGCCTGAGCTGGCGTGACGCGCTGGACGTGCTCGTGGTCGCCTTCCTCCTTTATCAGCTCCTCAAGCTGATCCGAGGGACGCAGGCGGTCCAACTGCTCCTCGGCCTCGCCGTGATCTTCGCGGTCGGCTGGGCGGCTCAGCTGCTCCATCTCCGCCTGCTCGAATTCATCTTCAACAACGGGACCCAGGCGATCGTGATCGCGGCGATCGTCCTGTTCCAGCCGGAGTTGCGCCGGGCGCTGGACCAGGTCGGACGGCTCGGGACCGTCCGGACGGTGCTCGGACGCCACCCAGAGCTTGCCTATGCCCGCACCGTCGACGAGGTGCTCCGCGCGGCCGGCTCGCTCTCGGAGCGGAAGGTCGGGGCGCTGATCGTCTTCGAGCGCGAGACTGGTCTGGAGAATCTGGCTGCCACCGGCGTCCATGTCAACGGCGACGTCACCGCCGAGATGCTCGCCACGATCTTCATCCCCGGCTCGCCGCTCCACGACGGGGCGGTGATCATCCGTGAGAGCCGGATCATCGCGGCGGGCTGCGTCCTTCCGCTCGCCGAGACGCTTCCGGGCGTGGGCCGCATGGGCACCCGGCATCGCGCGGCGCTGGGCTTGACCATGCAGAGCGACGCGGTGGTGCTCATCGTCAGTGAGGAGACGGGACTGATCAGCATCGCGCACGACGGAAAGCTCTACCGGGGTCTCGACCAGACCAAGCTCCACGACATGCTGGTCACCCTGCTCGCCACCGAAGGGGGCTCCGGACGCGCCGCGATGCTGCGTCCGCTGCAGCGCGTCGGCACGCTGCGCACCCTGGGGCGTCGTTCGCACCCGTGAGAATCCCAGGGTTCATTCGGCGCAATTGGAAGCTCAAGGTCCTGTGCTTCTTCATCGCGTTCGTGACCTGGGTCGGAGTCGTCTATGCGGGCAATCCCCCGGAGACCAAGGTCGTGTCGGTGCCGGTCCCGCAGAGCCCGGCGAACGTTCCCGCCGGATACGTGCTCGTGCACTCGGTGAACAACGTGCTGGTCCGCGTGGGCGGTGATCAGAACACCCTCGATTCGCTGAGCCCCGCCGTGCTGACCATCAACGTGGACTGGGCGGCGGTGGATCGCGCGGGGACGTATTCCATCCCGATCACGATCACCAGCACGGATCCCGACGTCGAGCTCATCGACCCGCCAACTTCAGTCCAGGTCGACATGGATGCGTTGGCGTCGAAGTCGATTGCCGTGTCGATCCAGATCAGCAGTCCACCACCGGCGGGCTACCAGACGGGCAGCCTGCAGGTAACGCCCTCGACCGTGGTGGTCGAGGGTCCCGCACATGAGCTCAGCGGCGTTGTCGCGCGCGTCCCGGTGAACCTGAGCAACCAGAAGGCGAACTACCAGCAGCAGGTCCCGGTGCTGCTGTACGCCGGCACGTCCGGTCCGCGGATCAACAACGTCGGCGTCACGCCCACCGATGTCAGCGTCAGCATTGCAATCACCGCCGACGTGACCACGCGCAGCTTCGCGGTTGTGGCTCGCACGGTCGGTACCCCGTCTCAGGGGCACTACCTGCTCGGCATCGTGGTCACGCCGCTCACCGTGTTGGTGACAGGGCCGCAGGATCTGCTCAACTCGTTCGATTCCCTGTCCACGGTCGCGATCACGCTCAGCGGCATCACCGGCGACTACACGCAGACTGTGGCGATCATCGCCCCGGCCGGTGTCTCGCTCTCGGTGAACCGGGTCTCGGTCACGATCGACATGGGGACGGTCCCGGCGCCTCCACCGACCCCCACGCCGGGGCCAACACCGACTCCGACGCCGGGCACGTAACCGGTTTCCTCCGCGTCCGTTCCAGAGAGGTCCTATGTGCGGCATCATCGGCTATACCGGTCCCCGTCCCGCAGCGCCTGTCCTGCTCGACAGCCTGCGCCGTCTGGAGTATCGGGGCTACGACTCGGCCGGTATCGCGATCATCGACCCGGACGGCGACGTTGCCACCGTCAAGAACACCAACAAGGTCGCTGATCTCGCCATCCAGGTCGAGGCCGAGGGCACGCCGGCCGGGACCGTCGGCATCGGACACACGCGCTGGGCGACCCATGGACGTCCCTCGCTCGAGAACGCGCATCCGCACCAGGACTGCACGGGTCGCATTCACGTCATTCACAACGGCATCGTCGAGAACTACCGCGAGCTGCGCGCCGAGCTCATGTCGCGCGGNNGCCGTGCGCAGTGCGCTGAATCGCATGCAGGGCGCATGCGCGCTGGTGGTCATCTCGGCCGACCAGCCCGACCGCGTCGTCGGTGCGCGTATGAATGCGCCACTGGTCGTCGGACTCGGACGCGGCGAGGTCTTCGTGAGCAGCGACATCACCGCGTTGATCCCCTACACCAAGCGGATCGCGCTGATCGGAGAAGGCGAGATCGTCACCGCGACACCCGACGGGATCACCGTGCAGCAGCTCGACGGAACCGCTGTCGAGGCGCGCGTCGTCACCGTCGACTGGGAGGCGGAACAGGCGCAGAAGAACGGCTTTCCGCACTTCCTCCTCAAGGAGATCTATGAGCAGCCGGAGGCGGTGCGCCACGCGCTGCGGGGACGTGTGGACGACCTCGGCATGATCGTGCTTCCCGAACTCGGCATGAGCGACGACAAGCTCGCGAACGTGCACGAAGTCGTGTTGGTCGCATGCGGCTCCGCGTGGTACGCGGCGATGGTTGCGGGGTACGCGATCGAGCATCTCGCCAAGGTTCGCTGCAAGGTCGAGGCCGCAAGCGAGTTCCGCTATGGTGAGGCGCTCGTCGACGAGCATTCGCTGGTGGTCGCGGTATCGCAATCAGGCGAGACGGCGGATACGCTTGCCGCGGTGCGTCAGGCACGCGCGGCCGGTGCGCAGGTCATCGCGATCACCAACGTGGTCGGGAGCGCGCTCTCACTGGAAGCGGACGGCTCGCTGTACATGCAGGCCGGCCCGGAGATATCGGTCGCCGGCACCAAAACCTTCATGACTCAGATGGTGTGCGGCCTCCTGCTCGCGCTCCGTCTCGGCGATGCTCGCGGCACGCTCGACATTGCCGAGCACCAGCGCGTCGTCGCCGAGTTGCAGGCGTTGCCGGCGCTGCTCACCCGGACGCTCGAGCTGGAACCGATGCTCGTCGACCTCGGTCAGCGCTTTGCCCACGCGCAGAGCGCCCTGTACATCGGCAGGGGCATCAACTTCCCGATCGCGATGGAGGGTGCGCTCAAGCTCAAGGAGATCTCCTACGTGCACGCGGAGGGATATGCCGCCGGTGAGCTGAAGCACGGTCCAATCGCATTGCTCGAGCCCAATGTCCCGGTGATTGCAATCGCGACTCGCTCGGCAACGCTCCCGAAGATGGTGAGCAACGTGCAGGAGGTGCATTCGCGCGACGCGCCGGTGATCGCGCTGATCACCGAGGGCGAGGATCCCTTCGATGCCGGGTTCGCCACCCCGATCCCGGTGCCGGCGTGCTCCGAGGTGCTCTCGCCGCTCGTCAACGTGGTGCCCCTGCAGCTCTTCGCGTATCACGTCGCGGTGCAGCGCGGCTGCGATGTCGACCAGCCGCGCAACCTCGCCAAGTCGGTGACTGTGGAATAGTCGTCGGATGACGATGGTGGTCGGGGTCGATGTGACCGTCGTGGATCGCATCGCGGCCGCTCTGCAGCGCCATCCGCGGTTCGCCCAGAAGATCTATACCGAGGGCGAGCGGCGCTACAGTGCCAGCAAGCCGGAGCGATGGGCGAGCCGCTGGGCGGCCAAGGAGGCCGTCCGCAAACTCTGCTCCTCGTCCGGAGAAGCGATGCCGGCATATCGCGACATCGAGGTGGTCCGGCGTCGCGGCGGGCCGCCACTCGTGCACATTCGTGGCGAGGAGACGCCGATCGCGCTTTCCCTGACCCATGATGGGGGCCTGGCGATCGCTGTTGCCGCCAACCAGATTCGCGGCCGCCGGCGCGAGCTGCCGGTTCCCCCCGCCGACCTGGTGCTTGCCGAGCGTCCCGAGGATGGGCACAAGGGCACGTTCGGCCGCGTCGTGGTGGTCGCCGGATCGAAAGGGTTCACGGGTGCACCGCGGCTCGCGGCGATGGGAGCCGCACGCGGCGGGGCCGGCTTGGTCGAGGTGTGCGTCCCCGAGGCGATCCATTCGATCGTTGCGACCGGCTGTCTCGAGGTGATGCCGACGCCGCTGCCAGACGCCGGAACCGGTGTCCTCCACCCGGACGCGCTTGCCACGGTGCGTGACCGTCTTGGCGGCGCGGACGCCATGGTGATCGGTCCGGGGCTCGGTCGCGCGCCGGACACGGAGACCACGCTCCTGCAACTGCTGGTTGGGCTGCCGTGCCCCGCGGTTGTCGATGCGGACGCGCTCAACATTGTCGCGGCGTCGGGGTTCGACCTGAAGCGCGCCGACCAGGCCGTGGTCGTCACCCCACATCCCACCGAGATGGCCCGGCTCGCGGGCACGGACACCAAGGCCGTGCAGGCGGATCGCGTCGGCACCGCAGAGCGCTACGCGCAGGAACACGGCGTCGTCGTCGTGCTCAAGGGCGCCGAGACCGTGGTGGCAGCAACGGGTCACCCGACTCACATCGACACGCACCACGTCGTCGCCCTCGCGACGGGCGGAACAGGAGACGTGCTCGCAGGCCTGATCGGCTCGATGCTCGCTCAGGGGCTGACGGCCTATGACGCGGCCATCGCCGGGGTCACCGTGCATGCGCAGGCTGGGCTGATGGTGCAGGCTCGGCGGGGACGCGCTGGGGCACTCGCCTCGGACGTGATCGACTCGCTACCGGCGGCTCAGGAGCTCCTGCGGCAGGCGCTCGAGGCGGCTACTGCCCGTAGATGAAGCCCTCGATGTCGGCGCTCGTGTTGCTGATGACGCGGTAGTCGACGCGGTTCCATCCCGCGAAGTTCATCTCCGACAGTTCGAACGACCCTGCCGGGATGCCGTCAGCGGGTCCCACCGCCTCCACGTAGGCAACGTGGCCCTCGGGGCTCACGCCGTCCATGCCGGGAATGAACACGACGATCGCGCCCGCAACCGGGAGCTTGCCTTCCTTGTATCCCATCGCCGCCGCTGCGCTGTACCAGCCGTTCGCATCGCCGAGCCACGGGACGCAGCGTCGCGTGGCGACGTAGTACGTGCAGTACCCGTACGCGAAGTGGTTGCCACACGAACCCGATCCGACGTGCGGGCCCGCCTCGAGAAACGCGATCTGGTTGTCGATGTTGGCGATCTCGCCGGCGACGGCCTTGGCGGGACCGGTCAGGCCGGAGAAGACGGTGTTGCGATCTTCGAGCAGGACCAGAAACTTGTCACTCTGCGCGGCGAGCTGGCCCTCCAGGGCGTTCGCCGCCACCGCGTCGGAGCTGATCGATTTCTGCTCGGCGACGATCGCCTGGTTGGCACCCGCAAGACGCTCGACGAGGTTGAGCACCTGTTGCGACACCTGGTTCGCCGACTTCAACTCGTCGATCGCCTGGTTGAATGATTTCGCGCTCAGGACCGCAGCGAGCACCTGGTTGTTGCCCGTGGTTTCGTAGGTTGCGCGGGTGATGCCGGCGAGCTGTTGCTTGTCCTGCGCAGCGGTCGCGTTGTTGCTGTTCAGCTGGCTGCTCAACGACAGCAACATCGCATTGAGGTTGGCAAGCTGGTTGCGCTCGTTCAACACCTTGGTCTGCTGGGCGTTGAACAACGCCTCCGCCGAATTGACGGAACCACCTGCCGCTGCGAGGCTCGGTTGCATCGCGGCGAGCTCAGCGATGAGTTGCGCGCGCCGCTCCTGCAGCGCTGCGATCGCAGAGCTCGGCGCCTGCGCGCCATTTGCCTGAGTGTTTGGGATGGTTCCGATTCCGGTGGCCAGAAGGGTGATGACGCCTGCCACGACCAGGGTCACCTTCCGGCTCCACGTCAAAATAGGCATCCTCCGTGTCATCTCGCGCTGACCGCCCGAACGAAGCATCGGCCGGGGTCCCCGCCGCGCACCATAGCGAGCCCGGTGGTCCGAGTGCAAGCCGGGGGACGCCCGCCACCGTACCGTGGAGGCACGGCCCGTATATTGCGGACCTGTGACGTTGGGACCGGATCCGACCTCTGAGCGAGCCTTCGACGAGGGTGGCCCGACGCTGGCTGACACGGGTGAGCGGGCGCTGCTCGAGGCGCTTGCCGAGATCGCGCGGACCTCTTCAGGGGCCCTGGCGATCGGCCCGGGCGACGACGCTGCCGTCTGGTCCCCGGAGCCGGGGCGTGACCTCGCCGTCAGCCAGGACGCTCTCGTGGAGGGGGTCGACTTCCAGCGCTGGTGGATCAGCCCGCGCCGGCTCGGGGCACGGGCGATCGCCATTGCGCTCTCCGACCTGGCCGGGATGGGCGCCGCCCCGGTGTGGTGCTCGGCGACGCTGTGCGCGCCCTCGAGCACCTGCTTCGAGGATGTTTTGGAGATCCAGCGCGGACTCTCCGCCGCGGCATCCGCTGCCGGATGTGCGGTGGCGGGAGGCGACGTCAGCGCCATCGACGGGCCGCTTGTCATTGATGTTGTGGTCGGAGGAACGCTCATGCCCGGAGCAGTGTTGCGCCGCGACGGCGGCCGTCCCGGGGACGTTGTGGTGGTCACCGGAACCCTCGGCAGGGCCGCCGCGGGGCTGCGCCTGCTGCTCGACGGCGGCGAGGTGTCCGAGCAGGAACAGGCCTGGGTGAATGCCCAGCTCTCGCCGGTGGCGCGAATCGCCGAAGGCCTGCAGTTGATCGCGTCAGGCGTCCGTTGCGGCGGGGACATCAGTGACGGGTTGCTCGTCGAGCTCGAGCGGATCACCGATATGTCCGGGTGCGGCGCCGAGATCTGGCTTGGTCGGGTCCCGGTGGAGGCGGCCCTGGTCTCCGACTTCGGCGCTGCCTGGCCGGATCTCGCAATCGGTGGAGGGGAGGACTTCGAGCTGGTGGCGACCCTTCCGCCTTCCAGGCTGGAGAAGCTGGTCGAGTCCTGGCCACCGGCGCTGGCCCCGTTGACGGTTGTCGGCCGCCTGCGTGAGGGGTCCGGGGTCGCGGTGCTGGAACGGGAGGGCGGAGCTTCGGTGCCACCGCCCCGGACGACCTCGCGTCACTTCGGATGAGCGATCTGATCGCTGCCGTTCGCTGCTCGACGGAGCTGGAGACCCTTGCCCTCGGGGAGCGCATCGGCAAGCGCGTCCAGCCGGGTGACCTCATCCTGCTCAGCGGGCAGCTCGGCGCCGGCAAGACGGTCCTGGTGCGCGGGATCGCCACCGGCATGGGCATCGACCCAGCCGTGGTGCGGTCTCCAACCTTCGTGCTGCACCACGTGTACCGCGCGGGACCGAAGGTGCTCCACCACCTCGACCTGTACCGTCTCGGCCCCGGAGCGGACATCCGGCTCCTCGACATCGACGAGATGCTCGAATCGGGCGGCGTCGTGGTCGTGGAGTGGGGCGAGCACGCTTCGCGCAAGCGGGACTCGCCGGCGAGCATCAGCATCGACATCGATGCCGACGGCGCACGCGTGATCAGCCCGCCTGAGGGCGCACTCGAGCGGCTGGCCGGCGCCTGGGAGCACGAGATTCGATCGTGAGCGTGCTCGCCATCGACACGTCATCGCGGTCGCGCGTCGTGTGCGTGCTGGCGTCGGTCACCGGGGAACTGCTCGACGCCGAGGTGATCCGCGATCAACCGGTCTCGGCATCGTTGCCGCGGATTCTTGGCCGCATGCTTGCCGGAACCGACACGGCGGTCGTGGTGGTGAGCGGGCCCGGGACGTACACGGGCGTTCGTGCCGGCATGGCGAGTGCGCTCGGCATCGCCGACGCGCGCCACCTGCCGCTGTACGGGCTCGGCTCGCTCGAGGTTGTCGCCAGTGGTGACCAGAACGCGGGCGCTGACGACTGGATCATCTCCGATGCCGGGCGCGGCGCGCTCTACGTTGCCCGCGCCGGCGGCGCCGCGCATCCATCACGCGTCCTCGTGGACGGCTTCGACGCGGGAGGCGCGCGTGTCCTGAGCAGCGACAGCACCGGTATCGCAGGCGTGGTGCGTGTGGATCCCGCACGTGCGCTGGCGAGCGCCGTCACGCTCGCGCTGTCCCGGCCACCGCTCGACCGGGCCGGACTGACCGCCCTCTACGTGGATTGACGAATCCGGGCTACAACCAGCCGTGCTGCTCGGCGGTGCGCACGGCCTCGAGGCGGTTGCGCGCGCCCGTCTTCTGGATCGCCGACGAGAGGTAGTTGCGCACCGTTCCCTGGGACAGGAACATCGACGTGGCGATGGTCGCGATGGTGGCGCCATTCGAGGCCGCGTGGAGGACGTCGCGCTCCCGCGGGGTCAGCGGGTTGGAGCCGTCGCTCAGTGCGGCCGTAGCGAGCGCGGTGTCGATCACGCGCTCGCCCGCCACCGCGCGCCGGATCGACACGGCGAGCTGATCCGCCGGACCGTCCTTGACGACGAAGCCGGTCGCGCCCGCCTCCATCGCGCGGCGCAGATACCCGGGCCTGCCGAATGTGGTGAGGATGATGATCGTGCAGTCGGGCATCGCCTGATGCAGGAGGGCGGCCGCCTTGAGCCCGTCGAGCCCGGGCATCTCGATGTCGAGCAACGCGACGTCGGGATGTGCCGCCTGCGCAGCCGCGACCACCTCGTCGCCGCGCGAGCACTCCGCGACCACGTCGACGTCCTCCTCGAGGGCGAGCAGCGTGGCGAGTGCGCCCCGGACCATCCCCTGGTCCTCCGCGATCAGCACGCGGATCACGTCGCGGCCCGGGGCACGTAAGCCTGGAGGCGGAATCCGCCGCGCTCGCCCGGACCGGCCTCGAGGTGACCGCCCGCGGCGCCCACACGCTCGCGCAGTCCGTGCAAGCCGCTGCCTCCCGCGTTCGCGACTCCGCCGACGCCGTCGTCGACGATCGCAACCGTGAATCCGCCGTTGCTCTCTTCGAGCGAGACCTCACAGTGATGCGCTCGACTGTGGCGGAGCACGTTGGTGACCCCCTCGCGCACCGTCCAGGCGAGCAGGCTGTCCACCGGCGCCGGAGGAACGGCATTGTCGCGAGTCACCGCGAATTCGATGCCGGCGGCATCGAGCACATCGCGTGCGCCCTGCAGCTCGTCGGCGAGCGAGCGCTGCCGGTACCCGGTCACCATCGTGCGCACCTCGGCAAGGGACTCGCGCGCAACCGACTCGACGTCGCCGATCGCTGCAGCGGCGGCATCGGGGTCGCTGTGCATCAGGCGGCGGGCGACCTGCGCCTTGAGCGCGATCACCGACAGGCTGTGGCCAAGGATGTCATGAACATCGCGGGAGATGCGCAGGCGCTCATCCGATATCGCGAGTCGCGCGACCTCGGCCCGCGCGGTGCGGAGCTCGATGACCGTCGCGATCAGGCGGCGGAACGCGAGCATCGTGAAGCCCAGCGCGACGGTGAGGAAGCTCAGGAATCCGAGGTCTGCCCAGTCGTAGTGGAGGAGCGCGCCGGAGACGACCATGAAAGCGCCGAGCGCAAACAGGACCGGGACGAGGAAGCGCCAGCGGAGCGTCCACCCGGCGCAGACGCCGCAGTACACAAGGATCCCACTCCACTGTCCGCGGAAGATCAGCGCGAGACCGATCCCCTCAACGTAGAGGGCCGCGAGCGGAAGGAGCAGCACGCCGGTCGCGACACGGGGTACCAGTGACAGGCAGATCCACATGGCGAAGAGATACGTGGAGGCGAACGCCACCAGGCAGATCCAGGCGATGACGGCTTTCGTCGGCGAGTATCCGGCGCCAAGGATGTCGGCGATGGGATAGCCCAGGAAGACGAGCCAGATCGCCGCCCATGCGACCCGGGCGACCGGGGGAATCGGCCACATCATGTTGTCGGGGCTGCCGATCTGCTGTGTCGATTCGAGTTTGCCGGCCATGGGCACGATGCTATGCCAGCCTTACGCAGTACGCAGGGTCAGGCGGCGCGAGGCGGCCATCGCGATGAGCGCAGCACCCGCAAACCATGCGAGCAGGACCGCCGCATCGCCGACCGCCGGCACCGCGCCACGGGCGATGTGCCAGCCGAGCTGTGCGAGGTGATACGAGGGCAGGGTCTTGGCGACCGTCTGCAGCGCCGACGGCAGGATCTGCACCGGCATCCACAGGCCACCGAGCGCGGCGAGAACGAGGTACAGCACCATCGTCAGTCCCTGGGCGCCGTCGCCATCGGCGATCGTCCCGACGAGGATGCCCATCGCCGCGAACGGCAGGCATCCGGCGGCGATCACCAGCACCAGCAGCGGCCACTCCCAGAGCGGCAGCGTCACGTCCTTGACAAGCACCGCAGCGATGAAGGTGAGCACGATGGCCGGAAGGCTCAGTGCCATCGCGGCAATCAGTCGCGCGGTGAGGATGCGGGCCGGGGAGAGCGGCGTCAGGCGCAACTGGCGCAGCCACCCCAGCTGGCGGTCCATCGCGAGGCGCGGACCGGACGCGAGGAGCACGCCACCCATGGCGCCGAACGACGCCATCGCGACCATGATCTCGACGGTCGGCGCCAATCCCTCGGTGCGGTCGGCGGCCGAACCGAACACGGTGGAGAAGAGCAGGTACGCGGCCACCGGCCATCCGGCGACCAGCAGCAGGTAGCGACGGTCGCGAAGTGACCGCCGGATTTCCAGGCCGAGGTACTTGATCATGCGGTTGTCTCCGGTCAGGCCGCGAGGCCGTCGGTGATCGTGATGAAGGCGTCTTCGAGGGCGATGCCGGCGACCTCGATGTCATGGGCGTCCGGTCGCGCGGCGATGAGCGCGCGCAACGCCGTGTCCGAGTTGCTGCACCGCAGCTCCACGCGATTGCCATGCGCAGTCGCGGACACCGCGCCCGGCAGTGCATCGAGTCCGGCAATCCCGGGGTGCGTGATCGAGAACCGGATCACGCGCAGACCAACCGAGTTCTTGATGGCCGAGGGCGTGCCGTCCGCGACGACCCGGCCCCGCGCCATCATCACGACGCGATCCGCTGCCACGTCCGCTTCCTCGAGGTAATGAGTCGAGAAGAGGATCGTCCGCCCCCGCTCGGTGAATCCCCCCATCGCATGCCAGAAACCTCGGCGCGTCTCGACGTCCATGGCGGCGGTCGGCTCGTCGAGGATGAGCAGCCGCGGGTCGCCGACGAGCGCCATCGCGAGCCGCAGCCGCTGCGACTGGCCACCCGAGAGACGGTCCACGCGCCGCCTCTCGAGCCCGCGGAGCTGGGCGATCTCCAGCACTTCGTCGAGCGCGAGCGGGGCCTGGTAGAGGCTCCGCACCATCGTCAGCAGCTCGCCGATCAGGACACCCGGCATCATGCCGCCGTCCTGGAGCATCGCTCCAACACTCGCGTGCGCCGCCGCCGAGCCCGGTGCCGAGCCGAAGATCTCGATGCTGCCGGAGTCGGGTCTCGAAAGCCCGAGGAGCATGGAGATGGTGGTGGTCTTGCCGGCACCGTTGGGTCCGAGGAGCGCGATCGTCTCGCCGTGCTCGACGCTGAGGCTCACGTTGTCAACCGCGAGGACGGCCCCGAAGCGTCGAGTGACTCCGTTGACTCGCACGGCCGGGTCG
Organism: Candidatus Dormiibacterota bacterium; assembly: GCA_003132525.1. Lineage (GTDB taxonomy): Bacteria > Chloroflexota > Dormibacteria > Aeolococcales > Aeolococcaceae > Palsa-851. Next base: position 44,537 of record PKXZ01000054.1, on the reverse strand, counting down.
GCGCCGTCCGGAGAGGCCGGGATGGTCGAGACGGCGGAGCCCGCGGCGGATGGGTGATATGTCATGTGCCCAGCCTGAGCCGCGGCGGGCGTCGCCGATAGTGAGGCCGATCAGGAACCTCACATGACATCTGTCACGCGCATCCGCCGACTTGCAATGGCCCGGTTATGATGAAGACACTGACCCAATCATTGTTTTCAAGGTGTTCATGCAGGTCGTTCCTCGCCTCTCAGTCGAGCCGATGCGCTACGAGGACATCGCAGCCGTGCAGGCAATCGAACGCCAGGTCTTCGCGTCTCCGTGGCCGAAGAACGCGTACGCCAGCGAGCTGTCGCAGAACCGGCAGGCGTCATACATCGTGCTCCGTCAGGACGGCGACATCGTGGGGTATGCGGGCCTCTGGCGTGTCGCGCTCGAAGCCCATGTCACCACCATCGGCGTGCGCGCCGGGGATCACTCCAAGGGCTACGGGACGGTGCTGTTCGCGGCGCTCGTGCAGCGCGCCTACGCGCTCGGAGCGCGCTGGATCACGCTCGAGGTACGCGACACCAACGACCATGCGATCCGCCTCTACGAACGCTTCGGTTTCAAGGCGATCGGCCGCCGGCGCGGGTACTACACGGACAACGGCGAGGACGCGGTGATCATGTGGAGCGACAGCATCCACGCACCGGAATTCAAGCGGGGCTTCAACGCGATCCTCAGCGGCCTCGACGTGGCCGGGGTCGGCGGCGCGCCCTCGATGGAGTACCCGTCCGCCTGAACCTCCTCGCCATCGAGACCTCCTGCGACGAGACCGCGGCGGCGGTGCTCTCGGACGGCCGCGAGATCCGTTCCTCGATCGTGTCGTCGCAGATCGCGCTGCACGCGGTCCACGGTGGTGTCGTGCCCGAGCGGGCCGCGCGAGCGCACCTGGAAGGGCTCGCCACGGTGGTCGACGCGGCCCTCGCGCCGGTCGAGGGCGGTTGGGACGCCATCGATGCGATCGCGGTGACGCGCGGGCCCGGCCTGGCGGGCTGCCTGATCGTCGGCACCATGTACGCGACCAGCGCCGCCATCGCGCGGGGCCTGCCCATCGTGGGCGTCTCCCACCTCGCCGGCCACGTCTACAGCGCTTGGCTCGCCGACCATGACCTCGAGCCTCCGTACCTGGCGCTGCTGGTGAGCGGCGGCCACACCGAGTGCGTGGTGCTCCGTGAGCACGGCACCGCCGAGCGCCTCGCCGCCACGCGCGATGATGCCGCCGGCGAGGCGTTCGACAAGGTCGCCCGACTGCTGGGCCTCGAGTACCCGGGCGGACCGGCGATCCAGCGCGTGGCGGTCTCTGGCGATCCGGTGCGGTTCCCGCTGCCCCGCACCCGTCTCGATGGCGCCTTCTCGTTCAGCGGCCTCAAGACCGCGGTCCGCTACATGGTCCGGGACCTCGGACCGGGAGCGCTCACCGAGAGCGGCACCCCGGCCGACCCTCAGGTGGTCGCGGACCTCGCGGCGGCCTTTCAGGTGGCGGCGGTCGACCAGCTGGTCGCCGGGCTCGAGGTGGCGGCGGATCGCACCGGCGCGACCACCGTGGCAGTCGTCGGTGGCGTCGCCGCCAACCGGGCGCTGCGCGACGCGGTGAACGCGCGCTTCCGCGGGCTCCGCGTTGTCATCCCACCCTTCGACCTCTGCACCGACAACGCCGCGATGATCGGCGCCGCCGGGTGGCAGCGCCTCCGGGTCCACGGGCCCGACGCGCCGGGTTTCGACGTCGACCCCTCACTGGCGGAGTGCGCGTAGATTCCATCGGCATGAGCGACGCCGAACCATCCCTGCAGCGCTCCGAGACCGCCGAGCGATACCTCGAGGCGATCTACTACATCGAGCACGAGGGTGAGGTGCCGCGTCCGGGCCGTCTCGCGGAGTGGCTCGGGGTCAGCGCGCCAACGGTGACCGTCTCCCTGCAGCGGCTGTCCCGGGACGGCCTGGTCCGGATCGCGGAGGACCGGTCGGTGGAGCTCACCGGTCCCGGTGCCGAGGCTGCGGCGAAGATCGTCCGCCGCCACCGCATCGTCGAGCGATGGATGACCGACGTGCTCGGCCTCGACTGGGCGACCGCCGACCTCGAGGCAGCACAGCTGACGCACGGGATGTCGGACGTCGTCCTCGACCGGCTCGACGATCAGCTCGGCCGGCCCACCACCTGCCCGCACGGCAACGTGATTCCCGGCCGGACGCCACCGGAGGGACGCCCGCTCGTCCGGCTCGTGGATCTTGCCGACGGCGAGCACGCACGGGTGGCGCGGATCTCCGAGGTCGCCGAACACGAGGCCCCGCATCTGCTCCACATCCTCGACCAGCGCGGTCTCACCCCGGGCGTCGACGTCAGCGTCGTGGCGCGGTCAGCGGCGGGCTGGCAGCTGCGCGCGACGATGGGGGAGTTCTCGCTCGACCGGAGCACCGCGTCGGCCGTCTGGGTGGAAAGCCCGGGCGACTGAGCCGGGGCTCAGGAGATCCAGGCGAGCATCTCGCCGCGGACGGTGAGTTTCACGGCGGTTCCGGGAGCGACGGGATCGAGACCGTCGGTTCGAGCGCGTAGAGGAAGCTGCCCGAGCGCGTCCGGCCGAACCGTGAGCACCGTGTCGTGACCGTGGTACTCGCAGTCGACGACTGTTGCGGGAATGCCCGGGCCGCCGTTGGTGGACGCGAGGATCTGCTCGGGGCGGATGAGCACCACGACCGACCCGCCCGCAGTCTCGACGGCGAGGCCCGCGCGCAGCCGGACGGCGCCGAGGAGCGTCTGCGCCGTCCTGCCGTCGGCGACGCCGGGGAGCAGGTTGGCCTCGCCGAGAAAGCCCGCCATCCGAGCGTCGACCGGATGCTCGTAGAGCTCCTGCGGACGGCCGAACTGGGCGATCCGCCCATCGCGCAGGACGGCGACGTGATCGGCGAGCGAGAGGGCCTCGTCCTGGTCGTGGGTGACAAGGACCGATGTCACCTCCGCTGACCGGAGGATCGCCCGGACGTCGGCGCGGACCGAGGCGCGCATCGCCGGGTCGAGCGAGCTGAACGGCTCGTCCATGAGGACCACGTTGGGTTTGACTGCAAGCGCGCGAGCCAGCGCGACGCGCTGCTGCTGTCCTCCCGAGAGCTCGTGGGGATAGCGGGACTCCAGCCCCGTCAGGCCGACTATGGCGCAGAGCTCGGTGACTCGATCGCCGCCCCGGCTGCGGCGCGGGAGCCCGAAGCCGATGTTGGCGGCCACGGTGAGGTGGGGGAAGAGCGCTCCGTCCTGGGGCACGTAGCCGATGCGACGCCGCTCCGGCGCCACGAAACAGCCGGGCCCGTCGACCGGCGTGTCGCCGAGGACGATCCGGCCGCCGTCAGCGCGTTCGAAGCCGGCGATGAGCCGGAGCAGGGTCGTCTTGCCGCTTCCCGAGGATCCGAGGACCGCGGTGAGCGATCCCGGGGGCACGTCGAGGCTGAGCCCGTTCAGAACCTGGTTCGATCCAAACGCCTTGCGCAGATCCTCGGTGCACAGTCCGCTCATGGTTGCAGTGTCGCGCTCGGGGACTGGTTGCGGCTGAACCACCGCCCCACGAGGAGGGCCGGCACGACGGCGAGCGCGATCATCACCGCCGCGTACGGCGCCGCTGCCGAGTACGAGACGTTGCTCGTGAACGCCCAGAACTGCGTGGCGAGGGTCTGCACGCCGGTGGGCACCAGGATCAGGGTCGCCGTGAGCTCGGTGACCGACGCCATGAACACCAGGCAGAACGCGGCGGCGATGCCGGGCGCGATGAGGGGCAGGGTGACCTCGAGGCGGGCGCGCAACGGGCGTTTGCCCAGGGAGCGGGCGATCTCCTCGAGCCCGACGGGCGCCCGTGCGACGGTGGCGCGCACTGCGATGAGCGCGAGTGGAAAGAAGAGGACCGCGTAGGCAACCACCAGCATCGGCGGGGTCTGATACAGCGGCAGCAGGTAGTTGGTGCCGAGGTACACGAGCGCCAGCGCGACCACGACCCCGGGCAGCGCCTGGACCAGCAGGGTGCTCCGCTCGAGGACGCGGCTCCAGCGCGATCGGTGGCGAACCGCGAGGAGCGCCACCGGCAGTGCCAGCAGCGCGGCGAGCGCGGCGGCTGCGGCGCTGTAGCCGGCGGTGTACAGCGTTGCGCTGAGCAACGACGTCGTCGCGGGCAGCGTGGAGACACCGCCGTGCACCAGCCAGTAGGTGATCATCCCCACGGGCACCCCGAGCGCCATGGCGACGAGCAGGCTGAGAGCGACAAGGACGGGGACGGTGGCCCGGCCGAGGCTCAGCCGCGAGCCCGCGCGCGCCACCATCGGTCCGACCCTCGAGGTACGACCGCGATCCGGGAGCGACGCCTCGCCGCCCAGGATGATGACGCCGAGCGCAACCAGCACCAGCGAGAGCGCGCAGGCGGCAGGCGCGTTGAATCCGACCTGGAACTCGGTGAAGATCTCGGTGGTGAACGTCTGATACCTGAGCATCTCGAACGCGCCGTACTCGGCGAGGAGCGCGAGCGAGACGAGCAAGCAGCCACCGAGCAGTGCCGAGCGAGCTTGGCGCACGGTGACGCGCCAGAACACCGTCGCCGGTCGCAACCCGAGGCTGCGCGCAACCTCCTCCTGTCCCGGGTCGGCGCTGCGGAAGCTCGCCGCAACCGGCAGGTAGACCAGCGGGTAGAGGCCGAGGGTCATCACCAGGACGGCGCCCCAGTACCCGGTGAGCCACGGGGCGGCCGAAAGCCACCCATAGGCGATCACGAAGTCGGGAACCGCCGCCGGGAGGATCACCAGGACAGCCCATGCGCGCCGTCCCGGCAGTGCAGTGCGCTCGATCCACCAGGCGGCCGACGTCCCGATCACCGCACAGAGCAGCGTGGTCACCGCGGCGAGGCGAACCGTGTTCCAAAGGAGTGAGGCCGTCAGCCCTCGGAAGAGCAGCCGGGCGATCGACGCCTCACCGACCTGGCCGGCGTCGACGAGCAGGAAGACCACCGGCACGAGGAGCGCCGCCGCCACGATGACGCTCGTGGCCGCCAGCACCCGCGGGGTACGACGGCGGTGTGCCCCTCTGCCGTGGCGGGCGATCACACCCGGGTCACCGACGGCGACGGACACGCTTAACATCCTCAGATCAACTGGGCTTGCTGCAGCAGCGCGACGGCGGTGGCGCCCGTGCCGAGCTGCGCGATGGAGATCGGATTGGGCTGCAGGCTGGCGAATGGTATCTGTCCACCAGCGGCCGGGATGCTCGGATCGAGCGGATACTCGAAGGAATCGGTATTGGCGATGATCTGCTGCCCCTGCGGGCTCACCAGGAACGCGAGGAAACGCTCCGCATTCGCCTGGTGGTGGCTCGATTTGAGGACGGCGGCGCCGGAGACATCCACGACGTAGCCGGGATCGCGCGGCGCAAAGAACGCGATCTTCGAGTGCATGCCGCTCGCGCCGATCTCAGCGCGCTCCCGGTACCAGTAGTAGTTGTTGATGACGCCGATGGCCACGGCACCGCTGTTGACCTGGGCGACGAGGGTTTCGTTATCGGGATAGGTGTGGTCGCCCGCGTTCGTCTTCAGCGCTTCGAGCCAGTGCACGGTGGCCGTGGCACCCTCGCTCATGTCGAGGGAGGTCACGATCGGCTGAAAATCGGTCTCGCTCGGTGCGATGCCGATCAACCCCTTCCAGCGCGGGTCGGCGAGCTGCGTGATCGATGTTGGCAGCTGGCTCGCCTGGAGCATGTTTGTGTTGTAGACGAGCACGGAGACGCGGGCGGAGACCCCGACCCAGTCACCCTGCGGCGAGTCGTACTGCGCCGGGACCTCTGCAAGCGTGCTCGGGGTCACCGATGAGAGCAGCCCCTTCGACGACAGAAACGCGAGCGCGGGCGAGTTCTCCGTGTAGAAGAGGTCGGCAGGCGAGTTGGCGCCTTCCTGAACGATCTGATTCGCGAGGACGTCCTCGTCGTCGCTGCGGACCTGCACGGTGATGCCCGTCTTCTGCTCGAAGGCCGCGATCAGCGCGTTGGCGGTCTGCTCGTGCTGGCCGTTG
>PKXZ01000054.1:775-38481 GCA_003132525.1 Candidatus Dormiibacterota bacterium | reverse complement strand
ACTCATGCACCGAGCTGCGAGGCAGATGGCGCCCGGCGCGTCCTGTGCTTGCATGGTTGGCACTCAGTTAGGTAGAGTGTTAGCAGTCACCCACCCAGAGTGCTAAGAATCCAGGAGGTTCCATGTCCCTCAAGCTGCGCCCCCTCGCCGATCGTGTCGTCGTCAAACCGGTCGAGCGTGACGAGATGACCAAAAGCGGAATCCTGCTGCCCGACACCGCGAAAGAGAAGCCTCAGGAAGGCATCATCGAGGCCGCGGGCAATGGCCGCTACAACGAGCAGACCGGCGTGCGGGTCCCGCTCGACGTCAAGGTCGGTGATCGCGTGATGTACGCGAAGTACGCCGGCAGCGAAGTCAAGATCGACGATGTCGAGTACCTGATCCTCGGAGAGAAGGACATCCTCGCCGTCGTCGAGAAGAACGGCAAGAAGTAGTACGAATGGCACCAAAGCAGCTTCGCTTCGAGGCGCCCGCACGGGCGGCGCTCGCACGCGGCGCGGCGGTTGTCGCCGACACCGTCGCGGTGACACTCGGNNTTCGAGAACATGGGCGCGCAGCTGCTCAAGGAAGTGGCGATCAAGACCAACGACATCGCGGGCGACGGCACCACGACGGCCACGGTGCTGGCCCGGTCGATGCTCGACGAAGGCCTGCGCAACCTCGCGGCGGGCGCCCCGCCCAATGAGCTGCGCCGCGGCATGATGGCCGCGTGCGACGCGGCAGTGGAGTCGATCCGCGCACGGTCGCACCCGGTCAAGGGCGGCGACGACATCCTTCGAGTGGCCACGATCAGCTCGGGCGACGCCGTCATCGGCGCCATGATCGCGGACGCCTTCGACAAGGTTGGCAAGGAGGGAGTGGTCTCAGTCGAGGACGGCACCGGCATCGAGACCGAGGTCGAGGTGGTGGAGGGGATGCAGTTCGACCGCGGCTACATCTCCGCGCACCTGGTCACCGACCTGCAGAACATGGAGTCGGTGCTCAATGACGCTCGAGTTCTGGTCACAGATGCCAAGATCTCGTCGGTCACCGATCTGCTGCCCAGCCTCGAGCTGGTGATGCGCGCCGGACGTCCGCTGCTCATCGTTGCCGAGGACGTCCAGGCCGAGGCACTCGCCACGCTGGTGGTCAACCGCGCACGCGGCACCTTCAGCGCCATGGCGGTCAAGGCACCCGCATTCGGAGAGCGTCGCGAGGCGATCCTCCAGGACCTCGCCGTGCTCACGGGCGCGACCGTCATCAGCGAGAAGACGGGGCTGCGTCTCGACGCGGTACGTGACGACCAGCTCGGAGTCGCCGGGCGCGTCACGGTCACCAAGGACGACACCACGATCGTCCGCGGTGGTGGTTCCAAGGCGGCCATCGAGGCTCGCAACGCCGAGATCCGCCAGCAGATGGAGGAGACGACCTCCGACTGGGATCGCGAGAAGCTCCAGGAGCNNCAAGGACAACACGACCTTGGTTGAAGGCAAGGGCAAGCACGGTGACATCGAAGGCCGTGTGAAGGAAATTCGCAGTCAGATTGACAAGACCACCAGCGACTACGATCGTGAGAAGTTGCAGGAGCGGTTGGCCAAGCTGGCCGGCGGCGTTGCGGTGATCAAGGTCGGCGCGGCCACCGAAGTGGAGATGAAGGAGCGCAAGTCGCGCGTCGAGGACGCGCTTGCGGCCACCCGTGCGGCGATCGAGGAAGGCGTGGTCGTCGGCGGTGGGGTCGCGATGCTGCGTGCCATCCCCGCAGTCGAGGCGCTCAAGCTCGAGGGCTCCGCACGTGTCGGCGCCGACATCGTCGCCCGAGCACTCCGTGAGCCGCTCCGCATCATCGCCCAGAACGCCGGCCTCGAGGGGCAGGTCGTGGTCAACGAGGTCGCCGCGTCCAAGGGCGACCACGGTTTCGACGCCGCCACTGAGACCTACGGTGATCTCACCAAGGCGGGCATCATCGACCCCACCAAAGTTGTCGTGTCAGCGCTGGTGCATGCAACGTCGATCGCCACCATCGTGCTCAGCACCGACGCGCTGATCGCCGATGCGCCGGAGAAAGAGGAAGCCGCGGCGGGCGGCGGCCATTCCCACGGCGGTGGCGGTATGGGCATGGACGACGACGACATGGACTTCTAGGGTCGGCAGACACCTCGTCTTTGCCCTGGCTGCGTGCCGGCGCGGATGTCCGTGACCTCCGCCGGTGTCGTACCGTTGCCACGGTGATGTCCCGGCCACCATCGCAGCGCGAGATCCGCTGACGTGTGCGGGATAACCGGCTTCTGGGGTCCGCCTGACAGGGCGTTGCTGGAGGGGATGACGCTTTCGCTCCGGCACCGCGGTCCGGACGATGACGGGTTCTTCGAAGATGCCACCGCATCGCTCGGGTTCCGCCGCCTCAGCATCATCGACCTCGAGCATGGCGCGCAGCCGATGTCGATGGACGGCGGGAAGCTGCAAATCGTCTACAACGGCGAGGTCTACAACTTTCGCGAGTTGCGCGCCGAGCTGGAGCCACTCGGCCACGTGTTTCAGACCACCTGCGATACCGAGGTCGTGCTGCACGCATATGCGGAGTGGGGGACCGACTGCTTCCGACGCTTCAACGGCATGTGGGGCCTCGCGATTCTTGACGAGCGCGCCGAGGATCCCCGGCTCGTCCTGGCGCGTGACCACTTCGGCATCAAGCCGCTCTTCTATGCGCGCCATCGCGGTCGCGTGGTCTTCGCGTCGGAGATCAAGGCGATCCTGCAGGACGAGACCTTCCCGCGCGAGGTCGACGAGCAGCAGATGTACGAGTACCTGCGCTTCGGGCTCTTCGATCACAACGACGGCACGTTCTTTCGCGGGATTCGCCAGGTGCCCGCCGCCGCGTTCGCGGTGATCGAGGGCAGCACGATCTCTGAAGCGACGTACTGGACTCCACGGCTTTCCGAGGATGGCGACGCGAGCCCGGAGACGTTCCGCGCGATGTTCGAGCGTGCGGTGCAGCGCCGGCTCATCGCCGACGTGCCGGTCGGCATCTGTCTGAGCGGTGGGCTCGACTCGTCCTCCATCTGCACGGTGATGGCGCAGCAGCTCCACGATCATGTCCGCGACACCGAGTCGCTTGGCGACCGCCTCAAGACCTTCTCGGCGGTGTTCCCCGGCGACCGCATCGACGAGAGCTCGTACATCAAGAGCGTGCTCAAGGTGACGGGCGCCGACAACAGCGAGGTCCAGCCCACCGACCAGGACTTCATCCGCGAGCTCGAGGCGTGGGTCTGGCACATGGAGGAGCCGATGGTCTCGTCGGCGCCCTTTGCCATGTGGATGGTCATGCGCCTGGCGAGGCGCCAGGTGACGGTCACGCTCGACGGCCAGGCAGGCGACGAGCTGCTGGCGGGATACGACCACTACCCGTATGTGCTGCTTCGCCAGCTGCTGCGCGAGCGCCGGTATGCGGAGTTCGCGCGCGAGGCATGGCTGCTTCGCGACATCGTCACCCCGCTCGTGCGCCGGCGCTTGCGCGAGCGCGGTCAGCGTGTCGATGTCGGAGCGATGCTCTCGCCGTCGTTCACGCGCGGTCGCAAGCCACCCGCCGATGATCGCGTCGCCGATGATTTGAAGCGCCGGCTGCTCCAGGACTTTCGCACCTACAGCCTGCCGCCGCTGCTGCGCTACGAGGACCGCGCGTCGATGGCGCATTCGCTCGAGGCCCGGTTGCCCTACCTGGACCAGGAACTGGTGGACTACATCCTCACGCTGCCGCGCACCGCGATCATCCACAACGGGTGGACCAGGGCGATCGTCCGCCATGCATTGCACGGCGTCCTGCCCCGCAAGGTCGAGGCACGCCGCAAGAAGATCGGCTTCACGACACCGGAGTTTCGCTGGTACCGCCGCCAGCGCGCGGTGCTGCAGAGCCTGATGCGCTCCCCGTCATTTCGTGCCCGTCCATACTGGAAGGCGGCTGCCGTTGCCGAGAACTTCCGCCGCGCGTGCGCCGGGGAGGTCGAGGAATCGATGTTCTTCTGGCGCGCCGTCAACGCGGAGGTGTGGTTGCGCGTCTACATCGATGGCAGCACGCGCTCGCTCGACAAGAACAGCTACGAGGGCGGCTTCGTCCGCCGCGGCGATCGCGCCACCGCGAAGACGCTCGCCAACGGCGAGGCGCTGCTCGACGGCGCCCGCCTCAACTGGGGTCGTCACCTGTTCCTCGAGGACAAGGGACGGATCTGGGCGCGCTTTCCGTTGCGCTCGACGCTCATCAAGCCGGGCGACGACCTGCTCGAGGCCATCTCCGGCAGCCTCGAGCGTCTCCGCGGCGACGGCGTCGAGGTCGAGGACGGCGACGTCCTGCTCGTGAGTGAGAAAGCACTGGCGATCAGCCAGGGACGCTCGTATCCCATCGACGACATCCCGGTGTCGCGGACCGCTCGCGTGCTCTCGCGCTATGTGAGCCACGAGCCGACCGGCGTCGGGCTCGCCCATCCGACCACCATGCAACTGGCGATCGATGAAGCCGGCGCCGGACGGATCCTGCTGGCGGCCGCCGCAGCGGCGGCAACCAAGCCGCTCGGGATGCGCGGCGTCTTCTACCGTGTTGCCGGCCATGGGGTGAACGCGATCGACGGGCCGTCGTCGCTGAACCTTCCGCCGTATGACAAATGGGCGACCAAATCGCCTGTTGACCCGTCGGGCGCGGCGCTGCACATCGCGGCGGACCTGCGCCAGCGCACCGGACGGCGGGTTGGGGTCGCGATCATCGATGCCAACGACATGGCGGCCGAGGTCTTCGCATCGGTCGGCGTGGAAGGCGAGGCTGTTCTAGCCATGATTGCCGATAACCCGCTGGGGCAGTCGGACGAGCAGACGCCGTTCGGCCTGGTCCGCCGGGTCGCCCCGGCAGGTATCGCAACGCCTGCGCCGGAGCCCGTACCGGTCGGAGCGTGAGCTCGGGGGACGGCGGCGAACTCCGCTGGGTGGAGGTCGATGTCGCCGCGCTGACCCGCAACGCCGAGGTGATCGCCACGCTCGTGCGGCCGGCGGCGGTGATGGCGATGGTGAAGTCGAACGGCTATGGGCACGGCATCGCCATCGCGTCGAGGGCTGCGCTCGACGGTGGGGCCACCTGGCTGGGCGTGTACACGCCGCAGGAGGCGCTCGGACTCCGAGCGGCAGGGTTCGACGCACGCATGCTCGTTGTGGGCTGGAGCCCACCCGAGACGCTCGATGCGCTGATCGCCGCGGACGTCGACGTGAGCGTGCTCGATGCCGGCGGCCTCGCTGCGGTGGCGGCGGCTGCTGCAACCGGTCGCCGGCCCCGGGTCCACCTCAAGATCGACACCGGGCTGCACCGGCTCGGCGCGCTCCATCAGCAGGTGGGAGAGCTCGCCGACGCGGTGCGCGCGGCAGGTGATCGTGTCGAGGTGGCGGGCATCTTTACGCACTTCGCCGACGCGGCCGACGACGTGGCGTTCACGGTCACTCAGCACGGCTTGTTTCTCGAGGCCGTCGAAGCCCTCCGGCCGGTCGCGCCGCAGGCGCTGCTCCACACCTCCGGCAGTGCGGCGATCCTCAGGCATCCGGCGATGCACCACGACCTGGTGCGCGTCGGGATCGCCTTCTACGGATATCCACCGGTGCCCGGCCCCGCATCGCTCCGGCCGGCGATGAACGTCTTCTGCCGGGTCGCCCAGGTGCGAACGGTCGCCGCCGGCGAGAGCGTCGGTTACGGGCGCACCTGGCGAGCCGAACGAGCAAGTCTGATCGCCACCGCCACTCTCGGCTACGGGCAGGGTCTGCCCCGTGCGCTGTCCAACCGCGGACACGTGGCGATCCGGGGGCGACGCTGCCCGATCGTCGGGATCGTGAGCATGGACCAGGTGGGCGTCGATGTCTCCGATGTGGATGGTGTCGTGCCCGGCGATGTCGCGATGTTCATCGGCGAGCACGGCGGAATCCGCATCGGCGCGGACGAGGTCGGCGAGCTCACCGGGACCCTCCCGCACGAGATTCTCTGCGGCATCCCGGAGGGCATCCCGCGTCGTCCTGGGGCGACGCCTGCTGCGCTACCGTGAGCATGTGAGCCGCTCCGTTCGCATCGCTGTCGCCCAGTACGAGCCGCACGTCGGTGACCTCGAGCACAACCGCTCGCAGGCGGTGCTCTGGGCGACGGCGGCAGCCAACCAGGGAGCGAACCTGATCGTGCTCCCCGAGCTTGCGTCGAGCGGCTACGTGTTTGGTGATGAAGCCGAGGCGCAGCGCGCTGCAGAGGATCCCGACGATGGACCGACCGTCCGCGAGCTGCGAGAGATCTGCACCACGCACGACTGTTACATCGTCGCCGGCATCAACGAGCGCGACCGCGATTGCAGACACAACAGCGCGGTGCTCGTCGGCGCATCCGGTCGCATGGCGACGTACCGCAAGCTGCATCTGTACTACGACGAGCAGTCGTGGTTTCAACCGGGTGATGAGCTGCCGATCGTCGATCTTCCTTTCGGCCGCGTCGGCATGATCATCTGCTTCGACCTCTGGTTCCCCGAGCCCGCCCGGGCGCTTGCCCTCGCAGGCGCGGAGATCATCGCGGTGCCGACCAACTGGGTTGCGTCGTTCAAGCGCACCGTCTGGGACGACCGCGGGTACTGCCAGGGCGACTACGTCGCGATGGCGACGTCCGCCCAGAACGGCGTGGTCATGGCCTGCGCGGATCGCATCGGCGTCGAGCGCGGGGTCACCTTCATCGGCGCGTCGATCATCGTCGGCGCCGATGGATGGCCGGTGTCCGGCCCGGCGAGCAAGGATGCGGAGGAATTGCTCATCGCCGACGTCGATCTCGACTCCGTCGAACAGGCGCGACGTCGCACGCCGCGCAACCACCTGCACACCGATCGGCGACCTGATGCGTATCACGCATCGGCCGGGCGGGCGGCGCCCACGACCGGGGCGCACGCCTGAGCGCGACGATCGGGGCGACCGCCCTGCTCGAGGGGCTGAATCCGCCACAGCGTGAGGCCGTCGAGGCCCCGGACGGACCGCTGCTCATCTTTGCCGGCGCGGGGAGCGGCAAGACGCGGGTGCTCACGCATCGGATCGCGTACGTGATTGCCACGCGGCGGGTGCGGCCGGACGAGATCTGCGCGGTCACGTTCACCAACAAGGCGGCACGCGAGATGCGTGCGCGTGTGGAGCAGTTGATCGGCGACAGCATCCGTGGCATGTGGCTCGGCACCTTCCACTCGCTGGGGGCGCGACTGCTGCGCCGCGAGGGCGAGGCGATCGGGATTCCTTCTGGATACACGATCTACGACGAGGCGGACCGTCTCTCGGCCATCCGCAACGCGATTCGCGCCGAGGGCATCGACGAGAAACGCCTGACACCGAGCCGCGCGGCGCATGCCATCAGCGCCGCCAAGAACGAGTTGCTCGATGCGCGCGACTATCAGGCCCGAGTGTCGCCCAACACGATGGAAGAGCAGATCGCGCGCATCTACTGGGCGTACGAACGTGAGCTGGACGCCGCATCGGCGCTCGACTTTGACGACCTGCTGCTTCGAGCGGTCACGCTCTTTCGTGAGGCGGACTCGGTGCGCGAGTACTACCAGGATCGCTTCCTGCATCTGTTCGTGGACGAGTACCAGGACACGAACAAGGCGCAGTACGAGCTGGTGAAGATCCTCGCGGCCAAACACCGCAACGTGACGGTGGTCGGCGATGACGATCAGGCCGTGTACGGCTTCCGAGGCGCTGACGTTCGCAATATTCTCTCGTTCGAGCACGACTTTCCCGATGCGAAAAAGGTAGTGCTGGAACAGAATTATCGCTCAACGCAGCCGATTCTCGACATCGCCCATTCGGTGATCCGCAACAACAGCGAGCGTGCACAGAAGAAGCTGTGGACGGAGCAGAGCATCGGCGAACCGGTGCGGCTCATCTCCGTGTACGACGAACGCGAGGAGGCGCTCGCGGTCGGGTCAGAGATCGAGAACCTCATCGGCCGCGAGGGCGTGAGCCTCGCCGAGTGCGCGGTGCTCTACAGAACCAACGCCCAGTCCCGTGCCTTTGAAGAAGTGTTCCTGAGGCGAGGCATCCCCTACCAGCTGGTCGGTGGTCTGCGTTTCTACGATCGCAAAGAGGTCAAGGATGTCCTTGCGTATCTGCGCCTCTGCGTCAACCCTCGCGACGCAGTGTCGTTCGCACGAGTCGTGAACACGCCGCGCCGCAAGATCGGTGATCGCAGCGTCTCCGAGCTGGAGAAGCTCGCACGCAAGAAGGGTCTGGCGCCGCTCGAGGCAGCCCAGCGGCTCGACGAGGGCGAGGAGGGACTCGGACCCGCGGCGATGGCCGCGCTGCGCAGCTTTGCGTCCCTCATGGAGCGTCTCAGCTCGGATGCTCAGCGCGTCCCGCTCCCCGTGCTCCTCGAGCGTGTTCTCGACGAGACCGGCTACCGCGAGATGCTCCAGGACGGCACCCAGGAAGGCGTGGAGCGGTGGGCCAACGTGCTCGAGCTGGCGGGGCTGGCAGGTGAGTACGCCGACGTGCCGCCGCCCGATGGACTGGTGCAGTTCCTCGAGAACGTGGCCCTGGTCAGCGACGTCGACAGCATGCGCGACGAGGTCCAGGGCGTCACGTTGATCACGCTCCACCAGGTCAAGGGCCTCGAATTCGGCGTCGTGTTCATCGCCGGGATGGAGGAGGGACTGCTCCCGCATTCACGAGCGCTCGAGGAAGGCGACGCGGGCATCGCCGAAGAGCGGCGCCTCGCCTACGTCGGCATCACTCGCGCGCGCCGCCGGCTGTATCTGCTGCACGCGTTCCGGCGGCACACCTATGGGACGCCGCAGCTTGCGGAGGCTTCGCGATTCCTCGGCGAGATCCCAGCGGAGATGCTCGATGTCCAGTTGCGCCCCGGCGCACCGTCGTTAGGCGATATCCGAGCATCGGGAACCGTTCGGCGGGCCATCGTCGGTTATGCGACACGTCCGAATCCCGTCGAGCTTGCGCCTCAGCGTTTCAGCGAAGGGATGCGCATCGGCCACCAGCGGTATGGTGAGGGGACCGTGCTCAAGAGCACGATGACCAGGGGTGGTGAGGAGCTCGTCATCAAATTCGACGACCATGGCGTCAAGATCTTCGCCGTCGCGGACGCGACGCTCTGGCCGATCGCGGAGCCTTGATCAGACCATGGAAACTCGAAACCCTGTTGCGGTAAGCCCAGCGAAGGCACGCCACCGAGTCCTGGAGCTCCGCAAGGAGCTTGAGTATCACTCGCGTCAGTACCACGTCCTCGACAATCCCGAGATCACCGACGCGGAGTACGACCATCTGTTCCGCGAGCTCGTCGACCTCGAGTCGGCGTTTCCTGAGTTACAGACCGCTGACTCGCCGACGCAGCGCGTCGGTGGCGAACCGGCCGCGAACTTCACCAAGGTCCGGCACCGGACGCCGATGCTCAGCCTCAACAACGCTTTCAGCCCCGACGAGGTGCGCGATTTCGGCGCACGTGTCGAGCGCGCGATCGGCAAAGTCGGCGGCTACGTCTGCGAGCTGAAGATCGACGGGCTTGCCATGTCGATCACATACACGCGCGGGCAGTTCGTGCGTGCCGCGACCCGTGGTAATGGCCTCGAAGGTGAGGACGTCACCGCCAACGTGCGCACGATACGCTCGGTGCCGATGACCCTGGCGTCCGTCGACGCCGGGCTCTCCGACGACCTCGAAGTACGCGGCGAGGTCTACCTCCCCAAGGGAGCGTTCGCGGCGACCAACGCTCGCCTCGAGGAGGCAGGTAAGCCCGGCTATGCGAATCCGCGCAACGCGGCTGCCGGTGCAGTGCGCCAGCTCGATCCTTCCGTGACCGCCGCCCGGGGCCTGCAGACCTTCATGTACGCGATCGATCCGCCCGGCAGGATCAAGACTCAAGCCGAAGTGCTCGACACGCTCGCGGCGCTCGGGTTCCGCGTGAATCCGCACCGTCAGCTCGCCGGCTCGATCGATGAGGTGCTCGCCTTCCTTGAGCACTGGTCGGAGCGACGCCACGACCTCGACTACGACACCGACGGCGTGGTCATCAAGGTCGCCTCGCTCGCCGAACAGGCCGAGATCGGCACCATCTCGCGGGCGCCTCGCTGGGCGATCGCGTACAAGTTCCCGCCCGAGGAGCACGAGACCCAGATCCTCGACATCCATGTTCAGGTTGGTCGCACCGGTGCGGTGACGCCGGTCGCGGTCCTCGAACCGACGCTGGTCGCGGGGTCGACCGTCCGGCGCTGCACGCTCCACAACGAGGACGAGGTGGCGCGTAAGGACGTCCGCATCGGCGACACCGTGCTGCTCCACAAAGCGGGTGACGTGATCCCCGAGATCGTGCGGGTGATCCTCGAGAAGCGCCCCAGGAATGCCAAGCCGTGGCAGATGCCCGACCACTGTCCGTCGTGCGATTCGCTGCTGGTTCGCGAGCAGGGTGAGGTGGTCCGGCGCTGCCTCAACCCGCTCTGTCCCGCGCAGCGTCGCGAGCTGCTCATCCATTTCGCGGCTCGCGGGGCGATGAACATCGAAGGGCTCGGCCCCGCGGTCATCGACCAGCTCCTCGACCTCGGGTACGTCACCGAACCTGCGGACCTGTTCCATGTGACTCCCGAGCAGCTCCTGACCCTGGAAGGCTTTGCCGAGCGGTCCGCGACCAAGCTTGTCGAGTCAATCACCTCGCGAAAGCGTGTGCCGCTGGCTCGATTCATCAACGCGCTGGCCATTCGCCATGTCGGCGAGCACACCGCCGAGACCCTCGCGGCGTACTTCGGGAGCATTGATGCGCTTGCGGCCGCGACGGAGGAGGACCTGCTCGGCGTGGAGGGGATCGGCGCGGTGGTTGCCGGACACGTCGCCGCCTGGTTCGCGTCGAACGAGGGACGCGTGGTTCTCGAGCACCTGCGCGCCGCGGGCGTCGATCCTGAGCGCGCGGCCGGTGGCGGAGGACCCTGGAGCGGGCAAACCTGGGTGATCACCGGGAGCCTCGACGGGATGAGCCGGAACGACGCCGAAGCACGCATCCGTGCGCTCGGCGGCAACCCCACCTCGAGCGTCAGCCGCAAGACCCACGCCGTCGTGGTGGGCGCCTCACCCGGGAGCAAGCTCGAGAAGGCGGAGCGGCTCGGCGTCCGGGTGTT
This sequence comes from Candidatus Dormiibacterota bacterium, assembly GCA_003132525.1. GTDB lineage: Bacteria > Chloroflexota > Dormibacteria > Aeolococcales > Aeolococcaceae > Palsa-851. The sequence continues at coordinate 27,349 of PKXZ01000054.1, read as the reverse complement.
CGACGAGACGCAGTTCCTCGCCGAGCTCGAGGCGGCAGAGGGGTCTCGCTAACCGGCGATACTGAAGCTGTGACCACCATGGCGGCCCCGCGGCGCGCAGAGCGCCTCCTCGATGACAAGGCGCAGCTCCGAGCGCGCCTGCGCGCCTCGCCGGACGGGCCCGGCGTGTATGTCATGCGTGGTCTGGATGCGCGGGTCATCTACGTCGGCAAGGCTTCGAACGTGCGGAACCGGTTGCGGTCGTGGTTCTCGGGCATCGATGCGCTCCAGGCGCGTACGCACCAGATGATCGCGAGCGTCTTCGATTTCGAGGTGATCGCGTGCCAGAGCGAGCACGAGGCCCTGGTGCTCGAGAACTCGCTCATCAAGCAGCACCGTCCGCGCTTCAACGTGCGCCTCAAGGACGACAAGAGCTACCTCTACCTCAAGATCCCCCGCCCCGGCGTCCATGACGCGGTGGCCCCGGGGACGGCGCGCGAGGAGGTCCGCAAACCGCGCGGCAAGAGCGCCGAAGGGGCGACCGAGTTTCCGAGGCCGTACTACACGCGCAAGGTGATCCGCGACGGTGCCCGCTACTTCGGGCCGTACACGAGCGCTCAGTCCTTGCGCACCACCGTCCGCTCACTGCGCACCATCTTTCCCTTCCGCACCTGCAGCGACGAGATCTTCCGTCGCGGTCACGTGTGTCTCGACTACCACATCAAACGGTGCTCGGGGCCCTGCGAGGGAAGGATCGACGCGCCGGACTACGCGGAGATCCTCGAGCAGGTCCAGGAGTTCATGGAGGGCCGGTCGGACACGCTCCACGATGAGCTGCGCGATCAGATGGACGCTGCCGCCGACAACCGCGACTATGAGCTGGCCGCGCGCTTCCGCGACCGGCTGCGCGCGATCGAGCGCATCAGCGAACGGCAGACGGTGCTGCGCGGGGCTCGATCCGACGAGGACTGCATCGCGGTTGCCGTCGAGGCGGGGCGCGCCATGGCTGCCGTGCTCAGCATCCGCCAGGGGCGCGTGATGGCGATGGAGACGCACGAGCTCGAGGGCGTCGCTGATCTTGATGCGGCCGCGTGCCTCGGGGCTTTTCTTCCTCAGTATTACGCCAACGTGACGTCCGTTCCACGACGTCTCCTGGTGTCGGACGAGATCGAGGATCGTGCGGTGTTCGAGGAGTTCCTCGCGGAGCAGCGGGGCGGTCCTGTCGAGGTGCACGTCCCCAAACGCGGCGACGCGCGTCAGTTGGTCGCCCAGGCAGCCGAGACGGCGCTCGTCGCGCTCCGCCAGCAGCGCATCGTCGACGACTACGACGCCGCCAAGACCGAGGCGCTGCTCGACGATCTCGCAACCCGATTGCGGCTCCCCGCGCCACCGCAACGGATCGAGTGCTACGACATCAGCAACACCATGGGCACCAACTCGGTCGGTTCGATGGTGGTGTTCGAGGAGGGCCGGCCGGCACCCGCGAGCTACCGGCACTTCGGGATCAAAACCGTCGAGGGCTCCAACGATTTCGCCTCCATCGAGGAGACGTTGCGCCGGCGCTTTCGCAGGCTCGCCCGCGACGACGGCCCGGATGCGGATCTTCCACTGCTCGACCCGGCGGGCGCGAACGGCACCAATGAGCGGCCGCGTCGAGCACCCCGTGGCGGCGGCGATGACGCCGACATGAGCTTCTCAGTGCTGCCCGACCTCATCCTCATCGACGGCGGCAAGGGCCAATTGAGCGCGGCGGTCAAGGCGCTGCGCGAAGCAGGGCTCACGAAGGTGCCGGTGTTCGGACTCGCCAAGCGCAACGAAGAGCTGTACAAGCCGGGTCGCGCGCGGCCGATCATCATCGAGAAGGACAGCCCGACGCTGTTCCTCGTGCAGCGCGTGCGCGACGAGGCGCACCGCTTTGCCATCACGCATCACCGCGCCCGCCGCGGGCGCGCCGCGCTGCGTTCGAAGCTCGACGTCGTGCCCGGTCTCGGCCCGGTTCGTCGGCGCGCGCTGCTCCGACACTTCGGCAGCATCGACGCCATCCGTGAAGCGCCACTCGAGCAGCTCACCACCGTGGTGCCACGGCCGGTGGCGTTGCGCGTCAAGGAACTTCTGTGAGCCAGCGGGATTCGGCCGGGGATCTCGCGATGTCGGTGACATCCTTCGGGTTCAAGTTCGGACTCCCGGCCGACGTGGGCTGGGTCGTCGACGCGCGCATGGTGCGCAACCCGTTCTGGGTTCCCGAGCTGCGTTCCTTCACCGGACTCGACCCCGTGGTTCGTGACTACGTGCTCGAGGATGAGGTGGCAGGCGAGCTCATCGATCGGACTCATGCCCTGATATCGTGGTCCGCGCAGCGCAACGCGGAACGAGGCAAGGATGGTCTGAGCATCGCCGTCGGCTGCACAGGTGGGAGGCACCGATCCGTGGTGATTGTCGAGGCGCTCGCGGAGCGACTGCGGGATGACGGTCTCACAGTCACCGTGACCCATCGCGACGTCGATGTGCCAGATCCCCGGCTGTGAACACGTGCGCCAACTGCGGTAAGGAGAACCCCGCGGACGCGGGCTTCTGCAACGGCTGTGGCTCGCCACTGACGGCTGCGGCGGCCCCGAGAGCACAGCGCAAGACCGTCACGGTGCTCTTCTGCGACGTCACCGGTTCGACGGCGATGGGCGAGCGGCTCGACCCGGAGAGCCTCCGCCATGTGATGCGTCGATACTTCGACGCCGCCCGCAAGGTCATCGAGCAGCATGGTGGGACGGTGGAGAAATTCATCGGTGACGCGGTGATGGCGGTGTTCGGCGTGCCGGTGCTGCACGAGGACGACGCGCTGCGTGCCGTGCGGGCGGCCGTTGGACTGCGCGATGCCCTGGGCGTCTTGAACGGCGAGCTGGAGCGCGACTATGGAACCACCGTCACTGTGCGCACCGGCGTGAATACCGGGCAGGTGGTCACCGGCACCGAGGAGCGGCTCGCCACCGGCGACGCGGTCAACCTGGCGGCGCGGCTCGAGCAGGCGGCTGCACCGGGCGACATCGTCATCGGCCCCGAGACGTGGCGTCTGGTGCGTGACGCAGTAACTGTCGAACCGCTCGCGCCACTCGAGCTGAAGGGCAAGACCCTGCCGGTGTCCGCATACCGATTGGTGGCGCTCGGGACTGGGTTGCGCGACGCCCGTCACCCCATCGGGGCGCCGATGGTGGGGCGAGGCAACCAGCTCCGCATGCTGAACGATGCCTTTGCGAACGTCCTCGACGGACGGTCCTGCAGCATGTTCACCCTCCTCGGGGCGGCCGGCGTCGGCAAGACCCGCCTGACCGCCGAGTTCCTGGGCGGCATCGATGCGACCCAGCTCCGCGGACGCTGTCTCTCTTACGGCGAGGGCATCACCTACTGGCCGGTGATCACGATGGTGAAGCAGCTGCTCGATCTGCCCGGCGCCGAAGCGGCAGCGCTGATGGAGCGTGATGGCGCGGTGCTCACACCGATACGAGCGCTGCTCGGCGACGCAAGTGTCACCACGTCATCAACCGAGATCGCCTGGTCCGTGCGTAAGCTGCTCGAGGTTGCCGCGGAGGCGAAGCCGCTGGTGGTCGTCTTCGATGACGTGCACTGGGGTGAGCCGACTCTCCTCGACCTCATCGAACATATCGGCGATTTCAGCCGCGACGCACCGATCCTCGTGCTATGCCTGGGCCGGCCAGAACTCCTCGACCGGCGGCCGGGATGGGGTGGGGGAAAGCTCAATGCAACCACGGTGCTTCTCGAACCACTCAACGCCGCCGACACCGAGTCGCTGATCGAGGAACTCCTGCCGGCGGACGGCGGCATGTCCCCTGACTTGCGCGACCGGGTTCGCGCCACAGCCGCCGGAAATCCGCTGTTCGTCGAGGAGATCGTCGCCCTGATGCGGGAGTCGAGGAGCGACGACGTCATCGTCCCGCCCAACATCAAGGCGCTCCTCGCAGCACGGTTCGATCAACTGCGCCCCGAAGAGCGCGGTGTGCTCGAGCGCGGATCGATCGAGGGGCAGTCGTTCCACCGCGGCGCGGTCGAGGTGCTGGCGCCGGAAGAGCGCGACGTGGCTGGGCACCTCATGACCCTCGTGCGCAAGGATCTGCTGCGACCCGACCGTGCCGTCTTCGCGGGCGAGGATGCGTTCACGTTCCGCCATCTGCTGATCCGCGACGCCGCTTATGACTCGCTGCCCAAGGCCGAGCGCGCGGAGCTGCATGCGCGGTTCGCGGACTGGCTGATCCAGCACGGTAGCGGCCTCGAGGAGTTGGACGAGATCGCGGGGTATCACCTGGAACAGGCATTCCGATATCGCGCCGAGTTGGGGCCAGTCGACGACATGGCCCGTGCAATCGCGACGACCGGCGCCGAGAGGCTACAGGCAGCCGGTAGGCGCGCCCTGGACCGCGGCGACACCACCGCGACGATCAACCTGCTGCAGCGGGCGGAACTTCTGCTTCCCGATCGGGAGATCGCGTTCGCTCTCGAGGAAGCACTCATGCAGGCACTCGCCATGGCCGGCCGGCTGAACGACGCGATCGCACGTGCGGACAGGGCTGCGGAGCGGTTCGAGTCCGCCGGTCAGCGCGTTCGGGCGCTGCAGGCGCGATTGATCGCGATGGTATGGCGGACGAACGTCGATCCTGAGGCGTACGAGAACGAGATGAGTGCACTGGTTGACCGGGCCCGGCCGGAGATCGAACAAAGCGACAACCACGGCGCCCTGGCGTCGCTTGAGGTCGCAGCCGCATTCGTCGAGCACTACCGAGGCCGGTTCGATGCCTCGCTCGAGGCGTTGATGCGTGCGAGGCAGCATGCACGCGAAGCAGATGAGCCATGGATGACCACCAGCTCCCACGCACTTGCAGCGGCAGCGGTAGCCAATGGATCGATCCCATTTGATGACGGGCTGGTCTGGTTTGCCCGCGAAATGCAGGAGAACCGCGGTTTCCAGGCGTTTCTCGCCGTATGGAATGCGTTCGTTCTCGCCTATTGCGGGAAATTCGCCGACGCCCGCTCCCTGTTTGCGGACACCCTTGCGGCTATGGGCGAACGTGGAATGGCAACCGGTACCGCGATCGTGATGCAGGCTGGATGGCAGATCGAGACGCTGGCCGGTGATCTCGACGCTGCGGAGCGCGCCGCCCGGCAGGGCGTAGAGCAGCTCGAGCAACTGGGCGAACGCGCCTGGCTTTCGACATCGGCCTGCCAGCTGGCTGAGGCTCTGTACTCGCTCGGTCGTCTCGAGGAGGCCGAATACTGGGTGTTGCGGGGCCTGGATCTGGGCGGCGCCGGCGATATCTTGACCCAGCTGCTTGGTCTCGGTATCCGCGCCAAGCTCCTCGCTCGCGATGGCGGCTTCGACGAGGCGCTGGTCGTCGCCCAGCGCGCAGTGGCACTGGCTGCAACCACGCAAGCGCCGATGGAGATGGCCCAGGCGATACTCGCCCTCGCCGAAGTGCTGTACCTGTCGGGCGACAAGCCCGGCGCTTTCGAGCAGTCCGGGCGCGCCGTCGCGGTGTACGAGAGCAAGCGAGGTCCTGCCGGGGTTGCGCACGTCCGGCGCGTCGAAGCGAGTTGGGCCGCCGCGTTGCCCGCAACAGGCTGATGCCGCAGCGACGCCGAGCGCACTTGAAGTCCGGAGCGGACCCGGCCTTCTCGTTCACGCAGCGCGTGGTGGCGGAGCTCGCGCCGTACACACCGCTGCTCCCGTGCTGCCGGCGCTCGTTGGTCGAGGGTCTTGCGATCGCCACTGCCGCTTCGGGATCGATCGCGACGACCCGCCCGGTTGCGGTGCGCGCCGCGATACAGGCACTGCATGCGGACGGCGTGCCCGCCCACGTCTCTCGTGTCGTTGCCGCGAGGCGCACGCAATACTGGGTCGTGGGTGTCGATGCGTCGACCCTGGAGCCGCCGTCGGAGCGATCCTGCTGCCGGAGAAGCCGCCTTCGGGGTGCGTTTCTCGGCGCTGGACGTCTGGTGCGCCCTGACGGTGAGCCATATCTCGAGATCGGCTGCGACGGCGAGCCGGGCGCCGAGCAACTCGTCGATGATTTCGCAGTGCTCGGAGTCCTCGCGCGCACGAGGCGCCGGCGCGGGCGTTGGGTGGTCACCGTCCGGTCGGGGCCGGCGGTCGGAGCGGCGCTGAGCTCCATCGGTGCGCAGGCCGGCCGCCTCGCCTTCGAGTCCGGGCGGGTGATCCGCGAGGTCCGCAGTGGCGTGAACCGCCGCCTCAACGCCGAGACCGCCAACCTCCGCAGGACCGCGGCCGCGGGCGTCCGTCAATTGGAGTCGATCGCCGTGCTCGAGGCAGACCTGGTCCGCTGGCAGGCCCTCCCGCCTGCCCTGCGGGAGGCGGCCGCGCTTCGATCCCTCTACCCGGACGACGACCTGGCGCAGCTCGCGGAGCGCGCGGGGTGCAGCCGGCCCGCGATGGCCGGTCGCCTCCACCGCCTGGTCGCCGCGGCAGGCGAGGGCGGTGATAGGGTGGAAGCGCGCGCCGCAGGGCGCTGAATCAATGGCTACTGGAGGTTGCCTCGCATGGGAGTGAGAGTTGGCATCAACGGCTTCGGCCGCATCGGGCGCAACGTGTTGCGCGCCGCCAGAGAACGCTCCCCCGAGCTCGACATCGTTGCCGTCAACGACATCACGACCTCCGACATGCTTGCCCACCTGCTCAAGTACGACAGCGTGCTCGGCCGTTTCCCCGGCACCGTTGTTGCCAACAGCGACAGCATCACAGTGGACGGTCACGTGATCAAGGTGCTCGCCGAGCGCGACCCGCAGCGGCTCCCCTGGGGAGACCTCGGTGTCGACATCGTCGTCGAGTCCACCGGGTTCTTCAGCGACGCGGTCAAGGCCAGAGGGCATATCGACGCCGGCGCCCGCAAGGTGGTGATCACCGCGCCGGCGAAGAACGAGGACATCACCATCTGCATGGGGGTGAACCACTCGGCGTACAACCCGGCAGAGCACAACATCATCTCGAATGCCTCGTGCACGACCAACTGCCTCGCGCCGGTCGCCAAGGTCCTCAACGACTCGTTCGGCATCGAGACCGGCTTCATGACCACGGTGCACGCGTACACCAAGGACCAGGTCATCCTCGATGCCCCGCACGAGGACAAGCGGCGCGCGCGGGCCGCGGCTCTGTCGATCATCCCGACGACCACCGGGGCTGCGAAGGCGGTCGCGCTGGTGCTCCCCGAGTTGAAGGGAAAGTTCGCGGGCATGTCGTTGCGCATCCCGGTGCCGGACGTCAGCCTCGTCGACCTCACCGCAACGCTCTCCAGGAGCGCGAGCATCGACGACGTCAACGGCGAGATGCGCGAGGCCGCGAGCGGCAAGCTGGAGGGCATCCTCGCTGTGAGCGAAGACCAGCTGGTGTCCATGGACTTTCTCCACGACCCGCACTCGTCGATCTTCGATGCGCCGTCCACGATGCTGCTCGGTGACCACACCGTGAAGGTGCTCGCGTGGTACGACAACGAGTGGGGCTACTCGTGCCGCGTCGTCGACCTCGTGAATCTGATCGTGTCCCGGCTCTAGGAAGACGATGGTCGCTGTCTCCAAAGCAACCATCGACGATATCGACGTGCACGGCAAACGCGTCCTCCTGCGTGAGGACCTCAACGTGCCGATGCGCGACGGTGTCATCAGTGACGATCGAAGGATCCGGGAGGCGATTCCGACCATCGAGGCGCTCCGATCCCGCAACGCTCGCGTGATCGTCGTCCCCCACCTTGGGCGTCCCAGGGGGAAGATCGATGACAGCCTGCGGCTCGGGCCGATCGCGGCTCGCCTGAGCGACCTGCTCGGTGCGGACGTGCGCCTTGCCTCGGACGTGGTCGGCGACAGCGCCCAGAGCATGGTGGCCTCGCTGCGCGACGGCGACGTCGGGATGCTCGAGAACGTCCGCTTCGAACCGGGCGAGGAGGCGAACGATCCCGAATTCGCGAGGCAGCTCGCCGCGTTTGGAGACGTGTACGTCAACGATGCGTTCGGGACCGCGCATCGTGCGCATGCGTCGACCGAGGGGGTCGCGCATCTGCTCCCCGCGGTCGCGGGCACGTTGATGGCCCGCGAGCTCGAGATGCTTGGAGGCGTCATGGACAATCCGCGCACCCCCGTCCTCGCGATCGTGGGCGGATCGAAGATCTCGACGAAGGTCGGCGTGCTCGACCATCTTCTCGACCGTGTCGACGTGCTCTGGGTCGGTGGTGCGATGGCGTGCACCTTCTACCGCGCGCTCGGCGAGAGCACGGGGACGTCGCTCGTCGAGGAGGATGAGGTGCCAACCGCCCGCCGGTTGCTCGACTCCGCTCCGACGCGTCGCGCGGATCTGCGACTTCCCGTCGACGGCGTGGTCGTCGAGAAGGTCGAGGCGGGCGCGCCGACCCAGGTCGTGGCGTGGAAGGCCATCCCGGAAGGCTGGATGGTGGTCGACGCCGGTCCGGACACGGTGGCTCAGATCGCCGCCGACTGCGCGACCGCGGGGACGATCATCTGGAATGGCCCCCTCGGCATCTACGAGATCTCCGCGTTCGCCGCCGGGACACGCGACGTTGCCCGCGCCGTCGCGGCCTCCAAGGCAACCACCGTGATCGGCGGGGGCGACCTCGCCGCCGCCGTTCAGGACGCCGGTGTTGCTGACAAGATCAGCTTTATCAGTACCGGTGGCGGCGCGACCATCGAATTCCTCGAGGGCAGAACCCTGCCCGGCGTCGCCGCGCTCCGCGACCGCGAGGTCGCCCGGCGTTGACCCAATCCCAGGGCGGCTCGGCGTCGCGGCCGATGGTCGCCGGGAACTGGAAGATGAACACGACGGTGGAGGAGGGCCTTGCCCTGGCGCGAGCGGTGTGCGCTGCTGTCTCGGGGATCGACGGCGTCGACGTCGCGGTGCTCCCCCCGTTCACGCATCTGTGGCCGATTCACTCGGTGCTCGAAGGCACGGGCGTCAGACTCGGAGCGCAGGATGTGTACTGGAAGGACTCAGGCGCCTTCACCGGCGAGATCTCGCCGCCGATGCTTGCTGGATGGTGCGACCTCACCCTCGTCGGCCATTCCGAGCGCCGCCACATCTTTGGTGAACATGACGACGAGGTCGGCAGGAAGTTCGTCGCGTCGCTGGCGCACGGCCTCCAGGTGATCGTCGCGGTGGGGGAGACCAGCGACGAGCGCGACGCCGGCAGCACCTTCGCAGTGGTGGACCGTCAGCTCGACGCGGTCTTTGCAGAGCTGGAGAGCCCGCCATCCAACGACGACTGGGTGATCGCGTACGAACCGGTGTGGGCGATCGGCACCGGACGGACCGCAACACCGGAGCAGGCGCAGGAGGTCGTCGCCCACATCAAGCAGCACGTGCGCGCGCGATACCTGGACGGATCGCCGCGCGTGCTCTATGGCGGAAGCGTCACCGCTGCCAACGCCGCATCGCTGTTCGCGGAGCCCGATATCGATGGCGCGCTGGTTGGTGGTGTCAGCCTGCGGGCCGAGGAATTCGGCGTCATCGTCGCCGCTGCTGCAGAGGCACGCAGCGGAACTCGTGACCGCGTCTAGCACTGTCGCATGAGCGGAGTGCGGCCCTTCGTGCTCGTCGTTCTCGATGGATGGGGCGACAACCCCGACCCGTACGGCAACGCGATCGCGGCGGCGCAGACCCCGGAGCTCGACAAGCTCGAGCAACGCTGCTCGCAGACGACCGTCGATGCCAGTGGCGAGGCGGTGGGGCTACCGCCCGGGCAGCAGGGAAACTCCGAGGTCGGCCACCTCACCATCGGCGCCGGGCGGCTCATCTTTCAACCGCTGGCCGCGATCAACTGCGCCATCGATGACGGCAGCTTCTACGAGAATGCCGCGTTGTGCGAAGCGGTGGATCGTGCACGTGATCGCGGCGCCGCGCTGCACTGCCTGGGGCTGATCTCTCCGGGTGGCGTGCACAGTCACCAGGGCCACGCAGTCGCGCTTGCCGAGCTTGCCCGGCGGCGTGGTCTGCACTCGGTCTGGTTTCACGCCTTTCTCGACGGCCGCGATGAGCCCCCGACGAGCGCGGTGGGCTTTCTTCGAACCTTCCTGGACGGGCTGGACCGGGTCGGCGTCGGAGCGATTGCGTCGGTCTCCGGCCGGTATTACGCCATGGACCGGGACCGGCGCTGGGACCGTGTCGCTCGCGCCTACGAGGTCATCGCCGGAGACGGCGAGGGCATCGCCGCCGACGCGATTGCCTACGTCGAGACGCAGTACGTGCTGGATGTCACTGACGAATTCGTGCCTCCCGTGTCGATCCTGCACGATGGCCAGCGGGTCCGCATCGAGGACGGCGATTCCATCATCTTCTTCAACTTCCGCCCGGATCGCGCGCGCGAGCTGTCCCACGCCCTCGTCGACGCGGACTTCGACGGCTTCAACCGATCACGGGTGCTTCGCGATCTCGACCTGGTCACGTTCACCGAGTACGAACGCGACCTCGATGCGCGCGTGGCGTTCCCTCGCGAGGACGTGCTGCACACGCTCGCCGAGGAGGTGAGCGCCGCCGGGCTGAGCCAGTTCCATGTCGCCGAGACCGAGAAGTACGCGCACGTGACGTACTTCATCAACGGCGGACGCGAGGCCCCCTTTGACTGCGAGGACCGTTTGCTGGTCCCGTCGCAGCGGGTGGCGACGTACGACACCGTGCCGGAGATGAGCGCTGCGGGGATCACCGATGCAGTGGTCGCGCATCTGGAGCAGGGCGATGACGCACTCATCATCGCCAACTACGCCAACGCCGACATGGTCGGGCACACAGGCGTTTTCGATGCGACGGTTCGTGCGGTCGAGACCGTGGACACCTGTCTTGGCCGGATCGCACGTGCTGTCGACGCCGCGCACGGCGGGATGCTCATCACCGCTGATCACGGCAACGCGGAGTACAAGATCGACCGCCGCGACGGATCGGTGCTCACGGCGCACACCACCAGCCCGGTGCCCGTGATCGTCTGCGGCGCCGGCGACGAGCCTTTGCGTGACGGCGGTGGCCTGCGCGATATCGCACCGACCGTGCTCGACGCGATGGGAATTCCCGTGCCGACGGCGATGACCGGGAGGTCGCTGCTCAGTCGCTGATCGGGGCGCGGATCACGGCGTTGGCGATGGTGGCTGGTAGGGAACGGGCTCGATCTGGTCGACCGGATGCGGGCCGGTCTGCCATCCGTCGCCTGGACCGAGGGTGATCCGGCACGCTCCTCCGCTGCCCTCGTCGCAGGCGACCGCTTGGACGTGGGTTGCCACGCCGTCGCTCCAGCTGACGGTGATGGTGACGGTGAACGTCTCCGTCGCCGTGATGGTCGCGCCCGCCGAGACAGCCGCGTAGTCGTGGCTCACAGCGCAGGGATCGGTCCACCGTTGCCTCGACGGGTCGTACGTCGGGAGGCTTGCCGGTCCATTCTCGACCGGGCCGGGCGCAACGCTGTTGGTGCCGTCTCCCCAGCTCCACGCGACCGTACCGGGCGTCACGGTGACGTCGTAGAGGAGGAAGAGCGTGTAACCGTCGACGACTGTTGAGGTCAGCGCGTGAGACGGATCGGGGGCGGCCGGCACCGTCGAATCGGTCCAGACGCAGGTGGGCACGTGCACCCAGGTACGCGACGTCGTCAAGGGTCCTGGGATCATCTCGACGGTACCAACGGTCCATGACCTGGTCAGCGCGGCGGCGAGATCCGCACCGGTGGGAAAGGGTGGCGTTTCCAGCACGCTCACCGGTGGCTTCGGTGCTGGCGCGTCACCAGCGAGATACGGCTGGCTGAAGGAGAACGTCGCGCCCTGGCAGCTCCCTCCGAACGGGGCGACCGGCTGCGCGTCAACCCATGAGCCGCGCGTGCGCAGAAACGCCGTGACGGCAACGATGTGTCCGCCGACATTGGCGGCGGTCGCGAGACTGCCCGGAGCGGTGTCGGCAGCGTTGCCGCCGGCTGGAATCGCGCCCGCGATCGCGTAGGCGAACCGAGGGTCCGCGCCGTCGTAGCCACCGGCTGCGTTCTTCGTGAACGCCGGAAGGATCGAGATTGCTGCGACGATCCCACCGCCTGGCGCAGGCGAGCCCGGGCCGACGTGGAAGAGATGCGACTGCGGGCACGTCATCCCCTGCGGATTGACTCCCGGAGGCGGGATCTCAAGTGGGTTGCGCGGGTCGGAGCCACCTGGCGCGATATTCGTCGGAATGATCGGGAAATACGTGCCCCCCGCACCGGCGACGAGCTTGCCATGGGTGAGTGCGCCCGTGCCCTGGCTCGACGGCCCGGGCTGACTCCCGCCGCTGCCACCACCGCCTCCCGCAGCCATTGCACTCACACTCGGGAGCAACGCGCACAACGCACCTGCGAATAGCGCGACGCGGCGCGAACGCCGTGTCACCCTTCGCACCATGCCGATGGAGGCCCGCTCGGATCCTGGCAATTACCCCCGGCGTCGGCGAACCAGATGTCACCGAGCACCGGATCATGCCGGAGCACCCCGGCGCTGAAAACCGTTGTGTCAACAGTGAAATCGACGATCGTCGTGGCCGCGCCGGACGAGGTTCGCAGCGTCTCGCTGCAAGGGCCGGAGTACACGACGACGAAGGTGTACGCGTCGTCGGTCGGTAGATTCTTGCGCGCAAAGTACGCCTTTCCGTCGGCGCCGACAGGGAACAACTTCCAGCTCAACGGATACAGATTGCAGTCGGGTTGCTCGACGGTACCGCCGTTCTGCAGTGACTCGACCTCGTCGGCCGGTATCAGCGCCGGGCCAACCAGGTAGCGAAGCATGAAGAGCTGGTCGTGGCCCTGCGCCCACTTCCACCAGCCGCTGTCCCGATTGCTCGCGTCCGCCCACTGCTGCGCGGTGGCGTCGGCGACCGCACCGCCGGTCATGTTGACGACGGCCGGCGCCGCTGGGACTCGCTCAAGTGCGAGCTCGTTCAGTGGCGGCACGACATTGACGCCTCGGGACGCCCACAACGTCGCACACGCGGGAGTGACCTGGGTCATCGGCGTCGTCGTCGTCACCGAAGCGCATGGCGCGCCTGCAGCTGACGGGACCGCTGTGGCGACCGCCGGCGCCGGCACGACGGGGTGGCTGGGCGCCAAAGCGCCACATGCGGTCACGGCAAACAGCCAGCAACCAGTGAACGCTGTCGTCGCGAGCCCCCTCACCACCTCACCTGCAACTCTAGCTGCGCAGGACGGACACCGAACACCCAATGCCGGGCTCCGCCTTCAACCCCTCCCCGTGGGGCCATCAGCATGGCATTTCGTCAATGGCGTCCGAGCGAATGCGGCGGCCGAACGGTCACGGTCGCGCAAGTTTCGCCAGCTACGATGCACGGGATGGCCCCTGGTGAACTCGATTCAGCGCGCCTGCGTCGCGATCTGAGCCTGCTCCTGCGGCGGCGGCTCACGCTCTACGCCGGCATCGGAGCGGCAGGATTCACCGTGCTGCTGTCGGTGCTCGCCGCGACCACGGCGCCCGGCCGCGCCACTCCACCCGCGAATACGCCGGCAGCGGCAGATCCGACCGCGAATGCGTCCCAGCAGCAGCCCGTCGAACAGCAGCCGAGCTTCGTGCTGCCCGCGCAGGCACCGCAGAACGGCTCGAGCGGAGGACCTGTCGCAATCTCCGGCGGGTCCTGAACCCACCCTGGGCCGTTACTCGGTGAGCAGCTCCGCGAGGAGCGACGGATCGATGTTGCCGCCGCTGAGGATCGCCACCGTGCGCGGCGTGGAGCGGCCTTCGAGCATCGCGGCGTAGCCCAGCGCACCGGCTCCTTCCGCAACCACCTTCACCTCGCTTGCCAAGCGCGCGATCGTCTTGCGCAACGTGGGTTCGGGCACGACGACCCACCCATGCACCAGCGCACCGAGACGCTCGAACATCACCGGGTCGAAGGGCGCTGACGTCCCATCAGCAATAGTCCGAGGTGTGAGCGAGGGTTGTCCGTTGGCGGCAAAAGCCTGCTGCCACAATGGATATCCGTCGGACTGCACACCGATGACCTGAACATCGGGCTTGAGCGCCGCGAATCCGAGCGCGATCCCGCAGATCAAGCCGCCGCCGCCCACCGGCACGAGCACACGTTCCACATCGGGGAGGTCGGCGATGATCTCGACAACGATCGATGAGTGACCTTTGATGACCGCCTCGTTGGCGAACGGGTGGATGAACACCTCCGGGTCGTGTTCCCAGGCACGCGCGGCGATCCATTCGAGCAGGCGATCGCGCGGCATCAGTACCACTTCCGCGCCGAGCTCGCGCACTCCGTTCACCTTGAGCGCCGGGGCCGTGTCGAACATCACCACCCGGCACGGGACGCGGAGAGCGCGCGCAACGTATGCGCACGCCAGCGCAGCGTTGCCCGCACTCACGGTGAGCAGCCCTCGTGCCACTCGCTCCCGCTCCACGAGGTGTGCGGCGGCGAAGAAGCCGCGCACCTTGAAGCTCCCGGTCGGCTGCTGGGACTCCAGCTTCAGGGAGCCACCACCGGGCGTGGGGATCAGGGGCGTGCGCCGGATATGCGGCTGGAGCAGCCTCGCGATCTCGAGCAGATCTGCCGCGTCGACCTTCTCGATCGGGGTCACAGCTCGACTTCCGTGCCCACCCCGGCGGCGACCGCGGCGTCATAGACGATCTGCGCCACCACGGCATCCTCGAACCCGCTGCCGGTCGACTTGTAGACCGTGAGCTCGGCGGCACTCTGACGACCGGCCTTCAGCCCGGCGATCACCTCACCGAGCTCGGTGAGGCTTGCCGGGTCGCATCCCTGGAGCTCGTGCGCTCCGGCGGGTGGCGGGTTTTCGGCTGCACCTTTCCACTCGACGAAGACGCGCCCAAGGCGAATCGTGTCGGCGTCCACCTCGGGCCCGAAGGTGCCGCCCACGGAGGTGACGTGCGTCCCGGGGCCGAACCACTCGTGGCGCGTGATCGGCGCTCGGGCGTCAGTGCAGCAGCAGACGACGTCCGCACCGCGGATCGCCTCTTCGAAGCTCGGGATCACGACACAGCGAGGGTCGGTGGCTGCGAGCGCCGCGGCGTGATCGCGGTCACGCGAGGAGATGCGGATGGTCGTGAAGTCCCGGGTGAGCGGCACCGTTGCTAGGTGCGAGTGGCCCTGCACGCCCGCGCCAAGGATGGCGAGCGTTTTGGCGTCGGGACGCGCCAGCAGCCGGACGGATACCGCCGCGCCACCGCCGGTGCGCATCGCGGTGAGGTGCTCGGCGTCCATGACGCTGAGCAGAGACCCCTCGCGCTCGTCGAAGAGCGTGATCACACCCTGGTGGGTCGGCAGCCCGCGCTCGCCATTGCCAGGGAACACGCTGACCGCCTTGAGCGCAAAGCCGTGACCGGTCACCCACCCCGGCATCGCGCCAAGCAGTCCTGAGGGGGCGCGGGCGGCGGTGCGGGGCGGCACCGACGCCTGGCCGGTCGAGTACGCCCGGAACCCGATTTCGAGCGCGTCGAGCATCGCCGGTGCCGAGAGCAGGCCCTCGACGTCGTGTCTGCTCAGCACCAGCATGACCGGGGATGTTGGCACGGTTAGGCACAATGGAGGCGATGACTCACCACCAGGCGACCGCCCGGCCGACTATGACCAGTCGCGAGTTCGACGGCGTGATCTTCGATCTTGGCGGGGTCATGACCGAGCCCCTTTTCCACCACCGCACCGACGTCCCACCCGAGTACTTCACGGTGATCGCGTTCTTCCTCGGCGAGTTCCGCGACCACTACCACCTCACCACCGGGGTCCATGACCTGCATCTCCTCGAGATGGGCAAGATCTCCGACGACGAGTTCTTCAACAGGATGATCGCCCGCTACGTCGAGGCCGGCAACGAGCCGGTGGACCCCCGCGAGGCCCAGAAGGTGATCTTCGGCCGGGGCATGGTCGCGTGCGGAGCGATGATCGACGCGGTCCGCCAGGTTCGCGACGCCGGCTACAGGACCGCGCTGCTCACCAACATCTCGAGGGAGGGGGAGGCGATCTTCACCAAGCTCTTCCCCGTCGATGAGCTCTTCGACGTGGTGGTCGACTCGTCGAAGGTCGGTATGCGCAAGCCTGATCCGGCGATCTACCAGCTGACCTGCACCCGGCTCGGCGTTGCGCCCGAGCGCTGCCTGTTCATCGACGACCTGCTCTGCAACGTCGAGGCGGCGGATGCACTTGGGATGCAGACGATCCAGTGCCTGGATCCCGTCGCTGTCGCCGATGAGGTGGTGCAGCGCCTGCTCGGTCATCCCGCAGCTGCCGAGGCCGGGGCCGGAGCGTGACCGCTGACCGCGTCGAGCGGTCGATCGCCGGCGAGGGTGAGGCGCTGGAGATCGCCGGGATCACCGATCGCGGACCCGTACGCGCCCAGAACCAGGACGTCTGGGACGCTCGGATCGGCCTCGGCGGCGCCACCGCCGTCCTCGCCCTCGCCGATGGCATGGGCGGCCACAAGGGCGGCCTCGAGTCGGCCGAGGCCGGCGTGAGCGGTGCCATGGAAGTGCTCTCTACCGCCGACCCGGCTGCCGATGCCGCAACGACGCTTCGCCAGGCAGTTGCCGCAGCCAACGACGGCGTGGCCGTCGCCCGCCAGTCCATCGGCGGCAACCCGGGAACGACGCTGGTCCTGGCGATCATCACGGGCACCCATGTCACGGTCGCCAACGTCGGCGACAGTCGCGCCTACCTGATCAGCGGCTCGCAGGTCACCCAGATCACCGACGACCACTCCTGGGCGGCAGGTCAGGTTCGGCTCGGACTCCTCAATGCCGAGGAGGCGCGGCACCACCAGAAGCGCAACCTCATCGAGCGGGCCGTGATGGGCGACCCGGTCGAGGCGGACATCTTCGAGGTCGACGGCGCGCCGGGCGACGTCCTGCTGCTCTGCTCGGACGGTCTCTGGGAGCCGCTCTCGGATCCCGCGCTCGGGGCAATCTTGGCGGCTCCGGATCCCCTCGGCGTGTCGCTCACCCGTGCGTGCGACGCGGCGCTCGCAGCCGGCGGGACCGACAATGTGACCATGGTCGCGGCTCGCTGGCTCCCCATCCCATCGGCTAACGTCTGACGTCGATGGCACGTCTGTACGCGCAGTTCGGGGCGGTCGTCTTCCTGCTGGTGGGTTTCGGCGGCCTGCTGACCGGGGACGCGGGGACCCTTGTCCACCATCTGCCGCAGGGCAACGTCGGGCCGATGGAACTCCACCTCACCTATGTGCGGGATCTCCTCGACCTGGTCATCGGAGGCGTCCTGGTCTACGCCGGCTTCCGGGCCCCGGCGCGGGTCGCCGAGGAGGTCGTCCTGACGGTGGGGGTGGTGCTCCTGCTCCTGGCGCTGATCGGGTTCCTGAATCCGGACACCGACACCGCAACACGAAGCATCGCCGGCGTGCATTTCACAGAGGTGATGAACATCTTCGATCTCATCACCGGGGTGCTCGGGTTGCTGTGCGGCCTTGGCGGGTCGGTCTCAGCGCCGGCCGCCGGCTCGTCCGCCTGACGCCGCGGCGTTCCTAGACGGCGGCGCGCTTTCCCTTTCCCGAAGCAGTGCCGTTGGCGGCGTGCTCGCCGCGATGGCGCGCAGTTGCCACCAGCTGCGCGGCGCCGGTCGCCATGGGTCCCGCCTTGCTCAATGCGCGTCCGGTGGTCATGGCACCCTCACGCGCTGCAGCGCTCCAGATGCGGAGCTGCGCGCGGGTCTTGTCGCCTGTCTGCGGTGCGACGCAGAGCCCGATGACGGTGCCCACCGCCGCTCCGTTTATGAATCCTCGGATGTAGCCCATGCCGTCTCGCCTCCAATGCCCATCAAATGCTGCGATTCACCCTACACCGCCGTCCCGTTTCAGGTCAGCGAGGTCGCGGACCACGGGCCGTCGGGAACGATGCGCAGACGCTCGACCGGACGGCCGCCGATGAGATGCTCGGCGATGATCTCGTCGACATCGTCGACCTGGAGGCGGCCATACCAGACGCCGTCCGGGTAGACGATGACGATCGGTCCCTGGTGATGCTGCTGGTTGCAGCCCATTCGCGTGGTACGCACCCACGTCAGCTCGAGGCGCTCGACCTCATCGCGCAGGCGCTGGAGGATGTGCTCCGATCCCTGGCCGCCGCAGTGGTGACGCCCGACCGTGGTGCAGACGAAGACGTGCAGGTTGCGTGGCGCCGGATCGCTCATCACGTTCAATGGTCGCCCACACGGGCGCGGCTCCGCCCTGTACGCGCGTGCGAAAGTACCGGTCGATGGATTTGAGCTTCGCCTTCTTTGCCGACAGCGCCGTGGTTCCCCCCG
Organism: Candidatus Dormiibacterota bacterium; assembly: GCA_003132525.1. Lineage (GTDB taxonomy): Bacteria > Chloroflexota > Dormibacteria > Aeolococcales > Aeolococcaceae > Palsa-851. The sequence goes on along the minus strand of PKXZ01000054.1, from coordinate 9,069 downwards.
ACGGGAAGCTCTACGTGCTCGGCGGTGGCTTCAGCGCACTCTCCATGGCATCGCTGCCCGGCAGGGCCGGCTTCGCGGTGGTTGCCGGTTTCCGCTTCAATGCAGCCGACGTCGGGCAGGCACACCAGGTGGAGCTTCGCCTGGGCGACGCGCAGGGCAAGCTGGTGCTCGCGCCCGTGACCCTCCAGTTCCAGGCGGCCGGGGCGAGGCTCGTTCCCGGGCAGGAGATCAGCATCTCCACGGTCACGGTCCTCCAGCCGATGTTCGGCGAGCCGGGCGTGTACAGCGTCGAGTTCTGGACCGGTGGCAACCGCATCGGCGCCGTCAACCTCAACGTCGAGGAGCGCCAGGCGCCCCCGCCCGTCCCCGCCGATCGGCCCAACTGACGCAACGATCGACCGGGCTCAGTACTCGTAGAAGCCGCGCCCGCTCTTCCTGCCGAGGTAACCCGCGGACACCATGCGGCGCAGCAATGGCGGCGGCGCGAAGTCGCTGTTCGCATATTCCTCGTAGAGCGATTCGCAGACAAACATCGCGGTGTCGAGACCGATGTAGTCGAGCAGCTGGAGGGGACCCATGGGATGCCCGCAGCCGAGCCGCATCCCTTCATCGATGTCCTCGCGCGTGGCGAACCCCGATTCGTAGAGCCGGATCGCGTGCGTGAGAAACGGGATCAGGAGCAGGTTGACGATGAAGCCGCCGCGATCCTGGGCGACGATGATTCGCTTGCCGAGGCGCTCACCCAACGCGCGGGTTTCCTCGAGGGTCTCGTCGCTCGTTGCGATGCTGCGCACGACCTCGATCAGCTTCATGACCGGCGCGGGGTTGAAAAAGTGCGTGCCGATGACCCGGTCGGGCCGCCGGGTTGCGCGCGCGATCTCGATGATCGGAAGCGCGGACGTGTTGGTCGTGAGAATCGCGTTCTCGGAGACGATGTGGTCGAGCTGCTGGAAGAGCGAGACCTTCGCGGGCAGTTGCTCGACGATCGCCTCGACGCAGAAATCGCACTCACCAAAGTCCTCGAGCCGCGGCGTGAAGGTGAGCAGTCCGTTGATCCGCTCGACGTCCTCGTCGGAGAGCTTCCCGGTCGTGCGCCCGCGCTCGAGCGATGCGTTCACCCGACGCTGACCCGCGGCCAGCTGCTCGGGTCCGGACTCGGTCACCAGCGTCCGGATCCCATTGCGGGCGCACACCTCGGCGATCCCCGAGCCCATCAGGCCGGCGCCGATGATCCCGACGCTCCCGATCTCCATGTCGCACTCCTTTGCCGCGGCATTGGTCTCTCACCAGGTGGCCGGCCGCGTGGCGCAGTCTGCCCGAGGGCGGGCGCCCCTCGCACCTATGATGGGCGGCATGGGCTCACCGGGCACGGTCGCGCTGGTCAGTGACGACCTCATGTTCGCCAGCCAGCTGAGCACCACGATGCGCCGCGCCGGCGGCAATGCGGTGCTGGTGAAGGGCGACGCGATCCCCGACGCGGCCGTGGTTTTCATCGATCTCAACAGCGCCATCGAGCCTCGGCTCGCGCTGATCCAGCGTCTGCGTGGCGAGCGACCGGGGCTCGAGATCATCGGTTTCTCACACCACGGTGAGCTGGAGCTCCGCCGCCGGGCGCGAGCGGCGGGCGCAACCCGCGTCGTCAACAACGGTTCGATTCAGTCTGTCGCGCTGCTCCGATCCGGCGCAGGCTCCGCAGCCGCGTCGTGAGCGGGGTCGCAGTGGACCTCGAGGCTCGCATTCGGGCCGAGGTGGACCGGACTCGCGAGGAGGTCACCGACACCAGGCGCGTGCTCCACCGGCATCCCGAGCTGTCACTCGAGGAGAACCACACGGCGGAGCTGGTCGCCGAGCGCAGCGCAGGCCTCGGTTTCACGGTGCGTGCCGGCGTGGGTGGGACCGGTGTGACCGCGGACCTCGACAGCGGGAAAGCGGGTCCAACATTGATGCTCCGCGCCGACATGGACGCGCTGCCCATCGTCGAGCGCGGCGACGGCCGCGTGGCCCGCTCCGAGGTCGAGGGTGTGATGCACGCCTGCGGACACGATGGACACGTCGCAGTGGCACTTGGCGCTGCGACAGCCCTGGTCGGGCTCCGCGACAGCTGGTCAGGACGCCTGCGCCTCTGCTTCCAGCCGGCCGAGGAGATCGCGTCGGGAGCGATGCCGATGATCGCCGACGGCGCCGCCGACGGCGTCGACCGCGTGCTCGGGATCCATCTCTGGGCTCCGCTGGAGACCGGTCGAGTTGCTGTCAAGTCTGGCGTTATCTTTGGAAGTGCGGACAGCTTCTCGGTGACGATCCAGGGCCGCGGCGGCCATGGCGGCATGCCCCACACGACGATCGACCCGGTGGTCGTCACCGCGCAGGTGATCCTCGCCATCCAGTCGATCATCAGCCGCGAGACGTCGCCGTTCTCGCCTGCGGTGATCACCATCGGCCGCGTGACCGCCGGCACTGCCTTCAACGTCATCGCCGACTCCGCCGAGTTGCTCGGCACGACTCGCGCCATCGATCCGAGCGAACGTGAGCGTTTGCTGCAACGAGTTGGCGAGATCGCCACTGCGGTGGCCAGCGGATACGGCGCCGAGGCCAAGTTCCTGCGGGGCACGGGCTGCCCGCCGGTCGTATCCGACGCAGCGACGGCCGACCTCGTCCATCGCGCCGCGGCGGCCACAGTCGGCGAGGATCACGTGGACATCGCGGTGCCGATCACGGTCGGCGACGACGTCGCCTGCTTCCTCGAGCGAGCGCCGGGGTGCTACTTCCTGGTGGGCGCCGGGCACCCCGAGCGCGGTCCGGTGCCGCCGCATCACAGCGCGTACTTCGACATCGACGAAGCGGCATTGCCGGTCGGCGTCGAAACCCTCGTCCGCGCCAGTCTCGACGTACTCGGCTGATGGACTTCATCCGCTCGCGCGAGGACCGCCACAGCCTGTACAGCAACGTGGATCTCACACCGCGACCGACGTCGGAGTCGGAGACGCTCCTGTCAGTCGCGATGGAGATCGAGCATGCCAACAACTCGGGCTACGTGCATGGCGGGACGATCATGCGTCTCGTCGACACCGCCGCGGGGATCGCCGCCATCAAGCACGCGCGGCGACGGGTCGTGACCGCGACCATGGACGAGATGAGCTTCCTCGCCCCGGTCTACATCGGCGACCTGCTCACCGTGCACGCGCGTGTCAACGACGCGCACCACACGTCGATGGAGATCAGCGTGCGCGTCGATGTGGAGCGGATCCCGTCGGGCGAGAAGCTGCACGTGGCCAGCGCGCACCTCGTCTACGTGGGCCTCGACCAGGATGGCAGACCGGCCGAGGTCGCCAAGGTCATCGCGGTCACCGATGAAGACCGGCGGCGCCAGGCGGAAGCCCGGGTCCGCCGGGAGCAACGCCTGCTCCGCAAGCGCGCCCTGGCCGAGGCTTCGTACGCCGGGGACTGACCCGGATCCTCCCGGCTGATGCAGCGGGGTACGATGACCGCGCCATGTCCGAGGTGACCGCGCCGCTCACCGTCCGCGATGCGACCGCACCGGTGCCCACTGCGCGCCAGCACATCCGCTTCGCGTTCTATCGCGTGCGTCCCGAGTGGCGGCTGCGACCCGCGACGGAGCGCGCCGCCGATCGTGAGGAGGTGGCTGCGCTGGTTCGCGAGATCGGCGACCGGGAGGGAGTGCTTATCCGCTCGTACAGCACGGTGGGCACGCGTGGCGACGCCGACTTCCTGCTCTGGCTGGTCAGCGAGCGGATCGACGATCTCCACGAGTTGTCCTCCCGTCTCAACCGCACCCGGATGGCCGCGTACCTGGACTCGCCGTACAGCTACTTCTCGATGACCAAGCAGAGCATGTATGTCGAGAAGCACCGGCATGAGAACCAGGAGGGGAGGAGCAACCGGCTGGTGATCGCTCCCACCGGCCGCCGCTACCTGTTCGTATACCCGTTCGTGAAAACTCGCGCGTGGTACCGGCTGAGCGCCGATGAGCGGCAGCGGCAGATGAGCGAGCACATCGCCATGGGCCACAAATATCCGGGCGTGAAGATCAACACCACGTACTCATTTGGTCTCGACGATCAGGAGTTCGTGGTTGCGTTCGAGAGCGACTCCGTGGCCGACTTCCTCGACCTCGTGCACGAGATGCGCGGCAGCGAGGCTTCGACGCACACGGTCCGTGACGTGCCGTCGTTCACCTGCATCGCCATGGACGTCGACGAGGTGCTGTCCGCCCTCGGTTAGGCGGTGAGCACTGCGCGGCGGCGCTCGGCACCCTGGAGGGAGGCGAGCATGACCTCCATGATGTGCATCACCTTGACGTCCGGTGCGTACCGCGCGGCGCCGGCGCGAAGTTGCAGCAGGCACGAGATGTTCTCGGTGACCACGATCTCCGCGCCGCTTGCCCGGATGTTCTCGAACTTGCGACGCAGGATCGTCTCGCTGCGCTCCGGCTGACGGGCGAAGTATGTGCCCGCGCCGCCACAGCACATCGCGCGTTCATTCAGCGGCGCGACCTCGAGGTGCGGGATCTGCTCGAGCAGGCGCAGCATCGCGCCGCGCTCGGGACCGTCGATCGGCAGCGCGCACGGCTCGTCGATGGTGACGCGCCAGCGCAGCGGACCGAGTGCGCCGCGCACCCCGTTGCGATCGAGGAAATCACTCGCCAGCGCGGTGTGGTGCGCGATCTCCCGGGCACGCGGGCCGACCTGACGATCGTCTCCGGCGATGCTCCCGTATTCGCGGTAGTGCTCGGTGCAGGACGCGGTGTCGCCGATGTACGCATCGACCTCGAGCGTGTTCAGCACGGCAGTGTTCTTGATTGCCATGTCCACCATCGCGTCGCGGTCGCCGAGCGTGCGCGCGGGCAGACCGCTGCACCCGAGTTGGGGGACATGGACGTCGTACCCCGACGCGAGGAGCACGCGAATCGTCGCCTCGGTCGCCTCGGGTGCCGTGAGATTCGACAGGCAGCACACCAGCATCGCCACGGTTCCGCGAACCGGCTGGGCGGGCTCGGGCAGGTCACCGAGCATCTGGTAGACAGTGCGGTCCGGCGGTGGGCCGCCCTGCTCGGCGAGCGCGCCGACGGTGCCGAGCCATGAGAGCAGCCCGGTGCGGCGGGCGAGACCGTACAGCCCAGTGCGCCGTGTGAAGCGCGCGAACCCGTGGAGCGCACGCAGCGCGCCTGGTCGCGGGAGCACGGTGCGCAGCGCGAAGGACTGCGCCCAGGGGTACCCCTCCTGCGCGTGGAGCTCCTGGCGCGCGCGACTCACGATGTGCCCGGTGGGAACGCGCGGTGCGCAGGCGGCGACGCAGTTGTCGCAGGTGAGGCAGGTGGAGAGCGGCCCGTCGGCGATGTCGCGCAGCTCGAGGCGGCCCTCCATCGCGTCGCGGATCAGCGCGATGCGCCCGCGGGCCGTTTCCCATTCCACGGGATTGACGACGTAGGCGGGGCACGTAGCCTGGCAGAGCGAGCACTTGTTGCACTCGCTTGCCGCCTCGTAGACGTCAGCAAGGAAGCGGGGGGTCGGGACGGCGGCACCGGCCATTGGGCCCGGATTGTAGACGAGATCGCGGACCGCTCCACCGGGCGCTGGCTGACCGCGCCGATCCGTAGAGTTGCGTCGATGATCGCGGACTACTACGTCGAACCCTTCACCGCGGAGGAGCAGCAGCTGCTCGCACCGCATGTCACCAACCTCGATCGTCCTGTGTTCGCCCTCACCAATCTTCCCCAGGTGACCGCAGCGGCGCTGTTCGCGCGATACAGCCGCAGCTCGAAGAGCCTGCGCCGGCTCCTCGTCGACGAGTTCCTCACCGGCACCGGCCCAATCGAGGCGACCGCCGCAGACGCCGGTCGCGCACGCGCGTCGGATCTGTTCGGCCGCGTGCTCGCCGAGTATGGCGACGACTCGGTCGCGCAGCTGGCGGGAGTGCACCTCGCCTGCGAGCAGGTCTCCCAGCCGCTTGCCAAGGCAATCGAGTGGGGGCGGCTCGCGGCCTACCTGGAACAGTCGACGCGCTACATCCCCTACACGGACCGCCGTGACGGCCACTACCGCTACCTCCGTGATCGCGACGTGCTTGCGTCGCCGCTCGGGGCGACCTACGTCAGGGCGATGGACATGCTCTTTGACACCTACACGGAGTTGCGCGAGCCGCTCACCAGGCACCTCGACGAGACCCTGCCGGCGGAGGCAGACGCCGGCGCGCGCAAAAGAGCGATCCGGGCGCTGGCGCTCGACCTGATGCGGGGCCTGCTGCCGGCGGGGACGGTGAGCAACGTCGGCATGTTCGCCTCGCCGCAGGCGTACGAGCAGCTCGTCCTCCGTCTGCGCGCTCATCCCCTGCCCGAGGCCCGGGCATACGCGGAGCTGGTCAACAGCGAGCTGCAGAAGTTGATCCCCGAGTTCCTGACCCGGCTCGACCGCCCCGATCGAGGTGGCGTGTGGGTCGACTACCTGCGTGAGACCGCAGCCTCGCTCGTGAGTGACGCCGACCTTCTTGCGCCCGAGACCGAGTGGGGGCCACCCGGTGTGACCCTGGTCGACTGGGACGGGGATGGCGAGGAGCGCATCCTTGCCTCCGCCCTCTTCCCGTACTCGCACGCGTCGGAGGAGCGCCTGCTCGCCGCGGTGCGACCCCTGTCGGACTCGCGCCGGGCGGCGCTGTTCACCGCCGCGGTCGGGCATCGAGGCAACCGGCGGCATCGTCCCGGACGCGGCTTCGAGCACTGCGACTACACCTTCGAGGTCATCTCCGACTACGGCGCGTTCCGCGACCTGCAACGCCATCGCATGCTCACGGTGCAGTGGCAGGAGCTGACCCCGTCACTCGGCTATGAGGTGCCGGACGCGATCGTCGACGCAGGGCTCGGAGAGCGATGGCATGTCGCCGTTCGCGAGGCCGAAGCCGCATACCGCGAGATCGTCGATGCCTTCCCGCAGCAGGCCGGCTACCTCGTGACCCTTGGTCACCGCATGCGTTATCTGATCAAGCTCAACGCGCGCGAGGCGATGCACATGGTCGAGCTGCGCACATCGCCACAGGGTCACCCGAGCTACCGGCAGATCTGCCAGGAGATGCTCCGGCTCATCGACGAGGTCGCCGGCCATCACCTGGTCGCCGGCGCGATGCGATTTGCGGGCTCGGACGACGTGCACCTCCCGCGCTATGTCGCGGAAGCCGCGAGCACCGCAGCGACCGATTAGCGTCGCGCCGTCCGGTACCTCATGTCAATCTGATCGCGTGAAGCAACGCATCGCATCGATCGCCACGTGGGCGGGACACACGTATCCCGGGCGGTTGATTGCAGTATTCGGTTCGAGCCAGGCGGGCAACTACGCGTCGGGCCTGGCATTCAACGCCTTCCTCAGCATGTTTCCCCTGATCCTGGGGCTGCTCGCGATCCTCGGGTTCGCGACCCAATCACAGGGCGCACAGCACAGCGTGCTGCTCGCAATCCTCGCGTTCTTCCCGAAGGCCGCAGCTCCTGAGCTGAAGTCGGCGTTCGCCAGCGTTCACCACTACTCGGGACTCTTCGGCATCGTGGGCGTTGTCGGTCTGCTCTGGAGCGGCAGCAGCCTGTTCACGTCGATGGAGTTCTCGCTCGGCATGGTGATCGGGGCTCGACAGCGGAGCTTCTTGCGGCAACGGGCCATGGCGCTGGTGATGACCATCCTGTTCGTCGTGTCGCTGGTTGCCACGGTCGGGGTCAACTCGCTGATCAACATCGGCGGGCTGGGCTGGCTCTTTGACCCGATCGTGGGGCTGATCGTCTGGTNNGCCGGCACCGCCATGGAGGTGCTGACCCTGCTCTGGCCCTTCTACACGCACATCGCCAAGGGCTTCTCGACCTACGGAGCGGCACTCGCGCTGTTCTTCCTGCTCGCCAGCTGGCTGTATTTCCTGGCGGAGTTCATCCTCCTGGGCGGGGCGGCCAACCTCATGCATGCCGGCGAGCCCGACGTCCCCGGCCTCTTCGGCGTGCCCATCTCGCGTCGAGCGCCCGTCGCGGAGGGGTCTCGGACCAGTGGCGGGGTTTCCCCGAAGGGAGCGTGACGTATGATTGTCAACACCATGGCAATTACCTCTCCGTCCATCGTCACGATCTCCGACGCCGCCCGTGAGCAGCTCAAGGGCCTCATCGCCGACCAGCCGGCCGATCGCGCACTCGGACTTCGGGTCTTCATCCAGTCCGGTGGATGCTCCGGCTTCTCGTACGGGATGGGCCTGGATGAGAATCCGCCGCGCGAAGACGACCAGGTCGTCGACGTCGACGGGGGCATCAAGGTGTA
>PKXZ01000054.1:0-733 GCA_003132525.1 Candidatus Dormiibacterota bacterium | reverse complement strand
CCTGACCGGCGGCTGATCGCCGCTGCATCGGCTGGACTCGCCGATATCGGCGTCAGCGCCTGCGCCTCGCTCGGTCACGCATTCATATGGGCTCCGTCTCGGGCTTGTCGCTTTCTTGATCTCGGCGGCCCAGCCGGCGCATCGGCGATCAGCCGCCGGTCAGGNNGGCCAGGGCGATGATCGAGCCGACGAACGTGAAGCCGGCCGCGGCGAAGAATGCGGTGCGGAAGACGGAGACGTTCCCGGCAAGACCGGCAGCGCCGCTCTGCGTTCCGATGATGGTGGAGAGCGTCGCCACACCGACCGCGGACGCGAGTTGTCGCTGCGCGTTGTAGAGCGCGGTGGCCCGGCCGGTGTCGCGCGGCGAGACCTGCGCGAACACCCCGGCATTCATCGAGATGACCACATACGCCCAGCCCACGCCGACGAAGAACATGACGACGCGGAAGAGCCAGAGGTTTGCATTCAGCTCAAATGCCAGCAGGCAGGTCGCGATGCTCACGCCGATGAGCCCGCCGCTGATGAGGCGGCGAGGGCCGATGCGCGGGTAGAGGCGACCGACGAGTTGTGAGGACACCAGCACCCCGAGCGCCTCGGGGGCGGTGCTGGATCCGGATACCAGCGCCGAGAACCCGCGGCCGGTCTGGAGCCAGATCGGCGCGATGAAGAGCAATCCGAGGAACCCGCCGGAGGCGAACAGCGACGCCAGGTTAGCGACGCCGAAGAGGCGGTT
>PKXZ01000100.1 GCA_003132525.1 Candidatus Dormiibacterota bacterium | reverse complement strand
GCACCTCGCCGTAGCCTGCCCCCGCGCGCAATGACTTCTCTTTGCAGCTGATGCGCACGCGGATCCGATCACCCGGCTTCACCGGTTTGAGGAAACGCAGCGCGTCAATGCCATAGTTTGCGAGCACGGGGCCGAACTCGGGCTCGACGAACAGGCCCGCCGCCGCCGCGATGAGAAAGTAGCCATGGGCGACGCGGCCGCCAAACAGGGGGTTGCGCCGCGCGGCAACCTCATCCATGTGCGCGTAGAAATGATCTCCGGAGAGTGCGGCGAAGCGCTCGATGTCGGCGAGGGTCACCTCGCGCTCTTGCGAATTGAAGCTGTCGCCGATGACGAGCGCTCCAAAGGGAATCCGGAACGGGTGCACCTGCGGATCGCGCTGGCGCGCGCCGCGCACCCAGCGCCCGGTCACTGCCGTGAGGACGTCAGGTGTACCTTGTAGCGCCGTGCGCTGCATATAGTGCAGCACGCCGCGAATGCCGCCCAGCTCCTCGCCGCCGCCGGCGCGCCCGGGGCCGCCGTGGACGAGTTGCGGCATGGGGGTGCCGTGCCCTGTCGATTCCGCGGCGGAGTCGCGGTCGAGGATGAGCAGGCGGCCGTGATACGGCGCCGCACCGGCCACCGCCTCGCGAACGAAGTCCGGATCGTAGGAGACGATCGAGCCGACCAGACTGCCGCCGCCGCGCGCAGCGAGCGCCCCGAGATCCGCGCCGGCCCCGTAAGGAATGAGCGTGGTGACGGGACCGAATGCCTCGATCTCGTGTGGTTCGGGGCGGTCGCCGGTGGCCAGCAGCACCACTGGCGCCATGAACGCGCCGCGCTCCGGGTCGGCATCCACGGGTTCGACCCACATGGGGTCGCCGTACACGGTCTCAGCCGCACGACCGAGCGCGGCGACCGCGTCGCGGACCTCGTCGCGCTGGTGCAGGCTCACCAGCGCACCCATGGTCACCGTCTCGTTGCGCGGGTTGCCGACGACGACCTTGTCGAGCCTCGCGCGGATACCGGAGATCACATCGTCAACCAGTGATTCGGGAACCATCGCTCGACGGATGCAAGTGCATCGCTGCCCCGCCTTGGTGGTGATCTCTCGAGAGACTTCCTTGATGTAGAGGTCGAACTCCGGCGTTCCCACCGTGGCGTCCGGCCCGAGGATCGAGCAGTTGAGCGAGTCGGTCTCGGCGTTGAATCGTGCAGCGCGCGCGGTCACGGCGTCGTTGCCACGCAACGCCGCCGCTGTGGTCGCGCTCCCGGTGAACGCGACCACATCCTCGCCGCCGAGATGATCGAGCACATCGCCCGCGCTGCCGCACAGAAATTGCACCGCGCCTTCGGGCAATGCGCCCGACGCGATGATGTCGCGCATCACCGCGGCGGTGAGATGTGCGGTCTGCGTCGCCGGTTTGACGATGGTCGGAACACCGGCGAGCACCGCGGGTGCGAGCTTCTCGAGCATGCCCCACACCGGGAAGTTGAACGCGTTGACCTGCAGCACGACCCCGCGGAGCGAGGTGTACACGTGCTGCCCGACGAACGTTCCCTCCTTGCCGATCGGTTCGACGTCGCCGTCGGCGAGGAGAAAACCATCAGGCAACTCGCGCCGGCCGCGACTGCTGAAGACAAATGTGGTACCGATCCCACCGTCGATGTCGCCGGTGGAATCGCGCCGGGTCGCGCCGGTGGCCAGGGACAGCTCGTGGTACGCGGCCTTGTTGGCGTCGAGGTGCGTCGCGAGCTCTTTCAACGCAGCGGCTCGCGCCTGAAACGTCAGCCGGCGCAGCCCGGGCCCACCGACACGCCGCGCGTGATCCACCATCTCTCGCGTGTCGAGCCCGGTGGCCGAGACACGCGCGACGGGGTCCCCGGTTGCCGCGTCGACCACGACTGTGCCCTCGTCGGGTGCGGTGTACCAGGCGCCGGCGGCGTAGCTGGCGAGCATCTCAGTCATGCGATCGACTCCTCATTCGGGAAACGTGTCGCGGCGGCAATGGTCGATATCGTGCAGAACATTGCGTCTCTCCGCAGTGGAATGGTCCTCTCACGCGGCGTCGCACGGCCGTGCTGCCGGAAGCGCGGGTGGTGGTCATTATCCGCGCCGGGCCTGCCGTTCCGTTCGCGGGGGCGCCCTTTTCCCTGTCCAAGTCGTAGGCTTGGGCCTCTCGGAGACGAGCGAGGAGCTGCCTGTTGATTTGCGCCAGGTGCGGTGGTGAAAACGAGCGCGGGCGCCGGTTCTGCGGCGACTGCGGAAGTCCGTTGGCCATTGCGTGTCCCGCTTGTGGCGCCGCCAATTCGCCCCGAGCGCGCTTCTGTGGCGACTGCGGCGCCCCGATCGTGGAAGCAGCGGGAAGTGAGGTTGACACGCCAGCCGGCGCGACGGCTGCCCCTGTAGCAGCCCTCACCGAGCGCCGCCATGTGTCCGTGCTCTTCGCCGACCTGGTCGGGTTCACGACCCTCGCCGAAACTCGGGACTCCGAGGAGGTGCGCGAGCTGCTCACCCAGTACTTCGATGCATGTCAGACGGTGATTGGACGGTACGGCGGCGTCGTGGAGAAGTTCATCGGCGACGCGGTGATGGCGGTCTGGGGAACGCCGGTGGCGAAGGAGGACGACGCGGAACGGGCGGTTCGCGCTGCGCTCGAGGTCATCGACGCAGTGACCCAAATCGGCATCGAGACGGGTGCGCCGGAACTGCGTGCCCGGGTCGGTGTGCTCACCGGTGAGGCGACGGTGAACCTCGGCGCGACGGGTCAGGGGATGGTGGCCGGCGATCTCGTCAACACAGCATCGCGCGTTCAATCCGCCGCTGAACCGGGCACGGTCCTGGTCGGCGAGGCCACCAAGCGAGCGACCGAGGTGGCGATCGAGTACGTGGATACCGGGGCGCATGAGGTGAAAGGCAAGGCCGAGCCGATACGTCTCTGGCGTGCGGCCCGAGTCGTCGCCGGCGTCGGCGGTCTCATGAAGGCCGAAGGGCTCGAGCCTCCGTTTGTCGGCCGCGATCGCGAGCTCAGGCTGGTGAAGGATCTGTTCCTGGCAAGTGCCGACGACGGCAAGGCTCACCTCGTGAGGGTCACCGGCATCGCGGGCATCGGCAAGTCCCGGTTGAGCTGGGAATTCTTCAAGTACATGGACGGGCTCCAGCGTCAGTTCCGGTGGCACCGCGGTCGCTGCCTGTCGTACGGCGAGGGAGTCACCTACTGGGCGCTNNGCCGAGATGGTGCGTGGACGCGCCGGCATCCTCGAAGGTGAGGAGCGGATGTCGGCGATGACGAAGCTCCGTGAGGTCGTCGAGCGCACCGTTCCGGACCAGGCCGATCGGACCTTTGTGGAACCGCGGCTCGCGCATCTCCTTGGGCTGGAAGAGCATGTCGCGTCTGACAAGTCCGACCTGTTCGCCGGGTGGCGGCTTTTCTTCGAACGACTTGCGGCGAGCGACCCGGTGGTCATGGTCTTCGAGGATCTGCAGTGGGCGGACCCGTCACTGCTCGATTTCATCGACTATCTCTTGAACTGGTCACGCGCGTTCCCGATCTTCGTGATGACGCTGGCGCGCCCTGGGCTCGAGACCGGCGCCGGACCCAAACGCAACGCCACGTCGATCTCCCTGGAACCACTGCCGGAGCGGGCGATGGAGCTGCTGTTGACCGGCTTGGTCCCCGGGTTGCCCGCGGAGCTCACCGCCAAGATCCTCGACAGGGCCGCAGGCGTGCCGCTCTACGCGGTGGAGACGGTGCGCATGCTGCTGGGTCGCAAGGTGCTCGTCCAGGAAGGCTCGGTATATCGCCCGACCGGTCCGGTCGACGATCTGGAAATTCCCGAGACCTTGCACGCGCTCATCGCCGCGCGGCTCGATGGGCTGTCGGCGCCCGAGCGCCGTCTTGTCCAGGAGGCTTCGGTCCTCGGCAAAACCTGCACCCCCGCATCGCTGGCAGCGATCTCGGGCCTTTCAGAGCGCGATATCGAGCCGCTCCTCGCGGCGCTCGTCGCCAAGGAGGTCCTGACCGTCCAGGCCGATCCCCGCTCACCGGAGCGAGGTCAGTACGCGTTCTTGCAGGACCTGGTACGAACCGTGGCGTACGAGACGCTGCCGAAAAAAGACCGCAAGGCGATGCATCTGAGTGTTGCCGAGTTCCTGCAACAGGCGTGGGGAGGGGACGAAGGAGAGGTGGTCGAGGTGGTGGCGTCGCACTACCTCGAGGCCCACCGTCTCGCCCCCGATGCCGACGATGCACCCCGAATCCGTGAGCTTGCGTGCGAGATGCTGATTCGAGCCGGCGAGCGCGCTGCGTCGCTCGCCGCACCCGCGGAAGCGCGCGCTTATTTCGAGCGCGCCGCAGGACTGAGTGAGACACCGAATGAGCGCGCAGGGCTCATCGAAAGCGCCGGACGGATGGCGCTGCAATTGGGACACCTGGAGCGAGCAACATCGCTCATGACCGAAGCGAAGCTGCTCTTCGAAGCGTCCGCGCAGTCGCACTCAGCGGCGCGGGTCGAGGCGGGACTTGCCGAGATCGCATTCCAGCAAGGTCATCTCGACCTCGCCATCGAGACCGCGCGACGTGCGCACGGCGTGCTCGCCGGCGACGAGCCCGACGCCGCCTTCGCTCTCGTGACTGGCCAGCTTGGACGTTTCCTGGCGCTCGCGAGCGAGGACGAGGCGAATCCGGTGATCGACGAAGCGCTGCGTCTCGCACAGCAACTGGAACTGACCGAGGTGTACTCGCAGGCGTTGAGCAGCAGGGCGGTCTCCATCGGGCGCGAGGGTCGGCTCGATGAGGCGGTGACCATACTGCGACGGGCGCTGGAGATCGCTATCGAGGGCGACTTCGCGAGCGCGACCTTTCGGGCCTGGAACAACCTCGCTGTGTACCTCGAGTACCAGGACCGCCATGGGGAGGACATTGAGCTGACCGAGTCGATGTTGGAACTGGCGCGCCGGAAGGGAGATCGTGCGCGCGAGCTCACTGCCCTACTCGGCCTCATCGCACCGTTTGTGGCGCTCGGCCGCTGGGATGAGGCTGTCCGGTGCGTAGAGGAGGCACAGGGCGCCGAGGAGCTGGAATCCTTGCAATGGGCGGCCGTCCGCGTCGTCGAGTTGGTTCCGATCCGCATCCGGCGTGGCGACGTCGAGGGTGCTCGCCGGATCTTCGAGCCGGAGAAGGCCCGCGCAGATATGCACAACCACGACATCCGCATCCGTGTCGGCGCAGCCGAGACCGAGCTGCTCAATGCCGAAGGCAGGCACGCCGAGGCACTCGCACTTGCAGAGCAACTTCTCGAATCCATACCAAAACTGGGTCTGCCCGACATGGGCATCAAGCGCACCATCGCACATGGGGTTGCGGCTGCCCTCGAGCTCGGTGACCTGGATTCCGCTGACGCCATTCTGGAGATGGTTCGGCTCGCCCGACCTGGGCTGGTGACTCCTGAGTTACGCGGGCAGGTCGCGCGGCTCGACGCCCGACTGTCAGCGATGCGTGGCGACCACCATGCCGTTGAAGCCGGATTTGAGACGGCGATCGCGATATTTCGCGATCTCGGCACTCCCTTTGAGCACGGCGTTTCCCTGTGCGAACTCGCGGAATGGCTCGAAGGGCAGGGACGCGCCGACGACGCCGCGACGCCGGCCGTCGAGTCGATTGCGCTGTTCGAAGGACTCGGCGCACGACCATGGTCGGACCGGGCGCAGGCTGTCGTCGCCCGGGTCTCATTACCATCACTTGCCACTGCGCAAAACTGAGCGCGACAACGAACGCACAGCACACTCGTCGATCGGATGGAGAAGCCATGCCCGAAGCCACGATGACCAGTGAGCGCGAAGCGCTCCTCACGTACCTCAATCACCAGCGAGATCACGTTCTCGGAATTCTCGAAGGCCTTCCCGAGGAATCGCTGCGACAGTCGGTGCTCCCATCGGGCTGGACGCCACTGGGACTGGTCCAGCATCTGGCCCTCGACGTCGAGCGGTTCTGGTTTCGCGTCATCATGGCTGGCGAATCAATCGGCACCGGGGAGTACTCCGCGGCATCGGGCTGGGTGGTGCCGCCAGACGTTACGGCCGAGGCCGTGTTTGACGTCTACCGGCGCGAGATCGAACTTGCGAACGCGATCATCGACGCCCGGTCCCTCGATACGCATCCGGCAGCCTGGCCGGTGGAACGCTGGCCCAACTGGCGGTTCGAGAACCTCGGCGAATTGATGCTGCACGTGATCACCGAGACCGCCGTTCACGCGGGTCACGCGGACGCGGTGCGCGAGCTCATCGACAGCCGGCAATGGCTGGTCATCGGCTGAGCAAGGGTGTTCCCGGCGCTTGAACCGAGCGCCAGCGGCTTGTTGGCTGTGGGTGACGGCCAGGAGATCTACTGGGAGCGCTGCGGCAATCCTCAAGCAACGCCGGCGGTCTTCCTGCATGGAGGGCCGGGCTCCGGCTGCCGGCCCAATCACCGGCGCCTGTTCGACCCGGACATGTACAACGCTGTCCTCTTCGATCAGCGCGGCGCGGGTCGGAGCCGGCCACTGGCGAGCGAGCCCGACGCGGATCTGCGCAGCAACACCACGGGTCACCTGATCGCCGACATCGAGCTGCTCCGCGAGCATCTCGGCGTCGAGCGCTGGACCGTGCTCGGTATGTCGTGGGGCAGCACGCTTGGCCTCGCGTACGCGGAGGCGCGCCCCGACCGCGTCCGCGCCCTCATCCTGGCGCTCGTCACCACGACCACTCGTCGCGAGGTGGAATGGATCACCCACGATGTCGGGCGCATCTTTCCGCGGGAGTGGGACCGTTTTGCCGCGGCGGTGCCGCCGGGACTCCGACATCTGCCACTTGTCGATGCTTACGCGACGCTCCTGTTCGATCCCGATCCCGCGGTGCGTGACCGGGCGGCCCGGGAGTGGTGCGCATGGGAGGACGCGCACGTGTCACTCGCCCCGGACCACGTGCCCAACCCGCGCTATGACGACCCGGAGTTCCGTCTTCGATTCGCTCGCCTCGTGACCCACTACTGGCGCCATGCCGCTTTCATGGACGACGGCCAGTTGCTCCGCGATGCGCCCATCCTGAACGGCATTCCCGGCGTGCTCATCAGCGGACGGTTTGACGTCAGCGGTCCGCTCGAGACTGCATGGCGTCTGTCAAAGGTTTGGACGACCAGCAGGCTGGAGGTCATCGGCGATACCGGCCACGGCGGCAGCGACGCGTTCACGTCCGCGGTGGTGGACGCACTCATCGAGGTGGCAACGTTCACCAGGTGATGTTGGTGACCGGAGCCCCGTCACCAAGCACTTGCGTCAGCGGTGCCAGGCTCGATGACGAGTAACGCCACAGCTTGGTGACCGGGGAGGTCACGCCGGGGCAGTAGAGGTACGCACTCAGCAGTGCGGCGGAGCCTGAATGATCTGCGGCCAGCTGCGACCCGTCCTCGCACTCACCGAGTGCAACACGCGACTCCGCGTGCAATTGAGCGTTGAAGACGACGAGGCGAGCGGGGCCGTCGGTGTAGCTGCCACTGGAGTCGTTGCTCGATGCATTGCAATGCTCCAAGCCGATCGGTCCCGTCGCCATCGCCGTCACGGCATGGAATTCGCACGACGGATCGGGCGCTGCGGACAGACCTGAAAGACCGTCCTGCGCGCTGAGCGCGTTGACAACGACAACTCTGGCCGGTGTCCACGGTGTGCAGGCACCGAGTGGCATGTTGCTGTCCCCGGTCGACGACCCGTACGCGACGACGAGCGATCGGCTGTCCGGCGTCCACGCGGGGTCGGAGAGCAGATGGCATCGTTGCAGGCCGGCTCCGATGGTCCAACTGCTACCTGTGGCGATGTTGACGACGGTGAAATGTGTGTCGAAATACGAGTTCGCACAGCCGGAGTCGGCATAGACGTACATGCGACCGTCCGGACTCGGCCACGCTCCCGTGACGAGTTCATCGCTGCCGGTCGATAGGACAGTGGTGCTCCGTCCGGTCGCGAGGTTGAGGCGAATCACGTCGTTTGCGCATGAGTTCGGCTGCGGATCACCGCCGAGCGTGCTGTTCGCGTAGGCGGGGCCGCGGTTGTATGTCACCCAGAGGAAGCCCTGCCCATCCAGCGCGAGGTTGACGACGCTCATCCCGTCAAGGCTTCCCGAAAGCAGCTTTGAGATGACCGTTGCGGTCTTGCTGTTGTAGAGCGCTACAGACAGGTTGCCGTTCTGGTTGTCGACGGCTATGAAGGTCGCTGGAGGTGTGCCGGCCCGATCAGCCCTGGTCACCGCTGAGAGGGCGGTGGGGGGTGCCGGTGGAGACGAGCCACAGGCTGTGAGCCCAGCCGCCAGCAGCGCGAGGACGACACGAACGGTTCTCAGCGGGGTGAGCACTGCTTTCACAGTACGTGGCAATCGGGCTGGCGGTTCCCATCTCGCGATGATCCCACGCGCTGCTTGCGAGTCGAACATCTGTTCGCTACACTGACGTCCCGCCTCGGCGCTCCTGCTTTCCGTCCCATCAGGTGGCGGCCATTTCCAGTGAGGAGCGATGCCCGATTCCCTGTCCGCCGCTCTGGCGACACTTCGATCCCGCTACGGTCCCCAGGCACTTCGCCGTGGCGGATCGCCGGAGCAGGCAGGCACGTGGTCCACCGCGGTGCCGGTGCTCGACGATGTGCTCACGCCGGGTGGGCTGCCGCACGGCCGAGTCACCCTGCTTGCCGCCGCCGGACGCGGGCCCTCGGGCCGGCTGACGCTGCTGCAGTCGCTGGCCGCGCTGGCCAGCCGCTCGCATGACACCGGGTATGTGGATCTCGCGGGCACGCTCGATCCCGGCTTCCTCGCCGACCTCGGGGCGGATCTCGATGCCTGCCTGGTGATCTCCCCCGGCCCCGAGAAGTGGGAGCGAGGGCTGGTCATGGCGCGCGCCCTGGTGACTGCGGGCATGCCGTGGGTTGGCGTGGCGCTCGGCGGGGAGCAGTCCCGGGCGTCGCTCTGGGAACACGCCCTCGCCGCGCTTGCCGAGGCGGTGGCCAAACGCGGCGCGATCTGTGTCATCGCCACGCCGGCTCCGGTTGCAGCGCCGCTCCGCCACGCCTCCTCGCTCACGCTCGTCTGTGCGGCAGCGGGCTGGCAACGGGCCAATGGCGACGTCGCAGGGCTGCGGGTGCGGCTCACCACCAGCAAGAGCAAGCTCGGCGCGCCCGGTGCCGAGGCCACGGTGCTCCTCCGCTACCCACGCCCATATGCCACCGCCGAGGTGGTCGGCCTGCCCAGCGTCGTGGTGCCGCGCCTGCAACCGATCACCCTGCCAATTCCGGATGTGGCCGGCGTGGCGGCTCGAGGTTGAGGTGCGCGTTCTCTGTGCTCGCCATCCGCATCTCGGGCTGCTGGCAGCTCTGCGTCGCTATCCCGAGTTGCGTGGCGAACCGGTGATCCTCGGCGGTGCTCCGGAGTTGCGCCTTCCGGTGGTCGCCGCTTCGGCGGCAGCGCGGGCAGCCGGGGTGCGGGTGGGGCAACCGCTCCGCCAGGCGCAGCAATCCTGCCCCGCCGCGGTGTTCGTCCCCCTCGATCCCGCCGGGATCGAACGGCTGCGCGCCGCCATCTGCGTCGAGCTCCACCGGCTCTCGCCCACCGTTGAAGCCGGTGATGAGGAGGCGTTCGGCGATCTCTCCGGCCGGCACGCCGAGTTTCCCGATGAGGCCGCCTGGGCATCCGCCCTGGCTCGAGGATTGCGCAGCGTGCTCGACGTGGAGATCGCCGTGGGCGTGGCGGGATCGCGATTCGTCGCCCGCCTGGCGGCGCGGGCGAGCCATCCCGGCCGGATCCGCCGGGTTCGCTCCGGCGATGAAGCCGTCTTCCTGGCGCCGCTGCCGCTCGACGTGCTGCCTGTCGATCCGGCGGTGACCGCCCGGCTCGCGGCCTTCGGGCTCGACTGTCTCGGCGCGGTGGCCGGTCTGGGTCCGGCCGATCTGCAGCGCCAGTTCGGTCCCGACGGTCTCCGGCTGTACCGGCTGGCGCGTGGCGAGGACAGCGGGGGAATCCACCCGGTGCCGGCACAGCGAGCGTGGAGTGAACGGCTCATGCTCGACGGCGCCACAGGGGATCTCGAGATCCTGCTCGGAGGTGTCCGGCAGTGCGCCACGGCGCTCGGAGGCCGGCTCACAACCGAGGCCTTGGCTGCCGGCGAGGTGAGCGTGGTGTTCGAGATCGAGGAGGCCGAGCCGATCTCGGCGTCGGTGGTGCCCGCGGCAGCGTCGGGAAATGCGGGGGAGCTCTGGACGGCGGTGCTCGGACTGCTCGGCGAGCTCAAACCCCAGGCGCCGGTTGCCGCCGTCCGCGTCGGGGTGACCCGGCTGTCCCCGGCAACCGGTCGCCAGGCCGATCTGCTCCGCCCCGGCGATGGCGCTCGAGAAGCGGTGGTCGCCACGGCGGAGCGCCTCCGAAGCCGGTTCGGTGCCACCACGGTTCGCCGTCCCAGGCTCGCACTCGATCCCGGCGATCTCCCGGAGCGGCGGTTCACCTGGGAGGCGCCGGTCGCGGCGGGAGCCACCCGATGACCGAGCTGCTCGAGGGCACCGTCGAAGTGCGCATCGGTCCCGACGGCCGGCCGGTCGCGATCCGCAACGGGCAGGTGTGGGGGCGGGTGGCCGAGGTGGTGAACACCTGGCGAGTGGAAACCGACTGGTGGCGGATCCCGGTGGGCCGCGACTACGTGCGCTGCCTCCTCAACGATGGGGAATGCGTCGATCTCTACCGGGACCTCGAGACCGGCGAGTGGCATCGGGAGCGTCGCTATGACTGAACGTTGCGCCGCCCCTCCCTGGTGGCCGCCGGTTGAGGGGAACCGGCGGCCGGGAAAGGGGAGAAAGCCTGTGTGGTGGTGGGCTGACCCGGCGAATAGTTACACAAAATTGTAGTAGTTGTCAAGCCGCCACTCCGTGCCGATGCCCGGGTTTGCCGAACTCGCCGCCCGCTCTCACTACTCCTTCCTGGAGGGGTCCGCATCGCCCAAGAAAATGGTCGAGACTGCCGCCCGCCTCGGGATCTCCGCGCTCGGTCTCTGCGACCGCAACGGCCTCTACGGGGTGGTCGAGCTGATCCAGACAGCCAAAGCCCAGGGCATCCATCCGATCATCGGGACCGAGTTGGTACTGGCCGGCGGCTCGCGCCTCCGTCTGCTGGCACGCAGCCGCACCGGGTACCGACAACTGTGTCGAGCAGTGAGCGCGTCCCAACTCGCGGGCGTCAAAGGTCAGCCGCGCCTCGAGATCGACGGCATTTCGCTGCGACGGCAGGCTGAGTCCGGATCGCACTCGCGCAAGCGGCCGACGTTGCCTCCACCTGAGCGCCCCGCTTCACTCCGTCCGACGGCGGGACCTTTTCCTGCTGGGTGGCCGGGATTGCCGTCCACAACGTTGCTGGTTGAAAGTGAACCGGCTCATGTTGATCCGGCTGAGCTGGACGATTGCATCGCGCTGATCGGCGGGTCACGGAGCGCAGTTGTCGATGCGCTGGTGCATGGGGATCGTCGCGAAGCGCTGCGACATGCGCAGCTGGTCAGAGAGTGCTTTGGGCGCGAGCGCACGGCGATGCTGGTGAGCAATCACCTGCATCCCGCCGATCGCTGGCTGGTTGCGGAGTGCGCGGCGATCGCCCGTGCCGCGGACATCGCGTTGGTGGCGAGTGCGATACCGGACCACGCCACGGCAGACGACAAGCCGCTCCTCGACGTGCTCACCGCGATCCGCCATCGCACCACACTCGACCAGGCCGCGGCGCACGGGCTGCTCCTACCCAACAGCGAGCACCGTCTCCATGGCGAGGCGGAGCTTCGCGCGCTGCTGCCGGATCTTCCCGAGGCGTTCGACAACGCGGCGCGCATTGCCGCCGCATGCGAGGTGTCGCTCGACTTCAGCGATGTGCGCTTTCCCGGTTATCCCGTGCCTGAAGGTGAGACACCGTTTTCGGTGCTCTACCGGCTCTGTCAGGAATCGGTGCAGACCAAGTACCACCCGATGACTCGCACGGTCGCGGCCCGGCTCCAACGCGAGCTCGACGTCATCGAGAAGACGCGGCTCGCGGAATTCTTCCTGATCACCTGGGACATCATGCGATTCGCCCGCGAGCACGGCATCCCCGGACAGGGACGTGGCAGCGCGGCCGACTCGATCGTCGCCTACCTGCTCGGCATCACGCGTGTCGATCCCGTTGCGCACGACCTGCTCTTCGAGCGATTCCTGCACGAGGATCACCAGGGCACGCCCGACATCGACATCGATTTCTCCACCGACCATCGCGAGCAGGTGCTCCAGTACGTCTACGACAAGTACGGACCGGACCGCACCGGCATGGTCGCCAACGTCGTCACCTTCCGCCCACGCATGGCAATCCGCCAAGTGGGCGCAGCAATGGGCTTCCCGGAAACGCTGATCGACAAGCTCGGCACGCACACGGACGGCTGGTACATGGCCGACGTGGAGTCAACACTCGCGTCTGCCGGTGTGGAAACGACGACGGCTGGTGACGGCGTCGCAAGCACCACGAGGCCGGGTGGCGTCGCGGGGGGGCGCCGGCCCGGCGTGTTCACGGAAGCCGGGACGGAGGGGCCCCCGCGACGACAGGACCCGGCCGTCGAAGTGTCGAAGCCGGGCCCCGCGATGTCGAACCGCGCGTGGCAGCAATTCGTCGACATCCTCCGTCGCATCGAGGGCACACCCAGACATCTCAGTATTCATGTCGGCGGGATGCTGGTGACCGGTGAGCCGCTCGTCGATGTGGTGCCGGTGGAACGGGCGACCATGCCGGGGCGGGTCGTCGTGCAGTTCGACAAGGACGACGTCGAGGATCTCGGGCTCATCAAGATGGATCTGCTCGGGCTGCGCACGCTGTCGGCGATCGCGGAGTGCCTCGACCTCATCGAGCAGAGCACGGGAGAGCGGCCCGACCTCGATGCGCTGCCACTCGACGACCAGCGCGTCTACGACGTGATCTGTAAGGTCGACACCATCGGGCTCTTCCAGATCGAGTCGCGCGCGCAGCAGCAATCGCTCTGGCAGTCGCAGCCGCGCTGCTTCAACGATCTGATCGTGCAGGTGGCGATCATCCGCCCCGGTCCGATCCAGGGTGACGCGGTCCATCCCTATCTTCGCCGCCGCCAGGGGCTGGAGCCGGTGACCTACCTGCATCCCAAGTTAGAGCCGATCCTGGCTGAAACATGCGGGGTGGTCCTCTACCAGGAGCAGATCCTGCGCATCGTCATGGAGATCGCCGCATACACCGCCGGTGAGGCGGATCGATTCCGCCGTGCGATGAACCGCCACCGTTCGCGCCTGGAGATGGAGGAGCTCCGTGACGGCTTCATCCGTCGCTGCGTCGAGCACGAACTCAGCGAGGAGGTTGCACAGCAGATCTTCAAGAGCGTCGCCGGTTTTGCGGAGTTCGGTTTCTGCAAGTCGCACGCGGCGGCATTCGCGCGCACCGCCTACGAGACCGCATGGCTGCGCATGACCTATCCGGCGCACTACACGTGCGCGCTGCTCAACGCGCAACCGATGGGCTTCTATCACCCGTCGGTGCTCGTCGACGACGCCAAGCGGCACGGGGTGAAGATCCTCCCAGTCGACGTCACCAGGAGCCGGGCGCGCTGTGGTGTCGAAGCGATCGGGCCGGCGGAATTCGCGATACGGCTCGGATTCGCATACGTGCGCGGGTTGGGACCGTCGGCGCGAGCGGCGTGCGATGACGCGGTGGTTGCCGGGGCCAACACCTCGGTGGCCGATTTCTGGAAGTACACGCTGCTGCCCCGGGTGGCGATGGAGAACTTCATCCGGGTCGGCGCCTTCGATGCGGTGGCTGGCGGCAACTCACGCCGGCAACTGCTCTGGATGTTGCAGGAGAACGAGGAGTCACTGCCGCCCCGGAAACGCCGGAGAGCGACCATCGCACCTGCCGATCAGTCCACAGGCGCAGCGGTGGTGACCGGACCTCCACGCGGCAGCGGCGCGATCGCAGGCAACCGGCTTGGCGACGCACCGCACACGGCGCGCGACCCGAGCACCGACCCGGCGCCACCCCTGGTATCGCTCCCGGCACCACCCCCGCAACTGCCGGAGATGGACGAGCGCACCCGCGTGAACACCGAGTACGCACTCACCGAGGTGAGCACCGGTCCCCACCTGGTGTCGTTCATGCGCGAACGCCTCGATTCGCTCGGTTGCGTGCCACTCGTGAAGGTGCGCGATCTCGCCGACGGCATGCGGATTCGCGTGGCGGGACTGGTGATCACCCGACAACAGCCGTCGACGGCGCGTGGCTTCAGGTTCTTCACCCTGGCGGACGAGCAGGCACATCTCGATCTCGTGTTCCGGTCCCCGGTGGTGCAGCGGACGCTCGAGGTGAGCCGGCATCCACTGCTCATGGTTGATGGCCGCCTCCAGGTGGAGCACGGACGGGTCAATGTGCTCGTCGAGACGGTCACCGCGCTGACCCCCGACGGCGACCCGATCGCCAATCCCGGGCCTCCACGGGAGACCGGCTTTCGCGGTTCTCACGACTACCGCTGACCGGCAAGCCCATCGCCATACCTCGTGGATGGGGCGTGACACATCCGTGACACTCCGGCAGCAGTGCCCTGACATGCCCTGTGCCGTACGTCCCCCGGCCTAGGCTCAGATCAGATCATCTCGATTGCTACGCCGCGCGCTATGCGGGACGGGAGACATGACCGAGCACAGCCAGGAGGGCGGCGGAACCCCGCTCTCGTTCAAGAAGGTCGACGACGCGGCGCATTTCGAACGCGCTCCGGCTCCGCGCGCGCCTGAGCGAGATGCCGGAGGACCCAACCTCGCCTTTGAGGCTGCCCCGCGCGCGCCCATCACACCCAGCACCGCGCCGGATCCACGAACGCTCAAGACGTCCGAGCCCACCGCGCTGCAGGCACCGGCACCCGCATCGCCGCCGGCCGGCCTGACGCCCGAATCCAAGCCCCCGACGTTCGAGGCGGTCCCGGCATCGGTTGGAGTCGCGCAGCAGCGGCTCTCGACACCCACCATCGGCATCCGTCCCGAGCCGGCGGCGGCGACCGGCGCGGTCAAGCCCGGCGGCAACGGATGGAACGTCCGCAGCCGAGAGGGCGGCTTCCTGCCGAAGCAGGGGCAGAACGATGGCGAAGCAGGAGCCGCGTGGCAGACGAGAACGTTTCCCAACGCGGACCGCGACCGATCCGCATGGGACGTGCCCGAGGCTCCGCGCAGGCGCACGTTCTCCGGCCGGTCATCGCTGGGCATCGCGCTCTCGGTGATCCTCGTGGGGATCCTCGGTTTCGCAGGCTACGAATGGTTCACCGGCCGGGCGCATCCCGATCACACGATCACGACTCCTGCCGCGGTCGGCTCGCTCACCGCAATGCGCACACCAGCGACCGCCGCTGTCACACAGCAGATGCAGGCGGTGATGCAGCAGGACGGTGCCACCCATGTGGTCGCCGGCATCTACGGACAGGCTGGACGGGCAACCCTGGTGGTGCTGCTCGCTCAGGGACCGAACATCGAGTCCACCACCAGTCAGTTCTTCACCGACTCCGCCGCCGGGCTCAAGACCCAGGGGGTCACCGTCGACAGTGCCAAGAAACTCAACACCACCAATGACGGGAGCGATTTCATCTGCTCATCGGCGACCGGGCCGGCGCCGCTGACAGCGTTGTCGGTCTGCGGATGGGACGACGGCGACACCGTCGGGCTGGTCCTGGATGTGAGCGGCCAGACGGTGAGCGCCACGCTTCGCGAGGCCGAAGCCGCGCGGGGCGCCGGCGAGCACTGAAGCGCAGGCCGCCGGTTTGTGCAGGCCGACTAGCATGCATGGGTGATCTCTGAGCGCAAGCTCCCCGAACGTCTCGCCGGCATCACCGATCGCAGGCGGATCGCCGTCGTGCAGGTCCGTGGCGCCATCGGCGGCGCGGCGCGCACCGACGACCTCATCCACACGTTCGGCCAGGCGCGGCGCAATGCGCGGGTCCGTGCGGTGCTGATCGAGATCGACTCACCCGGCGGTACGGCGATCGCGTCCGAGCAGCTCTACGTGGCCGTTCGCCGGCTGGCGGCACGCAAACCTGTGGTTGCGTGGATCAAGGGTGTTGGCGCTTCCGGCGCGTATTTCCTGGCGTGCGCGGCTACCAGGGTGCTGGCGTTTCCCAGCGCGCTGGTCGGATCGATCGGTGTGATCAGCGTCCGGCCGATCGTGGTCGACGCGCTGCGACGCGCCGGGGCGCGCGTCGCGGTCACCAAGACCGGTCAGTTCAAGGATCTCGGCGCGCCGTGGCGGGAACCCACCGAAGAGGACGAGGCGCGCGAGCGAGAGCTCGTCGACGCCATCTTCCGGCGCTTTACCGGAGCGGTACGGGCGGCTCGGGGCTACGACGATGAGCGCCTGGCTCGGGTCACCACCGGCGAGGTCTGGCTGGGCACGCGAGCGGTGGAGCTCGGGCTCATCGACGGTCTTGCCGACGACGAGGACACTGCCCTGGAAGCGGCGCAGGACCTGGCGGCGCTCCCGCATCACATGACGCTCCGGCTCGGCGGGAGGCGCACCATCCTGCAGCGCCTCGGCGTGCCGGGTGCCGGCATGGGTCCACCGGGAGAGCGCTGGCTCGTCGAGATGGAGAGCTGGCTCGGAACTCCGCGGCTCCGATCCTGAGGTCAGGGCGTCGCGCTGCGCCGGCGTTCGAGGGTGAAGAGCACGGCCACGACGATGATCAGCAGCAGGGCGAGGCCTCCGATGATGGCGACCGCCGGGATGCCACCACTTGTCGGTGGCGGCGCGGCTTTGGCGCCTCCCGGGCTGACCGCGGCGAACTCGCCCAGTTTCGAAGAGGTCACTTCGAAGGTGTTTCCGCACCCGGCGTTCAGGGTGGACAGCGGCGTCCACGCCGCGCCGTTGAACCGGTCGATGACCGGCGCCGGGGCCGACGTGAGGCCACGCAGGATGACGTACACGGGGACAGACGCCGATGTCGGCTCCAGCTCAATTCCGGACGCGTTCAGCGCCGAGAAGCGGTAGACGTTCCCCTCAATGGTGCCGTTCGGTGGCTTGATGGATGGCGCCGCCACCGGGGTGATGCTCACGGTGACCGGCGTCGAGTTCGCGAACGTCCCGGTCTCCATGAGAATCTGCGCCTGCGGCGGCGTTTCCCCGGTCAGCACCTCCGAGGCGGGGAAGGTTGCGGCCACCGGGAAGGTCGTGCTGGCGGCCTTTGGAGCCGGACTGGTGCCGAGCGCCTCGTACGGGTCGGCGATGCACTCCCCGTCGTAGATCGGCGGCGAGCCGGCCGGGAGGAAACGCCAGACCAAGGTCAGGGCAAACATCGCCACGAGCACCACCGCCCAGCCGCGCCGCGCGGTCACAGCAGCCACCCGCCGGCCAGGTCGGCGAGAACGTGGGCCACGGCCGGGGCGAGCACCCCGCCGCTGACGATGCGGAGGCCGCCGAGGAGCAATCCCGCGGCGAGGTCGAGCGGCAGCGACCCGACGCCGTAGAGCGGGATGTGCATCACCGCGAAGAGCACCGTCGAGACAACCAGGGCAGCGCCGTCGCCGTAGCCGGAGCGCACGGCATTGAAGAGCACACCTCGGAGAGCGACCTCCTCGGCGATCGCGACCAGGGCGACGATCGGTGTCCACA
Organism: Candidatus Dormiibacterota bacterium; assembly: GCA_003132525.1. Taxonomy (GTDB): domain Bacteria; phylum Chloroflexota; class Dormibacteria; order Aeolococcales; family Aeolococcaceae; genus Palsa-851. Next base: position 46,744 of record PKXZ01000100.1, on the reverse strand, counting down.
GCGCAATTCCCGTGTTGATCGGGCTGACGTGGACACCCGTCGAGCCATGCGAGAGGAGCCACGTCCCGACCAGCGCACCGCCTCCCGCGATGCCGATCGCGGCGGCCGCAACCCGTGGCCGGCCCGGCCGCCAGCCCGCGGCGACCCCCACCGTGAGCAGGGCCAGCGCGAACACGAGGCCGGCCGGCACCGACGCGGCGGTGTCCGGCGCGCCGACGGCGCCACGGAGCACAGTCGCGGCCACGACCCCGGTCACGCAAAGCGTCACCTGCCTCAACGCTCGGGCGCGAACGGCGAGCCGATCGCGATTGGAAACGAACGCCCCCGCCGCCGTCGGAACTACCTCGCCGGTCCGGGCGCGGCTCGAGCCGGAGCAACCTCGGGTCGCTCCGGCTGATCGCTCGAGGCTGCCGTCAGCAGCGGCTCGATCGCGGCCACCGCGAGGGTCGCCCTCTCGAGCGCCGCGGCCTCGAAGCCGCCCGGAGCGAAGCGTTCGCAGACCACCACCGCGACGACGCGATCGTCGCGCACCACCGGGAGGAGCATCCGCGAGGCCATCTCGATGTTGGATCGTCGCTGAGCGCGGTACGACGACGCCTCGGTGAGCAGGACCGGCCGGCGGTGGGCGATGACATGGGCGAGCAGACCTTCGGGCAGCCCCGAGGATGCGTCGCCCCGCGCCGGCAGCAGATACGCGCGGTCGGCTCCGACCTCTTCCGCGAGACGCGCGAGGCCGCCCTGCACGCCGTGATCGATGGCGACCGACGCCCACATCGACGGGCTGTGGTGCAGGTGCGCGCGGTTGACCAGGCCGTTGAGGAGCATCGCGACCAGGGCAGCGGCGAGACCGGCGATCACGCTCGGAGTGCCGATGTCGACGAGCACGGCAAAGACGCAGAACATGACGCAGCCGCTCAGGAGCGCGAACTCGAGGTAGTGGCGCGGCCCCTCACCACCGCGCCGCTGGTCACCGAAGGTGAGGCGCCAGTTCATGGCGGTGTTCCAGGCGGCGCTGAGCCCGAATGCCGGGATGAACGCGACCAGCGGATTCAGCCCGACGATCCCGACGAGGATCGCGAGCACCGGCAGGAACACGCAGAGCCCGCTCAGGCCCACCAGACCGAACTTCCAGAGCCTGGCCGATCCCGGGACGTCGAAGAACAGTGAGCGGAGGTGGCGGAGATAGAGGATGCCCTGGCGCGCGGTCGCCTTGCTCACCCCTTCGGCACGGACCGCCTGGGTGACCGGGACATCGACGACGCGCAGGTCGGGAACGCAGACCAGCAGCTCGAGCAGGATCTTGAAGCCGACCGGCCGGAACTCGATCCCGTCGATGAGGGCGCGGCGGCAGAGAAAGTAGCCCGAGAGCGGGTCGGAACTCTGGCGCGCCTCCTTGAAGAGCACCCGCGCCACCGCGGTCGCCTCGCGGCTGACCAGGCGCCGCACCGGACTGCCAAGGCCCTCGTGGCTGCCGCCCGGCGCGTAGCGGCTTGCCACCACGAGGTCCGCGCCGCGTTCGGCCTCCCCGAGAAGCACCGGGATGAGCTCCGGTGGATGCTGCAGGTCGGCGTCCATGACGCACACGTACTGGCCTCGCGCCATGTGGAGCCCCGCGACGACGGCGGTGCTCAGGCCGCCCTTGCGGTCGGCTCCCTGGCGCACCACGCAGCGAATCACAGGGTTCGTCTGGGCCAGGTCGAGGAGCAGGTCTCCGGTGCTGTCGTCACTGTCGTCGACGAAGCAGATCTCGAAGGGAGTGGCGGCGAGCGCTGCGGTGACCCTGTCGACCAGGGGCTGGACGTTGCGCGCCTCATTGCGCGTGGGGATAACCATGCTGACGACTGGCGCGCCGCCACGCGGCCGTTCGGGAGTCACCGGCACAGAATAGGCGCGAATCGCCGGACGGGTCACCGGTCGTCACCGATCGGTGTCGAAGTCGCGCGGCCTAGTGAGGGACGAACCGCCAGACCAGAAAGCCGTCCTTCGCGACGGGAGGCGCGCCGATGATTTGCGTGAACAGCGAGCGCGTACCGGAAGGGACGACCGCTGGGTCGACGACCACGGTGTTGACCCCGAACGTACGCAATTCCGTCAGCAGTGCGAGCTGCTGGGACGGCGAGAGCGTGACCGACCGTGCCGCCAGGTCGTGGATCTGCTGCTGAAACGCCTGGACGCCGGGCGCGTACGGACCGATCACATACCCGCCGATCATCGTGAAGGAAAAATTCACGCTGCGCTGCCAGGTCATCGCCTGCGGGTAATCGACGCCAGGAAACGGCTCGAACAGCACGTTGGCGCCGTTGAATGCCTGCGCTGAAAGCGCGGAGGTGAACGGCGCGCGCGTGTGCAACGGTGTCGCGGGCGCCGGCAGAGTCGGCAGGAGGGGCAGGAGCACGATCAGGGCCACCACCGCGTTGAGCGCGGGAGTCGAACGAATCAGCCAGAGTGCCCGCAGCAGAAACGAGAACGTGATCGCTGCCGCGAGATACACATAGATCATCATCCGGGCAGGGAGGATGTTCTCCAGCACCGGCAGGTGCGCGGGGATCCACCATGGCAGCGGCACCGGAAGTTGATGACCCGCAACGTGAAGGTGGGGTCCGAGCGAGAGAATCGCGATGATCAAGGCCACGATGCCCGCGGTCCGTATCACGGGCACCCGCCGGAATCGAATTGTCGCCACCACCAGGATCAGGATGAGTGGGATCCCCAGGTAGCCGTCCCACTCCGACGCGTTGCCGCTGAAATGCGACGAGATGTTGATCGCGGCCTGCGGCGATATCAGCTGCGTGACCGTCGGCACGATGAAGTTCGCGGCGTCGGTCACATAGGTGTCGGTGCCGTGCACAGCGCCGTGGATGACCAGGTGTCCCGGTGCGAAGAACTGCAGCCACGTTGGATACGCGAGCACCACCGCCGCGGCGACGGCCGCGATGCACAGCGCGCGCAGTGCAAAGCCTGCATGCGCGCGCACGCGGTTCGGGTATGAAATGGCGAGAACGACGACCACCGCGACGGCGGCAATCACCTCGGTGAGCAGCAACTCCTGGGTGATGAAGAACTGCAGGACCGTGAGGGCGGCTGTGAGCAAGCCGAGGACGAGCGGGCGGCAACGCTGACGCACCACGATCTCGTCCAGGAGCAGGAGCGCGAGCGGTGGCGTGATGCCGCTCATGACCAGGCCGAGATGGCCGAAGTACTGCGCCGTCATGTATGGCGAGAACCCGTAGAGGAGGCCGCCCAGGGCTGCGGCGACCACGCCGGGAACCCACCGGCGAATCGCGAGGTACGCGAAGAACGCGGCGAGCGCGAGGCTCAGCGTCATCGCCAGGTCGTACGAGACGGTCGCGCCGGCGGTCACCGTGACCGGCCAGAGCAGCGCCATCGGGAACGCGAACGCGTTTCCCCACAGCATGTTCATCCCTGCGGGTGCGTTCACGTACGTCGACACGAGCGGGTTGAGACCGTGCCCGGCGGCGAACGGCACCCACCCGATTCCCCACATCGCCTGGACCGGGTCGGGACCTTCGCCGATGTAGGTGGTTGACGGCGCACGCCAGGTCGCGATCGTCAGCAGGAAGGCGATGACCACGTAGACCGCAGCGACTGCCACCCCGGCGGGTACGCGCTCGCGCAGCCGTTTCATCGCGGCCGGTCGGATGTCATTCAGAGGCTCGCTGCGACGAGCAGCACGATCAGCACGAACAGCAACACCGCGTCCGGGAGCATCGCCAGCGCGAGCGCCACGAATGGCGTCACCTCGAACACCGAGTAGACCGCGAGGGCAGTGAGATAGAGGAACCACGCCAGGAGTGGCAGGGTCAACCAAGCGATGAGCGACGCCGCGACCGTACTTGTGCCCGCCGCCGACTCCACCAGAGACAGCACCGCGAAGGCGACCCAGGGGATGAAGGTGAAGCCGCTGACCGCGAGGTAGATTCGCCAGCGTCCTGCTCGAGCCGCCAGTCCGGCGCCGGCATCGATGATCAGCGCCGCGGCACCCCAATAGATGAGGAAGAGCACTGGGAGCAGCAGTGACGTGATCAGCCCCGAGGTCCCGCCGGAGCCGACACGATCAGCGATGAGCCCCAGTCCGAGCGCGACCACGCCGCTGCCCAGCACGGCGGCGAAACCGAGCGGGAGACGTGGCGAAGCCGCCAGTGCGGCGAAGGTGCTTCTCGGCCGGACCACGACCCCGATCACCGTCACGGCCCCAACGGTAGATGAAGAACCTGTCCTGCGAACCTGTCCTTGCCAGTCCGCCCAGCCTGCTATACTTGCTTAGGTCAATCTGACCTAAATCCACAGACCCCGTGCAGGCGGGGACAGGTGGCGGGATGATCACAGCACAGCGGGACGTTGCGACAGAGGGCCGGACGCGGCTCATCGAGCGGATCGACCAGTTGCGGCGTGAACGCAATGCGGTGATCCTGGCGCACAACTATCAGCGCCCCGAGGTTCAGGACATCGCCGATTTCGTCGGCGACTCGCTCGGGCTGTCCCAGCAGGCAGCCGCCACCGACGCCTCGGTCATCGTCTTCTGCGGCGTCCACTTCATGGCCGAGACGGCCGCGATCCTCTCGCCCACAAAGACGGTGCTCCTGCCCGACCTCGAGGCGGGTTGCTCGCTGGCCGCCACCATCGACGCGGACCAGCTGCGCGCCTGGCGCGCCCGGTACCCGGGCGCGGTGGTCGTGTCGTACGTCAACACGACCGCCGAGGTCAAAGCCCTCTCGGACTACTGCTGCACCTCATCCAACGCCGAGGCGGTGATCCGCTCGATCCCCGCGGATCGAGAGATCCTCTTCTGCCCGGACATGTTCCTGGGCGCTCACCTTGAGCGCGTCACCGGTCGCAGGATGCACGTCTGGATGGGGGAGTGCCACGTGCATGCGGGCATCGTCCCGGAGAAGCTCGATGCGATGCGCCGGGAACACCCCGACGCTGAGCTGCTGATTCATCCCGAGTGCGGATGCACGTCGTCCACGCTCTACCGCATGTCGTCGGGAGACATCGCCGGTCCGGCAACGGTGGTGACCTCCACCGAAGGGATGGTCCGCCGCGCCGCCGAGTCCCCGGCGTCGACCTTCATCGTCGCCACCGAGGTGGGCATCCTGCACCGCATGCGGGAGCAGTCCCCGGGCAAGCGATTTCTCGCCGCCTCCGAGGCAGCGGTGTGCCCCTACATGAAGAAGATCACGCTCGAGAAGGTCGCCCGCTCGCTGGAGCGCATGGCGCCGCGAGTGAGTGTCGACCCGGTCATCGCCGCCCAGGCAAAGGGGGCCATCGATCGGATGCTGGCGATCACCCCTGCGGGCGCTCCCCGGATCTCCACAGCCGCCTGAACGGGGACACGTCCGCGGGGCTGACGCCTATGTCAGCATCCCTCGCGTGACTGCCTGTCCTGGGTCGCGCCGTCTGCGAACGCGAGCATCCAGGAGCCTCGATGGGCAAAAAAAGACCGGAGGGGGAACCCTCCGGCCTTTCAGGAAGGGAATGAGTTTCAAACATGGCAGCCTGCGGACTGCGGCCTTGACTGTAACCCTCGGATATCAGGATAGCAGTAAAGGAACTCCCAATTCTTGTAAATAGATGCCAACCGAAGTCGTGAACTCAGAGCCTACCAACCTCGAGTCGGATGGCGGGCAGCCACTGGTCCGGGCTGGTCTTCGGGGGTTCCTCGATCTCGGCCGGTTCGACGTCATCGCCGTCATCGTCCTCGTGCTCGTGGCCTTCGGGCTCCGCTTCGCAAGCCCGATCTTCCCCAACTTCCTGAGCGGCGGGGGGACCATCACAGCGCTCGGGGTCGGGTACCCGACGACCACGGGTTCGAGCGCCGAATGCACCACCGTCCCAGTCGGGCCGCCCGGCGTCGTGGACGGGGTGAAAGTCAGCCACATCGACATCAACGTCTGCGGTTACGTCTTCGACGAGGTCTATTTCCCGGTGGACGCCGCGAAAGACCTCCGCCAGCCGGCGGAGTCGTACTTCGACCCTGAGCCACCGCTGGCCAAGATCCTCATGGCGCCGCCGATCGCCTTCTTCGGGTTCAACAGCTGGAGCTGGCGGTTGAGCACGACCCTCTTCGGCAGCCTGCTCGTCGGGATGATGTACCTGGTGGCGCTGCGCCTCCGGCGCGACCGCTTCTTCGCGGTGGTCACCGCCACCTTCATCTGCTTCGACGGGCTCGCATTCGTGGAGTCGCGCACCGGCGTCATTGACATCATCGCGATCTTCTTCGTCGCGCTCTTCTACTACGTCTTCTTATTGCACTGGCAGGCCCGAACGCGTGCGCAGTGGCGCACGACGCTGTATGTGATGGCGGGCGTTGCAGGCCTCGCGTTCGCCGCCAAGCTGACCGCGCTGGCACCGCTCATCGTCGCCGGCGGCCTGATCGTGATGCGCGGCATCGCCCCATACCTCGCGGGCTTCATACCGTGGTTGCGGCGCATTGCGGGACCGGGCAGAGCCGAGGCCGCGATGTGGCGCCACGCCGCGGGACCGCGCGCGATCCTGCATTACGTCGCCGCCGGCCTGATCGCCCTGGCCATCTTCGGCGCCTCGTTCTCGCGCTACGAGACCATCCAGCACCAGGACGTGTACTTCTTCACCGGTTGCGACCCCGCGGTGTCCGGGTTGCCGGGAACGGCCAAGACGCTCGACGTCCCGGTGATGCACGTCGGGCCGCTGACGGTGCCGAACCCCGTCGAGGCGATCGACAACATCGTGCAGATCACCGCAGCATCACTGCGATATCACGCCGAGGAATGTCACAGCCATCCGTACTCATCGTTGTGGCTGACCTGGCCGGTCATGGAGCACCCGGTGCTCTTTTATGCGACATCTCAGCCCAACGGGACGGTTGAACAGATCACCGACATGGGCAACCCGGCGATCTGGTGGCTCGCCATTCTCGCCCTGCTGTTCTGCTTGTGGCAGCTGACACGCGGCCCAAACTGGTGGCGTCTGCTCGTTGCGCTGGTCGGGCTCGGGTCGCTGGCCGCGATGATCATCATCTATTCAGCGGCGGTGCGATACCACAATCCCAACAACTTCAACACGTCATACACCGCAGCGCAATTCACCGCGCTGTTCCATATGGATCCGTCGTCGCAGTACGAGATCGCCCGCACGTATCCGGGGTTCTGGTTCGCGGTTGCGTATGTCGGGATGATCGCCTTTGCAGGATTGGTCGCGGTATCCGCGGTGATCTCGCGACGATTCGTGCCCGCCTTCATCATCCTCGGGTACGTCGCCTCCTGGATGATGTGGGTGCCCGGAAATGAGCGGCGCGTGCTCTTCTTCTATCACGCACTCGGCATGCTGCTCTTCACCGCGCTCGCGCTTGCCTACGCGCTCACGGCGATACGGCGCATCAAGGTGCCGTTCGGCCGGCGCGAGATATCGCTGGCGCCCATCTCGTACGCGGTCATCGGCAGCGTGCTCGCGGCGTTCATCTTCTTCTACCCGATGTGGACTGCCATGCCGCAGAGCACCGCCGATCAACAGATGAGGGTCTGGGTCGACGTCGGGTGACCGCCTTCCTCCTCGTTCTCGACGCCGCGCTGACCCTCGCGGCCGGAGCGACTCTCGTTGGCCTCGTGAGGACGCACCTCACGCTGGCGGAGCGGGCAACGATCGCGGTGACCAGCGGGCTGCTTTTGGGCACCGCCGCGACGTATGGGCTCTCCCTGATCGCCGGACTCAACCGCGCCACCGTGCTGATCGGACCGGCGCTCGTCCTTGCAGCCGGCCTCGCGATATCGCTGTTGACGGTCAACCCACGCGCGACGTGGCATGCGTCGTGGGTGGAGGCGAGGGATCGCTGGGCGCAAGGCATCCCCTGGTTGTCGATCGTCGCGTTCGCCGGCGGGGGAGCGATCGTCGTCGCGATCTTCGCGCACACCGTCTACACGGACGCCGGCGGCCTCGAGGCGGGCTATCCCACGGTGTGGGCGGACTGGTCGCAGCACCTGACCACCGCGGCGAGCTTTGCGGTGGGCGGCAACATCCCGCCGGTCAATCCGCTGCTCAGCGGGACGACGTTGCTCTATCCGTTCCTGCCGGACTTCCACGCGGCGACGTTGATGACGCTCGGGCTCGCACCGGGTCTGGCCCTGGCGATCCCCGGCACGATCCTCATGGTGGTCATCGGGGTGCTGGTGGTCTCGCTCGGCCGGCGCGTCGGACTCGGGACCGGAGCCGGTGTCATCGCGGTGCTCATCTGCTTCATCGGTGGCGGGCTCGGATTCATCGGCGCATTCTCCGACGCGTGCACCAGCCACGGATTCACCGCAACGCAGTGCACGTTGCAGTACGTCGTGAGCCATCCGGGAACCGGCATCTCCATTGTTGGCTGGACACTGCACGATCTTCCCGGGACGATCGCTGCGCAGCCGCGCGCCTATGACGGACTGCCGTCCGACGGTGGCACCGCGCCATTGCCGAACATGCAGTGGTACACGCCGCTCATGGCCTGGTGGCTGCCGCAACGCACGCTGCTCTTCGGATTTGCGGCCGCGATCTCAGTGCTCCTGCTGGTGCTCGCGGGGGCTCCTTCTCCCGGCCGGAACTGGGAGCCCTTCGCCCTCGCCGGCGTGCTGATCGGACTGCTGCCGATCGTTCACGTCCAGACGCTGATCGCGCTGTCGATCCTGCTCTTCGTCCTGCTCTGGCGCAGACGACGGCGAGAGTGGTTCGCCCTGCTTGGTGTGGCTGTGGTGCTCGGGGGCATCCGGCTCGCGCAGCTCGTCCTCTCGCAGCACGGCGCGGCCGTGACTCCCTACGGCACCAACGTGTATCCGTGGCTCGAGCCGGGATGGATGGCCAATGCGGGCAGCGCGGTCAATCCAGCTGGACGGCTGAGCCTCTCGATCGGCAACCTCTTCAGCGGCGCGATCCAGGCGATGGGCATGGTCGGCACCTCGCAGTGGTGGGGATTCTGGGTCGCCAATCTCGGGATCGCGGTTCCCCTGCTCGGGTTCGTCGCGATCGCCGTCGCGGTGCGTCTTGCCGGCGGCAGGGTTGGCCGGGTGGTCACCAGCGCACTGCCGGTGCCATTGCTCGAGCTCACGCTTGGCGCGCTGATCATCTTTGCCGCGTGCAACCTGGTCGTGTTCCAGTCCTGGAACTGGGACAACACCAAGCTGCTCGTGTACTGGTACCTGGTCATCGCACTGCTGATCGGGGCACTCGCTGCCAACTGGTGGCGGGGAGCATGGCCGCGGGTGGCGGCGATCGTCCTTGTCGCTCCGGTGCTCCTCACCGGATTGCTCGTGGTGCTCCGCCTGCTTCCCTGGACGCCCCCGCAGGACTCCATCACAGGTCCGTACACGATTGCGAACACGCAGGAACTGCAGCTTGCATCGACAATCGATCGCGTGACGCCCAAGGGTTCGGTGTTTCTCACCTTCGGCCGCCCCAACGATCCGGTGCTGGCGGTTGCCGGCCGGGTTGGCGTGATGGGCTATGGCGGCTGGCTGTGGAGCTACGGCATCAGCTTCGAGACCCGCTACTCGGACGTGCAGAAAATGTATACCGGGTGCGCCGCCGACGAGGCGACCTGCCCGGTGTTCGCCCTGCTGCACAAGTACGACATCAGCTACGTCGAGATCGACGACCGGCTCACCGACCCGGGTGCGATCGATCCCGACGAAGGCATCAGCTGGTGGGCGGACCAGGGTCTTCCGGTGGTCGCCCGCACGGACCACATCACCATCTACGACGTCCGCGGCAGGAATTGACGTGAGCGACCACGTGACGGTGACGCGCGTCCATCCGTCGGTGAGCGCAGTGCTGCCCGCATACAACGAGGAGGCGGTGATCGCCGAGACGGTGCGGCGAACCAGCGCGGCTCTGACCGAGCTGGGCGTCGTCGATTTCGAGATCCTGGTCGTCGACGACGGCANNGCGCCGGCGGCCTGGGCGCGCGCCTGCGTGTGATCTCGCACCCGCACAATCGCGGTTACGGTGCGGCGCTGCGCACCGGGTTCGATGCGGCCACGCGAGACGCGATCTTCCTGATGGACAGTGACGGCCAGTTCGACCCGATCGAGATCGAACGTCTCCTGGCCCTGTACGGACCGGACAGGGTCATCTGCGGGTACCGGATCCGGCGCCGCGACACGTGGGTTCGGCGCTTGTATCACAAGGCATTCTTCGCGCTCGTCCGGCTCGGGTTCGGCCCCACGACGCGCGATGTCAACTGCGCGTTCAAGCTCTTCCCGCGCGCTGTCGGTCAGGGGTTGCGCGCTGACGGAGCGCTCGTGTCCACCGAGTTGCTGGTGCGTGCGCACCGCAGCGGCTACCGGCTCATGGACGTGGGCGTGCATCACTATCCGCGCACGACCGGACGCGCGACCGGCGCCGACATCCACGTCGTGCTGCGCGCATTCCGCGAGCTGTGGGAGCTGCGCAACAACCCGGCGATGCTCGACGGGCTCGAACCGCCCGCGTGACCCGCGGGCCGGCATCGCTGTGGGGGACGGCGCTTGCGGCAGTCGCGCTCTCGCGGCTGCTCTGGCTCGGCGTGTTCATCGCGGTGCTCGCCCTCGATTTCCCGGGAACGCCATTGCTGACAGGGCTGCACGATCACCTGGTCTCGTGGGACGCGATCAGCTTCATGTCGATTGCCACCCATGGCTACCCGGCACATCTCGACTATCGCGACGCGTTTCTTCCGGGGTTTCCACTGGTCGTCCGCGCCGTCATGTTCATCGTGCGAGACGACGTGATTTCGGCGTGGCTCGTCAATGCCGTCGCCGAGACGATCGCGCTCTGGTACCTCGCCCGACTCGTGATGGGAGAGCGCGACCGGGCGGCATCGACATTCTCGGTGTGGCTGATCGCCCTGGCGCCGACGGCGCTCTTTTTCATCGCGCCGTTCAGCGAGAGCACGTTTCTCGCGTCCGCCGCCGCGAGCCTCTACTACGCCAGGGCCGGGCAGTCGGGCAAGGCGATCCTCGCCGCGGCGCTTGCCTGCACGTTCCGGCTCACCGGGCTCGCGCTGATCCCGGCGCTGGCGCTCGAGCAACTCCGACGAACCGGCTGGCGACCGCGTCCCGAGCTGCTTCTGATCCTGCTCGCCGCCGTGCCGCTTCTGCTGTTCGGCGCCTACATGCAGATCCACATCGGCGACGCACTTGCGCTGCTCCACGCTGACCGCCTGCCGTCGTTCGGGCTGCAGCCCACCCCGCCGTGGACCGGCTTCGCGGCCACCTGGCACACCCTGGTCACCACGACCGACGGCGAGACGCGTTCGATCTTTGCCCGGGAGGTCGCGTACGGCCTGCTCGGTCTCGTCCTCTGCGCGGGCATGTGGATCTCGTCACGGATCCCCCGGTCGCTGGCTCTGTACTGCACCATCGCGTGGTTGATGACCGCGTCGCTGCCGTTCTGGCGCTCCCAGCCTCGCTACAGCCTGGTCCTGTTCCCGGTGGTGTTGCTCGTCGCCGATCTCACCCGGCGCTTTCCCCGCGCTCGCACGGCGATGCTCGGCGCCAGCGCGGTGCTGATGTTCGCGGGGATGTGGATCTTCGCCCAGGGACGGTGGCTCGGATGATCATCGACAGCCACGTGCACATCCTCCCGCCGAGCATGCGCGACTCCCGCGACGAGCTTGCGGGCCTCGACCCGTGGTTCGACGTGTGTCATCGCGGCGCCCGCTCCATCCTCACCGTCGACGAACTGCTGGCCACCATGGACGCGACCGGCATCGATCGATCGGTCTGCTTCGGCTGGCCGTTTGCCGACCCTGCGCATTGCGCAGAGGTCAACGATCACCTCATCCGTGTCCAGCGGGATCACCCGGACCGGCTCACCTGCTTTGCGACGGTGAGCCCGGCGCGACCCGGGGCGATCGCTGAGCTCCGTCGATGCGCGGACGAGGGCTTGCGCGGTGTCGGCGAGCTCAACGCGGATGCGCAGGGCTTCGACCTCTCCGACGTCGCCATCGACGACGTTGCCGGGGCATGCAACGCCCTCGGTATCCCGGTCGTCCTGCATTGCAGCGAGCCGGTCGGGCATGACTATCCGGGCAAGGGCACCGCGACCCCCGACAAGGTCGCAGGCTTTGCGCTGCGCCATCCCGGGCTGCAACTGGTCTGCGCGCATCTCGGTGGAGGGCTGCCGTTCTACGCGCACATGCCGGAGGTCGCCGAGCTCTGCAAGCGTCTCTGGTTCGACACCGCGGCCGGCCCGTTCCTGTTCGCCCCCACCGCGTATCGCGCGGTCATCGACCTCTGCGGGGCCGACCGGCTGCTCTTCGGATCCGACCATCCCCTGCTGCCGGCGCGGCGCTACATCGACGCCTTCGCCCAGGTGGAGTTCACGCCGGCGGAACGCGACCTGGTGATGGGCGGCAGTGCCTTGCGCCTCCTTGGTCTGTGACAACGTGCCCCTTCCGTTACGGATCTGTGTCCCAGCATCCGAGGCTATGTTCGGGCCCTTTGCGACACTCTCTTCGGGCGGAGAAACCGGCGCCCGCCAGCCGGTCCTTCGCCTCTTTCGTGACCAGGATTGGGGGCTTCGGCCCCCGTCCGTGGTCGCAACCGACGCTCCGATGAGGGACCGGGTGCTTGTCGAAGCCGGCACGTCGTGTGACCGGTTTTCGCGTCCTTACGGCGCCGGCAGCGCGACCGAACACCGTAGACGCCGTCGTTGAGCGTGACGGTGATTGGCTGCCCGAGGTCGACCGCACCCGGAAGCTGAATGACGCTCGTTGTCGGCGCGAGATCTGCAGGACACGAGGACCTGGCGGCGGGGCGCCGTTGGAGCCACGACGGGTGAGGGTTGACCCCCTCCGCAAGCAACCACCAGGAATGTCAACGCGGATGCCGCCACCATGGAGCGGAGATACCCGGTCGTGATCAGGGAATCCAGTGTGGGGATCCGGTCAACGTGGTCGCGAAGGCAACGGGGCGGTCACACGTCAGCCCTTCCATCGTTTGCAGCCGGTCGGTGGGTCTTGAAGTCTCGCAGACTATGCGGCGATGTTCACTCCTGAAAACCTCGACGTCGTGATGGTGTCCTTCGAAGGACCCGACCAGTACAGCCAGGCCGGCGGTCTCGGCGTGCGCGCCCGCGAGCTCTGCCGGGCGTTTGCGGTACTCGGGTTCCGCACCACGCTGGTCTTCGTCGGCGATCCCGACAAGCCGGGCGCCGAGCTCGAGCAGGGCGTGCAGCTCGTGCGCTGGGGCCAGCAGATCAGCGACCGTTACCGCAACGGCGTGTACGAGGGTGAGCTCGCCAAGATTCGCGACCTCACCGCGTCGCTTCCGGACGCGCTCATCGAAAGCATCATCCAGCCCGCGGCTGAGGCAGGGCGAATCACCGCGGTGCTCTGCGAGGAGTGGCACACGGCATGGTTCTGCAGGGCGCTGAGCGACCGCCTGTACGCCCTCGGCCTGCGCCAGAACGCCGTGCTCCTCTGGAATGCCAACAACCTCTTCGGCTTCGAGGCAATCGACTGGCCGGTGCTCGAGTTCGTCGCATCGATCACCACGGTGAGCAAGTACATGAAGCACCTCATGTGGCCGTACGGCGTCAACCCGGTGGTGATCCCCAACGGCATCCCCGAGAGTGCGCTTGTCGAGGTGGACATGTCGGCCGCACGCGCGATCCGGGCGGCGGCCGGGACGCCATGCCTTGCCTTCAAGATCGGCCGCTTCAGCCCGGACAAGCGCTGGACCCAGGCCATCGCCGCCATCGCCGAACTTCGGACCGAAGGGGTGCCCGCCCGGATGCTCATTCGTGGCGGCATGGAGCCGTACGGCGCGACCGTGCTCGCCTTTGCGGCCGAATGCGGCCTCGACGTGACCGACTGGTATGAGCCGGTCGCCGACGCGGGAGGCATCGTCCGCGCGCTCACCGAGACCGAGGGCGCGCCGATCGTGCACCTGCGCCGTTTCCTTCCCGACCAGGTGGTCACCGAGATCAACGTGGGGGCGACCGCCGTGGTCGCCAACTCCGGGCACGAACCGTTCGGGCTGGTGGGCCTCGAGGCAATGGCCGCTGGCGGCGTCGCGATGGTCGGAGCGACGGGCGAGGAGTACGCCCGCCCCTACGGCAACGCGATCGTCGTCGAGACCGACGACCCGTCGGAGATCGCCAGCGCCCTTCGAGGTCTCGTCGAGCAGCCGGCGCTGGCAGAGCGGCTGCGACTCGCCGCTCGGCGAGATGCCGCGGACTTTGCGTGGCCCATCGTCATCGACGGGCTGCTCGAGCGACTCCGCTTCATGTGCCTGCATCAGCACGTTGTGCTCCCGACCGGATCGGCACCGCCGCCCGCGTAATTCCTGCCAGCGCGCCATATGATCTTCTGGAACAGACCGGTGCCGAGGAGGTGGCTGCGTGAAGGCAGTGGTCATGGCGGGAGGCGAAGGTGCGCGATTGCGTCCGCTGACGAGCCGCCTTCCCAAGCCGCTCGTCCCCGTTGTCGGCACACCGGTGCTCGAGCACATCCTTCGGCTGCTGAGGGAACACGGGATCACCCAGGTGGTGGTGACGCTCGCCTACCTCGGTGCCGAGATACGCAATCGCCTCGGAGACGGCGCCGAGCTCGACATGGAGATCGAGTACGTCGTCGAGGATCGGCCGCTTGGGACGGCCGGGAGCGTTCGCAACGCATCGCACCTGCTTGACGACACCTTCCTGGTGATCAGCGGCGACGCGCTCACCGACATCGACCTCACCTCCGTCATCCGTGCCCACACCGAACGCGGTTCACACGCGACGATCGTGCTGCACTCGGTGCCGAACCCACTCGAGTACGGCGTGGTCGTCACCGATGACGAGGGAAACATCAAGCGGTTCCTCGAGAAGCCTTCGTGGGGTGAGGTGTTCAGCGACCACGCCAACACGGGCATCTACGTCATCGAGCCGAAGGTCCTCGAACACATCAAGGAGGGCTCGAACGCCGACTGGTCGCAGGACGTGTTCCCCACCATGCTGCGCCGGCACGAGCCGCTCCACGGTGTGGTGGTCGAGGACTACTGGTGCGACATCGGATCGATCCAGTCATACATGCAGGCGAACTGGGACGCGCTCGACGGCAAGGTGCGCTGCCACATCCCGGGGCGCCGTGAGGGCAACGTCTGGATGGGCGAGGGCGTGGAGATCGGGATGGGTGTCCAGCTCGACGGACCCGCCTTCATCGGTGACGAGGTGAAGCTCAAGGGCGGCGCTCACATCAACGAGCACGGCGTCATCGACCGCTACAGCGTCATCGATGACAACACCAAGGTGAGCAACAGCGTGGTCTGGCCGCACTCGTACATCGGCGAGCGCTGCCGGTTGCGCCAGGCGATCGTCTGCCGCAATGTGACCATCAAGAACGACTCGCTGCTCGAGGAGAATTCGGTGATCGCCGACGAGTGCGTCCTCGGCCGCGGTTCGCAGATTCGTGCAGGCGTCAAGATCTGGCCGAGCAAGACGGTGGAGCCCGGCTCCACCGTGAACGAGTCGGTGATCTGGGCAGGCGAATGGCGGAGCGGGCTGTTCTCGTCGTACGGGCTCGGCGGCCTCATCAATGTGGAGCTCACGCCGGAGTTCTGTGCCAGGCTCGGTGCCGCATTCGGCGCAACCCTGTCCAAGGGCGCGTGCGTGGTCGTCGGCCAGGACCATGCGCGCTCGTCACGGATGATCAAACGCGCGATCGTCAGCGGCATCGTCAGCGCGGGTGCCAAGGCTCGCGACGTGCGCGAGCTGCCGGTGCCCGTGACGCAGTGGGCGACGCTCGAGGCCGAATGCTCGGCCGGGATCCACGTGCTCGTGTCACCACTCGATCAGCGCAGCGCCGACATCCGCTTCTTCGATTCCGACGGGCTGCAGATCGACAAGCGCGCCGAGCGCAAGCTCGAGAACCTGCTCTTCCGCGAGGACTTTCGGCGTGCCGGCTTCTACGAGATGGGTGACATCGAGTACGGCGAGCCGATCCCCGGCTACATCAGTCATGTGTTCACATCGCTGGATGCGGACCTCATCCGCAACGCCGGTTTCCGCGTGCTCATCGATTACGACTACAGCGACGCGTCCGCGGTGCTGCCGACCATCCTCAACGAGTTGGGAGTGACCACCATCCCGCTCAACGCGGGCATGCGTGAAGGGGAGCACCACCGTACGGTGCCGGACGAGACAGCGTTGATCAGCAGGACGGTGCACGCCGACGTCGGATGCATGATCAGCCCGACCGCCGAGCGCATCACCATCATCGACGACAAGGGCGTGGTGCTCTCTCCGCACGAGTGCCTCGGCCTGCTCGCCTCGTGGTGGGTGCGGTCGAATCCAGGAACCGTCCTCGCTCCGGCTGCGACACCGATGTGGATCAGCGACCTGGTGCGCAAGGAGGGTGGCACCTTCAGCGCAACGCCGGGCGATCCGGCGTCGGTGCTGCGGGCATCCACCATGTCGGGAACGAGCATCGCGTCGGACGGTGAAGGCGGCTTCGCGTGGCCGGGACATCTCGGAGCCTTCGACGCCATGTACACGCTGGTGAAGTTGCTCGAACTGCGCGCCAGGATCGGAGTGCCGTTGAGCCAGGCGCGAGCGGAGCTCCCGCAGGTCGCGTACATCACGGCGACCGAGTTCTGTCCGTGGGAGGCGAAAGGACGGGTGATGCGCATCCTCCTCGACCGCCATCGCACCGACTCAGTTGACCTCGTGGACGGAATCAAGGTCTACGTCGATGACGGCTTCGTGCTCGTGCGTCCGGATCCCGATGAGCCGGCCTATCACGTGATTGCGAGCGTCGCGGATCCGGAACGCGGCCGTCAGCTGGTCGACGAGTATCTGGCCCAGGTTCGTGAGGCTGAAGGCACCAACGGGGTGCATCCCGTTGCGGAGGCGGCGGCCGCGGGGGGCGAGTAGGTACTGCCGGGGGCAGGCCCTCGGAGTTTCTCCTCACCCGGGCCTGACGCATCGCTCCCGCTCAATTGCGCGTGAGTGAGATCCAGAGATTGGGATTGACAAGCGCCACCACCAACATCGGCCAGAACCTCGGACCGTGGCAGCTGAAGACGACGACCTCTTGCCGCGCGACGTCGAACGAACGCTCCGCGCTCCGATGTCTGCCGGTCCCGAGCCGCAGAATCCGGTGCCCGGGCTCCACCGCGACGTCGACGGTCTCGTCTTTGGCGATCGAACCCACCACCGTCCCGTCGATCGCGATGTTCCACTGCTCATTCGGCGCACCAATGATCCCAGTCCACATCCGAACCAACCGAACTGTCGCCTCGCTCGTGGCGCCCGCGCGGTCGAGCTCAGGCTGGCTGAGAGCCGCTGCAACGGCGCGGGCGTGACCGCCGCCGATCCGACCCCCGGCGCGCAACAGGAAATAACCGATGAGCACAACGGCCACCACGATGACA
This sequence comes from Candidatus Dormiibacterota bacterium, assembly GCA_003132525.1. Lineage (GTDB taxonomy): Bacteria > Chloroflexota > Dormibacteria > Aeolococcales > Aeolococcaceae > Palsa-851. The sequence goes on along the minus strand of PKXZ01000100.1, from coordinate 29,381 downwards.
ACGATGATCTGGACAACATGCGAGCCAGAGCCGCCGCCCAGGATGCCCGCCACGAGAGGTGCGGCTCGCGAAGCTATGGGCATTGGTCGCGCTTGAATGTTCCATCACGCATGATCGCTGCCTCCTATGCTCGAAATCCGTCGAACCACACCCGCCGGCGGGACGTGGCCGCCGCCCCTCGGCGCTCGCTGGGCGGATGCACCGACGATGAGTCGCTCGCGATCGAACATCGCGGACACGATGCGCCACATCACGATATCGGCCACGAGCAGTCCAAGCGCAAACGCCAGCGAGATGGTGAAGCTCGGCGTAAAGACATTGAACGACACCAGCGCCACCACTGCGAGCGGAGGCACGCTCGCGAGGGTGCCCAGCTGCTGAGCGACGCGTACCTCGCTTGCACGTGTTGAGATACCGATCCCAACCCAGATCGACCAACTGGCTAGGAGCGGAGCAAACAGCAGCTCAGCAAGCACATGTGGGCCCTGCGAAAGCGCCGTCACGACCTCGGCATTGCTGGCGAACAGGTGCGCGCTCAGCTCGACAATCGCGAAGACCACGTACGAAAGAGCCACGGCGGGAGCGACGATCCCCAACGCCTTGCCAAGGAGCAACTCCTCGCGGCGCACGGGTGTCGTCAAAAGAGGCTCGAGTGTTCCCTGTTCGCGCTCGCCAACCACCGTATACGCTGCGAGGACGGCGGGAATCAGGACGGGCGTGATCAGCAAGAGCAGGAAGGTGGCACCAACCGACTTGTCCACTGCGGCATGCGGCACCGAGGCCCCCAGCCGGAAGATGATGATAATCGGCTCGACGAGAAAGATCAGCGGGAGCACCGCCATGGTTCCGATGATGAAAGGGCTGCGACGGTATTCACGGAGCTCCTTGAGAAGCACTGCACCAAGACGTGTGAAGCTGAACTTCATCGCTCTGATGACCCCGGATCCGCGTCGATCAATTGCAGGTAGACATCCTCGAGAGAGTGACGGGACTCGCTGATCGACACCACGTCGGCACCGGCAGCCACAAGTGCCCGGGTCACCTGCGGCGCGACATTTCTGGGATCGGCGACATTGAGCACGTAACTGCTCGCGCCGTCGGAGCGCCAGGTCTCCACGCCGTCGGTGCTGTTGAAGACATCGTCCGGCGCGACGAGTGGTGTCAAAGTCTCGACGACCAGCGAGCGAGTGAAGAGCCGCTCACGGAGGTCGTCGGGCCGCCCCACCAGACGGAGCTTGGTATTGAGGATGGCGACCCGGTCACACAGACGCTCCGCCTCCTCCAGGCGATGGGTGGTGAGGAAGACGGTGACCCCGCGCTGGCGCAGCCCGTTGATGAGGTCGTTCACCTCGCGTGTCGCGACCGGATCCAACCCGGAGGTGGGCTCATCGAGAAACATGACTGCCGGGTCATTGAGCAACGCGCGCGCCAGTCCCACACGTTGCCGGAGTCCCTTGGACAGACCGCCGCACAGGTCGCGTGCCCGCGCCGTCAGGTTGACAGCCTCGAGCGCCTCGCCGATCCGAGCGGCTGCGTTCCGTTGCTCGTAGAGACCTGCAAAGAGCTGAAGGTTCTCGGTCACCGTGAGGCGCCGGTAAAGACCCGGGTTTTCCGGCATGATCGCGATGCGCTGACGGATCTCCGGTCCGTTGTCCTGGGTCAAGGGGATTCCGGCGACGGTTGCCGAGCCTGATGTGGGTGCGATGAGGGTTCCGAGCGTCCGAACCGTCGTGGTCTTCCCCGCCCCGTTCGGTCCCAGGAACCCGAACACCTCGCCCTGAGCCACCGAGAAGGACACGTCCTCGAACGCGGTGCGATCACCGAAGCGTTTGGTGAGATGGTCGACCTCCAACGCAAGGACTTTGCCGGGGGGTTGCTCTCCACGGGCACCGGTCATCGTTTCGGTGGCCATAGCTCAGTGATATCATTCCGGTAGCTGCTGCGTCAACCTCACGAGGACAGCAATGAGTTCGGAGAATCGCGAAGGCAGAATCTCACTCGCGGAGACCCCGGCCCCTATTACTGAGCATCCGCCGCGCGCGGCGTCTGGCTGGTCGGCGCTGCCCGCCCTGGCGATTCTGCTCGTCGCAGGCATCGTTGTCCTCAGCCACGGCCTGTCTGAGCGATTGCATGGGAGCGGGTCCGCAGGCGCCCTCATCGGCATCGGGGTGGCGCTCCTCGCGCTTGCCATCGCCGGCTCGCGCGGGCTGATATCAGTGACACCCGGTGAGGCGGTGGTGCTGCGGCTCGCCGGCAGCTACCAGGGCACGGAACGCCGCCCGGGCCTCTGGTGGGCGAACCCCGGAGCGCGACGCGATCGGGTGTCCACCAGGATCCGCAACCACGAGACGGGCATGCTCAAGGTCAACGATGGCGATGGCAACCCGATCGAGATCGCCGCCGCTGTCGTCTGGGTTGTGGAGGACACGGCGCGAGCACTCTTTGCTGTGGACAACTACGTGGAGTTTGTGCGAGTCCAGGCCGAGGCCGGCGTGCGCCACATCGCGAGCGGCTACGCCTACGACACGCGAGGAAGCGACATACCTTCGCTGCGTGAAAACGCTGATGAGATCAACGCGGAACTCTCCTCGGAGATCGCGGTTCGCGTCATCGCCGCGGGGGTGAGGATCATCGAGTCGCGGCTGACACGACTCGCCTACGCGCCCGAGATCGCCCAGGCGATGCTCAGAGTGCAGCAGGCCAATGCAGTTGTGGCCGCACGCCATCGAATCGTGGAGGGCGCCGTCGGCATGGTCGAGCTGGCTCTAGACCGGCTTTCGGCGGATGCCGTGGTCGAACTCGATGAGGAGCGCAAGGCAACCATGGTGGGCAACCTGCTCGTCGTTCTTTGCAGCGACCACGATCTGCAGCCCGTGGTGAACGCCGGATCGCTGTACTGATGAGCGAGGTTGCCGACACGGCTGTGGTGCTGCCGCTCCGGCGGAAATCCTTGCTCCTCCGCCTCGATCCCGAGGTGCACAACGCGCTGGGTCGGTGGGCGGGGGACGAGTTCCGAAGTACGAACTCCCAGATCGAGTTCGTGCTGCGTCGGGCGCTTGTCGACGCCGGCAGACTTCCTTCAGCCAGACCGCCCCGGCCACCTGCTCCGTTCAAGCGCTGACGCCAGGCAACACCGCCGATTCGGACTGCCCGCCTGCGGACAAAGGAAAGCGCTACCGAGGCAGCGCGACGGTGGTCAGGATGAAGACGAAGTACACGGCGGTCGCGGCGATGACGAGGATGTGGAACACCTCGTGGTAGCCGAAGACTTTGGGCCATAGTTGCGGCCGTTTCAACGCATACACCATCGCGCCCGCGCAGTAGAGAGCACCTCCTATCGCCAGCACAATCAGCCCACTCGTGTGGATGCGGTCGCCGAGGGCCGGCAGGAAGAACACGACAGTCCATCCGACACCCAGGTACAACACCACGGTCACCCATCGAGGCAGCGGAACACCGGTCGTGGCGACGATGACGCCGCTGCCCGCCAGCACCCAGATGACCACGAGCAGCACGATCGATGGCCAGCCCTGCAGGACATTCACGACGACCGGCGTGTACGTGCCCGCGATGGCGAGAAAGATGGTGGCATGATCCAGGCGGCCCCAAACTCGGCGCGTCCTTGGTGACCACGGACCGCGGTGATAGCTGGCGCTGACGGCGAAGAGCAGGATCAGGCAGAGGCCATAGATCGCAAGGGAAATCTGCCGGCCCACGTTGCCGCCACCAACGATGACCAGGGCGATCGCACCGGCGATTGCGGGAGGCACGGTGGCGAGGTGACTCCAGCCACGCAAGGTGGGGCGCGGTGGTGGGGCAGGCGGGGCGAGTGCGGTGTCAGGCAGCTGGAGCGATCTCCTGGCGATCAGGCTCGCGGCGATGGAGCCAGTGGGGCGCCCACCAGTTGGCATCGCCGAGCAGGCGCATCACCGCGGGGACGACGAGCGCGCGCACCAATGTGGCGTCGACGACCACCGCGACGGCCATGCCGACGCCGATCGACTTGATCGTCACGACGCTGGCAAGCGCGAACGCGAGAAAGACGCAGGCCATGATCGCCGCGGCGCCGGTGACCAGCCGCCCGCTGCGCTCGAGTCCATCTGCCACTGCGGTGCGATTGTCGCCTGTGCGTACCCACGCCTCCTGCATGCGCGTGAGCAGGAACACCTCGTAGTCCATCGACAAGCCGAAGACGACGCAGAAGAGCAGCACCGGTATGGTCGGGTCGAGCGGGCCGGCCGTGAAACCGAGAATGTTCGAGAGGTGGCCCTGGTCGAAGATCCAGACCAGCGCTCCAAAGGCAGCACTCAACGAGAGCGCGTTCATGAGCACGGCCTTGAACGGGAGCACCACCGAGCGGAGCAGCACGGTGAGCACGATCAGCGTGGTGATGACCACAAACGCGATGGCCAGCGGGGTGTGATCGATCATGTAGTTGACGAGGTCGATGTCGAACGCGGTGTCGCCGGTGACCTGCACCGTGGCACCCGGCACGGAGTCGACCGCGCGAATATCACGTACCAGGTTGTGCGCAGCGTCGCTGGTGACGAAATACGGGGTGGCAACGTCCAGCACCGCAATGCTCGATCCATTCAGGGTCGTCAGCACGGCTTGCACGGCAGAGGGTAGCGAGCTCTTCGGTTGCGTGTACAACGTTTGATACGAGGTCAGGGCAAGGCCCGGCTGGACAGTCACGTAGCTGCGAATTCCCGTGACTCCCTTGAGCGCCGCGAGCCGCTGCGCAAGCTGGTATGACGCCGCGATGTTCGTCGGTGTCATCGGCCCGCCATGCTGATAGTCGACGACCACGGCGATGGTGTTCTGACCCACCTGCGGAAACTGCGCCTGGAGCAGGTCAGCCCCGACGCGCGCCTCTGCCGAGGTGGGCAGTTGGTTGACATCGCTATTGGCGAGCTGCAGGTCGAGGAACGGCGAGCCGGCGATGAGCAGGATCGCGATGGTTGGGATCAGCACCGTCCAGGGCCGGCGCATCACCCAGGTCGCGAGGCGATGCCAGAGACCCTCGCCGAAGGGCTTGGGCTGCAGGATTGGAACGCGGATGCTGTTGATGCGCGCGCCGAGGACCGCCAGCATCGCGGGCAGCAGCGTGACGGCGTAGAGCACTGATACGGCAACGACGATCGCGCCTGCGACACCCATCGAGACAAGCGCGGTTCCCGTGTAGAAGAGCAGTCCCGAAAGGCCGATCGCGACAGTCAGCCCGCTGAACATGATCGCCCGGCCCGCAGTTGCCATGGTGGTGCCCAGCGCATCCTCCACGGTGTGCCCCGACGCGAGTTCCTCACGGAATCGCGTGACAATGAACAGCGAATAGTCGATGGCGATGCCGAGCCCCACCAGGGTCACGACGTTGACTGCGTACGTCGAGACGTCGATCGCATGGGCCAGGGCGAGCGCCGCACCCACACCGCCGAGCACCGCGAACACTCCGACGCCGAGACAGAGCAGGGCGGCAGCGCCGGTGCCGAACACGATCACGAGCAGGATGAGCGCGAGCGGCAGTGACACCACCTCGGAACGGCGCAGGTCGCTCGCGAGGTACGTGTCGAAGTCATACGCAAGCGGCACGTCGCCGGTGGCGGTGATGTTGAGCGATGAGGAATGCACCTCACCGCGAATTTCGCCGTACTGCGCTCGCGCCTGCGCGAAGTCGATCTTCAGGCCGACCTGGACGAGCACGCTGCGTTTGTCTGTCGAGACCATCAGCGGGACCTGCGCCGCTGACACGGTGAACGGCGTTAACAGCGCGCTGACCCGCGAGTCGCTGTGCAGTGGGGCTACCGCCGCGTTGACAGCGGATTCGAATGCGGGCTGACCAAAGGCCGATTGCGCGCTTGTGAGTATCAGCGTGAACGATGAGCCGGTCGTCGAGGGCAGCTGCGCGCCTTCGAGGTTGGCTGCGCGCACGGACTCGACGTCGTAATTCGACGCGTTGATCGGCTGGCCGCCGGTGGCGACCCCGATGATGGAGAGCACGAAGCAGACGAGCGATGCAGCGAGGACGGCCTTGCGGTGGCGGTAGACAAAACGCCCCCAGCGCCTCACCGTGATACTCCTTCGATCACCGCAATCGAGTATATCGACCGGCGGTTTCGGCACCGCGTAGACTCCCGAGGACCCCGATGGCAACACACGTCCCACCTCCGGTCGGGGAGATCAGCGCGATCTCGCACTTTGCGGCAATCGCCCGTGAGCGCCAGCCGGGTCGCCAGCTCGATCTCATCCGTGAGGCGGCGCCTGGGTTTCGAGCGTGGTTCCGGAACACGGGCATGCCCGACTGGATCGGCACGTTCGATCTCGTCACCCTGCCCTATCCGACTCGGTTCGGCCTTTTCCGAGCGGCGCTGAGCCCCGCGCCGTATCTGTCGCTGACCCACCGCCTCGTTGTGGTTCGCTGGCGCGATGGCGACGGCAGACGCAGAGTGCTCCTGTTCGAGCCGACCGATGTCGAGCTCGCGCGACGCACGGCGTATTTTGCGAGGCTGAGTGAGTCGACGCCCGCCGCATTCGAGCGCGCATTCATGCGTCCGCTCGGCGACGTGCTGAGCCACTTGCGCAGCGTCGGTATCGACGCCGGAGAGGTCGATTGGATCACGTTCGACCATCTGCACACGCAGGACGTACGTCGATGGATCGGCACCACCGAACCGGCGAATGATCTCTCCTCGACGGCGCCGGTTCCGCCCGCGCTCCCGAACGCGCGGCTGATCGTGCAACGCACCGAGCTCGAATCACTCGAGTCGCTGCATCCGCTGCAGGTGCCGTGGTATCAGGCGTCCACGTTCAGCGCGCTCCGACCGGATGCGCTGTTACCGATCGACGGCGACGTGCTGATCGGACCGGGAGTCGCACTGCTCTCGACGCCGGGACACACGATCGGCAATCACACGCTGGTGCTGAACACCGAAAGCGGCATCTGGGCGAGCAGCGAGAATGTCATCGCAGCCGAGTGCCTGACTCCCGAGCACAGCCGGATTCCCGGCATACGTCGCTACACACGCACCTGGGACCACGAGGTCGTGCTCAACGCGAACACTCTCGAGGACACCGCTCGCCAGTACAACTCATGCGTGTTGGAGAAGTCCATCGTCGATGTGGCGCGTGCCGACTCTCGCTTTCTGCAGTTCATGCCGTCGTCGGAGCTCACCGCCAGTGTGCTCAGCCCTGGCACCTCACCGACCTTCACGCACTCGGGCATCTTCCACGGCACGCTGACGCCGGCCGGGGCGACGCCCCACTGACGGGTCGACCGATACGATTGCGGGCGTGACCATCCCCCTGGCTCGCCAAGCCTGGACGCTGTTCGAGCCCATCCACGCCATCGTGTATTTCACCCCCGAAGCGGGCGAGCACTACAAGGCTGCCGGGCTCAAGGGCGGATGGATGGGGTACTTCGCGTCGCGCTCGGCGCCGATGGGGGAGGTATCTGCGGCGTTGGTCGTCGCCGTGTTCAACAACTTCCGGCCGGCCATGGTCGCGCGGGCAATCCCCGACGCGTGGAATTACTCCAGCCCGGAGCGGGCGCTTGTGGCGAGAACCGCTGTCGCCGACTCGGCGTTGCGCCGTCTCTGGGGCGATGCGGCCGACTCCTCAGACGTCGCTGAAGCCTCGAGAACGACGATGGAGATTGCGCGTGGCCTCCGTGGCGCCGGCCGTCCCCTGTACACGGCCACGGCGGCGCTCGAGGAGCCGGACGCGCCGCATCTCAAGCTCTGGTACGCGTGCACGCTCCTGCGGGAGCATCGATTTGACGGCCACGTCGCTGCGCTCACCGTGCATGGTCTTGATGGGCTGGAATCGCTGATCACCGCGCTCGCAGCCGGCAACGGGATGGATCCGGCGACCATCCGGCAGTTTCGCGGTTGGACCGAGGCGGAATGGGACGAGGGAGTCGAGCGTCTCCGCGCTCGAGGCATCCTCGACGGCGCGGGCGAGCTCACCGCTGAAGGGCGCTCATTGCGCGACGGCGTTGAGGACATGACTGATCGTCTCGCCACCGCGGTCTGGGAGTCGGTAAACGCCCAGGCGCGGGAGCACTTGTTCGAGACACTGCGCCGGCTTGCTGTGGTCCTCGAGGCACCGGACGGCATCTCGTACCCGAACCCGATCGGGCTGATCCGCCCCGCCTAGCCTCGGCCGGTCACCGCGCCGGCCCGGCGCTCGCGCTCGACGACCGCGGCAAGCGCTCGGATGAACGCCGGCTGCGTGTTCGGCAACGCAATGCGATGCATGGTGATGCCCGCTTCGGTTGCCTCCTCGCCAGCGGCGATGTCGATGTCGTACAGGATCTCCAGGTGATCCGCGAGGAATTGCAGCGGCACGACGAGGATCTCCGTGATCCCCTGCGATTTGAAGTCAGGGAAAAGATCCTTGACGTCCGGGGTGAGCCACTCCTCAGGTGTGTGCCCTGCGCTCTGATACGCGAAGCTCCAGCGGTCGTCGCCGAGACTCAGGCGGGTCGCGATCGCGGTGGCGGTGTCGCGCAGCTGCGTGATGTATTCGGGATCGCGGTCGACCACCGGGCGCGGGAGGCTGTGCGCGGTGAAGATGATCGGGATCCGGTCACGTGCCTCGGGCTCGAGCGCCGCGACGGCCTCCTCGACTCGCTCGGCGAGCGCGGTGATCCAGTCGGGCGTCAGGTGCCATGCACCCGCGATGTGGACGTCGACCTCGGGATGCTCGGCACGCCACGTGGCGACGGCGCGTTCGTAGCCCGCCAGGATGATCGGCGAGTACTGGGGCGCCAGCGCCACGACGATGATTCGGCGGGCGCCACCGCCGGCAAGCGCATCGAGCGCGCCGGCCAGTGACGGCTCCGAGTGGAGCATCCCGGCGACGACCCGTGTGTCGTGCTCGCCGCTCTCGGCGTCGAGCAGCGCCTGGAGTGCCGCGCACTGTGCCTGGGTGATATCGATGAGCGGCGACCGGCCGATCAGGTCGTAGCGGCGCCGGAACTCCTCGATCAGATCCTCCGGCACCTCGCGACCCCCTCGTACCGATGCCAGGTAGGCGGGCACGTCATCGGCGGTCACGGCTGAACCGAAGGTGGCGAGGACCACGCCGAGCTGAGCCATCGCCACCAAGGGTAGAGGCTGCCTATGCCGCCTCGCGGTCAGCCCCGTTCGGTCTCCTCGTGGACCACTTCGGCGAGGCGCCGAAGGTGGTCACTCGACGTCTCCGGGAGCACGCCGTGGCCGAGGTTGAAGATGTGACCGGGCCGTCCCCCTGCCTGAGCCAGGACCTCGCGCGCCTCGCGCGCGACGACATCGAAGGGCGCGAGCATCACGCCAGGATCGAGGTTGCCCTGGATGCCGCGGTCGCCGATCCGGCGCCACGCCTCGTCGAGCGGCAGGCGCCAGTCGACGCTGATGACGTCCGAGCCGGCGCGCGCCCACGACTCGAGCAGGTGCGAGGTGGTGGTGCCGAAGTGGATCGTCGGGACACCGGTCTCGGCGACCGCCTCGAGGATGCGTCGGCTGTAGGGGAGGACCATCGTCTCGTAGGCCGACACCGACAATGCGCCCGCCCACGAATCGAAGAGCTGGATGATCTGGGCCCCGGCCTCGACCTGAGCCCGGAGATAAGCGATGGTGACCCCGGTCAAGGTATCCATCAGCCGGTGCCAGAGCTCGGGCTCGCCATGGAGCATCGCCTTGGTGCGCGCGAACTCCTTGGTCGGCTTGCCCTCGATCATGTAGGAGGCGACGGTGAAGGGGCCGCCCGCGAAGCCGACGACGGCAGTGGTGCCATCGAGCTCGTGGCGTACCAGCTTGATGGCCTCGAAGAGCTCGGGAGTCGCCTCATGCGGATCGACGATCCGCAGCGCGGCGACGTCTGCGGCGCTGTGCACCGGCTCGTGGATCAGCGGACCGACGCCCGGGTCGATCGAGAAGGGGACACCCATGCCGATCAGCGGCAGCATGATGTCCGCGTACATGACGGCGGCGTCCACGCCGAACTCCTCGACCGGCATCAGGGTCACCCGGGCGCAGAGCTCCGGGGTCCGCGTGATCGTGAGGATGTCGTACGTCTCGCGGAGCGCCCNNCCGGCCTGGCGCATGAACCATATCGGGGTGCGGTCGGCGGGCTGGCGGCGCGCGGTCGCGAGCATGCGCTGGGCACCGGTCATCGAGCCGGCCTGGATCGTTGCCATATGTCGAGGGTAGCGAAGCAACAAGCCGTCAGGGATGCTGCACAGGGGGCTCAATGCCACGTACGATCTCGACGACTTGGATGCCCAGGGATCGGCGCCTGGTCAGCGCCAGAACGTGCAGAGGAGAGTGGAACCCATGAACTCGACCATGCAGGATTCGCCGCTGAGCATCACTGAGCTCTTTCGCCACGGCGCCCAGGTGTTCCCGGACAGCGAGATCATCACGTTCGAGGGCGAGCAGGCCCGCCACACGAGCTACGCGAAGGTTGCGGAACGTGTGAACCGGCTCGCCGGCGCGCTGCGCACGCTCGGGATCGCTCCGGGCGATCGCGTGGGGACGCTGTGCTGGAACCACCAGGAGCACATCGAGGCGTACTTCGCCGTCCCGTGCATGGGGGCGGTGCTGCACACGCTCAACCTGCGGCTGCCACCGCCGCAGCTGGCGCAGATCATCAACCACGCACAGGATCGCGTTGTCATCGTCGACGACTCGCTGGCGCCGTTGCTCGCGTCGGTGATCGATCAATGCTCGAGCATCGAGAAGGTGATCGTGGTCGGCTCCGGTGCGGTATCCGGCCTCGGCGAACCGCTTGCATATGAAGCGTTGCTCGCCGCGGAATCCCCGACCTTCGAGTGGCCTGCCATCGATGAGCGCAGCGCAGCATCCATGTGCTACACGACGGGAACGACCGGCGATCCCAAGGGCGTTGTGTACAGCCACCGCTCCGTGTACCTGCACTCATTCGGGGTGTGGGGAACGTTCCGTCTCGACGACAACGGCCGGCTGTTGATCATCGTGCCGATGTTCCATGTCAATGCGTGGGGAACGCCCTACGCCGGCTGGATGGTGGGGAGCGCCCTACTACTTCCGGGAAAGTTCCTGCAGCCGCAGGGGCTCTGTGACTTCATCCAGCAGGAGCGTCCCACCTTTACGGGTGGGGTTCCGACCATTCTCACCGCGGTGCTCAACCATGTGCGGGAAACCGGTAAGGACGTGTCGAGCATCAAGACCGCGGTGTGCGGCGGATCCGCGGTCCCTGCGACGTTGATTGAGGCCTATCGCGACGAACTGGGCATCGAACTCTGGCAGGCGTGGGGCATGACCGAGACGAGTCCGCTCGCCTCGATTGCGTTCCCGCCCACGGGCACTGCGCCCGAGGACGAGATGATCTACCGGTCGAAGACCGGTCGGGTCGTCCCCGGGGTTGAACTGCGCCTCGTCGACGACAGCGGCGCAGAGATCGCGCACGACGGCGAGGCGGTGGGCGAGATCGAGGTGCGCGGACCGTGGATCACCGGCTCCTACTACAACGCCGATGCTCCGGAGAAATTCCACGACGGGTGGCTGCGCACCGGGGACGTCGGCAACATCGATGCGCGCGGCTACGTGCAGATCACCGACCGGTCCAAGGATGTGATCAAGTCGGGCGGCGAATGGATCTCGTCGGTTGAGCTCGAGACGCTGCTCGTCGGTCATCCCGCTGTCGCCGAAGCCGCGGTGGTCGGAGTTCACGACGACCGGTGGGCGGAACGGCCCCTGGCCCTTGTCGTGCTGAAACCGGGAGCGACAGCGACGCCGGATGAGCTCCGCGAATTCCTTTCGCCGAAGGTGGCTCGTTGGTGGCTTCCCGAGCGTTGGACATTCGTCGACGAGTTGCCGAAGACCAGCGTGGGCAAGCTCGACAAGAAGCTGATCCGCGCCAACTACGCGCGTGACGAGTTCTCGGTGATCGAGCTCGAGGCCGCCAAGCGGTAACGTCGGCGACCGTCTAACTGCGCAGGATCGGTCCTGTCTCGACAGCCTCGAATGCGCTGCCTGGCACTGATTTAAGCTCGTTGAGGTTGTTGTTGTTCCAGCGCGGGTCGGTATCGCCGCTGATGTACCAGCTGCTCCCGTTGTCGGCGACGATCATGCCATACGTCTTGAGCGCTGTGAGGATCACCAGCGCTTCACCGGTGAATCCGGCGAGGCTGAATGATGCCTTGAGGCGCAAGCGCAGGCCCATCGGCGGCAGGTCCGGGTTGTTCGAGCCGGCCTCGTGGGTCGCGGGATTGATGAAGCCGTTCTGCGTCTCGTCGACGGTGAAACGCAAAGCGTGATTGATCACGCCGGAGGCGACCTCGCTATACAGAGCCAGCCCTGGGAGGATCGGCAACCCCGCGGCGTCCGCCGACGTCCATCCATTGGGACGGAGCGCATTGCTGTTCAGGTTGAAGACGGCGCCTGATGCGCAGACCCACCCGCTGCCCACCTGCTGCGCGTTGTACATCTCGTACAGGTTGCAGTTGCCCGAGTCCAGCACGAGCACGTGGTGATCACTGCCTGACTCAATGGGTGCGTTGAGCGGCACCGGGTACGGGCCGGGATTGCTCTCATCGCCATATGCATCGAAGGTGATCGGCACGAACTTTTGTGACGCGGGAACGACTGTATACGGGATCCCGTAGGTCGGATTCGAGCCGAAATCGGGATGCAGGAATTGCTTGGTGAGGTCGATCGAGGCGATATAGGTCGCGGACATCGGGTTGACCGGGAGCTGCGAGACGTTCTCGTTCCACGGGTTATTGCTCGGGAAGACCTGGCACCCGCCGAGGATGGTCTTCGGGCCCGAGGCGGCAGGCGGTTTCGGCGCGCTGACGTGGACGACGATCTTGCCGGTGGTCGTGGTCGTGGTCGGTGCGTGAGGCGTGGCGGCTGGCCGCGCCATCGCCACCGCTGACGCCGAAGGAGTTGGCGACCCGGGTAGGTGCGGCAGCTCGCCGAGCATGACTCCACCCGCCGGAGTCGGGATGGCCTGTGCGGACGGGCCGCCGCAGGCGGTCACGACGATCAGTGAGCACGCCAGCGTCATGCCCAGCCGGAGGCTGGTCGCCTCTGGTCGTAGCCGGATCACCGCCGTAGCATGCCCCGCCCCGAAGCTTCGATCGTGACGACCCGGTCACGACTCGAAGCGACTAGGCTTGCCGAATGATGCGCGCGCTCGGGTATGTCATTGGGGTGGCAGCCATATCGACGGGTGCCAGGGTGGGTCTTTGGGCGGCGCTCCAGCATTTCCCTTTGTGAGGAAAAGCACTGCGGCCAGAACCAGAGTCGTGGAGGCCACCAGGACGACACTCGCGACCGAGATCGAGGACTACCTGATCCACTGCCGGTCGCAGGGCGTGAAGCCCAGCACCATCAAGCACAGTTATGGGTACTCGTTACGAGCGGTCCTGCTGCCCTGGTGTCAGGCCGAGAACATCACCAGCGTCGCCGACATCGACCAGCACACCCTGGAACGCTTCGCCGCCGACCTTCGCGACCGCACCACGAGGACTGGCAAGCCGTTGTCGGAAGCGACCACCTGGACGTATCAGAAGGCTGCGAACCAGCTCTTGCGCTGGCACGCGGCCGAACATGCCACGAGCGCCCCGAAAGTCAAGCTGCACCAGCCACCAGGACGGAAGGTGGACACGCTCGAACGCGACCAGATCGCCCTGATGGAACGCACTGCCGCCACCGAACGCGACCGCGTCATCGTCCGCTTGCTGGCCGACACCGGCATGAGGCCGGGTGAGCTGGTGTCGATCACCAAAGGCGGCCTGCGCCACCTCGGACGCCGCCATTACGTGCGCATCCGTGACACGACCGGCGAACGCGACGCGCCGATCACCGCAGCCATGTACAACCGTCTGCTGGCACTCGCCCGTGGTGGTGACGACGATCCGCTGTTCGTCGGGCTGCGCCATGATCGGCGAACTGGCGAATACGAGCCGCTTACGGTCGCTGGGGTGCGTCAGATGGTCGCGGCGCTGGCACTCGACGCAGGCATCCGCAGCGTCGTCAACCCGTACATCTTCCGCCACAGTGCGTGCCGCTGGCTGCTGATGAGCGGACAGTCCACGATCACGGTCGAACGCATTCTCGGCCACGGCAGCGAAGCGATGATCAGGTTGCATTACAACAGCCTCGGAGCCGACGACACTCACGACCGCCTGATGGCAGTGCTACGAGCCGAACGGTCGTAATGCAGTGCCGCGAGTGGCGGGCGCAGTCGGACATTTCAAAGGGCCCCGACTGGCTGTGGCTCACACCGCTGTGAACGGCTACCATGGCCCTCTCGCCGACGCTTTTCCCGCCGCCTGAGGTTTTAATCCACTACTTCACTTTTTTTAGGGAAACGCTCTAAGTGAGATCGGAATCCCTGCGGGAGTAACTCAATGGTAGAGTGCAACCTTCCCAAGGTTGAAGTTGCGGGTTCGAGCCCCGTCTCCCGCTGAAAGGGACAGTTTCGAACGGACTCCGGACGAGTCACGTCTGCGGCCGAAGAAGTCTAAAGGGTTGCGTTAAGACGTCCCTCAGTCGTCCGCGGAGTGGGCGCGCCACATCGGTTTGATGCGTTGTGTGTCGCGTGGCCATGGACAAGCTGTAGCCGGCGGCACCCGCACGTATCACGCCTGGAAGGGCATGGTGAGCCGGTGCACGAATCCGTCGAGCGCCGACTGGACGCGGTATGGCGGACGCGGGATCACCGTCTGCCGTCGCTGGCATCGATTCGAGAACTTTTTCGCTGACATGGGGTCATGTCCCGACCGCCTCACGCTGGATCGGATCAACAACGAAGGCGATTACGAACCGGGCAACTGCCGTTGGGCGACCTGGGAGCAGCAAATGCTCAATCGCCGCTCAAACCGCGGCGAGCGCCATCCCAACGCGAAGCTCACAGTCGATGACGTGTTCACCATCAGGCGGATGGCGCATTACGGAGCCACGTACCGTTCCATCGCATCAGTGTTCGGAGTCAGCCATGCAAACGTGGGGTACATCGTGCGAGGGGAGGCGTGGCAGCCGCTCGTCGTTGACGCTGACGGTCCAGAGGCGGCGCGGCAACGCGGAGCCTGCGATGCACCGCAGCTCGAGGCATAGATACGCAGCTGCGCGCAACGCCGCCCCGGCATGCCTGTTATCCCTCCAAGAGCACAACATCGAACTTGCGGATGCGCTCGGGGTCGGCGATCAGGTTGATCTCGACAATCGTGCCGTCCGTGATCGTCAGGCCGAGCACACCCTGCAGCCGTCCACCCGGAGCCCAGACGATGCCGGCAGTGCCGTCGATGATCGCGCCCTGGAGTCCCTTCGCCCCTTTCGAGAACCATGTGGCTACCGATACGGCACCCTCGGCCTTCAGGTTCGCCCGTCCCCCGCGGCTGGTGGTGGCATCTTGCCGGACCACAACGTTGGGATCGAGCAGGCTCAAAAGGGCGTCGAAGTCGCCGGCGCGGGAGGCGGCAAGAAACGCGTCGGCAACCTCCAGGCCGCGGGTGAGCCCGAAGTCGCCCGCATTGTCCGCGCCTTGCAGGCGGCGCCGGGCCCGACTCGCGATCTGGCGTGCCGCGCCCGACGATCGCCCGACGACGGGGCCGATTTCGTCGAACGGCATCGCGAAGATGTCGTGCAGCACGAAGACGACGCGCTCCGTTGGAGCCAGCATGTCAAGCACCACGAGCAACGCGGAACCGATTGACTCCGCGAGGAGCGTTTGCTGTTCCGGGTCGAAGTCGTCCGCACTGCCCGTGATCTCGTCAGAAGGCCGGTCACCTGCGGGGTCTTCGCGCCCTGACCGTCGCGCGCGCAACTGGTCCAGACACAACCTGGCGACGACCGTCGTTAGCCACCCGCTGAGGTTCTCCACCGCGCCGGCGTCCGCACGATTGAGCCGCAGCCACGCTTCCTGGACGGCATCATCCGCGTCGGCGTGGGAGCCCAGCATGCGATAGGCCACCGCCCTCAGCTGGGGCCGGCTGGCCTCGAACTGCTCCGTCAGCCAACGGGTTTCGATCATCGTCACATCCCTGCGTCGCCGTCCGTCATAGGGGTGACGAACGAACCGCAGCAAGTGTGACAAGGAGCCTGTGGATGACACGTGTGATCGAAGCCGCCGGAGTCGCAGGATGACATCGCCCGTGCTCGTCACGGGTGGCACCGGCCGCCTGGGACGAGCTGTTGTTGCCCGGCTGGTCGACGCCGACTGCGACGTGCGTGTGCTCGCCCGCCACGAGCGCGCCACGCTGCCGCCAGTCATGTTCTTCACCGGAGATCTCCGGCGGGGCGAGGGCATCGATGCGGCCGTGAGGGGCGTCGGGACGATCATCCATTGCGCGACCAGCACCAAGGGCGACGCGGACGCAATCAGGAATCTGGTGATGGCGGCCGCCCGGGCCGGCTCCCCGCACCTGGTGCACCCGTCCATCGTCGGCATCGATCGCATCGCCTCGTGGGGATACACGAAGGCCAAGCTCGAGGCTGAGCGGATCGTGGAGGCGAGCGGCTTACCGTGGACGATCCTTCGGGTCACGCAGTTCTACGACTACTGCTTCGAAAACTCTCAGAAGCTAGCGAAATTCCCAGTGGTGTCACCGGTACCCGCAGGGTTTCGTGTCCAGCCTATCGATCCCGGCGAGGTCGCCGCCCGTCTCGTCGAGTTCGCGCTCGGCGCTCCCGCCGGCCGGGCCCCGGACATGGCCGGACCCGAGGTATCGAGTTGGGTGGGTCTGTTCCGCAGCTACCTGACGGCCACCCATCGCCGCCGATGGGTGGTTCCGATTCGGATACCCGGAAGCAGGGCTGTGCGCGGCGGCGCTCTTCTACCGTTACCCCCACACACCGTCGGAACCAAGACCTGGGATCAATTCCTGACCGCGCGGCTGCAAGAGCACCGCAGCGATCAAGACCACGCCGCGCGAGTCAACGGTGGCTAGGTGATTCAGAATCGCTCCGTGAGGTGAATGGTCACCACATCGCCTGCACTCTTACCGATAGCGCCTTGCAGGTCCGCTTTGATCGGCAACTTGTGCGTCCCGTCCCCGAGTGCCATGAAGGCGCTCTGGAATGGTTGACGATCGACGGTGCCGCGAACCTTCACCAGCCCGCGCGTTCCGAAAAACTCCGCTGAGTCTGGCATCACGACGTAAGTCCAGCCGCCTCTGCTCGGACTCTTTTGCAGCGCCGCCGTGAATTGCTTATCCAACGCGGTCATGGCAATTGCACTTCGATGATCTCGAGCCCGTTGCCGCCTCGATCGCGGAATGCGAACATCGGCGGCGTTCCAGGCCAGCGCAGCACGTCGTCGGCATCGACGCCGTGCTCGAGAAAGTTCGCGTGTATCGCCTCGACGTCCGGCGTCGTGAGCCGAATGCCGGTCTCGACGCCCGCGGACAGGCCGTCATGTGCTCGAATCAGCGCGATTGTCGTCGCCGCGTCCGGCGGTGCGACTTCAATCCATCGGGCGCCGCCACCCATCGGAACGTCGAGTCGCTTCTCGAATCCGAGTGTCTCGAGGTAGAAGGCCAACGCCCGCTCCTGGTCGACAACCGGGATGCCCACGGTTCGGATGTCTCTGATGCCACCGGTGTTTCCCGTCTCAGTCATCACCGGCCATCCTTGTTCTGTGAGGCGTACATCAACGATCCCGGGGTCGTCAGCTCCTCGCCGGTTTCGATCCACGTCTTGAGCCCCGAGAGGATCATTGGCCAGCCGCCGAAGAGCTGCGAGTTCGCGCCGTCCCGGAGCTGATCGTGGGTCACCGTGAGGCGGCACGAATTGCCTACCGGCTCGATCTCCCACGTCACCCGGGTGGTGCCCTCATTCACCACGTCCTCGCCCCAGAGCGCGCGAGCGGTCTGCACCAAGCGTCGCGGCGGATCAACCTCGACGTTCTCTCCCTCAATGAGCGGTCCACTCGCCTGCGTGTTGGTGACCAGATACGCCGAACCCGGCGTCCACGTCGACTCGACGCGGTTGCCGAACTGAAACTTCGTACGGATTTCGCTGTCGGTGATAGCCTCCCACAACCGCTCCGGCGTCGTGCGAATGTAGATCTCAAAGACTTTTTCCATCGTTCTCTCCAACTCCTGTTTGATATCGCTCAGGGCTGCCACCCAAGGCTCGGCGTACTTGCTGACCCACCGGTCGTGAACGAGACGGATGGGAATCGGGTTGAGGAAATGCAGCTTCTCCCGGCCGCGCCGCTTGGTCACCACGAGGCGCGCCTCCTCGAGGACCTGCAGATGCTTCATGACGCCGATGCGTGTCATGGGGTAGTCCGCGGCCAGGGCACGGAGCGTCTGCCCGTCCTGCCGGTAGAGGCGGTCGAGGAGGTCACGGCGGGTTGGGTCGGCGAGCGCCCGAAAAACGTCATCCACCGCCCAAGCATAGGTAACTAGTTAGTTACCTGTCAAGCGGACGTCATGCTGCCACCAAATTGATCTCGGAGCCGATCCGGAGGTGGCCGCGTGGCCTCGTCAGCCGGGGTTGGCGCAGAGGGGTCGTGGGTGGCGGATCCCATGCCATCTCTCGTTATTCTCACTTGCGGCGTCGGATCTCTCGCGTGCGTTCGCGCAGCTACCACAGGGCTGAGGAGGGACTCAATGAGCGCGATCAACGACTTTGAAGGACAGAAGATTGCACCCGAACACTGACGGTGCCGGCGCAACGGGTTCCACGCTGACGCATCTCGAAGGCGGGCTCAGCCACGCCTCCTATCCAGCGGACGAGCTCGCCACCACCGATCCGCTCGATGGCCGTCCGCTGCTCGCCCGCTACGACCTCGAGCGCGCGGCAAGAACGCTGAGCGATCGGCAGCACGACGTGCGCGTGCCCATCCGTGGGGTCTGGCGATGGCACGACATGCTGCCGGTGCGTGACTGGTCGAATGTCGTGACGCTGGGGGAAGGCTCGACTCCATTGCTGGAAGCGTCGCGACTGGGGCACGCGTATGACATCAGGCGGCTGCTCGTGAAAGCAGAGAGCATGAACCCGACCGGATCCTTCAAGGCGCGCGGCATGACGGTCGCGGTGAGTCGCGCCAGGGAGCTTGGAGCCACGAGCTTCGTGATGCCGTCCGCGGGGAATGCCGCTGGTGCGCTCGCCGCATATGCCGGGGTCGTCGGCATACCGGCGACGGTGGTGATGCCGAGCGACGTGCCCATCGTCAACCAGGCCGAGGTCGCGGCGTGCGGTGCCGAGCTCATCCTCGTCGACGGCCTCATCTCGGACTGCGGACGGTTGTCGGCGCGGATCGCCGAGCGCACCGGGGCATTCAATCTCAGCACCCTGAAAGAGCCGTATCGCGTCGAGGGGAAGAAGACGATGGGCATAGAGCTTGCCGAGGATCTCGGCTGGTCGCTTCCCGACGTGATCGTCTACCCGATGGGTGGCGGGACCGGTCTCATCGGGATGTGGAAAGCTTTTGCCGAGCTCGAGGCGATGGGCCTGCTCGGCAGCGCGCGACCCCGGATGGTCGGTGTGCAGGTTGAGGGGTGTGCGCCGTTGGTGCGCGCCTTTCTGGCGGGCAGCCAGTTCGCGGAACCGTGGGCAGATGCCGCCACCGAGGCAGCGGGGTTACGTGTGCCTAGCACGGTTGGCGACTTTCTCGTCCTCGAAGCGATCAGCGCATCGGGCGGCACCGCGATCGCGGTGCCNNCCGTCTTCGCGGCGCTGCCGGCGCTCCGCAGTCAGGGAGCGGTCGAACCGGGCGAGACGGTGGTTGTGTTCGACACCGGTGCGGGATTCAAATCGACACTGCCCGAACTGCCACGGCAACGATCCATCAGCGCGAATGACGCGGACTGGGAGTCGTTGCTCAGCGGCTATGCACGTGCCTGAGCCATCTCATCCGTGTGTCCATGCGACGAGGTCGTCCGCCGGCATGGTGTTGATGACCATTGCGGCCGAAACATCGCACGCCGCACCGCGCTCGCATCCGCGCAGCTGCCACTCGAGCTGACCCGGCGCGTGCGCGTCGGTGTCTACGGCGAGCCGGCATCCGGCCTCGACGGCGAGCCTCAGGAGGCGCGTTGGAGGATCGAGACGTTCCGGGCGTGCGTTGATCTCGACCGCGACAGAATGCTCGCGGCACGCCGCGAACACAGCATCCGCATCGAACTCCGACTCGGGTCGTCCCCGACCAACCACGATCCGTCCGGTGCAGTGACCGAGGATGTCCATGTTGGGGTTGCGGATGGCGGTGAGCATCCGTGGTGTCATCTCTGCTCGCGGCATCCGGAGCTTCGAGTGCACGCTTGCCACAACGACGTCGAGCTGCGCGAGCAGGTCAGGCTCCTGGTCGAGCGCGCCGTCCTCGAGGATGTCGACCTCGATACCCGTCAGGATTCGAAATGGTGCGAGACGTTCGTTGATGCCGCGCACGACGTCGAGTTGCTCGCGCAACCGCTCGACGCTCAGCCCGCGCGCCACAGTGAGCCGTGGCGAGTGATCGGTGAGCGCGATGTATTCATGACCGATCGCGATAGCTGCCAGGGCCATCTCCTCGATGGGACTGCCGCCATCCGACCAGTCCGAGTGCACATGGCAGTCACCGCGCAGGGCCCGGCGCAGCGCCAGCGCGTCATCCGAAATCGGCGGGACCTCAGTTTCGAGGCGTTGCAGGTATGCGGGTGTCGCTCCCGCGAGCGCCTCCTCGATGACCTGTGCCGTAACCGGCCCAATCCCGGCGAGTCCGCGCAGTGTGCTGCGCCTCCCCCGCTCCTCGAGCTCCGCATCTGGAAGCGCACGCACGACGGCGGCAGCATTGCGAAAGGCACGCACGCGGTACGTCGGTTCGCGCTCGCGTTCGAGGATGTACGCAATACGCTCCAGGGCGGCGATGGCGTCGCGGCGGTTTGTCATAACAAGGCGGGTATATTGTCGCGAACATGCGTCGCGTATCGGTGGTCGGAGTCCCAAGCAGTGCCGGGAGTTATGCAGCCGGACAGGACCAGGCGCCGGCCGCCTTACGTGCGGCGGGGCTCATCGAAGCCCTTGCTGCTGCCGGCCTCGAGGTCAATGACGACGGCGATCTGCCGAAGCAGATATGGAAGCCCGATCCAGCACACCCCTACGCACAGAATCTCGAACAGGTGGCAACCTGTCTGCGGGAGCTCACCAGCCGGCTCAGCCCACTCTTCTCAGCGGGCGACACCGTGCTGGTCCTGGGCGGCAATTGCACGATCGCACTCTCAGTCATGGCAGCGCTCCAAAAACTCGACGGTGGCGTGCCCGGCTTGCTCTATATCGACCGGCATTTCGACCTCAACACTCCAGAGACCACGACAGACGGAGCGCTCGACTGGATGGGCATGGCACACGCGCTTGCACTTCCTGGATGCGCGGACGAACTGGCCGATGCGTTCGATCGTCGCCCACTCCTCCAACCGGACCAGGTGGCGTGGCTGGGAGTCGATCCCGCGCCTGCGACCGAGTGGGAACGCGAGCAAGCGCATCGCCTCGGGTTGCACGTTGGTTCCAGCGCGGCACTTTGCAGCGATCCGGCCGGTGCCGCCGCGTCTGCGCTCAAGGCCCTTCCATCAGGCCCGCTCGCCGTGCACGTCGACGTCGACGTGCTCGACTTCATAGACGCACCGCTCGCGGAGAACACCGACGGCCGGAACAGTGGACCGAACCTTGAGCAACTCCGTGAGGCGCTGGGGTTGGCGGCGCGGGATCCCCGGTTTCGTGTCTTGTCGATCGGCGAACTGAATCCGACTCGCGCCGCCGGAGCCCCTGAGGAGATCCTCCGGTTCGTGAGCGTTCTCGCCAGCACGCTCGGCAGCTAGGGATGATCGAGCCGACCCGGCATTTCCCCGATGGAGCCGAGCTCACGCACCTGCTCGTCGTTGCCGAGCTTTCACGATCGGTGGCGTTCTACCGCGACGTCGTGGGTGCGGAATTGGTCCGTGAGTACGGCGGCACCAGCGCGGTGTTCCGCTTGGCGGGCACGTGGTTGCTGCTGGTGACCTCGGGCGGTCCCACCGCCGACAAGCCCATGGTCACCTTTGCTCCTCCCGCCGACCCCGACACGGTGAGCAGTGAGATGACCTTCCGGGTCGGGGACTGCCGGGCGGTGTGCGCGCTGCTGTCAGAGCGCGGTGCTGTCTTTCTCACGCCCCCGGTGGATTATGGCTACGAGGTTCGCTGCTTTTTCCGCGATCCAGATGGCCACCTTTTGGAGCTCAGCGAGGTGCCTCCGACGGGAAGCGCGTAGCGGCATTGGCATGTACGTAACGCTCACGCGCGCGCCGTCGGTGCGATATGGCTCGCATTGCAGCGCAAACCAGGTCGGAATCCGCGACCAATTGGTATGCACGATTGCGCAAAGTGGTATCCGTCATGACCATTTTCGAATCGCTGCGGAACGGTGAAGCGCTCACGCGTCCACCAACACGGCGAGGACGGATTCGCGGACACAGAGACATGGCATGATGAGAGTCGCGTGAGTGGTCGCGCCGATGTGTGGTCGCCAGACAACCAGGGAGTAACGTGGCCGGAAACGCTGTAGCTGTTGATGTGGCAACCGCGGAGCGCTCGACACTCGAGCTCGAGCCGTACCTCGGCGAAATCACCGGTTACTGCTACCGCATGCTGGGATCGGTGTTCGACGCTGACGACGCGGCGCAGGAGACCATGCTCCGTGCCTGGCGTGCTGCTCCGGCCTTTCAGAGTCGGAGCACGACGCGATGGTGGCTGTACAGAATCGCCACGAACGTGTGCATCGACGCCTTGCGAGGGCGGAAGCGCCGGGAGTGGCCGATGGCGCTTGGGCCACGGTCGACTTTCGATGAGGCGATACATATCTCGCAGCAAGCGGAACGCCTCTGGCTCCTGCCGCTTCCTGATGCGAGGCTGGACCCGAACAAAAATCCCGAGGATGTCGTCGTGGAACGCGATACGGTCCGGCTCGCGTTCGTGGCTGCGCTTCAGCATCTGCCGGCACGCCAGCGGGCAGTCTTGTTGCTGCGCGACGTGGTGCGCCTTCGAGCGTCCGAGGTCGCACAGATGCTCGAGACGTCAATTGCGGCTGTGAACAGCGCTCATCAGCGCGCTCGAGCCACCCTCGCCAGTTGCGATCTGGGTGAACCCGACGCTCGCGCGCTCGGGACGGCCGAACGACGGCTTCTCGCCGACTATGTGGGCGCCTTCGAGCGTTACGACATTGCCGCGCTGGTGTCGTTGCTGCACGAGGATGCGGTCACGTCGATGCCGCCATATCCGATGTGGCTGCAGGGAGCGACCGAACTCGGGCGCTGGATGCAGGGACCGGGCCGCGAGTGCCTCGGTTCGCGGTTGCTCCCGACGGCAGCGAACGGCTGCGGTGCCTTCGGACAGTATCGACCGCACGGTCGTGGCTTCCGGCCGTGGTCGCTGCAGGTCATCGAGATCTCGGGTACGGCGATTTCGAGCATCCACTACTTCCTCGACACCCGCGTGTTCAGAGCTTTCGGGCTGCCCGATCACCTCGGCTCACCGACTGACTAGCTCGACCGGCCGTGGTGAGGGCGGTGTCGATAGCTCTGCACCGATGAGTTTTCGCTCCCGGAGGCGTCGTTACTAGTAGGCGCGAACCGCGCCTGCACGCGAATCACCAGACCGCAGGAGTGACGATGCTGCTGGAGCAGAAGAACGCGGTGATCTATGGGGCCGGGGGTACCGCCGGCTCGTCGGTTGCGCGCGCCTCGCGGGACGTGGATGTGGCCGACTGGAGTCCTGGAGTGGTCCCGTACATCGCATTTGACCGGACATCCGGCATGCCCCTCTATCAGCAGATTCATGAAGGACTACGCGAGGCGATCATCTCGGGGCGTATCCCAAGGGGGCAGCGCCTGCCATCAACGCGCGCACTGGCAGCGAAGTTGGGCGTCTCGCGGTTTCCGGTGATCAGCGCCTTCGAGTTGCTGCTCGAAGAAGGCTACGTGGAAGGAAGACCGGGGTCGGGCACCTTCGTTCGCCAACACGTTGCGAGCCAATTCACCACACTCGCGGCCCTCCCGCTGTCGCTGCACGGAGCGCCGGCCAATGTCGCGGTCGCGCGCGCCGCTCGGCAAACCACGTCGCCGGAGGATCGGCCCGGACCTTTCACCGTCGGGGTACCCGCGCTTGACCAGTTTCCCAGGGAGATCTGGGCGCGCCTCGTTCGACGTCACGCGCTGCCTGCAGTTGATGATCTGGCGAGCGGCGACCCAGCGGGGCATCTCCCGTTGCGGCGAGCCATCTCTGCATACCTTCGTGTGGTGCGCGCGGTTGACTGCGACCCAGATCAGGTGCTGATCGTCTCCGGGTCGCAACTGGGTCTCCGTGTCGCCCTCACGGCGCTGGCACGCGGCGATGCGGCTGTGTGTGTCGAGGACCCCGGGAATCGTATGGCGCAACGTGCTGTGCGCCAGACGGTGGCAGAGGTGATCCCGGTGGCAGTGGATCGTGATGGACTCAACGTTGCGAGGCTGGATCAGGTCGGAGTTCGCGCCAAGGCAGCCTACGTCCGACCTTCGCATCAATATCCGCTCGGCGTTGCGATGAGTACGCCGAGGCGCGCCCAGCTTCTGGACTGGGCCGAGCGCCGCGAGGCGTGGATCATCGAAGACGACGACGCCTGCGAATTCCGCTACTCCGGCGTTCCGGTGCCAAGCCTCCAGGGCATGCGTCCGTCGTCGCGAGTCGTCTACCTCGGCACCTTCTCGAGTGTCCTTTTCCCCGCGTTGTGTGTCAGCTACATCGTCGTGCCCCGCGAGTTGGTCACGAAATGCATTCGAGCTCGGGAGGCGTTCGAACCGAGCGCGCAACCGCTCTCTCAACTGGTACTCACCGACTTTCTCACCGAGGGCCATCTCGCGCGCCATTTGCGCAGGATGCAGGCAGTCTATGCCGCGCGGCGAAACGCGCTGGTCGATGCAATCCACGAGTATGCAGGTGGGATCTTGACGGTCGGCAACGCTGATGCGGGGCTCAACCTCGTCGCGTACCTGCCTGACGCAATCGATGACCTCGCGATCGCCCGGCGTGCGGCACAGCACGGGCTGTTCCCGCTCGCGCTTTCGGAGTGCTATGCGCGCCACAACGCACGTCGGGGCCTCATTCTTGGATTTGGCGGATCGGATGAGCAGGTGCTTGCCGACGGCGTCCAAACACTCGCGAGGCTCATCAGGCCGACCTCCTAGCCGCCTCCGTTGAGCGGGCTCACTTTAGGCAGAGTGGTTGGTGCTTGGTCGCCGCCAGGGGCGTTTCACGCGTCGACATCTCGGGGCAGAGACTGGGAGTGCACGTGGACGACCAAGCCGGGTGAGTCTACGGCGAGGCGCAACGTGGAGAAATAGCCAATAGTGACCAATGCTGGTCGACCACCACGGCAACATCACCACTTTTGCGCATTCGACCTGCCACTCATTGTTGGCACGATCTTGCCGACGAGAGTGAAACCGCAACGTGCATCGCTCACCAGGATGATTTTGCATTCGGTGTCTATTGCGTCGCGACCTCGATCCGTATCCTCGGTGGATCAGGCCACAGCCACAACTTTGCGTGAGGTGCGATGTATGACATCGAAACATTCGTTGCGGACCAGAAGCTCGGCGGTCGTGGTTGGTCTGGTTGCGATCGTTCTTGCCGCCTGCGGGAGCACCAGCACCGCCGGCACGGGTCCGGCAGTCACCAAGACCACGGCCACGTTCGCCGAGGGTCCGGGTGCGCAGCCGAACTACATCTTCCCGCTCGCTTCGCTCGCCTACTTCAGCGTCTCGAACCTCAGTTGGTTCCAGTACCTGTTGTACCGGCCGCTCTACTGGTTNNCCATCACGCTGAAGGGATGGAAATGGTCCGATGGGACCCAGATCACCGCCCGGGACATCCAGTTCTGGCAGAACCTGGTCACGGCCAACAAGGACGACTGGGCTGGTTACTCGCCGGGCGAGTACCCCGACAACGTGACCAGCACGACGATCAACCCGAGCAACCCGCTCCAGATCACCTTCAACCTCAGCCAGGCGTACGGCTCGTACTTCTTCACCTACAACGAGCTGAGCCAGATCACCCCGCTGCCCCAGCAGGTGTGGGACAAGGAGTCGGCCACCGGCGCCGTCGGTAACTACGACGAGACCCCGGCCGGCGCGCAGGCGGTCTACAAGTTCCTCGATTTGCAGTCGAAGGCCATCTCGACCTACGACACCAACCCGCTCTGGCAGGTGGTTTCGGGTCCGTGGAAGCTGAAGTCGATGGACACCGCGGGCAATGTCTCGATGGTGCCGAACCCCGGCTACGGTGGACCGGTCAAGCCGACTCTCACGCAGTTCAACGAGGTTCCGTTCACCAAGGACACCGCCGAATTCGATGAGCTCAAGGCAGCGAGCTCGGTCAACAACACCACGATCGACTACGGGTACATCCCCTACGCAGACGTTCTGCAGAAGGGTGCGCTCAGCAACGTCTACAACTTCGAGCCATGGCCCGGCTGGCAGATCACCTACCTCCCGGAGAACTTCACCAACCCGACCAGCGGCCCGATCTTCAAGCAGCTGTACTTCCGACAAGCGATGCAGGACCTGGTCGATCAGAACACCTTCATATCCAAGGCGTTCTTCACCTATGGGTATCCCACATACGGTCCGGTCCCGACCAAGCCGTCCTCGAACTTCGTCGACTCCGTCGAGAAGACGAATCCCTACCCCTACAGCCCGAGCAAGGCGGTCTCGCTGCTCCAGGCCAACGGATGGACGGTCAACGCGGGCGGCGTGAGCACCTGCACCAGCCCGGGCACCGGCACCGGCCAGTGCGGCGCAGGCATCCCGCAGGGTGCCAAGGCCTCGTTCACGCTCCAGTACGAGAGCGGTCTGTCCCAGCTTGACCAGGAGATGGCGCAGTTCAAGACGGACTTCGCCCAGGCGGGCATCGCCATCAACCTGGTCACCGCGCCGTTCGACACGGTCATCGGGAATGCGACCCCCTGCAAGGCGGGATCCGCATGCACCTGGGACATGGAGTTCTGGGGTGGTGGATGGATCTACGCTCCTGACTACGAGCCCACCGGTGACGAGCTGTGGTCGTGCATAGGATCCGGCGCCAGCGTCCAGTACGCGGGCTCGGACTCCGGCGGGTACTGCGATCCTCAGGCGGAGAGTGACATCCTCGCCACCGAGACGAGCAGTGATGTGCAGGCCATGTACACCTATGAGAACTACCTGGCCAAGCAGCTTCCAGTCATCTGGCTCCCAACCTCGTACTCGCAACTCAACATGATCAACAAGGACCTGAAGGGCACCCAGCCGCTGGATCCGCTCCAACAGATCTACCCGGAGAACTGGCGCTGGTCGTGATCGCTTTCGAATAGCGCGGAGTGAGGCGCAAGGGGTGCCGGACGTGACCGGCACCCCATCGCTTATCGCTCCGAATCGCGTTCAATATGCGTGAGGATGAGTGCATGACGTCGCCGGATACGCAGCCGCAGGTTTCAGTGTTGACGCGGGCGTGCGCGTCGACGCGCATCATCCTCGAGAACGTGCGCGTCGAGCAACTCGCACTGCCGACGCCATGCAGCGACTGGCAGGTGCACGACCTCATCGACCACATCTTGAACTCGACGGACTTCTTTGTGGATCTTGCCGAGCGGGGAGCATCGCCAGACGATCGACCCTGGCCAACCTACACGGATGATTTCGTCCCGGCATTCGACGAGCTGGTGCGCCGTCTTGTGGCGGGGTTCTCAGAGCCCGGAGCGATGGCGCGGATCATGCAGCTTCCCACCGGCCCCGCACCCGGTTCGCAGTGCATCCAGGTTGCGGTCGGAGAGATCTTCGTCCACGGCTGGGACCTCGCCACAGCGACAGGCCAGGAAATGCCGCCGGATCACGGAGTCGTCGAGGCAGTGCTGGCGTCGGACTGGCCGTCGATGTGCGCGGACGTGCGCAACGCCCATCCGTGGATCTTCGCTCCCGAGGTCCCCGTTCCTGCTGACGCATCCGCGATGGACCGGCTCGTGGGATTCCTCGGTCGCGATCCGAACTGGATCGGAGACTCCTAGCTGGAGCTCAGCCGCGCACGCCTCGGGCGGTCTGAGCGATGACACTTCCCGGCAACACCGGGTCTGCAACGAGGGCATCCGCGCGAGGCGTGCCGAACGTCAGGGTGAGTGGTATCTCGCCGGCCCACACAGGCAGACTGCGGTCCGCAGCGCCGTCGCTCGGCGGTCCAGTGCGCACCTTGGTCGAGAGGTGGTCGAGGGGCAGCGCCAGCACGAGAGTCGTGGCCATCTCCTTGCTGTTGGGCTGGCGCGCTTCGTCCCAACGACCCGGCAGCACGTGCTCCACCAGAGCGCGCATGGCTGCGAGCTTGGCGTCCGGATCAACGATCTCACGAGCCGTACCCACGATCACCACGGACCGGTAGTTCATAGAGTGGGAGAACACCGAGCGAGCAAGGACCAGGCCGTCGAGCAGCGTGACCGTCACGGATACCTCAATGCCGCCGGCCAGACCGGTGAGCATGCGGCTTGCCGGCGATCCATGCAGATAGAGGACTTCGCCATCTCGCGCGTACATCGTCGGGATGACCCACGGACGGCCCGCGGCAACAAATCCGACGTGGCAGATGAGCCCTTCCCCAAGGATGGCGAGCGCTACGTCGCGATCCTTGACTGCGCGCTCAGGATGCCGCTCAACCTTCAGGGCTTGCTCGAGGTCCTCGCTCATGACAAACTTTGTACCACTACGAACTGACTAACGTTGCACAACGATCGTATCAAAGAGAACTGCGCCGTGAACGTCAGCCGGTCGTGGCCGCCTTGGCCGCCGCTCTCAGATCCTTGACGGTGCGCTCGAACATCGCTCCGACATCCGGCAATGACTTTGCGGCCAGGGGCAGCATGAGCCCGTGGAAGACTTCGGCGATCGTGAGTTCGGTCGAGGCGTGCGGTCCGGGCGATAGTCGATATGTCCGCTCGCTCACGAGGAGCGGCCACCGGTTCAGGCGCCACACCATCGACGCCGGCTCGTCGAAGGCGACGACCTTCGGGCTGAAGGTCTGGCGCGGAGCTTCGGGCAGCCTGAACGAGACGCGCTGCCCAAGCGCAACCGTGCCTTCGATGCTCGTCACGGTGGAATTCCATGCCGACTGCGCGCGGAGGTCGGTCAGGAGGTTCCAGATGGTCACGGCGGGCGCATCGATCAGCTTNNTGACTGCGAGCCGAAACGTCGTGCGTACGGTGGTCGCCTTCCCGTCCTGGCGCTCAAGCGGCATTTCGGTTCTCCGCGGGATATCTCCGTAACTGATACGCTCTAACGCGTCAGGACTAGGGGATCAGGGTGGTGGACGCGCAACGGAGCGTCGACTGACTAAGCGGGTCTGCTCCTTCGAGCGATGATGCCATGCAGGGTGCATCGCGATATCGGTCGTGCCGCAGGTTCAGGAGGT
>PKXZ01000073.1 GCA_003132525.1 Candidatus Dormiibacterota bacterium | reverse complement strand
GCGGCGCTTGTCGATCTCGATGACCGCTGAGACCTCCGCGCCGGTGCCGCAGAGCAGAACCTCGTCGGCGATGTAGAGCTCGCTGCGGTCGATGGTCCGCTCGACGACCTGGACGCCGAGCTCGTCCCGCGCGAACTGCATCAACACCGAGCGCGTGATCCCTTCGACGATGTTCTCCGATGCCGGCGGCGTGATCAGCTGACCGCGCCGCAGGATGAAGAGGTTCTCCGCGCTGCCTTCGCACACATGACCGTCCTGGGTCATGAGGATCGCCTCGTCGAACCCGTTGAGGAAGGCCTCGGTCTTGGCGAGCGCACTGTTGATGTAGATGCCCGTCGCCTTGGATCGTGCGGGCGCGACGTTGTCATCGATTCGGCGCCAGCTGGACACCTGGCAGCGGATGCCGCCCGTCGTATCCACGTAGGCGCCGAACGGGACGGGCACGATCATGAATCCGTCGCGCAGGTTGTGAAAGCGAATGCCGATCTCCTCATTCGCCTTGAAGACCAGCGGCCGGATGTACACGTCGGTGCGAAAGTCGTTGCGCCGCATCAATTCGACGGTGATAGCGCAGAGCTCGTCGACGCTGTGCGGGAGTTGCATGTGGAGCATCCGCGCATTGCCGGTCATGCGCGTGAAGTGATCGGCCATCCGGAAGACGTTGATCCGGTGCTGTCGCTCGCTCCAGTACGCGCGAATGCCCTCGAAACAACCCGTGCCGTAGTGCAGCGCGTGGGTGAGCAGCCCGAGGTGCGCGTCCCCGTAGCGGCGGAGCTCGCCGTCGAAGTACACCCAGGTATCCGCCTGCGCGCGGCGGAGCTCCGCCTGGGCGACGGGCGCTTTGGCCGGGCTTTCAGTCATCTGCAATCGCCTCGTCGGGTGTTTCGATCAGGTCCGCCAGGTGCCGGATGAAACCACCGGCGACGCCGCCGTCCGCGACACGGTGGTCGAACACGAGCGACAGCTCGACGACGGAGCGCGGTGCGACCTGGTCGTCGACGACCCACGGCCGCGTCGCAATCCGCCCGACGCCAAGGATTGCCGCCTCCGGGGGATTGATGATCGCCGTACCGCCGTCGACGCCGAAGGCGCCGAAGTTGGACACGGTGAAGGTGCTGCCGCGGAGATCGGCCGCATCGATGGAGCCGTCTCGCGCGGCGCCGGCGAGCACCTGCAGCTCGTCCGCGATGACCCGCAGCGACTTGGTCTGCGCATCGCGAATCACCGCAACGACCAGTCCACGATCGGTCTGCACCGCGACCCCGAGATGGATCGGCGTGAAACGGACAACCTCGTTGGTCTCGGTGTCGAAATGAGCGTTGAGCCGGGGGAATTTCCGGAGCGCTACGGTGCAGAGCCGAAGGATGATGGCGAAGGGTGTCACCGACGAGTCGGTCGACCCGGCTGGCAGCTCCGCACGCAACTCCATGAGCCGGGTTGCATCGGCACTGAGCCACGCGGTCGCGCTCGGCACTTCGTGGTGAGACCGGGTGAGCCGTTCCGCGGCAATACGATCCACGCCGGTGAGCGCGATGCGGGTCGTGCCGGCGGCTGCAGGCTGCTCGCTCGTCGAGGTCGCACCGTCGCGGGACTGCGCCCGCTCGAGGTCGGCCTGGGTGACCATGCCGCCCGGTCCGCTGCCGGTGACGGTGCTCAGGTCGATGCCCAGCTCGATCGCCCGCCGTCTGACCAGCGGAGACGCCGGTGGCATCGCTGCAGTTGCGACTGGCGCGGGGCCGTCCGGACGCTGGAGTGGTGCACTCCGGCGCGACCGTGGCGCCGCCTCGCTGGTCCCGTACCCGACCAGGAGATTGCCCGACGCGCCTTCGGCACTCGCGCTGACGGCCACCTCGATGCTGATCAACGGTTTGCCGACCGTGATGGTGGCGCCCTCAGCGCCGTGCAGCGTGGCCACGCGTCCAGCGAACGGAGTCGGGACCTCAACGACCGCTTTCTCGGTGGTGATCTCGGCGACGGGCTGGTCGACGACGACGACATCCCCCTCGGCCACCAACCAGCGGTTGATCTCTCCCTCGGTCAGCCCTTCGCCGAGGTCGGGCATGAGGAAGTCGCGAATCGTGGGCATCGATCAGTACTCGAGCAGTCGTCCGACGGCGTCGAGGATGCGATCCGCGTCGGGGAGGAAGTGGCGCTCGATCTTTGCCGACGGGTAGGGGACATCGAAGCCGGTGACGCGCAGCACAGGCGCCGCCAGGTAGCCGAAGGCACGCTCACTCAACTCGGCCGCGATCTCCGCGCCGTAGCCGACGAAGCGCGCAGCCTCGTGGACCACCAGGGCACGCCCGGTCTTGGTCGCGCTGGCCACGAGCGTGCCCATGTCCAATGGCGAGAGCGTGCGCACATCGACGACCTCGAGCTCCCACCCCTGCTCGTCCGAGGCGCGCGTGGCTGCCTCGAGCGCGGTGGTGACCATCGGTCCGTAGGCGATCACGGTCGCGGTTGTCCCCTCGCGGCGCACGATCGCCTCGCCGATCGGCGGAGCCGCCACCGGCAGGTCGAGCTCCTCCTTCAACCAGTAGCGCCGCTTGGGCTCGAGGAAGATCACCGGGTCGTCGAAGGCAATCGAGGCGCGGAGCAGCGCGTACGCGTCGGCGGGCGTCCCCGGGGAGACGACTGTGAGTCCCGCGGTGTGCGCGTAGTACGCCTCCGGGCTCTCCGAGTGATGCTCGACGGCTCCGATGCCGCCGCCGTATGGAATGCGGATGACCAGCGGCAGCCCGACCCGCCCGCGGGTACGGTTGCGGTACTTCGCGACGTGGCTGATCACCTGGTTGAGCGCTGGATAGGAGAAGCCGTCGAACTGCATCTCCACGACTGGACGGAGACCGTAGAGCGCCATGCCGAGTGCGGTGCCCGCGATCCCCGCCTCCGCCACCGGCGTGTCGAAGCAGCGATCCGTGCCCATCTCCGCCTGGAGCCCGTCCGTGACGCGGAACACGCCGCCGAGCCGGCCGACATCCTCGCCATACACAACCACCGAGTCGTCATCGCGCATCGAGTCGCGCAGCGCCGCGTTGAGGGCGCCGGCCATGGTCAGCTCCATCAGCTCTCCTCGGCCGCCCGCAATTCCTGCTCGAGGAGCGCGCGCTCGATATCCAGCTGCGGCGTGCGTGCCGCATACACATGGTCGAACATCTCGCGCGGGTCGCCCGCCGGCGCATCGAAGAGAAAGTCCCGCATGCGAGCCGCGGTCGCCTCTCCCTCGGCTTCGACCTCGGCGACGAAGGCATCGTCGACGACCCCACCTTCGCGCAGCACCCGCAGGAAGCGCTCGACAGGATCGCGTCCGCGCCACTCGGTTGCCTCGTCATCGCTGCGATACCGGCTGGTGTCGTCGGCGGTGGTGTGCGCCTCGAGGCGGTAGGTGACCGCCTCAACCAGGGTCGGCCCGTCACCGCGTCGGGCCCGGTCGACGGCGGTCTTCACCGCTCCGTAGACCGAGACGACGTCATTGCCGTCGACCCGGATGCCGGGGATGCCGACCCCCGCCGCACGGAGCGCAATTGACGACGCCTTTGTCTGGAGGCGGTACGGCACGCTGATCGCGTAGCCGTTGTTCTGGACGACGAAGACCACCGGCGCGCCGTAGACGCCCGCCATGTTGAGCGCCTCGTGGGCGTCGCCCTCGCTGGCGGCGCCATCACCGAAGAACGTCAGCGCGACGATCGGATCGTGCTTGATCCGTGCGGCCATCGCCAGACCGACCGCGTGCAGCGCCTGGGTGGCCAGCGGGGTCGTCAGCGGCGCGACCCGGTACTTGTACGGGTCGAAGCCGCAATGCCAGCTGCCGGAGAAAAGGGCGAGGAGCTCGACGACGTCGACCCCGCGCGCGAAGGTGCCGACGGTCTCGCGATACGTCGGGAAGAGCCAGTCGTCCGCCTCGAGTGCGAACACCGCGCCCACCTGTGCAGCTTCCTGACCCTGGCTCGAGGCGAAGACGCCGAGCGCTCCCTGGCGGGTGAGGTTGATCGCCTGCCGATCGACCCGGCGGCTCAGCGCCATCAGGCGGTAGAGGGAGCGGAGCTGCTCGGCGCTCAGATCAACGTCATGCGGAGTGGCTGCGCCGAGCGCGCCCTCGGCAGCAACATCCTGCCAGGCCGCCTGGGACAGCCCGGGAAATGAGGACGGCCCGCTTGCGGCGGACGACACCTCCACACTCACGTTGACCGATCCTACCCCTGCGGACCCTGGGCGCCGAAGTTCGGCGCGCGTTTCGCCCGCCTCGCGGCGACACCCTCGGCGACGTCAGGACCGGTGAAGCCGAGAAATTCGAGGGCCAGCGAGCTGTCGAAGATGGGGCCGGCCGCGCGCAGCCAGTTGTTGAGCGCGTACTTGGTCCAGCTGATCGCAGTCGGGGACCCCGCGGCGAGCTTGCGAGCGACCTCGAGCGCTTTGGCATGGACCTGGTCATCCGGGACGCTGAGCGAGACCAGGCCGATGCGCTCGGCCTCCTCGCCGTTGACCGGCTCGCAGAGCAGAAGGTGGTACTTCGCCTTGGCGATGCCGCAGAGGAGCGGCCAGATGATTGCGGCGTGGTCGCCGGCGGCGACTCCGATCCGGGTGTGCCCGTCGATGAGCCGCGCGGTGCGGCCGGCGATCGAGATATCGGCGAGCAGGCCCACGACCAGGCCCGCGCCGACGGCGACCCCGTCCATCGCCGAGACGATCGGTTTGCTGCAGTTGATGACGTTGTAGACGAGGTCGCGAGCCTCGCGGAGCACCCGCGCGCGAACCGCGAAGTCCGCGGCCATCGCTTCGATGAGGTCGAAGTCCCCACCCGACGAGAAGGTGCCTCCCGCCCCGCGGATGATCACGGCACGCGTTTCGGCGTCCGTGTCCACCGCGCGCCACACCTCCGAGAGGTCGCGGTGCATGGCCGCGTCCGCGGCGTTGAGGCGACCCTCGGCCTTCATCGTGATCACGAGGATCCCGGCCTCGGGTCGCTCGAAGACAAGACTTGGAAATGAGGTTGCGAGGTCGTCGGTCATCGGCTGGCGCGTCTCAGTTTCCGGTGAACGCGGGCTTGCGCTTTTCCTGGAAGGCGGAGATACCGTCCTGGTAGTCGTGCGTGCGCGATGCGCGGCCCTGGGCCGCAGCCTCCGCGGCGAGCACCTCGGCGAAAGACGGCGAGGCGTCGGTGATGCTGCGCACGATCCGCTTGGACTCCACGAACGCCGCGGTGGGACCGGGGGCAATCGACGCTGCAACCTCGCGCGTCCGGCGCAGCAGGTCGGCGCCGGCCACGCTGCGGTTGACCAGCCCCCACTCGGCTGCCTCACGCCCCGACAGCAAGCGTCCCGTGTAGATGAGCTCGAGTGCGCGATGTGCGCCGACTCGCGCGACGAACGCGGCATGCGCCCCGCTGTCGAGGACCGCGCCGATGCGCGCGAACGGGGATCCGATCCGCGCGTCGTCCGCCGCGTAGATCAGGTCGCAGGCAAGTGCCAGCCCGAGGCCGGTTCCGAGACACGCACCATGCACCGCCGCGATGGTGGGCACCGCGAGGCCGGCGAGACGCTCGATCAGCGGATTGAAGATGTCTCGAAGGATCGCCTCGCCATCCTCGTGGAGCGGGTCGGCGTCAGCAAGGTCGCGACCGCTGCAGAACGCGCGGCCCTCGCCGCGCACCAGCAGCGCTCGTGCACCCTTCGACTCCACCGTGTCGAGGCTCTCGCCGAGCTCGCGCACCATCGCCAAGTTCATCGCGTTCATCTTGGCGGGGCGGTTGAGCACGAGCTCCGCGACGCCGCCATCGAAGGTCAGCAGGACTGTGGCTTCGCCGTCAGATTCCGGCATATGCCGCGCGCTCCTTGGCGGTGAGGATCTTGAGCTGGCTCGCGCAGACGGTGACCCCGTTCTGATTGAGGATGTCCCAGCGATAGGTCACGAGTCCGGCCTTCGCGTCCTTGTCGGACTTCTCGATCACCTCGATGTCGAGGTAGATCGTGTCGTTGATCCAGGTCGGCGCCGTGTAGCGCAGTCGATCGGTGCCGTAGTTCGCCAGGATCGTTGTCGCGTCACTGGGCACGCCGAGTCCGGTGCCGAGTGCGAACACCATGATCCCGGGGGCGACCCGCTGTCCGAACATCGATCGCTCCGCAGCCACCTTGTCGATGTGCGGGTAGAACCAGTCGCCGGTCAGCGCGCACCAGTTGACGATGTCCGTCTCCGTGATGGTCCGGCCGCGGGTGCGCTGGCTCTGCCCGACCTCCAGCTCATCGTAGGTCCGGTAGAGAAGAAACCGATCCACCCGAAATGCCTCCCGTGAACGCCTGGACTGGCGGGCTGGCGGAGTCTACGACCGGCGGTCGACGACCCGCTGGAGCTTTCCCACCGAGCGCTCGACGGTGTCGGGGTCGACGACCTCAACGGCGATGGTGACTCCAACTCGGTCCTTGACCTCGCGCGCCAGCGCCTCCGCTGCGGGGTCACGACGCTCGGGCGGGCAGTCGGACCGAGCCTCGACGCGTACGGTCAGCGTGTCGAGCCGGCCCTCGCGCTCGAGGATCACCTGGAAGTGCGGGGAAAGACCGGCGGTGCGAACGACCAGCTCCTCGAGCTGGGTGGGAAAGACGTTGACGCCGCGCAGGATGATCATGTCGTCGCTCCGGCCGGTCACCTTCTCCATGCGTCGAAAGGCGGGCCGGGCGGTCCCCGGGAGCAAGCGGGTGAGGTCTCGCGTCCGGTAGCGGATGACCGGGAGCGCCTGCTTGGTCAGCGACGTGAAGACCAGCTCGCCGATCGCTCCGTCCGGAAGCACCTCGCCGCTCACAGGGTCGATGACCTCTGGATAGAAGTGGTCCTCCCAGATGTGCAGGCCGTCCTTGGTCTCCACACATTCCTGCGAGACGCCGGGACCCATCACCTCCGACAGACCGTAGATATCGACCGCGTGCATGTCCATGCGTCCTTCGATCTCGGCGCGCATCGCCTCGGTCCACGGCTCCGCGCCAAAGATGCCGATGCGCAGCGAGCTCGTTCGAGGATCCACACCCTGACGCTCGAACTCGTCGATGAGCGCGAGCATGTAGGAGGGCGTGACCATGATGATCGCGGGCTCGAAATCACGAATCAGCTGCACCTGGCGCGGGGTCATCCCGCCCGACACCGGGACCACCGTGCAGCCGAGACGCTCAGCCCCGTAATGCGCTCCAAGGCCACCGGTGAACAGGCCGTAGCCGTAGGCGTTGTGGACCACCGTGCCCGGACCGGCGCCGGCGCTGGCGAGGGCACGGGCGTTCACGTTGCGAAACAGCTCGAGATCACCATGGGTGTAGGCGGCAATAGTCGGACGACCCTTTGTGCCGGAGGTGGCGTGCACGCGCCGGAGCTCGGAGCGGTCGACGGCGAGAAGGCCGAAGGGATAGGTGTCCCAGAGGTGTTGTTTTGTCGTGAATGGGAGGCTCACGAGATCGTCCAGCGAGGAGCCGGCCGGGATTCGCCTCGAATGGAACGGGTGTGCCGCCAGACGCTCGCCGAGCCGCCGCCAGCGCTCTTCCTTGAGCCGGCTCTGCTCCGACGCCGGAAGCTGCTCAGCTTCGTCGAAGATCATCGAGCACCTCCGAGGCCGGTACCGATGATCGCCACGACGGTCGTCTTCAGGTCGTCGACGTCGACTCGGCCCGGGCGATACCACTCCGTGATGGAATTGATCATCCCGAACGCCAGCCGTTCCACGAGTGCGGGACTGAGGTCGGCCCGGATGTCACCGTCAGCGGCCGCCTCGACGACGATCGCCCGGACGAAACGATCGAACTCCCGCCGGCGCTCAAGCGCCCAGCGCTCGATCTCGGTGTTGCCGCGGACTCGAAGAAGCAGCGTCACGTAGGGCAACTCGGCGCACAACACCTCAACCTCCCGGCCGAGGACGTACCGCAACCGATCGATCGCAGGCCCGGCCGTGAAGCCCACTTCCTCCGTAACGGCGAAGAGAGCCCCGAGGGCGCGATCGAGGGCAAGGCGCAGCAACTGCTCCTTGCTCTCGACGTGGTGATAGATCGACGACTTCGTGATGCCGGTGGCTCGGGCGAGGTCCTCCATGGACGTCCCGTCGTAGCCCCGCTCGATGAACACCTGAACGGCGACCGCCAGCAGGCGGTGGACGTCGTACTGGGCACGCGGCGCCGGCGCCTCCGCCGCCATTCAGGTTCCTGTGAACCCGGGCCGGCGCTTCTCCAGAAAGGCTTGCACGGCGCCCTGGTGGTCCGCCGTGGACGCCAGGCGTTGCTGCAGCTCGCCCTCGAGCTTGAGCACGTCTCCGATCCCGGCGGAGGCGCTGTACCAAAGCGCTTCCTTCAGCGCCACGAACGCTTTCGTCGGCCCGGCGGCGAGCCGCACCGCCAGTTCCTGCACGCGGGTAGCGAGCTGCTCGCCCGGCACGACCTCGTGGACGAGCCCGATTCGCAGCGCCTCGTCGGCGTCGATCACCGTCCCGAGGAGCAAGAGCCCCATCGCCCGGGACCACCCGACCGCCCGCGGCAGGGTGGCCGAGAGGCCGGAGTCGGCCGTGAGCCCGATGCCGGTGAACGCCGGTGCGAACTTCACGCCCGACGCCGCCACTCTGAGGTCGCACGCCAACGCAAAACCGATCCCCGCCCCCGCGCACGTCCCATTGATCGCAGCGATCACGGGCTTCGGCATCGTCGCAAGGCTCTGCACGATGGGGCTGTAGTGCTTGCCCACCGTGTCGAAGGCGGAGGCCGGATCGGCGGCGAGGGCGGCGGCGTGCTCGGCGAGATCCTGGCCGGCGCAGAACGCCCGGCCGCTCCCCGTCAGCACCACCGCCCGCACAGCGTCGTTGTTGGCAAGCCCTTCGAACGCCGCCAGCAAAGCTTCCTTGGCCGCTGTCGTGAGCGAGTTTGCCTGATCAGGGCGGGAGATGGTCACCGTGGCGACGGCGCCGGCGACCTCGACGCGGACCGGTTGTTCTGGGTCGGTCGGCTCGGAATTGGAGAGCGATGACATGGAGCGGAGTCTTGCAGACCGAACGGACGGTTGGCCTGAGAGCTGGCATCTTGACCCGTCGGCGGAGTGCGGCGAAGAATGGCAGGCGGCCGACCGAACGGACGGTCGGCGCACCGGATCAGCCACCCTCACGCCGGGCAGGAAGGAAACCCAACCATGGTTCGCTCCCTCGAGAGCTACGCCCTCGGCCGCTGGCACGTGCCGGGCGAGGAGGGCGTGACCGTCGCCGACGCGAACACCGGTGATCCAATCGCCCGAGTGTCGGCGAGTGGTTTCGACGTCAGCGCCATGGCGGGCTACGGCAGGCGGACGGGCGGCGCGGCCCTCACTGGATTGACGTTCCACGAGCGGGCGGCTTCCTTGAAGGCACTGGCGCAGTACCTGAACGAACGCCGCGAGAACTACTACGAGCTGTCCTACCGGACCGGCGCCACCCTCGCCGACTCGAAGTTCGACATCGACGGCGG
>PKXZ01000038.1 GCA_003132525.1 Candidatus Dormiibacterota bacterium | reverse complement strand
TCGGCGGACCGAACAACGATCTGTTCGTCGTC
The DNA here is from genome assembly GCA_003132525.1 of Candidatus Dormiibacterota bacterium. GTDB lineage: Bacteria > Chloroflexota > Dormibacteria > Aeolococcales > Aeolococcaceae > Palsa-851. The sequence continues at coordinate 2,680 of PKXZ01000038.1, read as the reverse complement.
GAGGAGAACAACGACCGCGTCAGCGAGTGGCAGATTCCGCAGTAGGCGTTCGCCGGCAGGGCACAGCCTGGAACCGTCACCGCTAGCCACGGTTCCGAAACGGCCCGCCGCGGTCTCCCTCTTCCCGGCACACTTGCATCACGATGCGGATCCTCCACGTCAACAAATTCCTCTACCGCCGCGGCGGCGCCGAGGCGTACATGGAGGACCTGGCGGATCTGCAGGTCGCCGCCGGTCACACGGTCGCGTTCTTCGGGATGGCGCATCCGCTCAACACGCACCTGGAATATGCCGCGCACTTTCCGGAGCACATCGAGCTCGAGCCGCCTCCGCCAACGCTCAGCGGGCGGGTTCGCGGAGCCGCGCGAATGCTGTACTCGACGTCTGCGAGCCGGGGCATGGATGCCGTCCTCGCGGACTTCCGCCCTGACGTCGTGCACCTCCACAACATCTANNTGGCGTGCCCGACGTATCAGTTCCTCGACCACGGCAACCTCTGCCAGGCCTGCCTCGGCGGCCACTTCCAGCACGCGGTCCTGCGGCGGTGCAAGGACGGATCACTCGGCTCCAGCGCGGTCATGGCGGGTGAGCTGTTCGTGCANNGCTTCCTCGAAGGCCGGATGCGCGCGGCCGGCGTCTATCCGCATCGCATGGTCCACGTGCCCCACTTCATCGAGACCGAGGAGATCCCGGTCAAGACACGGCCGGGCAGCGGGGTCCTCGTGGCCGGACGCCTCTCGGCCGAGAAGGGGATCGACGTGGCCATCCGCGCCATGGCGGCGCTGGACGGCGCCACGCTCGACATCGCCGGGACCGGCCCCGAGGAGGCCGCCTTGCGCACGCTTGCCGAGGAGGTCGCGCCAGGCCGCGTTCGCTTCCACGGGCTGGTCGACAAAGCGGAGGTGCAGCGCCTGATGCTCGCCGCCGCGGTCGTGGCGGTGCCGTCGCGCTGGTACGAGAACCAGCCCATGGTGGTGCTCGAAGCGCTCGCCCGCGGGACTCCGGTGGTGGGCAGCGACCTTGGGGGCATGCCAGAGCTCATCGAGCCCGGCGCCACCGGTGACCTCGTCCCCGCGAACGATCCCGCCGCGCTCGCGGCCGCGCTTCGCGCGTTCGTCGACGATCCCGATCACGCGTTTGCGATGCGGACCCGAGCCCGGGAGACGATCGTCAACGAGTTCGCCCCGCGGCGCCATCTCGAGCGCATCGGACAGATGTATACCGTCGCGATGCGGACCACGCAGCCCCGCGCGGCATGAGGCCGGCGCGGATCGCGTTCATCGGTCAGCGGGGTGTCCCCGCCACCATCGGGGGCATCGAGCACCACGTCGAGGAGATCGGCTCCCGGCTGGTGGAACGCGGGCACGAGGTCACGGTCTACGCGCGGGGCAACTACACGACGAACCGCGCCGCCGAGTATCGAGGGATGCGCGTGCGCTACATCCCCACGGCGCCCACCAAGCACCTCGAGGCACTGGTGCACAGCGGGCTCTCGACGGGCGCGGCGATGCTTCCTGGAGCCGACCGGGCCGACATTCTCCACTACCACGCGATCGGACCCTCAGTCTTCACGCCGCTGCCTCGCGCCCTGACGCGCCGCGGGGTCGTTCTGACCATTCACGGGCTCGACTACGACCGCGACAAGTGGGGTATCGGCGCACGCGCGGCGCTCAAGAGCGCCGGGTGGATCAGCGCCCACGTGCCCCACGCGACGATCACCGTCTCGCAGAATCTTGCGGACTTCTACCTCGAGCGCTACCACCGCGTCGCCCACTACATCGCGAATGGGGTGACGCCTCCCGTGCGCCGGGAGCCCAGGCTCATCCGGGAGCGATTCGGCCTCGAGGGCGGCGACTACGCGCTCTTCCTCGGCCGGCTGGTGCCCGAGAAGGCCCCGGACCTGCTGCTCCGGGCCTTTCGAACCGTCGACACCTCTTCCCGGCTGGTCATCGCCGGCGGCTCGAGCTTCACCGACGCGTACGTGCACGAGCTCGAAGTGCTCGCGGCTCGCGACCCTCGGGTGCTGCTGGTGGGGTCGGTGCACGGCGAGCTCCTCCAGGAGCTGTACACGAATGCGGCGCTCTTCGTCCTGCCGTCGCGGCTGGAGGGTCTGGCGCTCACCCTGCTCGAGGCCGCATCGTACCGCCTCCCACTCGTGGCAAGCGATATCCCGCCCAACCGCGAGGTGATCGGCCCGGACGGACCTGGGGGCCGGCTCTTCGCTAGCGGTGACGCGCAGGGGCTCGCGGATGCGTTGACCGCGACGCTGGGGGATCTCTCTGCCGCCCGAGGCGGCGCGCGTGTGCTGGGTGACCGCGTCGTGGCGGAGTACGACTGGGACGCGGCGACGGCAAGCACCGAAGATGTGTACGAGCAGGTGCTCAGTCGCTCGCGTGGCCGGAGCGCTCGATAGCCGCGGGCGCCCNNGGCGCCCGCGTTCGCGGAGCGCTCGATATCCTCGATCGCACCGTCCGCCTCCCATGTCCCGGTGACGCGTTTGCTGCGAAATCTTTGGAGATGGTAGGATGTGTGATCGGGAAGGAACCAGCGGGGACATGAGCCGGAGAGGGCTCGAGGGGACGCATGAACCAGGATCGGACACTGGCGCCTCGGATCAAATTGGCCTCAGTCACAGGCATCGCTATGTCTGGAGCCATCCTCGTGGCGGTCGTCGGCGCGG
>PKXZ01000018.1:8512-8669 GCA_003132525.1 Candidatus Dormiibacterota bacterium | reverse complement strand
ACCACTGAGCTACTCCCGCTCGCTTTTTGATCTCGCTTGGAGCAGTTCCTTGCGATTCTCTACTGTAAGACGCCAGCCACTCCTCGGCTTCGAATCAGTGCTCTTGGGCGGCGTTCATAGTACCCGCGGCAAGCGGCCGGAAGAGGGTTACGTGGTT
>PKXZ01000018.1:0-8480 GCA_003132525.1 Candidatus Dormiibacterota bacterium | reverse complement strand
AGTCGACGCTCCATGCGGTCCCATTCCAAGCTTCCGCCAAGGGGTCGCCGGTGTCGCCGTATGTGTCATAGCTGCCGACAGCCGTACACTCGCCAGCCGCCGGGCACGAGACGGCGTTCAGTTCCGGCGCAGCGAGAGTGGGCGTTGGTTCGATTGTCCACTGGCTTCCGTTCCATCNNGAGCACGGTTACGACCGGCCGATGGCGGTGATTTTTTATCCTTTATATCCGGCGTCGATCCGGCTGGTGAGCTATGCGGTGCCGGCAATGGTGGCGGCGCCCACCGCCACGCATCCCGAGGCAGGCGCGCAGGACACACCCGCGAGCGTGCTCTGGGTGGTACCGGCGGGCTCGGGGGTCGTCAGGATCGTCCACTGAACACCATTCCATCCTTCGGCCAGCATGGACTGGTTGTTCGACGAGTCCAGCAGTGGACTGGAACCAGTTGGGTGATCGTCACGTCGCCAAGTCCGCCCGGATCCTTCTGGAGCGTGCTCAACGCCGTTTCGTGCTCCTCACGTACCGCATGCGTCGCGGTCGGCGAACATCCCCGGCCGGATGATTGTCGACTCGAGCCCGCTCGCCGCGATCAGCCGCTCAATTTCGGCGAACAGGACCGCCATGGGATTCTTTTGCTGGAAGAACGGGTGCGGGGTCTGGTGCGGTGCTGAGAGAAAGACGACACGCTGCGCGTAGGCTGCGAGACGCTCGACAACTGCAGGAGCAGTCGCCGGGGGGACGGTCCAGACGAGGAAGACGGCACTGACCCCCCTAGCAGCGGCGCGTCGAGCGACTCGGGAACGGTGAGGTCGCCGGTGACGACTTCGACGCTCGCCGGCAAAGACGCCGCGGCATCGGAGCGGTGTGTCAGAGCGCGAACCGGCACATCGGCGTCCACCAGCAGGTCGACCACGCCGCGCCCAACCCGGCCGGCGGCTCCGGTGACAAGCACCGGCCCCATTCGCGTCTGCGTCATGAGAACGTCGACGTTGTGCCGTGTATGCGCAACGAGCCAGCTAACCGTTGGCCACAGAGAAGGTCGAAGGCGCCGGGACGGGTTGATTCGGAAAGCACTCGTCGGCGAGGCGCATCACGGCCTGGCTGCTTGCATTCTCGGCGAGACCCTCCACCTGCGCCGATGTAAGCCGGCGGCCGATGACGGAGTACCACTTACCCGAGTCCGTCTCGAAAAACATCCCGACGTAGTTATTCCGGTGCCAGAAGTCGTCGTAACCAACTCCGAAGCGCGCAAGGTTGCTCGCGCCGAAGCCGAAGTACGTGTAGTCGAGTCGTGATCCCTTCAGGGTGCAGAGCAGCGGTTGAAAGTTGCCGGCGAAAGTTCCGTTCGCGTGGTAGATGCGCCCGCCGTACGTGATCGAGGGTCCTGCGGGCTCGATGTCGCTGATCGCAAACTGCACGTTGGATCCCTCGACTTCGATGAGCTTCTCCATCCAGAGACCTTCAACGCGATCACGTCCGATGATGAGAACGCGCAGGAACTTGGTCTCCACCAGGTATCGTTCGAAGACACTTCGGGCGAGCTCGGCGAATCCGACGACGATGAGGACGTCGACGATCCAGTGCCACCAGCCGTGTTGCTCAGTCAGGTTCGAGAAGGGACCGACGACCTCGATGGCGACACCGAGGGCGATTCCGAGCAGCGGCCCGACGACCGGCAGCAACCTGTACTTCCGCACGACTCCACTCCCGGGTGCGACTCACCCAACCGCGATGCTACTCCAGGCCGTGGCGATACAACCGCTGCATCTCGCGCAGACCGGCGCCAACGCAGAGCGCCCGAATGGAGTCAGACCGGCTGGGCGGCCTCCTTGCGTTGCGACTCGATCCACCGATTCAGCGGCTCCCCCGACTCGAACGATGTGATGAGCGCATACCGAGGACTGGGGCCGGGGTTGTGCACGACGTGGTACAGCCGCTCGGTGTCGATGACGAGCTGACGGCGCGGATGAAGCGGGATGCGGCTCTCGGTCGATGGGTCATCGCGAACCTCGCGCAGGATGAACTCCGATCCCTCAGGAGCGTTGAGCTCGAGCCACGAGCGCACGACCCAACCCTCGCCATCGGGGTTGAGGCGGTTGTTGTCGTCCTGGTGCAGCTGGCGCAGCGCATCAGCTTCGGACGAGGGGTTGAGCTTGATCACGCGGACGCGCCCGTATCTCGCACCAACCGCCTCGACGTACTTGCACAGTGTCGGCGCGATCTCACGATTGGAGGTCCAGATGCCGTCCTTGTCAGGCTTGCCGTGATCCCAGAAGCCGGCGCACTCCATCTCGCCCTTCGCCGAGGCAAGCGGTGCGAAGTTGGTGTCGCCGCCTGACTTCCAATCGACGTACTCGAGCCGCTCCCACTCCTCCGGGGGGATCGCCGGTCCGCCACCGAGGATGGCGTAGCCATTCTCNNCACCGAGGATGGCGTAGCCGTTCTCGGCAAGTACGTCGAGTTTGATGTGAGCCATGGAACTACCTCTCGATATCTGGACGCCCTGCTGCCAACGCGAAAGCAGTTGCTAAGGCTACACGCGGAGGCGGGCCGTGGCGCATTCGCCAAGGCCGGAATCGCAACGGCGAATCCGACGCGTGGCAGCATCTCCACAGGTTCAGCGGCTCGAGTGGGCGGAGCCGTCGGGAGAATCCCTCGGTGATGGCAACGCATGCTCCTGCCGATCTCGGTGCGCTCCCAGTCGTCGACCGCTCGACAGACCCGTCTTCGCGCAACCGCCGGTTCCGCATCGTGCTGGTCGCCGCGGCTGTGGGCGCCCTGGTCCTCGCCCTGGGCTTGCCGCAACTCGGTCTCTGGGGCAACCCCGGCTGCGGCCTCCCGATCAACACCTGCACCCGAGTGCTGTTCATCGGCGACAGCTACACGTACGTCAACGATCTCCCCAGCACCTTTGCCGATCTGGCGTGGTCCGCGGGGTATCGCGTCGATGCCGTCACCCTGGCGAACGGAGGCGAGTCGCTGGCCGGCCATGTCTCGGACCCGGCGACGTCCTCGACCATCAGCTCCGAAAGCTGGAACTGGGTGGTCCTCCAGGATCAGAGCGAGGATCCGGCGGTGGCCTCGTACCGGGCAAGCGAGATGGATCCGGCGGTCACCGAGCTCGCTCAACTGGTCCGCAACAGCGGGGCAAGCCCGCTGCTCTTCCTGACGTGGGGCCACGAGTCGGGGTGGTCCACGGCCGGCCTCGACTCGTACTCGGCGATGCAGGCTGCGGTGGACCAGGGGTATCTCGGCATCGCCTCCGAGCTCGCGATCCCGATCGCTCCCGTGGGGGACGCCTGGCAAGCGCTGGTCGCCGACCACCCTGACGCGGGGTTGTGGCAGTCGGACGGAGTCCACCCGACGGTGAGGGGAACCTACCTGGCGGCGTGCGTCTTCTTCGACAGCATCTTCGGTCGGAGCCCGGTGGGGCTGACGTACCACGACGGCCTCTCGGATGCCGAGGCCGCGCTCCTGCAGCGCGCGGCTGCGGGTGGGGTCGCGGGCGAACCCCCGGCGTGAGTCCCGATCCGGCCGAGGATCACGGCTGAGCCCATCGGGTCAACCTCTAAGCTCAGCTCCGGTGACTGAGGATCTCGCGCTCGCCCTCGAGCTCGCGGACGTGGCCGACGGCATCTCGATGGAGCGGTTTCGGGCACACGATCTGAAGATCGACTCGAAGCCCGACCTCTCGCCGGTCACCGAGGCGGATCGAGCCATCGAGACCTACATCCACGAGCGGCTTGGCGCCGAGCGTCCGGAGCACGCGATCATCGGCGAGGAGTTCGGCTTCGTCGGGGACCGCGCCGCCATGTGGCGCTGGGTGGTCGACCCGATCGACGGGACCCGGAGCTTCGTCCGCGGCAACGAGACCTGGGCGACCCTGATCGCGCTGCAGCGCAACGGGGAGTCGGTGGTGGGCGTCGCATCGGCGCCCGCGATGGGGCTGCGCTTCCACGCGACGCTGGGCGGCGGCTCATTTCTCAACGGGCGGCGCATCCATGTCTCGAGGATCTCCGACATCTCCGAGGCGCTGATCACCCACACCGCCATTCGCGGCTTCGTGGTCACCCATCAGGCAGAGCGACTGGTAGCGCTCGCCGGACGCTGCTGGGACGCCCGTGGTGTCGGCAACTCGATGTCGCACCTTGCCGTCGCCAGGGGAACCGCCGACATCGGCTGGACCTCACGCGCTCATTTATGGGACTACGCGGCCCTCAAGCTCGTCGTGACCGAGGCCGGAGGCCGCTTCACCGACCGCAGCGGCGATGATCCTGTTCTCGGAGGCACCGGCATCTCGTCCAACGGCCTGCTCCACGACCTCGTGCTGAAGGCGGCCGGCTCCCCAACGAAGGAGTCCTCGTGAAGATCGGCACCATCCGCGACGGCGCGGTTTCCTTACCCGCGCTCATCGAGGGCGACCGCGCCTACCGGCTCGACGACCTGCTCGGCGCCATGGGCGGCGTCCCGGTCGCGGTGCCGGACGGCGCGGATGCGGCCACAGTACTGGCGAACCGCGAGCTCACCCTGGCCGCGCGGGCGGCCGCTGATGCCCTGCCCGACCTGGTCAGCCGGGGTGCCGCCCCGTCCTATCCCCTCTACTCGCTTGGCCCGCCCGCGCCCCGTCCCCGAAAGATCGTGTGCGCCGGCCGCAACTACGCCGAGCATGCTCGTGAGCTCGGCAACGATCTCCCAACCCGCCCAATCCTGTTTGCCAAGCTCGCGACCGCGATACGGGGTCCGTTCGACGATGTCATCCGGCCCCTGGAGGTCGACGACCTCGATTACGAAGCGGAGCTGTGTGTCGTGATCGGCACGGGCGGCAGGCGCATCCCCAAGGAACGGGCACTCGCGCATGTCGGCGGCTACATGTGCGCGAACGACGTCTCGGCACGCAACGCACAGCTCGGGCAGGGCGACCAGTGGCTGCGGGGCAAGAGCTTCGACACGTTCTGTCCGATCGGCCCGTGGATCGTCAGCGCGGATGAGATCCCGGATCCGCAGGCGCTGACCGTGCGCTGCCGTGTCGACGGCATCCTCCGGCAGAACGGAAGCACCGGCGACATGATCTTCGACGTCGCGACACTTGTCTCGTACATCTCCGACGCCTTCACGCTCGAGCCCGGCGACCTCATCCTGACCGGCACACCGTCGGGAGTCGCGATGGGTCAGACGCCGTCACCGTGGTTGCAACCCGGCCAGCTCTGCGAGGTCGAGATCCCGGAGATCGGCGTCATCGCCAACCGCATCGTCGCCGAGGTGACGCCGGCTTAGAGGTGGATGCCTCGCATCAGCATGCCGAGCGCATATGCCTCGGGGGTCACCGGCTCGTCGTTTCCATCGCCCTCGGCCGGTGCGTGCGATTTGCTGTCGGGGAGCATCTGGAAAGCTCCGGCCATGATGAGCTGATGGACGTTGGGAGCGATCGCGTGCACGAGCTCGCCGAACTTCCCGACTCGCGTCGACACCTCGTGGGGTCGTTTGATCAGCGCCTCGACCACCATGTCCGCGGCCTCGTCGGAGCTGATCGTCGGGAAGTTCTTGTACATACCGGTGGGCGCGATCATCGGCGTGCGCACCAGCGGCATGTGGATGGTGGTCACCGCGATGCCCTCCCCCGACACCTCCGGCGCGAAGCAGCGTGAGAAGCCGTCAAGCGCGTTCTTGCTTGCCACGTATGCCGCGAAACGCGGCGGGTATGCCTGGCCACCGATCGACGTGATGTTGATGATGTGACCGTCGTGCCGCTCGCGCATCCCCGGGATGACGGCCATGATGAGGGCGATCGCCGCAAAGTAATTCAACTTCATGGTGCGCTCGAAATCGTGGAAGCGATCGAGCGAGTCGAGCACGGAACGCCGGATCGATCGTCCCGCGTTGTTGATGAGCACGTCGACCCGGCCGTGATCAGCGATCACTCGCTCGATGAGATGCGTGCACGCGTCGTGGTCGCTGAGGTCGGTGGGATAGACGTACGCCTTGCCACCGCCGCTCTCGACTTCCGCGCGCATCTCCTCGAGCTGTTCCGCACGCCGCGCGACCCCGATGATGATTGCCCCCGAGGCGGCAAGGTGGCTGCACACGGCACGGCCGATCCCGCTCGACGCGCCGGTGATCACGACAACACGATCGCCGACCACGCGGCGCACGTTCGCCGGCGTGGGAAGTTGCGGATCAAGATGGCGCTCCCAGTAGTCCCACACCTTCCAGGCGTACTCGTGCAGCGGCGGGCACGAGACCCCGCTGCCGGCGAGCGCCGCCTGCGCCCCGGTTGCGTCGAAGGTGGCCGGGTAATCCATGTACGTGAACGCCGCCTCGGGAATCCCGAGACGTGCCAGCGCCTGCTGGCGCATCCGCTTGACCGCGGGCAGCGAACCCAGTGCCGCGAACCCGCCGGGGACCATCCTCGCCATACGCCGGTCGATACGCAGCGCAAACTCCGGGGCGTGGGCGGCCCGGCAGAACGTGTTGAGTGTGTCGCCGAGCGAGAGCGGCGCGGGGTCCACGATGTGGAAGGCGTGCCCGTCGAGGCCTTCGAGATGGGCGATGTGGTCGATCGCCTTCGCGACAAAGTCGACCGGAACCAGGTTGAACGGACCACCCTCGGGGCCGATGAACGGCACCCACTGCGGGAAGGCGTCGCGCATCTGCTGGATGAGCTTGAACGCGTAGTACGGGCCGTCGACCCGATCCGCCTCACCGGTCCGTGAAGATCCGATGACCATGCCCGGGCGATAGACACGCCAGGGAACCGTCGCCTCCGTGCGCACGATGCGCTCGGACTCGTACTTCGTCTTGTAGTACGGCTGGTCGAGCTCCTGCCCCTCGTCGAACATCGCCTCCGTGAATGAGCCTTTGTATCGACCTGCGACCGCGATCGAGCTCACCAGGTGCAGACAGCCGGCGCTCACGTCGTTGGCGAGGCCGACCACGTTGCGGGTGCCGGTGACGTTCACCTGCTCCGTCTCGGCTGCCGGCGCGGTCAGGTCATAGACCGCTCCAAGATGAAAGAACTGGGCGCCATGAAGCTGCTCGCGGTCATCGACGGAAAGGCCCAGTCCCGGCTCGGTGAGATCGCCGCTGAGTGCGTGCAAATGCTTGCCACCGGGATCGAGCCGCTCGCGCTGCGCCGCGAACCGGGCTCGCGATCCGGGCCGCACCAGCACGAAGACGTTGTCGCCTCGCGCAAGCAGGAGCGGCACCAGGTAGCGTCCGATGAACCCGGTGGCCCCCGTGGTGAAGTACGTCACGCGGCCGACAATAGTCTTTTAGGACAATCGGAGAGACAGCATGCCTGAGCCAGTCATCGTCGCCCTTGGCAGGTCCCCCATCGGACGCGCGATGAAGGGTTCGCTGGTGAACGTGCGTCCCGACGACCTCGCCGCCAGCGTGGTGAACCAGGTGCTCGACCGCATCCCGCAGCTCGACCGCGGCACCATCGAAGACCTCATCTGCGGCTGCGGCCTGCCCGGCGGCGAGCAGGGCTTCAACATCGGGCGGGTCATCAGCCTCCTCACAAGGGTCAACGCACCTGGTACGACGGTCACCCGCTACTGCGCGTCATCGCTCCAGACCACGCGCATGGCCGCGCACGCGATTCGCGCCGGCGAGGGCGACGTGTTCCTCAGCGTCGGCGTCGAGTGCGTGTCCCGCTTCGTCAACGGCTCCAGCGATATGCCGCAGTGCCAGAACGAGCGCCTCCAGCCGGGCAACCCGGAAGGCTATCCCTATGTCTACATCGCCATGGGACAGACGGCGGAGAACGTCGCGGCTCGCGAGGAGATCTCCCGCGAGGAGATGGATCGATTCGCGCTCCGGAGCCAGGAGCGAGCTGTCGCCGCGCAGGATGACGGCTTCTTCGATCGCGAGATCGTGCCAATCGAGCTTCCCGACGGCGGGGGCACGGTGACCAAGGACGACGGCCCACGCCGCGGGACGACACTCGAGAAGCTCGCCGAGCTGAAGCCGGTCTTCCGCGAGCACGGCACCGTCACCGCCGGCAACGCCTGCCCGCTCAACGACGGTGCCGCAGCGGTCGTGATCATGTCCGACACCCGGGCGCGTGAGCTCGGCATCGCACCCCTCGCCCGAATCGTCTCCACCGGGCTCACTTCCCTGGAGCCCGAGTTCATGGGACTGGGCCCGATCGAGGCGTCACGACAGGCCCTCGCTCGCGCGGGCATGACCCTCGACGACGTGCATGTGGTCGAGATCAACGAGGCGTTCGCTGCGCAGGTGATCCCGTCGGCGCGCGGCATCGGGCTCGACCCGTTCGACGATCGCCTCAACCCGCACGGCGGGGCGATCGCACTCGGACATCCCTTCGGCATGACCGGAGCGCGGATCCTGTGCACGCTGCTCAATGACCTGCAGACCGCGGGCGCGAGTATCGGGCTCGAGACGATGTGCGTGGGCGGTGGTCAGGGGATGGCGATGATCGTCGAGCGCCTCAACTGAGGCGACGACCCTTCGGGGACGTGG
>PKXZ01000094.1:58227-58813 GCA_003132525.1 Candidatus Dormiibacterota bacterium | reverse complement strand
CGGGCGCGCTCGACCTCGGCGCCACGACCGCGTTCGTGTACGCGTGGCGAGATCGCGAGAAGCTTCTCGACATCAACGAGCTGGTGAGCGGCGTGCGCATGCACACGTCCTTCATCCGCGTCGGCGGTCTGCTCGCCGATGTGCCCGATCCGTTCTACGAGATGGTCGGTGCCGTCATCAAGACCTTCCCCAAGCTGATCGACGAGCATGAGCTGCTGATCACCAAGAACCCGATCTGGCGGCAGCGGACGATCGGTCTCGGCACGCTGACTCCGGAAGATGCGATGGCCTACGGAGCCACCGGACCGGTGCTCCGCGGCAGTGGCGTGCCCTATGACCTTCGCAAGGCGCAGCCATACAGCTCATATGAGCACTTTGACTTCGACGTCCCGATCGGTCGCAATGGCGATGTGTACGACCGCTACCTCGTGCGCATGCAGGAGATGCGCGAGTCGCTGAAGATCATCACCCAGGCATTCGAGAACCTTCCCGACGGCCCGGTGAACACCACCGATCGGCGAGTCGCCCTTCCCCCACGCAACGAGCTCAACACCAGCATGGAGTCGCTGATCCACCACTTCAAGCT
>PKXZ01000094.1:1282-58199 GCA_003132525.1 Candidatus Dormiibacterota bacterium | reverse complement strand
CGGCGAGCTGATCGCCGACGTGGTGGCCGTGATCGGCTCCATCGACATCGTGCTCGGGGACGTCGACCGATGACATTGCAGGCCGAGACGCGGACCGCGATCGAGCGTGCCCGCGACCGGTACCCCCTCGCGCGCAGCGCCATCCTCCCGGCCCTCTGGGCCGCCCAGCACGAGCAGGGCCTCATCACCCCTGACGCCATGAGCGAGATCGCCGGCATCCTCCAGGTCACCCCCAGTGAGGTCGAAGCGGTCTCGACCTTCTACTCGATGTACTTCCAACGCCCCCACGGCCGCCACGAAGTCATCGTCTGCATCAACGTCTCGTGCGCGCTTCGCGGCGCCGAAGCCATCGTCGACCACTTGGAAAGAAGCCTCGCGTGTGCCAGTGGCGAGACCACCGCAGACGGCGCATTCACCTGGTCAAGCACCGTCGAGTGCTTGGGCGGCTGCGGGGGAGCTCCGACGATGCAAGTGGACCACCACTTCGAAGAGAACCTGACACCAGCCAGAGTCGACCAAGTCCTGGGAGCGCTGAGATCGCAGCCGACCCCGCACGAGGAACCCGCAGCCGTGGCGGGTGGCGTTGCGGGGGGCANNGCGAGGGGTCCCCGCGACGACAGGACCCGCCCTCACTGAGCCCAACAGTGCGGGGTCGGAAGCGGAGAGCACAGACCCGACCCCCCTCACAACGCATAAAGAGCCGGAGCAGTCGGCGATTACTGGGCCGGGTGTGAAGAAGCGTCCGCGACGTCCGGGCAAGGGCGCTCAGTAGGATGCAGCGGCCGATGAGAACACCCGCACCGAACCGGGCGAGCGTCGATGGCTGAGTACAAGCTGCTGACGAAGGATTTCGGCGCGGCTGATCTCCAGACGCTCAGAGGATACGAGAAGGTCGGCGGCTACCAGGGCCTGCGGGATGCCTTCCAGAAGTTCACCCCGGAGACGCTGATGGCGGAGGTGAAGACCTCCAATATCCGTGGGCGCGGAGGGGCGGGGTTCCCGACCGGGATGAAGTGGTCATTCCTGCCCAAGGACGTCTTTCCACGCTATCTCTGCTGCAATGCCGATGAGTCCGAGCCGGGGTGCTTCAAGGATCGGTACCTCATCGATGAGAACCCGCACCAGCTCATCGAGGGACTCCTGATCGCGTCGTACGCGCTCCAGGTGAACACCTCGTTCATCTACATCCGCGGTGAGTACCACGACCAGCGACTCCTGCTCGAGCGCGCAGTCGAGGAGGCCCGGGCGGGCGGGTACATCGGCAAGAACATCCTGGGCAGCGGTTTCGATTGCGACGTCATCGTGCATGGCGGCGCAGGTGCGTACATCTGCGGAGAGGAGACCGCGCTCATCGAGTCGCTCGAGGGGCTTCGCGGGCAGCCGCGCCTCAAGCCGCCGTTTCCGGCCATCAAAGGTCTGTACGGACAGCCCACTGTCGTCAACAACGTGGAGACGCTCTGCAACATGCCCCACATCGTGCAGCGCGGCGGTGAGTGGTTCAAAGCGCTCGGCACCGAAAAGAGTGCGGGAACAAGGGTTTTCTGCTGCAGCGGGCACATCAATCGCCCCGGCAATTACGAGATGCTGCTCGGGACCCCGATTCGCGAGCTCCTTGACGAGGAGTGCGGTGGGATCTGGCAGGGTCGCACGCTCAAGGCGTTCCAGCCCGGCGGAGGCTCGATGCAGGTGTTGCTGCCGCAGCATCTCGATCTCCCACTCGACATGAATGCGGTGCAGGAGGCTGGGTCGTCACTCGGCGCGGGCGCGATGATCTTCATGGATGAGACCACGTGTCTCGTCGACGTGTCGATGCGACTGGTCGACTTCTATCGCCACGAATCGTGTGGCAAGTGCGTGCCCTGCCGCGAGGGCACCTACTTCGAATCCGAGCTGATGCACCGGCTCGAATCAGGCTATGCGACACCGGCGGAGCTGACCAGCCTCACCGACATCTGCTCGAACATGGACGGTCGGTGCTTCTGCCCGCTCGGTGACACCGCGACCTGGTTCGTGATGTCGGCTTACAAGTACTTCCGCGACGAGTTCGAAGCCCACTGCGGAGCCGGCCGCTGCCCGGTGAGGGCGCAGGCCACGGCTCTGGTGGCGTGACCGCGGTGGCGGAGACGGGAACGCCGCCCGAGCAGCCGGACGACGGCCGCGTCGGCATCAGCATCGACGGACGTGAGCTCCGCGTTCCCAAAGGAACGCTCGTGCTCGACGCGGCGACCGAGGCCGGCATCCACATTCCCATCTACTGCGCCCATCCCAAGATGGACCCGGTCGCGGTATGCCGGATGTGCCTGGTCAACATCGAGAAGTTCCCAAAGCCGCAGCCCGCTTGCGCGACGGTCGCGGGTGACGGCATGGTGGTCCGCACCAACCTGCCAGAGGTTACGAAGCTGCGCGAGGGGATGCTCGAGTTCCTGCTCCTCAATCACCCGCTCGATTGTCCGGTGTGCGACCGGGGCGGGGAGTGCGACCTCCAGGACTTCACCTTCCGATACGGCCCCGGCATCTCGCGGTTCCCCATCACCGAGAAGGTCCATTTCAAGAAGGCGATCCCCCTCTCCGACAAGATCGAGCTCGACCAGGAGCGCTGCATCCTCTGCTGGCGCTGCGTCCGCTACTACGACGAGATCACCGGGGAGAAGGAGATCGTCCTCCAGCAGCGCGGCGTGGACACGCTGGTGTCGACCTTTGACGATCGCCAGTTGGAGTCGAAGTTCCAGGGCAACCTTCCCGAGGTTTGCCCAGTTGGTGCGCTCACCCACAGGAAGTACCGCTTCGTGTCGCGGCCGTGGGATCTGCAGCGGACCGCGAGTGTCTGCCCCGAGTGCTCATACGGCTGCAACATCAACGTCGACAGCCGCGACTTCGAAGTGCGTCGCTTCGCGTCGCGCGACAACCCGCTCGTCGACGACATGTGGCTCTGCGACCGCGGCCGCTACAGCTTCGATCGCTGGAACAGCTCGGAGCGCGTCCGCCGTCCTGTCGTGCGCAGCGATGACGAGCCGCGCGACGTCTCGGTCCCGGAAGCGATCAGTCAGGCCGCGCGCCGTCTTCGGGAGATCGCCGATGAATACGGTCCCGCGTCGATCGGCGTGCTCGGTTCGAGCGCGAGCACCAATGAGGAGCTGTTCCTGCTCGAGCGGATCGCGCGCCAGCTGATCGGGACGCCGCACGTCGACCATCAACTCGATGCCTTCGAGGGTCTTTCCGCAGTGGAGCACGGGCTCGGCATCGCCGAGATCGAGGAATGCGATGCGCTCGTCGTCCTGGGCACTGAGCCCGAGGAGCAGGCACCGGTGCTCACGCTGCGGCTGTACAAGGCCGAGCACAAGAAGGGCGCGCGCGTCATCCGGCTCTCGAAAGATGTCTCCGCAGCGGATGCTGTCGCAGCGACAACTGGTGCCAAGCGGATCGGGCTCATCGCCGATGAGACCAACCGCGCTCATGCGGGCGAGCTTGCAACCGCGCTCGCGGCGGCGGGTTCGGTGCGTCGACTCACCATCACCCGTGGGATGAACGGGCGGGGCGCCAAGGATCTCGGCTTGCTGCCAAACGTGGGCCCTGCGTATGCCGCCGTGACGGAGCGGGGCAAGAACGGTCGCCAGATCCTCGAGGGGCTCGCGGCCGGCGAGATGCGCGGTCTGCTGATGCTCGGTCCGAACCCCGCACTTGAATCCGCGGGAGACCTGCTCGAACGTGCCCTCCGCAAGGCCGCGTGCGTGGTGGCGTTCGACACCAGGCCGGGCATCGTGTCGCGGTACGCGACCGTGCTCTTCCCCGGGCACGCGATCTTCGAGAAGGCCGGAAGCGTCACAAACGTCGAAGGACGCGTGCAGCGAATCCGCGCCGGGCTCCCGCCTGCGTCCGCGACCCCCACGGAGACACGGGTGCTGACAACCCTGGCTGATGAGATGGGGGCCGTCGGATGGGGATCCGGTGATCCGCTGGCGGTGAACCGGCTGCTCCGCGAGCAGGTCCCGGCGTACGGGCACGCGGGTAACGGTGGCCGTGCGCTCTTCACCGCCGAGGTGGTCGCATGATCGGCGGTGACGACTGGAAGGTCCTGCTGCTGAAGTGCGTGGTGCTGGTCGTCTTCCTGCTCACATCCTTCGCGTATCTCACGCTCGCTGAACGCAAGGTGTCGGCGCGCATCCAGCTCCGGTACGGTCCCAACCGGGTCGGTCCGTTCGGGATGCTGCAACCGGCCGCCGACGGATTGAAGCTCTTCTTCAAGGAGAACGTCGCACCTGCTCAGCGCGACAAGCTCCTGTACCTCGTGGGGCCCAGCCTGGCGGGTGGCGCCGCGCTGCTCGCGTACGCGGTGATTCCCTGGGGCACCAACAACTTTGCCGGGTACGACTTCCACTGGGACATCGCTCACATCAACGTCGGGTTGCTGTTCATCCTGGGAATCACGTCGCTCGGTGTGTACTCGCTGTTCCTCGGCGGTTTCGCGTCGAACAGCAAGTACTCGCTGCTCGGTGGCCTGCGCTCGTCGGCGCAGCTCATCTCCTATGAGATGGCGGTGTCGTTCGCGCTCATCGGCGTGGTCATCCTCTCCGGCTCGCTCGACCTCGAGAAGATCGTCGGCTCGCAGCAGGGGTTGTGGTTCATCGTGTTGCAGCCGCTCGCGTTCCTGCTCTACTTCACGGCCGCGTTCGCGGAGACGAACCGGCTGCCGTTCGACCTTCCCGAGGCCGAGACCGAGCTGATCGCCGGCTACCACACCGAGTACTCGGCGATGCGCTTCGGCCTGTACTTCCTTGGCGAGTACATCAACATGGTGACGGTCTGCTCGATCGCCACCGCGCTGTTCCTCGGCGGGTGGCTGCCCCTGCTGCCCTTCCATCCCTTCGACTGGATCCCCGGTCCGATCTGGTTCCTCGGCAAGGTGTTCGTGCTCCTCTTCGTGATGATCTGGGTGCGCTGGACGCTGCCCCGGCTCCGCTACGACCGGTTGATGAACTTCGGCTGGAAGGTGCTGCTGCCACTCGGCCTGATCAACATCGTCATCACCGGCGCGGTCGTCGCGCTTCGGGCATAGGTGCGGCGATGATCAAGGAGATCGCCAAGGGCCTCGCCTTCACGCTGAAGAAGATGGGTGCGCACCCCATCACCGTGCAGTGGCCGGAAGAGCAGAAACCGGTGTCGCCACGCCATCGCGGACGGCACATCCTGCACCGGTACGACAACGGGCTCGAGCGCTGCATCGGCTGCGAGCTCTGCGCCGCCGCCTGCCCGGTTGGGTGCATCTACGTGCTCGCCGCGGAAAACGATCCCAAAGCGCCGATCTCTCCAGGTGAGCGCTACGCGGAGCGCTACGAGATCAACCTGATGCGCTGCATCTACTGCGGGTACTGCGCCGAGGCATGTCCGACCGAAGCGATCACGCTCGGACCGCGGTTCGAGCTGGCGGACTACCGCCGCGAGCGGACCGTTGTCACCAAAGCCGAGCTCCTCGAGTCGTGGCCCGGCTTCGCCGAGGCGCAGCGTCCGGCGAGCCCGGTCGGTGCTGGCGCCGATCAGACCGGCCGCGAGGAACTCGACCCTGGTGTCCGGCCGCGCGCGGCGTGGGCCGCGCAGGAGAACACGCTCGACCACGAGACCGCACCGCTTCCGGGGGAGCTGGGTGTGCCCGTCGACGTGCCGACGGTGATCGAGCCGCGAGGAAGCAGGAAGTAATGAACGTCCTCTTCGCCATCGTGATCGCGCTCGCTGCCGTGAGCGCGCTCGGCGTGGTGCTCTCGCGCCAGACCATCTACTCGGCGCTCAGCCTCGTGCTCACCGTGGGGATGCTGGCGGTGCTGTTCCTGCTCCTCGACGCGCAGTTCCTCTTCGCGGTGCAGCTCATCATCTACGCCGGCGCGGTGATGGTCCTCTTCGTTTTCATCGTGGCGCTGCTGAGCCCGGACGACGAGGATCGTCCCACCCTGGACCTGCGCGCGATCATCGGCATCCTTGGGGTGTTGGTGGTCACCGGCCTCGTGTTCGTCGCGGCCCGCAACGGAATCACGTACAACACCAACGGATTTCACGCCGTCGCGGTGGGCAGCGGGAGCAATCCGTACCACACGTTCAGCTTCCCGCCCAACGCCGTCGACAACGCAGGCAACGTACAGACCGTCGCCGGGCAGCTGTTCACCAACTACATCCTGCCCTTCGAGATCACCTCGATGCTCCTGCTGGTTGCGGCCATCGGCGCTGTCTACCTGACCAGGCGCTCGAGCGAGTGACGGAGCATCGGCGATGCTGAATCCGAATCTGTTTCCGTACCTGCTCGGCCTCGCGGCATTCCTCTTCACGGTGGGCGCCATGGGCGTGCTCATCCGGCGCAACCCGATCGTGGTCTTCATGTGCATCGAGCTGATGCTCAACGCGGCCAA
This sequence comes from Candidatus Dormiibacterota bacterium, assembly GCA_003132525.1. Taxonomy (GTDB): domain Bacteria; phylum Chloroflexota; class Dormibacteria; order Aeolococcales; family Aeolococcaceae; genus Palsa-851. Next base: position 51,807 of record PKXZ01000094.1, on the reverse strand, counting down.
CCTTGCCCTCGTCGCTTATGGCCGGTTCCTCAACAGCGAGGAAGGTCAGATCTTCGCCTTCATGGTGATCGTCGTCGCCGCCGCCGAGGTCGTGGTGGGGCTGGCGCTGATCACGCAGATCTTCCGGCTCGGCCGCGAGCTCGATGTGGATGACCTGAGCGAGATGAAAGAGTGAGCGTCAGCACCGCATCCACGCTCGTCATCCTGGTCATGCTCTTTCCGCTGATCGGCGCTGCGCTGAACGGCCTCCTCGGCCCGGTGCTGGGCCGGCGATTCGTGAACATCGCGGGGACGGTCTCGATCCTCGCGGCATTCGTCGTCTCGTGTTTCGTGCTCGCCCAGGTCGTCGGGGCACCCGCCGGCCACGCCTCCATCACCATCCGTCTCTGGGACTGGATCAGCCTCGGCAGCGGTACCAACCTCTCGGTCGGCATGGACTTCACGCTCGATGCCCTGAGTGCGCTGATGCTCATGGTGATCACGGGTGTCGGCTTCCTGATCCACGTGTACAGCGTCGGCTACATGGACCACGACCCCGGGTTCGCGCGGTTCTTCAGCTACATGAACTTCTTCATCTTCTCGATGTTGGCGCTCGTGCTCGCGGCGGACCTGCTGATCCTGATCATCGGGTGGGCGCTGGTCGCGCTGAGCAGCTACCTCCTCATCGGCTTCTGGTACGACCGGCCCTCGGCGGTGCTGGCTGCTCGCAAGGCGTTCATCATGCAGGTGATCGGTGACGTCGCGCTGGTGATCGCCGCGTTCCTCATCGTGCTCCACACCCACACGCTCAGCCTGCCGAACATCTTCGCGCGCACCGCGGCATTTCCCGCGGGCGGTCTGTTGGTCACCGGGGTATGCGTGCTGCTGGCCATCGGCGCATTCGCCAAGAGCGCGCAGTTCCCGCTGCACACCTGGCTGCCCGACGCGATGGAGGGCCCGACCCCGGTCTCAGCACTGATCCACGCCGCGACGATGGTCACCGCCGGCGTGTACCTCATCGCACGCTTCCATGTGCTGTTCAACCTCGCCCCGGTCGCGGAAGGCATGGTGGCCTGCGTCGGCATGGGGACGGCCGTTATGGCCGGCATCATCGCGCTCTCCCAGATCGACATCAAGCGAGTGATCGCCTATTCGACGATGTCGCAGATCGGCCTGATGATTTACGCCGTCGGTATCGGCGCCTACTCCGCCGGCATGTTCCACCTCGCGATGCACGCCGTCTTCAAGGCGCTGCTCTTCATGGCGGCGGGCAACGTGATCCACTCGCTGAACGACGAGCAGGACATCCGCCTCATGGGCGGTCTCCATTCGCGCATGAAATGGACGCACCTGGCATTCGGTGCCGGGTCTCTCGCGCTCGCCGGCTTCTTCCTCTTTTCGGGCTGGTTCAGCAAGGAAGATCTCCTCGGGTTCGGCACGGTCTCAGGTCCGGGCGCGGCGCCGTGGATCCTCTATGCGGTGGGAGTCGGCGTCAACGTGCTCACCGGCCTGTACGCCTTCCGTCTGTACTTCACGGTGTTCCAGGGTGAGCCCCAGACCGCGCGTGGCTTCGGCGTCAAGGAAGTGGGCAAGGCGATGCTCATCCCGGTGGTCATCCTGGGCGTGCTCGCGGTTGTCGTCGCGTGGCCACTCCAGTTCCCGCTTCCCAACACGCTGCACGTGTTCAGCGACTTCCTGAACCCGGTGTTCGCGGGCGCGCAATCGCCGTTGTTCCACGACCCCGCGTTCGGTCTCGCGCTCATCGGTCTGGTCATCGGCACTGCGGCGAGCCTGCTCGGCATCGGCCTGGCGATGCGGCTGTGGTACGAGCACCGTCCCGATCCCGCGCTGGTGGTGTCGAGGCTGCCGCGGGCGATCCCGCTACTCTCCTACAACAAGTTCTACTTCGACGAGATCTACGACCGCGCACTCGTGCAACCGCTGAAAGCGGTGGCGCGCACCGCCAGGAAGGTGGTCGAGCCCGACGTCATGGACGGCTGGGTCGAGGGCCTCGGCGACCTGATGCGCGGCTTCAGCCTCGACCTGCGCACCGTGCAGACCGGGCTCATCCGTGACTACGCGTCGATCTTCACAGTGTTTGCCGTCTTGTTCGTCGTCGTGTGGGTGTTCATCGCGCGATGAACCACATCCCCTGGCTCACGCTGCTGATCGTCATCCCAGCCGGGGCGGCGATTCTGCTGCAGCTCATCCCTCGCCGCCTGACCGGAGCGGTCAAAGGCTTCACCATCTTCGCCACTCTCGCGGTCGCGGTCATCGTCACCCTGCTCCTGCTCTGGATGCCCGGCAACAAGGCAAGCAACGGCCCGATACCGCTCCACTTCGAGGAGACCCACGCGTGGTTGCCGGCGATCAACGCCACCTATCACCTCGGAATCGACGGGATATCGGCGTGGCTGCTCGCCCTCAACGCGGGAGTCTTTCTCCTCGGCGCGCTCGCGATCTCGCGGAAGACGACCGATCGGCTGCGTTTCTACTGCACGCTGGTGTTGCTCACCGAGGCCGCCACCACCGGTGTGCTCCTGTCCATCGACCTGCTGCTCTTCTACATGTTCTGGGAAGGGATGCTGGTTCCGCTCTACGTACTGCTGAGCAACTGGGGTGGCGACAAGCGGGGCCCGGCGACCATCAAGTTCATCGTGTACACGGTCGCGGGCAGCCTGCTGATGCTGGTGGCGATCATCTATCTCTACGTCCAGTCGCCCTCCGGCTCGTTCGACCTGGAGAGCATCCTGGCGTCACCGATCAGCTCAGGGACCGCGTTCGTCATTCCGATCATTCACCTGACGACGTTCACGCCCAAGGAACTGGCATTCATCTGTTTCGCGCTCGCCTTCGCAATCAAGATCCCGATCGTACCGTTGCACACCTGGCTGCCCGATCTCTACGAGTCGGCCCCGCCGGCCGTCCTGGTGTTCTTTGCCGGCATCGTCAGCAAGCTCGGCGCGTACGGTTTCATCCGCTTCGCGCTGACTCTCTTCCCCGGCGAGATGGAGAAGTACCGCTTCGTGCTGGCCGGCTTCGCGGTGCTCAGCATCATCTACGGAGCGCTCATGGCGCTGTCGGAACGCGACCTCAAACGCATCGTCGCCTACGCGAGCATCAGCCATCTCGGCTTCATCGCCCTGGGCATCTTCTCTCTGACCACCAACGGGATCAACGGCGCGGTGATCCAGATCGTCAACCACGGCATCATCATCAGCGCGCTGTTCCTGATCGTCGGCTTCGTCGAGGCGCGCACCGGGACACGCGACCTCGGTGAGCTGTCCGGACTGGAACGCCGCATGCCCTGGTTGTATTTCTTCTTCCTGGTTGCGTCACTCGCATCGCTTGGCATGCCGGGCATGAACAGCTTCGTCGGCGAGTTCACGATCATGCTCGGCGCATTCCAGCTCAACTGGGTGTACGCCGTGCTCGCCGGCGGTGGCGTGATCCTGGCCGCGTGGTACATGCTGCGTCTCCACCAAGGCTTGATGCACGATCCCCCCAAACCGCGAACCGAAGGAGTCCGTGATCTGCGCTTCGGCGAGGGGCTGCTGCTCGTTCCGCTCGTCGCGCTGATGATCTTCATTGGCTTGTTTCCCAAGCCGATCACCGATGTCTCCAACGGATCCGTGAACACCACGGTGAGCCTCATCCAGCCGGCCGCCTCGAACTCGGGGACGCAGTGATGCTGATTGCCGCATCGCCGGTGCCGCTCTCGTTTCCCGGTGGCCGTGACCTCGTCGGCATCCTTCCCGAGCTCGTCCTCGGCGGTGCGTTCCTGATGCTCATGGTGCTCGACCTGGTGATTCCACCCTCGAAGCGCACCTGGCTCGCGGGATTCGCGCTGTTCGGCATCGCCGCGACCTTCGGCGTCGTGGTCTGGGCATGGTTCGACGCGAACCCAGGCCGCCTGGTCTACTCAGGCTCGTTCGCCTACGACCGGTTCGCGCTCTTCGTCGACGCCATCCTGCTGGTGAGTGCCGGGCTCGTGGTCATGATCAGCCCGAACTACCTCAACCGCCGCGGCATTCACTACGGCGAGTACTACGCACTCATCCTCGCGGCCACGATTGGGATGATGCTGCTCGCGGGCGCGACCAGCCTGATGGTCATCTTCCTTGCCATCGAGCTGCTTTCGATTGCCCTCTACATCCTCAGCGGCTTCTCGCGCCACGAGGAACGCTCGCAGGAAGCGGCGCTGAAGTACTTGCTCCTGGGCGGCTTCGCTTCGGGTTTCCTGCTCTTCGGCATGGCCCTCATCTACGGGGAGACCGGGCATACGCAGCTGGCCCAGATTGCCGCGGCGATCCAGAGCCAGACCACGGTCACCGTCGACCCGCTGCTGCTCGCGGGAGTCCTGCTCCTCTTCATCGGCTTCGCCTTCAAGGTGTCAGCGGCACCGTTCCATTCGTGGACGCCCGACGTGTACCAGGGGGCGCCCACGTCGGTCACGACCTTCATGAGTGTCACCACCAAGGTGGCCGCGTTCGCCGCGCTGGTTCGCGTCTTCACGTATACATTCGATGGCGGCGGGACGCACTTCTACCAGCACTGGGAACCGGTGGTGGCGCTGGTGGCGATCACGTCGATGGTCGTCGGCAACATCGCCGCCCTGACGCAGACGAGCGTCAAGCGAATGCTCGCGTACTCGGGCATCGCTCAGGCGGGGTACATCCTCATCGGCGTCGCGGTGGGACCCGTGCTGCTGCCTTCGGGACAGTCGAGCTCGTTCGGGACCATTGGGGTCCTGTACTACCTGGCGGCATACGCGGTGACCAATATCGGCGCGTTCGCCGTCATCACGATCATGGCCGGACGCGGCGAGGATCTCGACAGCTACGAAGGCCTGCGCGGTCTCGCGCACCGGCGACCCTTTGTGGCTGCCAGCATGGCGCTCTTCCTGTTCTCGCTCGGCGGCTTCCCACCGACAGCGGGATTCTTCGGCAAGTTCCTGGTGTTCACCGCGGCGATCAACGCGGGCCAAGTCCCGCTCGCACTCTGGGGCATCGCCACCAGCGTGGTGTCGGCCTTCTACTACCTGCGGGTCGGGCTGCTCATGTACCAGCGGCCGGCGGCCGGCGCCGAGGAGTACCGCTGGTCGCGGACCGGGTTCGCCGGCAGCGCCGTCCTGGTCGCCACGACCGCCGGGACTCTCATCCTCGGAGTCATGATCGTGCTCGTCTACACGGCGGCGAGCGCGTCCCTCAAAGGATTGATCGTGTGAACGACGAGTTGCTCAAGGAACTTACCGAGATCGTGGGTCCTGACGGGATCACCGGCGACGTGGTCAGCCCGGCTGACGAGGCGTCGCTCGCGGTCGTCGCCGGCGTGTGCCACCAGCACGGCGTTCCGATCAGCGTGACCAGCAGCCCGCCCGCGAACCATGGGGGAGCGCCGGAGCGGGGCGGCATCATCCTCAGCGTCCACCGCCTCGCCGATATCCAGGTCGCGGCAGCGGGGCTCACGGTTCGCGCCGGGGCGGGCGCCACCGTGGCCCGGGTCCGCTCCGCGGTGGCCGAGCCCAAGCTGGTGGTGGTCGGTCTGGGCGCGGAGACCGGGTCGGCCCACGTGGGCACGCTGGTGGCTCGGGGCGAGGTGCCACGCCGCTCCATGTCAGGAGTTGAGGCGGTCCTCTCCAATGGCGACGCGGTCAAGGCGGGTGGCGCCGCGCTCAAGGATGTCGTCGGCTATGACCTGATCGCGGTGCTCCTGGGGAGCGCTGGTCGCCTGGCGGTCATCTCGGCGGTCACGTTCCGGCTCGAGCCGGCCGCGGGCCGCACGGCGACGTCGAAGCCGCCGGGGGCGCGAAGCTGGCAGCCGGGATTGCAAGGTGCCTTCGATCCAAAGGGTTTATTGCGCTCAGGCGCTTCGCGGTGAGGACGAAGGTCAGGGAGAAGGCTGGGCGGTACTGGCACGAATACACGCGGATGCGGACCGCGATCTTCCTGCTCCTCGGCATCCTGGTCATCGTCCTGATCGGTTCGTTCGTTCCCCAGCAGAACACGTCCGATCCCACCAAGGTCGAGGCCTTCCTCACCTCGTGGCCGAACCTGAACGTGCTCTTCGCGGACCTGCAGCTCCCGCTCACGCAGGTGTTCGTCTCGCCGGTGTTCTACGTGCTGCTCGGGCTCCTCTACATATCGCTCGGCTGGTGCGTGATCCGGCGTGCACGCGCGCTGATCATGCGCACCCTGCGTGGATACAAGCGCACGCCGCAGTACTGGGGCGAGTGGGGCTCATGGCTGTTCCACAGCTCGTTCTTCCTGTTGCTCGTCGCGGTGATCTGGGGCAAGGCAACCGGGTACCAGGGCCTCGTCACGCTCACCCAGGGCCAGGAATTCACGAACACGCCCGCCGGATACGACACTCTCCAGCAGGGGCTGCTCTTCAATGGGAACTACGCGCCGTTCACGCTGCGGCTCAACAGTTTCGAAGCGACCTACGCGTCCAACGGCGAAGCCAGCAACTACGTGAGCAACGTGAGCGTCTACGATCGCGGCAAGAAGGTGGAGACCAAGAACATCCTGGTCAACGATTTCCTCAGTGTCGACAACGTCAACATCTACCAGCAGGATTACGGATGGGCGCCGACCATCGTGGTCAAGAATCCCCAGGGTCAGACCGTGTACGACGGCTCCATCCAGTTCTTCGACGATTCCAACAATGTCGGCAACAAAGCCATCGGCGACGGCGTGCTCAAGGTCCCCGACTTCAATTACACGATCAGCGGGGCATCACAGGCGGTGCAGCTCGGCGCCAAGATGTCGTTCTTCCCCGACGCGACGGTGATCCCATCGGTGAGCAGCAGCGGGTCCATCAACCCCACCGCCATCCAGTACGGACCGGGCGGTGTCGCGCCGCGCAACCCGGTGATCGAGATGCAGCTGTACGTCGGTAATCTTGGGCTCAACAGCGGTACGCCCCAGAACGTCAATCAGCTCAATACGGCGGACATGACGCCGTATTTCAGCGACGCGCAGGTGATGGCGATCACCATGGGTCAGACCCTGCAGCTCCCCATCGACACAAAGAACGGCAAGAGCGTCGACTTCTCCATCTCGTTCCCGTCCGTGACCCAGTATTCGCTCTTCCAGGTCAACGACGATCAGGGTGTGCTGCTCGTCTACACGGCATTCATCCTGATCATGACCGGGCTGCTCACCAAGCTCTACCTGCGTCCATTCCTGGAGCGGCGGCAGCGCAAGCGACGCCAGCCGGTCAGCCTGGATCGTCGCTGGTCGTCGGACTCGAGCGGTGAACCTCAGGCACCTGAGCGAGAACCGGCCTCGGTCTGATCAGGCTCCGGGGCCAGTTCCGCGACCTGAGCGGGAGAGAGGTAGGTCAGCCGGCGTAGCGCTTCACTCTCGTAATCAAGCTGGAGGAATCCGCCTTTGGCGCACTGGAGCCGATGCAGGGCGTAGCGGGGGCGTCCCTCCGCCGTCACCCAGAATCCCTGGATGGGGTCGCCGTGGCTCACGCAGATGCCGCCGTCTCCTGGATGGTCGGCGAGCAGCCGCATCAATGGGCGGCGTACGCGTGCGGCCAGCCCGGCGACGCTCTCGTCGTTGGCGAGGAGCCCGGGCCACAGCATGTGGATGAGCCAGAGTGGGCGGCGCCAGGGCACCTGCTTCGGGGGGACGCCCTGCAGGTACAGGCCGAAGCGGGTTTCGATGAGATCGTCGGTGTAGGTGATCGGGACCTCGTCGAGGTACGAGGCGATGATCTCGGCGGTCTGGCGGGCGCGCTCGAGCGGGCTCGAGTAGATCTGGCGAACTGTGGTGTCCGCGAAGTACCGGCCGAGCGAATGCGCCTGCTGCACGCCCTTCTCGCTCAGCGGAAAGTCAGGCAGATGGCCATAGAGGACACCGTTGGGATTGCGAACGTCGCAGTGGCGCACCAGGTACAGGCGGGTCGAGTCCGGAACTTCGCTCACGTTCTTCTTCAGAATAGGTGGTTGCGGCGCGCCGGCCGCGCGGACGCAGCAGCGGGCAAGACGGTATGACGATGTCCGAGATCCCGGCACGCGTGAAGCGCAACCTCCACCTCACTCTGCCGATCGCGCTCTATCTGCTGCTGCGTCTGCCATCGCTGATCGAGCCGCAGTGGTACCAGGACGAGGCTGGATACGCGTCGACGGCGTGGCTCACGCATCTCGGGTACGGGCTCTACGTGAACGCCTGGAACAACAAGCCGCCGCTCCTGTTCGGTATCTATGGGCTGAGTCAGTTGCTCTTCGGAGCCAGCGAAGCCGGGCTCCATGTGCTGTCGATTCTGAGCGGTCTCGCCGCGATAGTCGCCGCCGTCTGGGGCATGTCGCGCATCTTCTCGGGGCGCGCGGCGTTGTGGGCTGGGCTCGTGATTGCGGTGATCATCGGCTCGCCGATGCTGGATGGCAACCTGGCGCTGCCTGAGAGCCTTCTGATCGGGCCTGTGACGGTCGCCATGGTGTGGTTCCTTGTCTCGTCCACGGGCGCGGGAGAGGGAGCACAGAGGCCGCGTGCGCTCGCGCTGTTGGCGATCGGCGTGCTCTTCGCGTGTGGCTTTCTGATCCAGCAGACCGCGCTCGCGGACGTCGCATCGGTCATGCTCTGGTGCCTGGTGCGCCGCAACTGGCGGACGCTGCTGATGGTGGGCGGAGCGTTTGCCGTCACCGTCGCGGTCGTCGTCGTTCCGTTCGTGGTGGCCTCGGGTGCGCACAACGTCTGGTTCGCCCTGGTGACCTCATACGTCGATTACGTGGACGACGCGCTCAATGACCGGCTCCCCGCCTATCTCTTCCGTATCGGCTTGGTGCTGCTCATGCTCGTCGCAGCGTGGTTCTCTCGCAAAGCCGAGGACGAGCGACTGGAGCTGGTGCGCATCTGGGCGACCGCGCTGTTGTTCACCGCAATCGCCGCGGGATACTCCTATGAGCACTTCCTGCTGCCGGTGATGATCCCGCTCGTGATGCTCGTGACCGGGCTCGTGTCGCGGTATCACGATCGCACTGCGCAGCGGATCCGCCGGCCACGCACGCTGCTTGCCGCGGCGCTGCTCGCCGCCGTCGCGTCAACGGGCTGGTCACTCTTCGCCGCGGGCTACAGATCCACGGTGTGGAGTCTCGGGTACTACGTCAACGCCGCCGCCTATGTGTCCGGCTCCATCACGGTGCTCCAGTACGACACGTACTTCGGCGTCCTCAACTACGGCGAGCACGAGGCGGAGCAATGGATCCAAAGCCACGACCTCGTTGGCGCGACCGCGATGTTGTGGACCAATCTCGCCTGGCCGCTCGTCGACGATGAGCTGGTGCCCCCCACGCGCAGCGGTCCGCTCTACGTCACCCTCGCACTGGAGAACGGCACCTCGGGCATCCTGTCGAGGATGAATGCAGCACCGCCGGAGTTGATCCTGGTGACGCCGGACCGCATCGAAAACCTGGGTGACGTGCGCACGTTCATCACCGCCCACGACTACAGCGAGGTTATGGACGCATACGGTGTTGAGCTGTGGCTGCGATCAAACGGCTGAGCCGGCATGAGCATGCCGGCGGGCGGTGGCGGGGATCACGTGCGTCAAGCGTGAGCGCTCGATGTAGATCGTGTCCGTGCCGACGTGGTACACGGCCACGTAATACTCAGCGATCACTGGGAGGATGCTCGGGCGCTCCATCACGCTGATCTGGTTGAGGACGATGACCAGGGGGCGGTGGCGGGCGACGTACGGCCCGATGTCGGTACGGTTGCCGAGCATCACGTCATCGTTGAAGAGCCCCACGGTGGGCAGGACAGTGTGGAGCGGGGTCAGCAGGTAGATCCATTCGTCCGCGACGTTCCAGACCACCGCAGACGAGCCCGCGTAGTGATGGGCTATCAGCCAGCGGGTGACGTCCTGGTCGAAGACGATATTGCCGGAGAATGTGTCCTGCCACCGAGTTCGCTCAGTGCTGTTCACCAGGCTCTGGTAGCCGCCGCTGTAGTACGTGGAGAGGCTCCGCCCGTTGATCCAGAACGACCCGGCGTAGGAGCCTTCGGCGGCGGCCACGAGGATGCCGGCAGCAAGCACCACCGACCCCGCCCACAGCCGCAAGCGAGTCTGCGGCACCAGCATCTTCCAACGATCCCAGGGGGTGGCGACGAGCGCGGCGCACACCCACGGGATCGACGGCAGGAGCAGATGCGGATACGGGAAATGCGCGGACCCGGCGACGCTCAGGTCGATCCCCGCCAGCATCCACAGCATCCAGAAGGGATTGCGTGTCCGTCGCGCAATCAGCGCCGCGCCCACCACGACCGCGATGACACCCACGGCAATGCCCGCAAAGTGGAGAACGCGCGCCATGACGTTCTCCGGGAGGGAGTTGTGGACGTAGATGGTGTAGAAGCCGACGATCGCGAACCAGGTTGGCCCCAGTCCCGAGGCGATCACTGTTGGGACCAGCCAGAGGAGCGTCACCACCAGGCCGGTGCCGAGAAACCGCAGAAGGTCCATCCAGCTCGCGGGACGTGCGATGAGCAGGATCACGCAGATGGCGACGATGTCCGCGAGGACCGTCTGCTGCATGCCAAGCGCGATCGATGCGAGGAAGCCGGCCACGTACGGCGCCCATCGGTGCCGTGCCGCCCACCACGGCGACGCGATGGTGACCAGCATGAGCATCCCTGCCCAGGCCATCGGGCCGATCAGCGCCCCCTCGGGCAGGAACAGTTCCGAGTCGAAGATGGGGGGTCCGATGATCAACGCGGCAAGGACGCAGGCGACGGCCGCGCGCCGCCGCGAACCGGTCAGCTTCGCGACCCCCCAGCCGACTGCGATCACGGCAGCGATCGCGCTCACGAACGGCACCAGGTGGATCGCGGCCTCCGAGTACCCGAGGAAGTGGGTCACGATCCCGTAGAGCCAGTACTGGACCGGCGGCTTGTTGTCCCACGCGCCCGGCGCCGTGTACAGATCGCCGCCGCCAAAGACAGTGCGTCCGACGTACGCGTACGTGCTCTCGTCGGAATACCAGTGCGGCTCCAGGAAGGCAGGGATGCGGAACGCCACGACCAGGGCCACTCCGGCCGCGATCCCCGTCAAGGGGGGCGACGTGGCCGCGTTCTCCAGCTCCGTGCCGGGGGAATCCGTCATTGGCGAAAGTCTGCCTTCCCGAATACCGCGTCCGATAGAACTGGCGCCCCCGTAGGGTAGCGGCTGATCTGTCATAGGACGCCTCCGGCCGATGTATCCCACTCGGCGCTCATTCTTGTCCGCTTCGCGGTGCCCGCAGCGCGCTTGTTGCGTATTTCGCCGGTGCTGGTTCGCGCCACCGTCTTGAGCAGCTCGTTGCTATACCTGCCGGTGAACACCTTGCCGTTGTCGGTCAGCACCTGCGCGGGAGTGCCATATGCCTTCAGCGCCGCGGCAAAGCCGTCGCAGACCAACTGCGTCCGCTCCCGCGGCATGAGCCTCGCCGAGACACAGAACCGCGAGTGATCGTCGACGCCGGTCAGCGCTTTGGCGCTGGTGCCGTCGGCCAGCAGGAACCCACCCACCGTGTCCATCTGCCACAGCTCCATCGGCTCGCCCCCGCTCCCAGCGCTTCCAGGTCTCCTTGCGGCGATGGCGCATGACTGCCTCGATCACGCCGGCCCGAATCAGGCAGCGGTACACCGCCGATTCCGACGGCAGCGGCTCAACCTGTCGCCGGACCAATTCGAGCACCAACCGTCGGGCACCCCAGTACCGGTGCGTGCGTCGCAACTCGAGCACTAACGCCTCCACTGCAGCCGGCAGCTGATGTGGGCACGTCACCGGCCGGTGCGAGCGATCGCCAAGCCCTTCCAGGCNNATATCGCGCCAGCCAGCGATGCACCGAGCGCCGATCCACTCGCCACTGGAGTGCCACTTCGGAAACCGTCCGTCCCTCCCCGAGGACCGCCAAGACTGCCTGGTACCGCTGCTCAGTCACGCTCATGTACCTCATGGGCGCGACTGTGACCAATCAACCGAAGTCGTTGGGACANNACATCTCAGCCGAAGGTGTGCGGCTCATCAGCCGAACCGCTTCAGGGACTCATCAATTGACTTAACACATCGCGTTTGCCCGCTCAGGGATTCGAACCCTGGACCTTGGGATTAAGAGTCCCCTGCTCTACCAACTGAGCTAAACGGGCCAGGGCCCGATTCTAACCGGGGGTCACCGCCCCTCCGGACGGACCCGCACCGCCTCCGACCCGGCCCGCGCGGCGTTCGCCGCCGAGCCAGACCATCGATCGGTACTGCTGGGAGAGACGCATTCGGAGGGGCGGAGGGGATGGCACCACTGCGCCGGAGAGCGGCGACGTGGTCCGTTCCTCGATGGCGCGGCGCAGGTCCGCCGCCCCTTTCCCCGGGAACACGGTCAGCACCCGCCCCAGGTCGTGCTCGCCGAAGTGGCTGTCTCCCGCGCCGAGCGCCGCGCCGAGCCCGTCCTTGTGCTCCGCGTAGAAGCTGTCGATCAGCCCCCAGGTCCTGGGGAGCACCGGCGCGGTGTGGCGTAGCTCGATGCCGTCGACTCGGCGGCTCTCGAGCAGGCTCCGTGCCTTGCCCGGGGTCATCGACGCGAACCAGGTCGGCATGAATGGATGCGCGATGACCGCCAGGCCGCCCGCATCGTGGATCGCGTCAACCGTGTCCTCAACCGACATGTGCATGCGAACCTGCCGATCCAGGAACAGCCCGACGATGTGGATGCCGGGCGGAAACGACGCCGTGATCTCCTCACCCTGGACCACCTCCACGCCGAGGGCGGCGCCGGCCTCGCGGGCCGGGCCGAGCTCCGAGATCGTGTCGTGATCGGTGATGCAGAGCACGTCCAGGTCGATTGCGGCCGCTGCACGAACCAGGTCGGTCGCGCTGACCATCCCGTCGCTGGCGAGCGTGTGCGCGTGAATCTCAGCGGCGCCGAGCCCATCGGCGACGCGCACGCGAGGAAGATATCTCTGGCTCATCGATCCAGTGTAGTGGGCGGCTGAGAGTGCGCTGAGAAGCGGTCTTTGCGATCATCTCGTGGCGTATCCGTCGCGGGTCCACTCATATACTCGAAGCAATGAGTGGGCCGACTCGCATCCTCGTCGTCGACGACGAGCAGAGCATCACCGACTTCATCGCGCTCGGGTTGCGCCACGAGGGATTCGACGTGCGGACCGCTCCTGACGGCCACGTGGCGCTTCGCGTCGTCGACGAGTTCAAGCCGCACCTGGTCGTGCTCGACCTCATGATGCCGCGTGTCGACGGCTGGCAGCTCTGCCGCGCCCTGTCGGGAGATCGCTCGCGCGGCATCATCATCCTCAGCGCACGCGACGAGACCAGCGACCGGGTCCAGGGGCTGGAGCTCGGCGCCGACGACTACCTCGTCAAGCCCTTTGATTTTGCGGAGTTGCTTGCCCGGATCCGGGCCGTGCTCCGGCGTCGCAACCCGGATCTCACCCGCGTCATCAACGCCGGCGACCTCAGCATCGATACCGCGACTCGCGAGGTCCGCGCCGGAGACCGCATGGTCGATCTCTCGGTTCGGGAATACGATCTCCTCCTGTACCTCGCCAGCAACGCCGACCAGGTCCTCCCGCGTCAGCGCATCCTCGATGAGGTGTGGGGCTACAACTTCTTCGGCGACGAGAACAACATTGAGGTCTACATCCGCTATCTGCGCACCAAGCTTGGCGACACGACCCACGAGCGAATTCAGACGGTGCGCGGCGTCGGCTACCGGCTGCGCAGCACCGTGACCGGGAGCGACGCCGCGGCGCGGTAGAACGTGCGGCGCATCGGACACGCCCTCGCGTCGTTGCGATGGCGGTTGACACTCACCTTCATCGCACTGCTGCTTCCGTTGCTCGTGCTGCTTGCGGGCTACCAGTTCCTGACGTTGCGAGCGAGCCTGATCAGCAATCGCGTCGGTGAGCTGCAGGCGGACTTCAACTCCGCGAGGCGGCTGATCACGAGCAAGGAAAAGGCGTTGGGCGCAGCAATCACCGGCGCACGCTTCTGCGCGGCGCATCCACTGGCCGTCGGGGAGATCGTCGCAAGCGCCGTGTCCGCGGTCACCGGTCAGACGGTCCAGGTGGTCGTGTACAACAGCGGACTCACCCAGGAGGCGGTTGCGCCTGCAGGCGCCAGCCCGCCGACTCTCGACTCCGCAACGCTCGAGGGCGTGGTGAGCCGGGGAACTCGTTCGGCAGCAAAGCAGATCACCACCAACAGCGGTGACCAGCTCGTCGTTGGGTTTCCCATCGCCGCCGGTACTGGCGCATGTGGCGTCGCGCAACTGTCGCTCTCGATGACGCCGATCACCAATGTGCTCCACGACGAGATCCTGCTGATCACCGCCGGAGGGTTGGTGATGGTGATCCTCGCAACCGTTCTCGGCGTGATGCTCACCGGCAGGACGCTGCGCCCGATGCGCCGTCTCACGGCCACGGCGGAGCAGCTCGCGGCCGGCGACCTGGCCGCGCGGAGCCGCCTCGCTCCCAGCAATGACGAGGTCGGCCAGCTCGCGAGCAGCTTCGACCACATGGCCGATCGCATCCAGGAAGCCTTTGCGGCGCAACAGGATTCCGAGGCGCAGGTGCGCCGCTTCATCGCCGATGCGTCCCATGAGCTGCGCACGCCACTCACCGCGCTCAAGGGCTACATCGACGTGTTGCGCATGGGCGCGGCGCGTGAGCCCGCCGCGCTCGACGCCGCGCTCGGAGCGATGAGCAATGAGTCCGAGCGAATGCGCGTGCTCGTCCTGGATCTGCTCACCCTGGCCCGGCTCGATGCGCATCGCGAGTCGCATCCGGAGGACTTCGACGTCAACGCCGCGCTCAACACGCTGCTCAACGAGGGCGTCCCCGGCATGCCGGCGATCCTCGAACGCAGCTTCGCGCCTGGAGCGCTGTTCGTTCGAGCGGATCGCGACGCGGTGAGCACCATCGTGCGCAACCTGCTGGTCAACGCCTGTAAATATGCACATGGCGCGGCGCAGCACTGGACCACCACGATGGAGGCCGGCTGGGCAAAGATCGAAGTTCGTGACGAGGGCCTCGGGATTCCTGCCGCCGATCTCCCCCACGTGTTCGAGCGCTTTTACCGGGGTGAGAAGACCCGCGCTCGCGAGGAGGGCGGCAGCGGGCTCGGTCTCAGCATCGTGCAGGGGTTGGCGCGTGCCCAGGGAGGCGACGTGGCGATCCGGAGTGCGGAGGGTGCCGGGACGACCGTGACCGTCTGGCTCCCACTCGCGCCAGTTCCGCCGCCGCCCCCTATAGATTGAACGGCGACTGAAACGACAGGCCGCTCAGCACGGTCAGCTGTCCCGTGGCCATGAGCAGGCCGAAGACGAAGAGGATCACGCCGGCGACGATGCTGATCACGCGGAGGTGGCGGTTGATGCTGCGCAGCACCCCCTGGAGGCGGTCGGCGAGCAGGGCAACGAGCAGAAACGGAATCGCCAGCCCTAGGCAGTAGAGGACCATGAACGGCAGCCCGCCGAATTCACGGTTCTGCGCGATCGTGAGGATGGCGCCGAGCTGCGGCCCGAGGCAGGGGAGCCATCCCGCCGCGAAGGTCAGCCCGAGCAGTAGGCCGCCCGCGGCGCCGCTCGACACCCCCATGTGGAAGCGCCGCTCCCGCTCGAGCCAGCCGAAGCGCAGCACGCCCATGGTCTGGAGCGCGAGCACCATGATGATCGCGCCGGCAATGCGGTTGACCAGGTCGAGATTCCGCTGGAAGACCGTGATGGCGAGCACTCCCTCGAGGAGGTAGTACTCGGCGATGAACACCACGCTGAAGCCGATCACGAAGGCCACGCCCGTGGTCATCGCGGAGCTCCGGGCGGAGACTGTCGTCACCGTCCCGCCCGATGCGGACGCAAGCGCCGGCTGCCCCGCTCGCCCGCTGAGGTAGGCGGCGTAGGCGGGCATCAGGGGGAAGACGCACGGCGACAGGAACGACACCAGCCCCGCCAGAAACGCGAGCGGAATTGATGGACCCGCGGTCAAACCAATCACGGCGCTAGCGTAGGTCGGTGAGTGCTAGGGGGGTCCTTCCACGTAGTAGCGCTGCCGCCAGCGGATGTACACGTACAGCGCGAGCAGCACGATCAAGACCTCATAGACAAGCGGCGTCGGCCAGTGGAAGGCCGCCTGAGCAAACCGCTGGATACCGCTCACCTCTGGCGTGACCGCGGTCGGCTTGACCGCCTGGGGGACGGGTGTCGCGGTGGGTACGGGCGTGGGGACCGATGATGGAACCGCCGCTCCTTTGGCTTCGGCGACCAGCGGTGGGGGTGCCGGTGCGGTCGTGTCACTCTCGAGATAGATGTGACTGCCGCCCGAGGGCGGGTTCAGGGCGACCACCACCTCAGGGGGCGTGGTGTTGGCGATCGCGATCGCATCGACGTTCTTGCTCGCGGTGGGGAGTCCGGTGTCGGCCCGGTGATACGTGAGCCCGCCGTCGGTGGATCGATAGAAGTCGCCACCCGTGCTTCCACCCGCGTCGGAACCGGCGTACGCGAGGTTCGGATCGAGCGGTCCGAACTGAGCAACGGTCAGGGCCGGGGACGAGGCAGCGCCCGTCCCGGCAGTCCAAGTGGCGCCGAGGTCGCCGCTCCGGAAGATGCCCTGCGAGGTCGCGACGATCAACGGCCGTTTCGGGACGGCGGCGTCGATCTCACCCGCGCTGATCGATGACACCACCGCGCCAGAGGGCAGCCCCGATTGCAGCACCTCCCAGGCGCCGCCACCGGTGCTGCTGAAGAGATACCCGGACGAGAGCGTCCCAGTGTTGGCTCCGTCGGCACCAGCAATCACGGTGAACTGCGGGTAGTTGGCGGCCACCGCAACGGCGGCGATTGAATACCGGTCCAGGCCGCCATCGTGCCAGATCCGCCCGTTGGGGCTCAGCGCGACACCGGCGTTCGTCCCCGCTGCGATGCCGTCGAGGCCGAACGCGAAGGCGCGCACGTCAAGGTTGCCGAGGCCGCTCGACGCATCGGTCCAGGTTGCTCCCGCGTCTGCGCTGGCGTAGACGCCCTTCCCGTCGGTGCCCGCGAAGGCGTCCGGGGGCTTGTGGGTGTCGAAGCCCACGGTCCAGACCCTCACACCGCTGAAGGTCTGGGTCCAGGTCGCCCCGGTGTCACGGGAGACATAGACCCCGTTGTCCGTTCCGGCGAGGATCGTGCTCGGCACCGACGGCTCGATCGCGACGCTCCAGATGCGCCCCGATCCGAGGCCGGGAAGCTGTCCCTGCACCGAAAACCCAGCCGCGGCGGCCGACGTGGCGGGGCTGAACGCCCCCCATCCGATCAGCAGACAGGTGGCGAAGAGGGCAGCCGCCAGCGATCGCCGCTTCCGGCGATCCGAGAGCTTGGCGGGCGGACAGGAGTCGGTGGGGTGAGATCTCACTGCAGGGCGCTTGAGGTGGAGCGAGTTGAGTGACGGCGCCGCGAGGTCTCGCGCCGCAATTGGGGAGACAGCCCCAAGAATACCCCGCTGTCCGCGTTTCGCGGTCGCCCTGCCGCGGTATCTGCGATCCAGATGGCAACGACCTTCAAGGACTATTACGCGATCCTGGGCGTTCCGCGGACCGCCACCGAGAAGGAGATCCGCAGCGCCTTCCGCAAGCTGGCACGCACATATCACCCCGACGTCAACCAGGGTGACAAGGCGGCCGAGGACCGCTTCAAGGAGATCAACGAGGCCAACGAGGTCCTCAGTGACCCCGAGAAGCGGAAGAAGTACGACGAGCTGGGTCCGCGCTGGCAGGAGTACGAGCAGTGGGAGCGTGCCGGCCGTCCCGGACCCAATCCGTTCCAGAACAACAACGAGCAGTTCGGGTACCGAACGGTGTCGCCGGACGAGCTCGAGGGCATGTTCGGCAACAGCGCACCGTTCAGCGACTTCTTCCAGCAGTTCTTCGGCGGTGGCGAGGCGCCCTCAGGGTTCAGCACGGGCCGCACCCGGCGCCGGGTTGCGCGACGCGGCCAGGATGTCGAGGGTGACGTCGAGATCGGTCTCGAGGAAGCCTTTGCGGGCACGACCGTCACGGTCGACCTCAGCTCGTCGGACGGCCCACGCCGGGTCGAGGTGAAGATCCCGGCGGGGATCCACGACGGAGCCAGGATCCGCGCCGGCGGCCAGGGCGGTGAGGGGCGCAATGGGGGCGCCCGAGGGGACCTCTTCATTCGCGTGCACGTCCGGCCCCATCCCACGTTCACTCGCAGCGGCGACGATCTCAGCGTCCGTGTGCCGACCCGGCTGGCGATCGCTGTGGGCGGCGGTACCGAGGGAGTTCCGACCCTTCGAGGCACGACCGCCCAGCTCTCGGTTCCCGCCGGAACGCAGAACGGTGCCCGGCTGCGGCTCCGCGGCCTCGGGATGCCACATCTCAAAGGTGCTGGCGCAGGGGACCTGATCGCCACCATCGACGTGCGCCTGCCCCATCCGACGCCGGAGCCACTGCTCGACTGGGCGCGGTCCGAGGAGCATCCCCCCGCCTGACGCGGTTCTAGGACACCGTGAGGCCGTGCTCGGTGGTGCTGCGCTTGATCGTGCAGACGTCGCCTGCGCACGTCGACGCGATGACGTCCACCGTGAGCACGCCGCTGCCAGGTGTGCCAAGCGCGATGTCGACGCTCACCGGGAGGCGGTCGAGAGCCCAGGCTCGCGGCCCTGCGCCCAGCAGGGTCTGAGGGTCCGCGCTGACGCTCACGTGCACCGGCGGTCCCTGCTGGAGGTCGAGATCCATGCCGTCGAGCTCAACATCAGCCTCGACCACCAGCCGGCTCCCCGAGCTTCCCGAGAGCGCGGAGCCCGACGTGCTTCCGGTGCGACCGGAGTCTCGGATGTGGATCTCGCTGACCGATCCGCTGTCCGCGTCGACCGCGATCACCCGCTGATGGTTCGTGTCCGCAACGAGCAGACGGCCATCGGGCAGCACGTCGAGGCCGCCGGGCTCGTCGACGGGGTCACTCAGGACCACCGTGGTGAGCACTCCGGCGTCCCAGATGCGCAGCAGCGAGTTGAACGTGTCAGCTACAGCGATCGCTCCCCCGGTGAGCGCCGCGACCCCAAGCGGATGCTGCAGCTTCGCGGTGCCACGGTCCCCGTCGTCAGTCCCCCACGCGAAGAGACCGCTGCCCACGAGCGTCTCGACCTGGCCTTCGCGAAGCACCCGGAGCGCTGAGACTTCGGAGTCGGCGAACGCGATGGCGCCGCCTGCGAGCAAGGTCAACCCGCTCGGCTGAGCCAGATGGGCTTGCAGCGCCGGGCCGTCGCGCAGACCCTCGGCACGGCTTCCCGCGAGCACCTCCGCCTCCCCACCGTCCGCCGGGATGGCGACGATACGGTGCAGGCCGGCTTCGGCGACTGCGATCCTCGCATCGGGGAGGACCAGCGCGTCCCACGGGGCACGCAAGCCGGACGCGAGGACGCGGCGTTCGCCTTCGGGCAGCGAGACGGCAACGACCTCGCCGGCCACGGTATCGCAGACCAGCAGCCGGTCCTCGTCGAAGCGCACCCCCTGCGGCTGGCTGAATCCAGCGAATTCGCGGAGGACGGTGCCGTCAAGGCCGCAGACGAGCACGCGATCGTGGCCGGTGTCCGCGATCGCGATCTGGTCGCCGCCGTCCGAGGCGACCTTGCCCGGGAACGCGAGGGTGCCGGCGCCCCCGACGGGGACTGAAGTGAACGCCGGGCCGGCGGCGAGATCGGTCCGGCCTTCGAGCAGTTGCGCAATCAGGTTTTCGAGCGCGAGACCGTTGCCCTCGCCCGATGCCATGGCGACCACGTACCCCTCGGGATCGATGACCACCAGGGTGGGCCAGGCACGAACGCCGTACTGCTGCCAGGTCTCCAGGTCGGGGTCGTCGAGCACCGGGTGGTGGATGCGGTGTCGGGCCACTGCTCGCGCCACGGCCGCATGGTCCGTCTCGTGGGGGAACTTCGGCGAGTGCACGCCGATCACCACGAGACGGTCACCAAAGCGCTCTTCCAGCGGCCGCAGCTCTTCGACGACGCGCAGGCAGTTGATGCAGCAGAACGTCCAGAAATCGAGCACCACCACACGTCCGCGGAGGTCGCGGAGCGATAGCGGGTGCTCGGTGTTGATCCACCCGCCGGCGCCGCGAAGCTCGGGTGCACGGACTCGTCCCACTGCTGCCGTCATTGGCGTTCATCTTCCCGCGCGGCGTTGCTGAACGGCCTTCGCAGGGGCGGCCGAGATGGACCGCTTGATATAATCCCTACAGCGATAGGTTGGTGCACCGGCCAATGGCGCCAGGGAGGCGGCGCCAGGACTGTCGACACTTTTTGAAACTCTCCCTATCCCTTCCTGACCGGCAGGGGGTGGCCCTCCGCCCCCTGCCACTTTTCTCAACAGCTTCGGCGTGCGCCCTCAGTCGAGCAGCGGGGTGCGCACCAGCGTGTGCTCTCGATCGGGGCCGACGGAGACGACGTTGACGGAGGCCCCGCACAGCTCACCGACCCGTTCTATGTAGGTGCGGCACGCCGCCGGGAGATCCTCGTAGCGCCGGCATTCGCGGGTAGGCGACATCCACCCCGGGAACTCCTCATAGATCGGCTCGACGTGCTTGAGGTGCGAGATGTTGGCCATCGGATGGTCCCAGTACTCACCCTTGCTCAAATAGCCGGTGCAGATCTTCAGCGTCTCGAACTCGTCAAGGACGTCGACCTTGGTGAGCACCATCGCGTCGATGCCGTTGGTGGCGACGGCGTAGCGGGACACGGCCGCGTCGAACCAGCCGACCCGGCGTGCGCGTCCGGTGGTGGTGCCGTACTCCGCGCCGACCTCGCGCAGCTGGTCGCCGAGGGCGTCGGTCAGCTCGGTGGGAAATGGCCCGTAGCCGACTCTGGTCGTGTATGCCTTGAACACACCGACCGTTCGAGTGATGCGTGACGGCGGGATACCGCTCCCGGTGCATGCACCGCCGGCAGTTGGTGACGACGATGTC
Source organism: Candidatus Dormiibacterota bacterium (assembly GCA_003132525.1). Lineage (GTDB taxonomy): Bacteria > Chloroflexota > Dormibacteria > Aeolococcales > Aeolococcaceae > Palsa-851. The sequence goes on along the minus strand of PKXZ01000094.1, from coordinate 30,875 downwards.
ACATACGGATAGGTGCCGAGATCGATGTCGAGCATCACGCCCTGGGCGCCCTCGAGGAGGATCTTCTTGCCGTCGTTGAGCGCGTCCTGGATGAGCGGGTAGATGTCGCGGATGTACGGGTCGATACGCTCCGCGTAGCCGAGATACTCGTCGAGAATCTCCTTCTCGTTGAACGGCTCGGCGTTGTAGAGGCGGGTCAGGCTCTCGTTCTTGAGGCGGAGCACGAAGCGCAGCTTCTTCTCGAGGAATGCGGGCTTCTGCAGGTCGCCGATGCGGAAGCCGATGCGGCGGACCTTGTCCTCATATGCGGGACCGATGCCGCGCCAGGTGGTGCCGAGGCGATCGTCACCGCGCATCTCCTCGCCGAGCTGGTCGAGCACCGGGTGATATGGCATCACCATGTGGGCGCGTTCGCTGATCACCAGGTTCCTGGCCGGGATACCACCGGACTGGAGCTCGTCGAGCTCCAGGAGGAACGCCTTCGGATCGACCACAACGCCGTGCCCGATGACGCAGAGGGTCTCGGGGTAGAGGATGCCGCTCGGGATCAGGTGGAAGCGGTGCTCCTTGCCGCCGGTGACCACCGTGTGGCCGGCGTTGTTCCCACCCTGCGAGCGTATGACCATGTTGACGGAGTCGGCGAGCAGGTCGATGACCTTGCCCTTGCCTTCATCGCCCCACTGGCCGCCGACCAGAACTGTGACGCTCATCGCGGCGGGAAGCGTACTGGACCCGGCGGGTTCGAGCGGCGCTCGGGGCTCAGAGGGCAGCCTTCGCTGCCTGATGGCAGGCTTCTCTCGCGCCGGATCAGCGGATCGCAAGGCGATCGGTACGATGCTCGGACGATGCCTACGTCCGATCCGCAGACGGCGGACTGCGTCTTCTGCCGCATCGTCAGCGGAAGCGCTCCGGCCACGTTTCTTCACCAGGACGACCTGGTGGTGGCATTCATGGACATCCGGCCGGTGCAGCGGGGGCATCTCCTTGTGGTGCCACGGAGACACGCCAAGCTGATCCCCGAGCTCGATGAGGCCACCCTCGCGCGGATGTGGTCGATGGCGACCGACCTCAACCGTGCATTGAGAGCGAGCGCACTCCCTTGCGAGGCCGTGAGCGTGTATGTCGCGGATGGCGACGCTGCCGGACAGGAGGTCGCGCACGTGCACATCCATCTGATCCCTCGGCACGCGCAGGACGGGTTCGGGTTTCGCTTCCCGCCTGGATACGGCGCTCAGCGCGGGCGCGAGGAGCTCGAGGCGATGGCCAATGAGATTCGACCCGGGATCCCACCGGAGCTCAGTGGCAGCTGAGGGAGTCGGCGACCGTCTGCAGCGCTACCGCGCAGCGTCGTGGTGGCCGACCGCCGCGACGCTTGTCATCGCGGAGTTGGGTCTCGGTGCGGCGCTCCTCGTCCCGATCACCTTCAGCGACCCGAATGGCGTCGATCCGTACCTCGCGCGGCTGAGCGTCGCCTCGGTGCTCATTGCTCTGCCGTCGCTGTTCGTCAAACGTCTCGAGCCGGCGCGCCCGATTCTCCTTGCACTCGCAGCCGTCGCCACGACGTACACGCTGCTGTCGGCGGGACCGCAGATCCTCTTCGACCTGTTCGGATCGCGCTCGGGGAGCTTTGACGCACAGGTCTTCTGGGCATCGGTCGCGCAGGCGCTCGGCACATTGCTCATCGCATTTGCCGCGTGGCGGACGGTGGCACCGCAGTGGCGCCCGTCGCTGCGCATGCGCCACCTCGGGCTCGGCGGTCTTGCGGCCGGCGTGATCGGGAGCGCGGTCTTGATCGGCCTCGGGTTGGCGCTGCCTGCGGGACTCCTCGGACGGGTGGCGTTGCAACCCGTCGCGCTCGGCCGGGACTTCCCGCTGCTCGGCCCCGCCAATGCCCTGCAAGCCTTCTCACAGGAGGTGCAGTTCCGTGGCCTGCTTCTTGGCGCGCTCGAGCGAACCATGAGCCCGCGCTGGGCCAACGTCTGCCAGGCCGCGGTCTTCGGGCTCGCCCACCTGGCGATCAGCTACGGCGGTCCGGAGGCGCCGTTCGTACCCATCACATTCCTGGTCGGACTCGCCTTCGGCTGGCTGGTGCGCCGTACCAACTCGCTCTGGCCGGCGGTCATCATCCACGCGGTGGCGGACATCGCCCTGCAGTTCGGCATCGTCCAGGGGTTGTATGGGTTCTGAACGGCGAAGGCGCTCGCTCGCCGCGGCCTCGGCGGTGTCGACGGCGATCGCCGCACTCCTGCTCGCCGCCGCGCCGGCTCGGGCGGCGGACGCCTGGTGGACCCCGGTGGCGCTGGCCGGCACCGCGGTCACGCGGGTTTCTGCCATAGGCGACACGATCATGGTGCGCACCGGAACAGGGGCGACGCTGCTCTCCACCGATGGCGGCAAGACATTCGCGACCGCATCTGCGGACGCGACCCTCCCGCCGGACAACGTCGTGACCGTGGGATCCCAACGATGGGAGATCGGCTCCGCAGGGCGGGTGCTGCACGTTGCGAACACCGCGGTGAGCAGCGGCTCGGTGGTCGATCCCGGCTCTCCCGACCTCGGCCCGGGTGCGGATTTGATCGCGGCACCCGCCGCGCTCCCGGGCGTGGTGGTCGCCGCGAGCACCGGTGGCACCGTCTGGCGTCGCGGCCAGGACGGTGACTGGAAGCAGGCGCTGCTGCTGCTTCCGGCGAGCCTTGTCCAGGGTGTCCCACGGGTCACGTCGATCGCCGCGTTCACCCAGCCGCTCAGCGAGGCGATCTACCTGAGCACCGACGGGTACGCGGTCCTGATCAGCACCGACGGCGGTGATGACTGGATCCGCGCCGGGCCGGGTCTTCCCGACTCGGTCTACTCGCTGTCGGCCGACTCAGGGCGCCGGGCCGTCTACGCCGGCACGTCCGACGGCCTCTTCGAGCACGTCCTCCAGGAGCTGCCGGCGCCTCCCGCGTACCAGGACGCGGCGCTGGTCTGGCGCTGGATCGGGATCGGCGCGGTGACCCTGGTCGCATCCGTGGTGGTGCTGCTCGCGATGATCCGGTTGCTCCCGCGTCGCGTCGCGGCCTGACGACCCGGCGCGCCGCCGGGACCGCTTCGGCTAGCGTGGACCGCATGGCCAATCGTCTTGCTTCCGAGTCGAGCCCATACCTGCTGCAGCACGCCGAGAACCCGGTCGACTGGTACCCGTGGGGCGATGCGGCCTTCGAGCGCGCGCGCACTGAGGACCGTCCGGTGCTGCTGTCGATCGGCTACAGCGCGTGCCACTGGTGCCACGTGATGGCGCACGAGTCCTTCGAGAACCCCGCGGTCGCGTCACTCATGAACGAGCTCTTTGTCAGCATCAAGGTCGACCGCGAGGAGCGTCCGGATGTCGACTCCATCTACATGAGCGCGGCGCAGGCGATGGGGGTCGCCGGCGGCTGGCCGCTGACGGTGTTCCTGACGCCGGCCGGACTGCCCTTCTACAGCGGGACGTACTTTCCTCCCGAGGATCGCCCCGGGATGCACGGCTTCCCGGCGGTGCTTCAGGCCGCTGCAGCCGCGTACCACGCGCAGCGCGACGAGATCGGCGCGATGGGCGAGAAGGTGCGCGATGCGGTTGCGCCGCGCCAGCTTCCCGCGCCGGGTGAGCCGACAGCGGCACTGCTCGATGAGGCGGCGAAAAAGCTCGCGGCTGAAACCGATCGCGCGCATGGCGGCTTCGGTGCCGCACCGAAGTTTCCGCACCCGCAGGCGCTCGACCTGATGCTGCGCAGATCGCGGGTGACCGAGGATGTCGCTGTCAGGGACGCGGCGATCCTCACCCTGGACGCGATGGCCCGCGGCGGTATCCACGACCAGGTTGGTGGCGGTTTTCATCGATACAGCGTCGATGCGCGCTGGTCGGTCCCGCACTTCGAGAAGATGCTCTATGACAACGCATTGCTTGCTCCGGTGTACCTGCACGCGTATCAGCTGAGCGGAAGTGACGACCTGCTCGAGGTGTGCACGCGGACCCTCGACTACCTGGCTCGCGAGCTGCAGCTCCCCGGGGGCGCCTTCGCCGCGTCGCAGGATGCGGACAGCCCCGGTGGCGAGGGAGCGTTCTTCGTCTGGACGCCCGCGCGACTGCGCGAGGCCCTCGGCGCCGACGACGGTGCGTTCGCCGCGCGGATCTTCGGCGTTGTCGACGGGGGCAATTTCGAGCACGGTGTGACGGTGCTCTCGATGCCATATCCGCTGTCCCAGGTGGCGCGGTCCATGTCGCTCGACGAGCCTGCGCTGCGTGCTCGTCTCGAGGACATCCGCACGAGACTCCGGACGGCGCGCGCGTCGCGTCCAGCCCCCGAGCGCGATGGCAAGGTGATCACCGCATGGAACGCGCTCGCCATCCGCGCGTTCGCTGAAGCGGGCGCCGCGCTCGAGCGACCGGACTATGTCGCGGTCGCGGCGACCTGCGCCGATTTCGTGCTCGAGCACCTGGTGCGTGACGGCATCGTGCATCGCATCTGGAATGGTGGTGATGGCCGGATCATCGGATTCCTCGACGATGTCGCCAACCTCGGCGACGCGCTGCTCACGCTCTACGAGGCGACGGGCCGCCCGCGGTATTTCAACGCCGCACTCGAGCTCTGTGAACGCATCGTCGATCAGCACCGGGATGCTGACGGCAACTATTTCGACACTGCCGGCGACGCCGAACCGCTGATGGTCAGACCGCGCACCATCGACGACAACCCGGTGAGCGCCGGGCAGTCGGTCGCTGCGGCCGTCTTCTGTCGCATGCACGCGTTCACCGGTGAGCAGCGCTGGCACGACCGCGCGTTCGAGATCGTCGCTCCTCTCGCAACCGTGGTGGCTCGCGCCCCGCTTGCCGTCGCCGGCCTCGCGGCAGCGATGGAACTCCTTGTCGGTCCGATGCGCGAGGTGGCGATCGTCGGCGATCGCGGCGACGCCCGAACCCACGCGCTGCTGGCGGTGGTGCAGCGGCGATTCGATCCGCTCAGCGTGCTCGCGTGGGGCCCGGCCGGCGATGTGCCGCTCCTCGTGGGCCGTGCGCTCATCGACGGTGCACCCGCGGCGTATGTCTGCGCTGGATTCGTCTGCCAGGCGCCGGTGATCGACGCTGGGGGACTATCTCGCGAGCTGGGTGTCCTCGCCCCGGTGGCTCAGAACTGACCGCAGCCGGAAGGCGTCGCCATCGCTTCGAGCGGCGGCAGGAAATCGAACACGGGCAGACGCCGCTGGTCACCCACCGGCAGGTAGTCACCGGTGTGCGGGTCCTCGACGTACTCGAGGTGCGACCCGTGCGTGGTGATCTCGCGCAGCGCCGCGACGAGACGATCGATGTGCTCGACAGTGGTTCCGATGCCGAATGACGCGCGGATGGCGCCCGGGATCTCCTGGTGCTCACCGCGGCGGAGCCGCTCGCGAATGGTGTGCGCGTCCGCGATGCTGACACCGAGAAGGTGCGTGATATACGGGTGCGCGCAGAAGCAGCCGTGGCGGACGCCGATCGCGTACTCGGCGCTCAGCACCGACGCCACCAGGGCGTGATGCATGCCCTCGACCGTGAACGTGCTGACGCCGAGACGGTCGACATCAGCGCCGTCCCACAAACGGAGCCGGTGGAGCCTCGGGAGATCGTCGATCTGCGCGTCGAGATACGCGAGGAGGCGCTTCTCGTGCGCACCGATGTGGTTCATCCCGGTGCGCCCGAGAACGGTGCAGGCGGCACCTAGCGCGATCGCGCCCACGACGTTCGGGCTGCCGGCCTCATGACGGTCGGGGATCGGCGCCCATTGCACGTCGTCGGTGGTGACGTAGGTGACCGCACCGCCGCCCGCCAGCATCGGCTCCGCGTCGCCGAGGACGGCTGACGGTCCGATCAGCACGCCGCCCCCGAACGGTGCGTACATCTTGTGGCCGGAGAGCGCCAGGAAGTCGATGCCCATCGCGACCATGTCGATCGCGCGATGCGGCGCCAGCTGAGCGGCGTCGAGGGCGAGCAGCGCGCCATGTTCGTGCGCCAGCCGCCCGATCTCCGCGACCGGAAACACCTCGCCGGTGACGTTGCTTGCGCCGGTGATGGCGACGATCCCGATGGGACGGTGGCGATCCTCGAGGTTGCGGCGCAGATCGGCAAGCAGCTGCTCGGGGGACTCGGGCGCATCGAGCAGCACGACCGGCGCGAGCCGCCGCCAGGGCAGCATGTTCGCGTGGTGCTCGACGATGGTGCTCAGCACCGCGTGACCAGGCCGCAGCACCAGGCAGTGGTTCAGCAGGTTGATCGCCTCGGTGGTGTTTCTGACAAAGATGACTGCATCGGACGAGCGGGCACCGGCGAACGTCGCCACCGCCGAGCGAGCCGCCTCGTACGCCCGGGTCGACACCTGCGATGCGAAGCCGGCTCCGCGGTGCACGCTCGAGTACCAGGGAAGGAACTCGATCACCGCGTCAGCGACGGCCTCCATCGCCGGAGTGCTCGCCGCCATGTCGAGGTTGACGTACGTGCGCGTCTCGCCGCCGGCGAGCTGTACCTCGAGGTCCTGGCCGACGAGGCGGGGGAGGACCGCGCCGGCGCTGCGGCCGGGCCGGCTCCGGCGGGACGATTCGGTGATCATCAGGCTTTCGAGGGTACTTCCAACCGGCCCTCGAGCATCACGCTGTCCACGATATCGGCGCCGAGGTGATAGCCCACGTCCACCCAGTTCGTTGTCTCGAGGATCACCGCATCGCAGCGCAAGCCGGCACGCAGGATGCCTCGATCGGTCAGCCCCAATGCGGCGGCACCGCCCGCCGTCGCCGCCACCAGCGCCTGGGCGGGGGAGAGTCCGCCGAGTGCGACCGCGAGCGAGATCATCAGCGGCATCGATTCGCTGTAGCAGGTTCCCGGGTTGCAGTCCGTGGCCACCGCCACCCTGCACCCGGCTTCGAGCAGCCGCCGGCCCGGTGGCGGAGGCCCTCCCAGGACCAGCGACGCGCCGGGCAGGATCACGCCGACGACGCCGGCTTTGCTCAGCGCCTCGAAGTCGGTGTTGGTCGCATGCTCGAGGTGGTCGGCGCTCACCGCACCGACCTGCGCCGCAAGCAGCGCTCCACCACTGTGCGAGAGCTGCTCGGCATGGATCTTCGGACGCAGCTTGTGCGACGCCGCCGCGGTGAACAGCCGCTCGCACTCGGCGACGGTGTACGCGCCGGTCTCACAGTAGGCGTCAACAAACGTGGCGCGCTTGGCGGCAGCTGTGACGCCACGCGTGCAGACGTCATCCATGTACGCGTCGCGAGGCCCGTCAGGCGTGACGTGCAGAGGCAGATACGTCGCGACGACGTCGGGAAGGTCCGGCCACTGACGAAGCCGCTCCGCCGCGTCGAGCTCGCGCATCTCCGCTTCGTGCTCCAACCCGTACCCGCTCTTCACCTCGACGGTGGTCGTGCCGCTGGCGAGCATGCGCCGGGCTCGCTCGCGCCCCGCCGCCGCAAGGTCGTCGACGGTGCCCGGCGCGGTGGCGCGCACCGTGGCCCGAATGCCGCCGCCGGATGCCGCGATCTCGTCGTATGTCACACCAAATGCGCGCTGCGCGTACTCATCGCCGCGGTCACCGAGCCAGACGATGTGCGTGTGCGCGTCGACGAACCCGGGGATCACCGCGGCGCCGCGGACCTGTATCTCCAGCGCGCCACGCGGCACGTCGGATCGATCGAGGGTTGCCTCGGGACCGGCATAGACGATGACCCCGTCGCGCGCGACCAGTGCCGCGTCGCGAATCACTCCGGGCGCGTCACCGAGGAGCGGATCACACGTGCACAGCGCCCCGATGCCGTGGACGACAACAGCGCTCATGCGCGATTCCCATTGCGGGATCGCGTTGCCAGCCCGGCGCAGAAATTGAGGAATGTCGCGGCCATCAGCCGCACCGTCATATTGTTGACGTCGGCGTTCGCGTCCACCTCGCAGAGGTCGGCCGCGACCACATGCGGATCGCATCCGAGCAGATACGCGGCACGGAGCAGATCATCCGGTTGCATCCCGCCCGGGAGGCTCGCGGGACATGCCGGCGCGAACGCGCGATCGACGACGTCGATGTCGAAGTCGACGTACACGCGTTCAACCCCCCGCGCGACCATCTGTGCGATCGACGATGTGACCACCGCGTCCATGCCGAGGCGCCGAACCGTGTGGAGCGGCACGATGTGGATCCCCTGCGCGCGCGCCCAGTCCGCATGCTCCTGCGCGTTGCCGAGCGGGTGGATCCCGATCTGCGCCACCCGCTCTCCGGGCAGCCCGGCCTCGATCAGCTCGCGAACCGGGGTTCCGTTCCGAGAACCGTCGATGGCTGGACGGCAGTCGTGGTGGGCGTCCAGGGTGAGCAGCCCCCACGGGCCAGGTGTAGCATCCATCAGCCCTTGCATCACTGGCCGGGTGAGCGAGTTGTCGCCACCAATGACGACAACGTGTGCCGCCCTTCGGGCTGCGCTCTCCGCCGCCTCCTGAAGGCGCTGGTGCGCGGCCCGCGCGTCCGTGTCCCCGCGGTCGCCTTGTACGTCACCGAGGTCACGCACCCGCAGCTGCGCGACGTCGGCAGATTGCTCAGCGTCCCACGTCGGGAAGCGTCGCAGCGCCTCGCGAAACGCCGGCGGCGTCGACCACGATTCGACCGGTGTGATCGACGCTCTGGCGATCGGCGCGCCGAGCACCACGACGTCCGGTGTGGCTGCCTCGCCGGCGAGCCACTCACGAGCGTTCACGCGCCGGGCGCCGTCGAATCGAGCATGGGCACGCGGATCCCGCGCTCGCGGGCGGCGTCCTGCGCTTCCGGGTAGCCGGCGTCGGCGTGACGCATCACGCCGGTCGACGGGTCGTTGGTGAGCACCAGCTCGCAGCGCCGGGCCGAGAGGTCGCTTCCGTCGGCGCAGACCTGGGCGCCCGCGTGAATCGACAGCCCCATGCCGACGCCGCCACCGTGGTGCACGGCGACCCACGTCGCTCCGCTCGCCGTGTTGAGGAGCGCGTTGAGGATGGGCCAGTCGGCGATCGCATCGCTGCCGTCGCGCATCGCCTCGGTCTCGCGCATCGGGGAGGCGACCGAGCCGCTGTCGAGATGATCGCGTCCGATCACCACCGGCGCCGAGAGCTCGCCGCTGCGCACCATGTCGTTGAATCGGAGTCCGGCGAGATGACGTTCTCCGGCGCCGAGCCAGCAGATCCGAGCGGGAAGCCCCTGGAAGTGCACGCGCTCCTTGGCGAGGCTCAGCCAGCGGTGCAACCCGTCGTGATCCGGGAACAGTTCGAGCATGGCCGTGTCGGTGCGTGCGATGTCACTTGGGTCGCCGCTCAAGGCCACCCACCGAAATGGTCCCCGGCCCTCGCAGAACTGATCGCGAATGTATGCCGGCACGAATCCCGGATAGGCGAACGCGTCGGTGAATCCACCGATTCGCGCCTGGTCGCGCAATGAGTTGCCGTAGTCGAACACCTCTGCACCGCGCCGCTGATACTCGACCATCGCCTCGCAGTGACGTGCCATCGAGTCGCGCGAGCGGCGCATGTACTCCTCGGGATCGCCGGCACGCAGCGCTGCCGCTGCATCGAGGCTGAGCCCCGCGGGGATGTACCCGTTCAACGGGTCGTGAGCGCTCGTCTGGTCGGTGACGACGTCGATCGCCAGCGACGATGCGAGCAGCGCCGGCAGCGCCTCGGCAGCGTTGGCGCAGACCGCCACCGAGAGGGCGCGTCCTTCCTCGCGGGCGACGTCGCACCGCCGCACCGCCGCGTCGAGCGACTCGGCAACCTCGTCCACGTAGCCCGTGTCGAGGCGCCGCTGGATGCGAGCGGGATCGACATCGATGCAGAGCGCCACACCGCCGCTCATGGTCACCGCGAGCGGTTGCGCGCCGCCCATGCCCCCGAGACCAGCGGTGACCACGAGACGTCCCTGCAGGCTGCCCCCGAATCGCTTGCGCGCGACTGCCTCGAATGTCTCGAAGGTGCCCTGCAGAATCCCCTGCGTGCCGATGTAGATCCACGAGCCCGCGGTCATCTGTCCGTACATGGTCAGTCCCATCGCCTCGAGCCGCCAGAACTCCTCCCATGTCGCCCAGCGGGGCACCAGGAGCGAGTTTGCGATGAGCACTCGAGGCGCGAGCTCGTGGGTGCGGGCCACACCCACGGGCTTGCCCGATTGCACCAGGAGGGTCTCGTCGTCCCGCAGCGAACGGAGCGTCGCGACTATGGCGTCAAAGCACTCCCACGAGCGCGCCGCCCGTCCGGTGCCGCCGTATACGACCAGCGAGTCGGGGTCCTCGGCCACGTCGGGGTCGAGGTTGTTCATCAGGCACCGAAGCGGCGCCTCGGTCTGCCAGCTGCGACACGTGAGCGTGTTCCCGTGCGGCGCGCGCACCGGGCGAGCTCCAGCGGTCATCGCAGGGTTACTCGGGCACTGTCGAGTCCGTCGCGCCACTCGCGGTCGCGCGCCCACGCTTCGGCCGCTTCGAGATCGCCGCTGAGGATGCGGTCCGCGCCGAGCGCCGGCATCCGTTTGCGCAGCCCCGCGATCACGGTCGCGGTTGCCGGCCCGGGTGCGAGCGGGTGGCGCATCTCGACCGCCTGTGCCGCGCAGACCACCTCGATGGCGAGCACCGCACGAAGCAATCCCACCGAGCGGCGGGTGCGCAGCGCCGCTTCGTAGCCCATGGAGACGTGATCCTCTTGGCCGGCACTGGTCGCGGCGCTCTGCACGGCAAAGGGAGTCGCCGCATGACGCAGCGACGCGACCATCGCCGCGGCCGTGTACTGCGTGATCATCAGGCCGCTGTTGAGTCCGGGCTCGGGGCTCAGAAACGCCGGGAGCCCGCGCGAGCGTGCGGGGTCGAGCAGCCGGTCAACCCGTCGCTCGCTGATCGCCGCAACGTCCGCACAGGCCGATGCGAGCATGTCTGCTGCGTAGGCGAGCGCCTGTCCGTGGAAGTTGCCCGCACTGACGACGTGGTCATCGAGGACCACCGGGTTATCGACAACGCTGGCCAGTTCATGCTCGACTGTCTGCCGGCAGAAGGCGACGACATCGCGCGCCGCACCGTGTACCTGGGGCGCGCAGCGGAGCGAATACGCGTCCTGGACCGCGTGACGCGACGGCCGGTGGGACGCGACGATCGGGCTGCCCTCGAGGAGCGCGCGCAGGTTCGCCGCCGAGTCGGCCTGGCCCTGCGCAGGACGGAGCGCGACCACCCGCTCGTCGTACGCCACCGTGGTGCCGAGCAACGCCTCGACGCTGAGCGCGCAGGCGATGTCAGCGAGGCGCAGCAGATCCTCGATGTCGTGCACGGCCAGGGCGAGCAGGCTGGTCATCGCATCAGTGCCGTTGATGAGCGCGAGGCCTTCCTTCGGCTCGACGTCGATCGGCGTCAATCCGTGTTCGCGAAGGGCCGTGGCGGCGTCGACACGTGCTCCGTCGCCGGCCACGGTCCACCCCTGGCCGAGCAACACTGTGGCGACCGCCGCGAGCGGCGCCAGGTCCCCCGAAGCACCGAGCGAGCCATGCTCCGGCACCCAGGGGATGATGCCCGCCTCGAGCAGCCCGACCAGCGCTTCGACGAGGTCGACGCGGACGCCGGAGAGCCCGGCGGCGAGGGTGCGCGCCCGCAGCAGGATCATCCCGCGGACCACCTCGCCGTCCAGGCGCTCGCCCGAACCTGCCGCATGGCTGAGCACGACCGATCGCTGCAGCAGCGCACGGTCGGCGGGATCGACGGCGCGATCCGCGAGCGCGCCGAACCCGGTGGTCACGCCGTAGACGACGGCGCCTTCATTGTCGAGGCGGTCGACGACAGCTCGCGCCGGCGACATCCGGGTGCGCACACTGGGATCCAGGGCAACGGGTTCGCGCTCTCGAGCCGCGCGCACCACCGCATCGATGGTCAGCGCTCCTCCATCCACGGTGATCATTCGGCGAGCAGCCTACTCGTCCGGCAGAACCCCACTTCCTCCCGGGATCAGTCGCAAGGCACGGGCCCCGTGCCGGTGTACCGCGCACGTACGTTATGAGGACGTGGACTCGCACCCGATGCCGCCGCCGTTGCCCGTCTCGGATGCGTGGCCGCCGCCGCCACCCGCTCCACCGGCATGGGCGCCGGAGCCCGCGCTCACCCAGGCGTCCGCTCGTGACCGGCGTTGGCCGGTCGTCCTGCTCGTCATCGGTGGTCTCCTCGCCGCCTCGGCCGGGGTCGCGATCGGAGCCGCAACCGGCACCGCCACCGCGGCGGCTGTCGCGTCGACACTCGCGGCCAACGGCCAGTACGCCCGAGCCATCGCCATCGACGAGGCGATCGCGGTGCGGACCGGTCCGTTCTACCTGCTCGATCCTGGCGCCGCGACCGCCGCCGGCAGCGCCGCGCAGCAGACCCTGATGGCCTGGGCGGCAGCGCTCGGTCGCAGAGGCAGCGTCGACCAGGCAGTCGCCGTCTACCAGTCGGTCACGGCGGCCTCCCTCCGGAAGCAGGCGCTCGACAACCTGGCGGCGCTCCTCTTCAAGACGTCCACGGCCGATGCCGTCGCAGGGAACTACACCGCCGCGATCCTCCGCCTCGACGAGATCGTCAGGCTCGCCGCGGCCACACCGGATGGCGCCGCGGCCGCTCGCCAGCTCCCCATTGACCAGGCCGGAGAGGCTGGGTTGCTTGTCCTTGCGGGCCGCGCCACCGACGCGGTCTCGATCCTGGATACGGTGGTGCGCGAGCATTCCGCCCAGGCGACTCGAACCGCCAACAGCCTGCTGCCGTCAGCGCTGCTTGCGGCCGGCCAGGAGGACCTCGCCGACGATTACTACCAGGAGGCGCTCGCGGACTTGCAGCAGCTCGTTGCCGCCTTCCCTGCTACGACACAGGCGGCGCAGGCCGAGGCGATGCTTGCGGCGCCGCAGACGGTCTCAGGCACGCTCGTGACCCACATTGGCGGGCCGGTCTCCGGCCGGGTCCGGCTCAGCTCCCACTACAAGGCAGAGCCGGGCGGCATGTATCAGACCAGTGCCCCCTTCTTCTACACAACCGCCGACGCCTCAGGAGACTTCACGTTCAGCGCCGTGCCCATCGGCGGCCCGTACGTCCTCGAGGTCTTCTCCGGCGGCAACTGGACGACGCTCATCAATCCGACCACGAACCAACCCGCCGACCCGGTGAGCGTGACGGCGCTGATCCCGGTCGACCTGACCTTCGTGGTGCTTCCCTCGTCGTAGGGGGCTGCTCCCGGTGAGAGGGGGCTGCTCCCGGCTAGGATGAGTGAATGGGAGGGGATGACGAGGGAGTGGTGCGTCTGCGGCGCGCGCGCCGCCAGAGACGTGGTCAGGCGATGGTCGAGTTTGCCGTGGTCCTGCCGCTCTTCCTCTTCTGCCTTATCGGCGCGCTCGATGCGGGTCTCTGGGCGGTGCAGAGCTCGGCCGAGGTCTCCGCTGTCGAGCAGGCGGCGATGATCGCCTCGTCGGCCGGGTCGAGCCCGCTCTCGGAGACGGCGCCCGACGCTCGTGCTGTCACGGCGGCGATCTCTGGCCGATTACGGAGCGCGATGTTCGGGACGTCGATCGAAACCTGGTGCGCGACGGATGCGAGCGGTGATTGCGCACCGGACAGCACGCAGCACTGTCCAACGACGCCTGCCGAGGTGCAGGCTGCGGACGGTCCACGGGTTGTCGTGGTCTGCGTGAGCGAGTCCGACCCACCCGCATGCACAACACCGCCGCCGGGCCAGGCCGCGCCATACCCGCCCGGGTGCGACGACTCACCGATGATCACGGTGCGCGTCATCGGCTTCGTCGCGTCGCTGGTGCCGCCGGGCTTCGGTCCGGGCGCCAGCGGATTCGAGCTCCCCACGGATATCTCGGCAACGACGCACACGCTGCGGTTCGCCCCATGAGGCGGAGCAGACGTCGTGGCGACGACGCTCAGGCGGTGCTCGAGACGGCGCTTGTCATCCCGATCCTGCTCTTCCTCATCTGCAATTTCATCGCGGTGATGGTGCAGGTCACCGTGCAGCAGCAGCTCAACTCAGCGACAGCGCTCGCTGCGCAGTCACGATTCCAGGCTCCCGAGAGTGCGGTGGATCCGGCGGGCACGCGATGCTGTGGGGCACACGGAGTGACGCTCGTGACTGCCGGCTTGCCGACCGGCTGCCGGTATGCAGCCGAAACCTTCTACGGCACCATGATCACGTATACGGGCCTACTGCGCTGGCAGGCAGCGACGCTCTGCACATCCGGCGGTGACAGCGGCAACGAGACCAATCCGCGTTTGGATCCGGTCGCCTATCCCGGCTCTCCCGCTCACGCTGAGGTGTCCTGCGACATCGGATCAGTCAAGGCCGGTGGAGCGGTCGTGCCCGGTTATGTCGATCGCACCCTCGATCCGCCATCCGGCCTCGACGTGGTGACATGCAGCGCCGCCGCGTCGCTCGACTTCGCGAACACGCCACTCGCCTGGGGTGTGTTCTGGACACCCACGCTGCACGCGCAGGCCGAGGCGCTCCCGCCTCCGTTCCGGCAGTGATGCAACAGGGCGCGCGGGGCTGGACGCGTTGGAGAGGAGACAGTCCGGTCCGCTGCTCAGCTTGTTCGCTCCCTAGTTCGCGCAAGCAGATTGTCGCGCTCACTCGGTCGCTCTCAAATTCGCGGCGGCCCGGACTGTCTCCTCTCCAACGCGTCCAGACTCACCAACGCGGCCAGACGCTGATCGTCTTCGCGCTCGGTTTCGCGCTGTTCCTGTTCAGTCTCGTGTGCCTCGTCGCGGACTCGGCGTACCTCTATGTGTGGTCGGGACGCGTCCAGGACGCTGCGCAGCTGAGCGCGCAGTCGGGAGCGGATTCGGTCGATCCGCGCTTTCTGTACAACGAAACAGGCACATGTTCGACCGGGGTCTGCGCGGTGCAGATCGTCGACATCAGCGCGCAGGATCGCCAGGGCACGCTCTATGCGTTCCAGCGCTCGTGCATCCAGTCAGGCGATCAGTCGGCGCAGATACCCCGTGATCCTGACAGCAGCGTCGTGCTGAAGACCGCGGACGATGCGCAGACGCCGGAGGGAACTCGCTGCGCCAGCGATGGATGTCGCGTCTACGCCGAGGTCACCCGCGTCGTGCACCTGCCCATTCCACTGCCGGGATTCCCGGACATCGTGACGGTGCGCAGCTCGGGCTATGCGGCACCGGTTGTCGGCACGGACGTGGCGACGTCGGCATGCACCGGAACGGCGTGGGTTCCGGGACCACCGCCACGTTGAGCCCGGGTTGTCGCGCCGTCGCTAAGCTCGGGCGGTGTTGATCCGTGAACCAGCGCTGTGGCGCGACATTCCCGTACGCGGTGAGATCCTCGACGCGTCGGCGCGCGACCTCAGCGGTCTCGAAGCGCTGCGGCTCGTGCGCTCGCCACCGCCGATGGGGCGGCTGACCGGACTCACCTTCGACGGCGCTGACACCGGAGCCGCCGCGTTCAGCCTGCCGGTGTCGCGATGGTACGAGTGGTCGCACGGTGGTGTGACGGGCGGAACGCTCGCGCTTGCGGCGGATGCGGCTCTCGGATGCGCGCTGCAGTCATTGCAGCCCCCGCACACGCAGTACACGACAGCGGAGATGTCGATGACCTACCTGCGCCCCATCCGCATCGGATCGGTGATCACCGCCAACGGTCGCGCTCTCCACACCGGTCGCACCATGGGACTCTCCGCGGGCGAGGTAGTGGACGGGGACGGACGGCTCGTCGCGTACACAACGTCGCGGATGCGCATCTTCGCCGACGTGGCGGCGGGCGCGCCGTCGCGGGGTGGCACCGCGCCACCGCCGGCTGCTGCACCGGAGACCCCGCAAGCGCAGGACGGACCCGACCCGTACCTCCGGCCGGTGTCAGGCGAACGTATCGACGAAAGCGAATTCCGCGCTCGCAGCGGCGTGGAGATCATCCACGCGCAGATTCGCGGAGAGCTTCCCCTGCCGCCGTTGCACCACCTGCTGGGAATCGTGCCTACCGAGGCGACGCTCGGTGCCGCCACGTGCTCGATGCCGCTGAGCGGCTGGCTGGCCACGCCGTTCGGTTGGCCGCAGGGCGGATTCATCGTGCTGCTCGCCGACCTCGCACTCGCCCTGGCGACTCAGACGACGCTCGCCAAGGGTGAGGGGATGGCGTCGGTCGACATCAAGGTGAACTTCCTGCGCCCGGTGGCCGGTGACGGGAGCCGGCTCGAGGCGCGAGCCAAGGTCGTGCACCGCGGCCGGAGCCTGACCGTCGGAACGGTCGAGATCCTCGGTGCCGACGGGCGGCCGGTGGCGCTTGCCACAGGCTCGGCCGCGTTGCTGGGGGCGTGATACCGGCATCGTGGCAAGGTGATGCACTGGCTTGAGCCAGCAAACAACTTGCATTGGCAAGTCGATCCTGGGACGATCGGTTGCCATGACACAGCACGTCCGGTTGGAAGGAACGCTCGCCTCGCTGCGCGAGGAGTGGGCTGTCGCTGACGCGCGCTTGCGCATGATCGAGGACGCGATCCGCGCCGTCACCGCGGTCCTCGAGGCGACACCGGGCGAGTCCCGAGCTGTGCAGGCCGGCCCCGACGGCACGGCGACCGTCGATCCGGAGTTCGCGAGCACGACGGTGGCGGCAAAGACGGTCGCCGGCGTCGCCAGGAAGCCCGCGCTGAAGGTGTCGATCCTCCGGCTCTTCAGAACTCAGCCCGGCATGTGGCCGATCGATGCTCTGGTCACGGCTATGGAGGAGCAGCACCTCGTCGGAGGCGCGACTGCAAAGGCCAGGCGGGAGACGATCCGCCAGACGGCCAACCGAATGGCGGCGGATGGCGAGATCCGCAGAGACGGCAGCGACTACGGCTGGCCCCCGGGGCACTCCCAGTGGACGACGATGAACCGGCATTTCCGATCAGAGATTCGCCGGCTGACGCCATTTCTCGACAACCTGGATCCCGTCGTGCTCGGCGACCCGACCGGGGACGAGGACGACAGCTAGAAGACCGCTGAGCAAAGCCGTTTGAGGCTGGGGCTCGCAGAGGCGCACGGACGCGGGCAGGCTAAGACACCCAGCCTTCTACAGCTAGCTGCTCGGCGTGACCCGCTCCCNNTCACGTCCCGTAAACGCCACGAAGCGCTCCCAGTCGTTGGCGCCAGGAGGTGGCGGTATCTCGGCGCCGAAGGGGGCTCCGGGACCCACCATGTCCCGGAACTCCTGCTTGATGAAGGCGTGCGCCCCACTCAGTGCCGGCGCTGCGATGGTGGAGGCGAGTCGATCCAGCTGTCCGGTGGCCCGGGCCAGGTCCCACGCGTGGGCGGCTAACTCGAGGAGATACATGTCGATGAGGGCGGCCCCCGTGTACTGCTCACCCCAGGGCATGGTTGCCGTTGTCACCAAGCGGGTATCGTCCGCCCACGCCGACGCCGCCTCCTGGGCGGCGCTCCGCAGCCGGTTGGGCGCCTCAGTCAGCTCCACGTGCGGGGATGCGTCCCCTGACGGGGGCGCTTGCCCGCAGCCGAGGGCGGCAGCTCGGTGCCCGGCTTCGACGACGTGGTCGATCAGCCCCGCTACGTCGTAAGCGCGGCAGGGCGTGGAGTTGCTCAATTGGTCCGGGCTTATCCCAGAGACGATCATCGCCGCGTTCTCGTAGGCATCGACGAGGATGCTGCGGCGGTCCGGCGTGGCCATGGTGTTCGTCCTCGCTCGTTTCTATGGGCGGCCTATTGTCGTCCGGCGCCGCCGCAACGCCGAGCTCTCGCCAGGGCGAAGGCGGCCGGCCCGTGGCGCTTGCCACGGGCTCGACCACCCTGGCGACACGTCAGGCGATCTCGCGCTCGCTGCCGATTCGTGGCCGGCGCGTGTCCGGACCCTGCAGGCGCACACCCAGGTCGTGGGCGATCTGCTTGCCGTCGGGGCTGCCCCATCCACTCGCCAGGTCCCAGCCGCGCCCGGCACGGTACGGCCCGCCCGTGTCGCCCGCGGTCACGTCATTGAAGCCCCGCCCGTGCCGAGCGTAGAGGGCCGTGTGTGGCAAGCCGATGCGGTGTCCGAGCTGAGCGGAGACGAGTGTCCAGAGAGCCGTGTACATCGGCGCCACCGCGCTGGTACCTCCTGTCGACCGCAGGCGGCGCAGCGCGACCACGTTCCAGCCGGTCAGCGGGTCGGCGTTGCCGGAACCGTCGGGTAGGCCCCGGCCGAGCCCGCCGCCATCCGCGGAGCGCGGCCGGATACCCGCGGCTGCCTGGTAGGCGGGGATCGGGAATGCGCCGCTCACCCCGCTGCCGGCAGCGCCGGCGCCACGGGAGAGCTCGTTCCACACCGTCTCGGTCCGGATCCGGCCCCGAGCCGCCAGCAGCGTGGTGCCGCCGCACGCCCAGGCGTGCGGGCTCGACGCCGGGAACTCCGGGTGCTGGAATCCGTCGACCTCATCGTTTGTCGATCCGGCGTCGCCGGCGGCCGCGCTGAAGGTCACGCCGTGGAGCGCGCCGGTCGAGAATGCGGCGTCGAGTCCGCGCATCCCCTGCGGCGACCAGTGGTCCTCGGGCGCGCCCCAGCTGATCGACACGGCCGCGGGACGGCGCATGGCGTCACTCGCCGCAGTGGCAGCGGCATCGATGAAACCACGCTCGCTGTTCGGCGCGTTGTAGCTGACGATGGTGAGATGCGCTTTTGGGGCCATGGCCGCGACCATGGCACCGATCACCTGGTAGTCCAGCGCAACCTCGACGTCGGCGCCGTTCGGATCGGGGGATGGTGTCGCGCCGTCGAGCCAGACGTTGGTGATGTCCGGCGCGGGCAGACCAAGACGGGCGAACGACGCGGCCAGGTCGAATGGATGCACGACTCCGCCGAGCTCGACCATCGCCGCCACCAGCTCCAGCCCCTCGCCACCGCTCGCGAGACGCGGAAAGTCGTACAGCGACGCGAGCTGCGGCGGGTCATACGCGAACACCGCTGAGCGTCCGTCGTCCAGCGCCCGCACGTGTGATCGCGCCAACGGGCGGTCATCGAGGCCGTAGACGCCCTCGACGATGCCGTCGAGGTGTGCCGGGATGCGGACCGGTCCGCGGTGGCCGCGATACTCGACGCTGCGGCCGTCAGGACGTTGATAGGCGAAGCGCTCCAGGTCGACCTCGAAAGCGCGCGCGAGCTGCTCGGTGCTGCCACGCAGCATCAGGCGTCGCGTCGCGGGGTCCTCGCCGGTGACCTGCAGCCCAGTCGCGGTTACCCAGCGCACCACGCGATCCCTGTCCGACACATCAAAACCGTGGCGTGCGGTCAGCTGGGCGATATCGAGGTGGCGAGACCTGGGATCCGGCAGCGACTGCAACCAGGCGAGACTCTGTGCGGTCGTCGGGCCGCTCGTGCGCTCGCGCAGCATGAGCGTGACGCCGGCATCGGCATGCAACTCCGCGTCGTCGAGCTTGCGGAGGTTTCGGTGGCCGGGACGCGTGCCCCCGGCGGGATGGTATGCGCTGCCGCGCAGTGGAACGGAGTCGGGCATGGTCGCCCCCCTCTCGAGGCCGTCGGGCGGGCGCCGCCGTTGCGACAGCGCTGCATCCCGACGCGGAGCCGCCCATCATCGAGCGGGGTTGCGGACATCCCGGGGACGTCCCTGCAAGCGTCGTCGGCCGTCAGGCGGGGGCGCGCGTCCGTGCGATGGCGTCGATGGCGCCGTGGTTCTCGAGCGACGAGAGATCACCCGGATCGGTGCCGAGGTAGACAGAACGGACGACGCGTCGGAGGACCTTTGCGTTGCGTGTTTTGGGCAATTCCGACACGATCTCAACGGAGTGCGGTGCGAGCGCCTTGCCGAGATCCCCGGCGACACGATGCGCGAGCGCGACGCGCAGCTCCGGCGAGTCGGTGATCCCCGGCTTGAGCACCACGAACACGACCAGTGCCTCGCCCTTGACCGGGTCGGGGACACCGATGGCAGCAGCCTCGGCGACCGCCTCGTGCGCGACGAGCGCGGACTCGACCTCGGCCGGTCCGAGGCGCTTGCCGGCGACCTTGATGGTGTCGTCGCTGCGTCCCCGGATATACCAGAGCCCATCCGCATCCACCTCGACCCAGTCGCCGTGCACCCAGACATCAGGCCATCGCGACCAGTACGTGTCGAGGTAGCGCTCGCGGTCTTTCCAGAAACCGTGCGTCATTCCCGGCCACGGCGAGCGAATCACCAGTTCGCCCACCCGGCCGCGAACGCTCCGGCCATTGTCGTCGACGACGTCGGCGTCCATCCCCGGACACGGCCCGGCAAAAGCGCACGGTTGCAGTGGCGTGAGTATGTTGCCCGCGAGGATGCCGCCGGAGATCTCGGTGCCGCCCGAATAGTTGATCACCGGGAGCCTGCCGCCACCGATCTTTCGCTGATACCACAGCCAGGGATCGGTGTTCCACGGCTCGCCGGTGGAGCCGAGCACGCGCAGCGAGGAGAGGTCGTGGGCAGCGACCGGCTCATCGCCGTTGCGCATCAACGCTCGAATCACGGTCGGTGCGATCCCCAGCACGGAGACGCGATGACGCTCCACGACCGACCAGAGTCGATCAGGACCGGGATGGTCTGGGACACCGTCGAAGAGCACCAGGGTGGCGCCGATGCTCAGCGCGCCGCAGATGGCCCACGGCCCCATCATCCAGCCGATGTCGGTGAACCAGAGCAGGCGATCGCGCTCGCCGATGTCGAAGCAGTGCGCCATGTCCTGCATCGCCTTCACGGGAAAGCCGCCGTGGACGTGCACGGTGCCCTTGGGCCGGCCCGTCGTGCCGCTCGTGTAGATGATCATGAACGTCGAGTCGGCACCGGTATCGGCCACCGGTGGTCCGCCGCTCCAGCCGTCGGGCATGGGCTGGAACAGCACGTCGCGACTCGCCCGCATCGGTGCGCTGGCATCGCCGAGCTGCGGCACCACCAGGATGTGTTGAAGCGACGGCAGCTGCTCGGCGGCCTCATCGGCGACCGCCTTCATGGCCACGCTGCGGCCGCGCCGCGTGAATCCGTCAACAACGACCAGAACCTTGGCGTCGCAGTCGCGCAGCCGCGACACGATCGCTCCCGCACCGTAGCCGCTGAACAGCGGCACCACGATCGCGCCGAGCCAGGCACAGGCGAGGAATACTGACGCGGTCTCGGGGATCATCGGCAGGCACAGGCCAACGCTGTCCCCTTCCCCCACTCCGAGCGTGGCGAGCGTGGCCGCGGCATATGCGGTCTGGCGGTGCAGGTCGGCATAGCTCCACTCGCGCGTGCTGCCGTCGTCCCCCTCCCACACGATGGCGGGACGCTCCGGCGCGCGATCCGCCCAGCGGGTCACCGCGTTGTGGGCGAGATTGAGCCTGCCCCCGCGCCAGAACCGCGTCCAGGGGAGGCCGGGCGACGTGTCCATCGCGACGTCGAATCGCCGTGTCCACTCCACGCCGACGTCATCGACCACCGCTGTCCAGAAGCGCTCCGGGTCCTCGCGTGCAAGTCGCGACACGCCGTCGAGGTCACGCACCCCGAGGGTGTCGATGAAGTGCCGGAGCCTCGAGGCACCCGCCTGCTCGGGCGTGGGCGTCCAGGCGAAGTGCGACCCGTTGGAAGTCATCTCGCGCTGACCATAGCGCGCGGTCAGCGGTCGATCGCCGACATGTCCCAGTGGCGAGCCCCGCGCACGCTCTCACGGCTCACCGTCGCTTCGAGCCTCGCGATGTCGGCGGCATCGAGCTTGATGTCGGTGGCCCGGGCGTTCTCCTCGAGCCGGACGCGTCGCTTGGTGCCGGGGATCGGCACGATGTCAGGCCCCTGATGGAGCAGCCACGCGAGCGCGAGCTGGGCTGCGGTGACGCCCTTTTCGGCCGCGATGTCGCCGACGCGCGCGGAAATCGCCAGGTTGGCCTCCAGGTTGCCGTCGGCGAACCGGGGGAATCGGGCTCGACGCATGTCGGACGCGTCCAGCGTCTCGGCGCTCATCGCCCCGGTCAGGATGCCGCGGCCGAGCGGGCTGTACGCGACAAAGCCGATGCCGAGCTCGCGGATCGCCGGCAGCACGGTCTCCTCGGCATCACGCGAGAACAGCGAATACTCGGATTGCACCGCCGCGATCGGATGCACCGCGTGGGCGCGGCGAATCGTGTCCGGGCCGGCTTCGCTCAAGCCGAGGAATCGCACCTTCCCGGCGGCGACGAGCTCGGCCATCGCTCCGACCGTCTCCTCGATGGGCACCGAGCGATCGAGCCGGTGCTGGTAGTACAGGTCGATGACGTCGACGTCGAGTCGCTGCAATGACGCGTCGCACGCTCGGTGCACGTACTCGGGACGACCGTTGATCGGCTGCGAACCGTCGGGCTGCCGCTCGATGCCGAACTTGGTGGCCACGACGTACTGGTCGCGCCGGCCGGTGAGCGCTTTGCCGACCAGCATCTCGTTGGTGAAGGGGCCGTACATGTCGGCCGTGTCGAGCAGCGTGATGCCCAGCTCCGCGGCGCGGTCGATGGTGACGATGGCCTCGCGCTCGTCGCGTTCCTCGGCGGTGCCGTAGAAGTCCGACATCCCCATGCAGCCGAGTCCCAGGGCGGAGACCTCCAACCCCTGTGTCCCCAGCGTGCGCTGCTCCACGTCCCAGACCTCCCGATCGATCGTCCTGCTCGGGAAAGGATGAGCGACGCGGCGTCGGCTACGCCACCTGGGCGATGGGCGGTGCCGACGCGCGGGCCGCGCGACCGGTGTCGGCCCAGCCATAGATGGTGGCAGCGACACCGACGAGCCCGGCGACAAGGAAGGCAAGCTGCGTGCCGCCTTCCTGCGCGAGCCATCCGGCGAGCAGACCTCCGAGCGGAGCCGTCCCGAAGAAGACGTATCCGTAGATGCCGAGCACGCGGCCGCGCATCTGATCGGTGACCGCCAGCTGCAGCGTCGCATTCGCCTGCGACGAGTAGAGCGTGAAGGCAATGCCGGTCACAACCAGCGCGAGGCCGGCCGCCCAGGCGACATGGAGCGGAGCAAGCGCGATCTCGGACACCGAGAACACCGCGGCGCCGACGAGCATGGTGTGCCGGCTCGCGCGTCCGAGTGAAGCGGAGAACAGCGCGCCGACGAGCGCGCCGAACCCGAAGAGTGCCGAGAGGATGCCGAAGATCTCAGGACCGCTGTTGAGGGTGCGTGACGCGAGCACGGGGAGGAGCACGTTGAAGTTGATGCTGATCGTCGCGATCACCAGCATCATCGCGAGCACGGAACGGATCACCGGCAGTCTCCACGCGAACTTCAAGCCCTCGAGCGACCCGCGGAGCAGGTTGTGATGGCGCTCATCTCTGCGCACCGGGAAGAGCTTGTGGACGCGCATCAACCAGAGCGCGGCAAGGACGGCCAGGTAGCTGAGCGCGTTGATGAGAAAGCAGATCCCGACTCCCGCCACAGCGATGAGCCCGCCGGCGATCGCCGGGCCGACGATCCGCGAAGCATTGAAGAGGCTCGAATTCAGTGCGACGGCGTTGGGCAGCTCATCGCGACCCACCATCTGGATGGTGAAGGCCTGCCGGACCGGCGTATCGAGGACGGTGATCATCCCGGTGACACCGGCGAGCACGTAGATCTCCCAGACCGTTGCATGCCCGCTCAGGGTGAGGCCGGCGAGGAGCCCTGCCGTGACCATGAACGCCGCCTGCGTTCCCATCAGCACCTTGCGCTGGTCGATCCGGTCGGCGACGGCACCGCCGAACAATCCGAACAACCCGTACGGACCGAACTGGCAGACGGCGAGGATGCCGACGGCAAGTGGCGAATGGGTTTGCTGCACGACGAACCACGCCTGCGCGACGCTCTGCATCCAGGTACCGCTGATCGACACCACCTGCCCGAAGAAGTACAGCCGGTAGTTGTAGTGGCGGCGAAGGCTCATGAAGGTGCGCCCGGTGGCGCTGCCGATGCCGAGGATCACTCGGCCTGCGCCAGGAGTGCCTCGAGCGGCGCGATGGCGGCGGCCACAACCGAGAGATCGGCGTCGGCGAGCTTGCTCAGGCGAGCCGTAAGCCATGCGGTGCGCTTGGAGCGGATGACCTTGAGGACGCGTTGCCCCTCTGGCGTGACCTCGAGATCCACCCTGCGCCGATCGCGCTCCGCCTGCCGGCGCGTGACCAGTCCAGACGCCTCGAGACGGTCGATATGGCTGCACACCGAAGGCATCGACATGCCTTCGCGAGTCGCCAGCTCCGCCACTCCGATCCCGGGATTTCCTTCGATCTGGCCAAGCAGCGAGAGCTGCCCGGCCGAGACGCCAGACGTGAGCACCTCACGGCGCATATGGCGGTTCAGATGGAGAAGCACCGGTCGAAGCCGGTTGGCGACATCGACTGGTTTGTTGGTGGCTACGGTCGTCATCTGAAATTGATTATATAACCTAACTAATCTTCTGGCAACCCCTGAGGACGGTCGATTCAGCGCGCCGCTGGCCATGCATCGGGAACCCTACGACCACGGCCGGCGTCTCGGTCTTCGCACGATGTGAACCCATCTGGAGGATCCCGAGATGCGCAAGTTCCTGTTGGCCGGCATGGGTGTTGCCGCGGCGGTGATCCTCGGCGCGGGGCAGGCACTCGCATGCGGCGGCCTGGTGGCGCCCGATGGCGACGTTCGCCTCGCCAAGGCGACGACCTTCGTTGCCTGGTCGGGCGGTATCGAGCACTACGTCACCAGCTTCGCCTACACGGGCGCGGTCACCGATGTTGGATGGATCGTGCCGCTGCCCGCGATTCCAACATCGATCACCGAAGCCGGTGCATGGACTCTCCAGCGGCTGGAACGCGAGTTCGCGCCGCCCGTGGTGTTCGCAAATGCATCTTTGGTAGTGCCGGCCGCCGCAGGGGCCCCGGCTGTCGTGATCGAGCAGGTGCAGGTCGAGGCACTCGACGTCACGGTGCTCAAGGGAAGCGGTCAGGCGGTCATCGACTGGTGCACGCACAACGGGTTCCTCGTGTCACCCGAAATCGAGAATCACCTGCTCCGGTACGCGTCGTCGAGCCCGGTGTTCATGGCGGCGAAATACAACACGTCGGTGGCCCTCCAGCGCCACCAGCAGGCGGGAGACGGTGTCCCTCTGCTCATCACCATGCGTACGCCGCGACTGTGGGTGCCACTCGAGATCCTCGCCAACGCCGGAGCGCCGGTGAATGCCGACCTGTTCCTGCTCACCGATCAGCCGCTGCGCACCGCGAACGGCGAGGCGCTGACATCGGGACTCGACAAGGGGCTCACGCTCGACAGCGCACCAGGGTTCACCGTGGCCGGCGCTGAGCCGATGAACGCGAGCCTGCACCAGGATCTCTCGTCCGATCGCAACATGTCGTGGGTGCCGGCGCACGGCTACGTGACCTACCTCACGTTGAATGCGCCCGGCGCAAGCGTCACGTATGACCTCGGTGTGGGAAGCGACAACGTCATTCGTCTCACGTCCTTCGGCTCCCCGCCCGCAGTCGCGCTGGTGCAAGGCGTTGTTCGCGTCTCGCCCGATCCGTTCGACCTGCTGTTTCCCGCGCTGCTGATCGCCGGGACCGCGATCATCGTGATCCCGCTGTCCGTCTGGCAGCTGCTGCCGCGCCGGGCCTCGGGCTCCGACGGCACCGGGACCGGAAACCCCTTCAGAGATTGAGGATATCGACGGGCTCGATCGCTTCTCCCAGCGTCATGCCGGTCACGATCGCGAAGAAGTACAGCTCCGCCTCGAGCGTACGCGCGATGTTCTTCGCATCACGGAAGCCGTGCTGCTCGCCGGGAAACCCAATATACGCACAGGGAACCCCCGCGCCCCGCAGCGCCGTGAACATCATCTCGGCCTGAGCTGCCGGAACGACCGGGTCATCGAGTCCCTGCAGGAGCAGCACGGCGCCGCGCACCCGGTCGATGAAGTGCACCGGCGACCGATCGTGCATTCCCCGCCCCTTGGGCAGCGGGGCGTCGTAGCGCGCCTCGAACTTGTGTCCCTGCATTGCGAAGAGTGCCTCCAGGTCAGCGATGCCGAAGAGGCTGGCACCTGCCTGAAACAGATCGTGGAACGTCATCGCGCACAGCACGACGTAGCCCCCGGCACTGCCACCGTGAATGAACAGGCGGTCAGGATCGGCCTCGCCGGTGTCGACGAGATGTTGAGCGCCCGCAATACAGTCGCCGACATCCACCACGCCCCACTGTTCGTTGAGACGATCGCGATACGCGCGGCCGTATCCAGTGCTCCCGCCGTAATCGACGTCGAGGTACGCGAAGCCGCGGCTGGTCCAGAACTGCACCGCGGGATCGAGCGCGAAGTTGGCCGCCGACGTCGGCCCGCCGTGCGCGTGCAGCAGAAGCGGTGCCTTGCGGCCGGGCTCTGAATTGACCGCGTCGTTGCGGGGCGCGTAGTACCACGCGTGCGCAGTCTCGCCGCCGTGTCCGGGGAAGGTCACGTGACGTGGCTGGGAGAGCACCGCGTCGTCGATCCTCATCGCGGCGCTTTCCGGCCGCACCAGCCGGTGCGCGCCGGTGGCGAGGTTTGCGCGCACGACCCCGTCAGGGGTGTCCGCTGCCCCGGCGAGGTACAGGATCACGTCTCCCTGGGCGCCGATACACAGGTCGAACGCGGTCTCGGGGACGTCAACGCGGGTGAGATGACCCGATGCGTCAAGCACCTGGCACTCCCATGCACCATCGCGGCATGCCCAGAGGACGATGCGCCCGTCGCCGCAGAACGCGTAGGTGGACAGCCCGAACACCCACTGCGGGGCCCCGCATTCCGCCTGCATCGGCGCGAGCGCGTCCACCTGCACGCCGTCCCAGCGGTACAGGTTCCACCAGCCGGTGCGGTCGGACGTGAAATGCACAACCGACTCGGGAGACCAGGACGGCTGAAAGACGGACTCGCTCTGCCCTCCAGCAACAAGACGGGCATCGCGAGGCATTCCCGAGTCGTCAAGGTCCGCGACCCAGAGCTCGCAGCCGTCCCAGGGCATGTTCGGCTGGTTCCACGTCAGCCAGACGATGCGGTTGCCTTCAGGGCTCACCCGTGGCGTCGAGTAGAAATCGTTGCCGGAGACGAGCGTCACAGGCTCGCCGCCACCCAGCGGGATGGCACGAATGTCGTTCTCGACGGCGGCGCCGCTGTGATCCTCGACCACGCAGATGAGCCGGTTGCGAGTGCGGTCGATCTCGAAGTCGGCGTAGCGAAGGCTCGAGTCCGCCGGCGTCAGGGGCACGGGCGACGAACCGGGAACCAGGGTGTAGATGCGCCCGTCGGCCGCGTTGGAGAAGTACACGGTGCCGGCGTGTGCGAGCATCGCGGCGCCGCCGTACTCATGCACCCAGTTCCGAGCGGACCAGGGGGCGTCGATCAGGTCGGCGATGACTCCGTCGTGCTCGCGAACGATGACGCAGCGACCGTGCTCCACCGGCCGACCCTCGATCCAGTACGCGTCGCCATCGCTCAACTGGACGTCGCCGAGGCGCATCCGCCCAGCTGCCGCTTCCTGTGGCGTGATCGGGGACGGCCAGACGGCCGACGGTGTGACGTTCTCCCTGATGCGCAGGGTCATGCGGTGGGGACGACGACGAACTGCTCGGCAAGGTGACCCGGCTCCAGTCCGTTCGCCTTGGCGGTGGCCTCGAGCCAGCCCCGCACGCGCTGCTCCAGCGCATCCCAGTCGCTGTACTGGCTGCGATGGCATCGGAGCGCAGCCAGCTTGCGATCGGCCGAGTCGGTCACGTCGACCACCTTGACGTTGTCGCTGCCGGCTGCGATGGCGCTCAACCAGACCTCGGCCACCGAATAGGGTTCGAGGCCCTCGACCTCGAGCAGCTCGGGGTGCGCAAAGGGGTTCCGCGAGTCGGGATACACCGCGCAGAGCGCCGCCTCGCCGGCGGCGAGGTGGTCGGGGTGGCTCGCGAAGATGCGCGTGAAGTTGCGCGTCGGCGATTGGGTGATCACCCGCTGCGGCTGCTTGATGCGAATCACCCGCGAGATGTCGCGGCGCAGCTCGATGCTGGGCGTGAGCCGCCCGTCCGGGTAGCCGAGGAATGTGAGGTCGGTGACCCCGACCGCGGCCGCGGCCTCGGTCTGCTCGATCCGGCGGAGGGCAGCCATCTCCTTGCGGGTGATGCTCCGGTCGGACCCGCCCGCATCACCGTCGGTGACGATGCAATAGGACACGGTCACGCCGGCGTCGGTCCATTTCGCGGTGGTAGCCGCATTCCCGAAGTCGCAGTCGTCGGGGTGGGCGACAACCACGAGGACGCGTTCGATTCCTTCGATCTCTGACACGCCAACGATGGTAGCCAAAGCGGACGCCGGAGCCTCTCGAACCCTGCGACACTCGTTGAGCCATGCCGGCAGTTCCGCTCCCGCCATCCATCCAGCGTCTCCTGACCCGGCCAAACCCGACGTCGTCGAAGTCCTTTCCCCTCCGCGATCGGACGCCCGACCCGGGCCTGTTCGGACCGGACTCGGTGACCTGGGTCGTCATGCGGGAGCCGCGCCTGCTGCTCGCGGCGGGCAGGGCCCTGCTGATGCAGGCCGCAAATCCGCTCGTCGCCCAGGGCGCGATCGAGCACAGCACCTATAAGTCGGATCCCTACGGTCGTCTCGAGCGGACCGTCCGTTGGGTCACGGTCGTCTGCTTCGGCACGACGCAGGAGGCCGAACGGGTCTCGGGCCGCGTCGGGGGGCTGCACCGCAGGGTCGCCGGGAAGCTGCCGGCCGCCAACGCGACCTCGCGGGTGCCAGCGGGGACCGCGTACTCCGCCGGCGACAGGGCGCTGCTCCGCTGGGTCCACGCGTCCTTCGTCGACACCATGCTCACCGCCCACGATTCGCTCGTCGGAGGCCTCAGCCGGGGTGAGCGGGACGCCTTCGTCCGTGAGTGGGATGGGGTCGCGCGGCTCATGGGACTGCCCCGGAGCCAGTGCTGGCCGGACGCCGCGGGTCTCCGCCGCTACGTCGAGGACGAGGTGCGCCACGGCCAGGCGCTTCCGGGCGCCGGCTCTCGTGAAGTGGCTGAGACGGTCCTGCACCCTCCGGTCAGATCGCGGTTGCTCCGTCCGGGCACGGACACGCTCGCCTTCATCGCGACCGGTCTGCTCCCGTCCCACCTCCGCCGCGGCTATGGCCTGACCTGGACGCCGGCCCATGCCGCGGCCTTCGCAGCCCTGACCCGGTCGCTCCGCCTCGCAACCCCTGCCATGCCGCGGCGCCTCCGCATTTCCCCCGTATATGACGTGGCGCTGGCGCGCTCGGAGGGCCGCTGGCCGGACTCCCGGGCAGCCTGAGCAATCGGCGATCTCACTCAGCAGGGTGAATTTCGCCGCTAACCGTCGTTTACCGGTTCTCGAATCGCTACCCTACGATCTGCGTCCTGGGGCAGAGCGACGCCACGTGGACATATGTCGTCACAAGGAGGCGTACATGACTTTTCGGAGTTGGCGGGCTAAAACATTGCCCGCTGTCATAGGACTGGGTGCGATTGCGATCGCCGCCTGCGGGAGCACCAGCACCTCGAGCACGGGTCCGGCAGTCACCAAGACCACGGCGACGTTCGCCGAGGGTCCGGGTGCGCAGCCGAACTACATCTTCCCGCTCGCCACGCTCGCGTACTTCAGCGTCGCGAACCTCAGCCAGTTCC
>PKXZ01000094.1:0-1275 GCA_003132525.1 Candidatus Dormiibacterota bacterium | reverse complement strand
CCATCACGCTGAAGGGATGGAAGTGGTCGAACGGGACCCAGATCACGGCGCGTGACATCCAGTTCTGGCAGAACCTGGTCACCGCCAACAAGGAGGACTGGGCCGGCTACTCGCCTGGCGAGTATCCCGACAACGTGTCCAGCACGACGATCAATCCGAGCAACCCGCTCCAGATCACCTTCAACCTCACCCAGGCGTACGGCTCGTACTTCTTCACGTACAACGAGCTGAGCCAGATCACCCCGCTCCCCCAGGCGGTCTGGGACAAGGAGTCGGCCACCGGCGCCGTGGGGAACTACGACGAGACCCCGGCCGGCGCGCAGGCGGTCTACAAGTTCCTCGATTTGCAGTCGAAGGCCATCTCGACCTACGACACCAACCCGCTCTGGCAGGTGGTTTCGGGTCCGTGGAAGCTGAAGTCGATGGACACCGCCGGCGACGTCTCGATGGTGCCGAACCCCGGCTACGGCGGACCGGTCAAGCCAACCCTGACCCAGTTCAACGAGGTTCCGTTCACCAAGGACACCGCCGAGTTCGATCAGCTCAAGGCGGCCACCTCGGTCAACAACACCACGATCGACTGGGGGTACATTCCGGACGCAGACGTTCTGCAGAAGGCCACGCTGAGCAACATCTACAACTTCTCGACGTGGGCCGGCTGGCAGATCACCTACTTCCCGGAAAACTTCACCAACCCGACCAGCGGTCCGATCTTCAAGCAGCTGTACTTCCGACAAGCGATGCAGGACCTGGTCGATCAGAACACCTTCATATCCAAGGCGTTCTTCAACTATGGGTATCCCACGTACGGCCCGGTCCCGACCAAGCCGTCCTCGAACTTCGTCGACTCCTTCGAGAAGACGAATCCATACCCCTACAGCCCGAGCAAAGCGGTATCGCTGCTCCAGGCCAACGGATGGACGGTCAACGCGGGCGGCGTGAGCACGTGCACCAGCCCGGGCACCGGCACCGGCCAGTGCGGCGCAGGCATCCCGCAGGGCGCCAAGGCCTCGTTCAGTCTCCAGTACGTCAGCGGCACGCCGGCCCTTGACCAGGAGATGGCGCAGTTCAAGACGGACTACGCCCTGGCCGGCATCGCCATCAACCTTTCGACCGCGCCGTTCGACACCGTCATCGGGAATGCGACCCCCTGCAAGGCGGGATCCCCGTGCACCTGGGACATGGAGTTCTGGGGCGGAGGATGGATCTACGCCCCTGACTACGAGCCCACCGGTGATGAGCTGTGGTCGTGTATAGGATCCGGCGCCAGCGTCC
>PKXZ01000105.1:5538-9947 GCA_003132525.1 Candidatus Dormiibacterota bacterium | reverse complement strand
CTGCAGATCCTCCAGCCGATCACATCACCTCCCTTCGGGTGCAACGGTCTCGCCGAGTTCGTCACCGAGGGTAAAAACCCCGGGCAGCTCGACTACCCGTACTCGATCACCATCAGTGACGGCTATGCCTGGGTCGCGGATACCAAGAACAATCGGATCGAGTCCTGGAACGTGGCGACATGCACATCCGACAAAGGAACCTGCACTGCGACCTACACCTACGGCACCAAAGGATCCGGTACCGGCCAGTTCTCGACCCCGGCCGGAGTTGCCATCGACCCGACCACCGGCAACCTCTTCGTCGCTGACGCCCTGAACGACCGTGTGGTCGAGCTCGCGGTGAGCGCCGGCGAGGTGACGTCGCAAGTCGCGACGTTCAGCACCGGCCTCGGGCTCAACCAGTCGTACGGCGTCGCGTCGAACGGCGCGGGCCTGCTCGCCATCGCGGACCGCGACAACAATCGCGTGATCATCGTCAACGAGAGCGACGGCNNCCATCGCCGCCACCATCAACGCGAGTGACGCGCCGGCCAACGAGTACGGCAAGACGGCGATGACGAACCCGGAGAACGTCGCGTTCGGGCCGGACGGAAAGCTTTACATCGCGGATACGTACGACGACCGAATACTCGTCTACACCGTCACAGTCGCTTAGGACAGGAGAGATGGGGGTGAATTTCCGACGTTCGACCACACGGGTGGCGGTGCTCGCGCTGGGCACTGGTGCCCTCCTTGCTTCTGCGGCGCTCGGCGGTGGGGCAGCGGGCGCTTCCGCGGCGACATGGACGCCGCCGGGGTATGTCCAGTCCATCGGTGGCACCGGAACTGCCGGCGTCTATGCCTGGGGCATCCAGTACGACGCCACGACCAACCAGGTCGAGGTCGCCGACTACTGGAACTTCTTCGTGCGCAGCTACACGCCAACCGGGACGCAGACGCAGTCCTTCTACCAGTCGGCGTCCACCCGCCAGGGTCAGCCGGAGTCGATCGCGGTGAACCCGTTGAACGGCGACATCTATGTCGCTGAGAACGGCACCCAGAAGGCAGCCGGCTACATCGCCCACTTCTCNNCCGAACCGGGTCCAGGAATACGACATCTCGCAGGCGTCCGACCCGGAGATCAACTCCTGGGGGACGTACGGCACGGGGAACTGCGACTTCATCGAGGCGACCGGCATCTCCACCGACGCGGCGGGACACGTCTTTGTCGCTGATGCGCAGAACTACTACGTCGCTGAGTTCACGCCAAGCACATCGACAAATGGCGGCGCGTCCTGCGTCCAGGACATCGGCACCCAGGGCCACGGGCTCGGCCAGTTCGTCGGGGATCTTCGCGGCGTCGCCGTGGACCAGACGAACAACCTGCTCTACGTCTCCGACGCGGCAGGGTACCGGGTCGAGGAGTTCAACCTCGCCACCACCCCACCGACGCCAGTTCGGACCATCGGGTCCCAGGGCACCGGCAACGGCCAGTTCGGTGATGGCGCGCGCCAGATTGCAGTGGACAGTTCCGGCGATCTCTGGGCCGCCGACTACAGCAACTTCCGATTCGAGGAGTTCTCACCGGCCGGCGTCTTCATGGCCGCGTACCCGAACCCGGCAGAACCGCCGGCGCCAGGGTTCCTGTCCGAGGCCCGCGACGTGGCGGTCAACCCCGTCAACGGCACGGTGTGGGTCGCTGACTCGTGGAGCGACCGGTTCCAGGAGTTCTCGTCGAACGGCACCTTCATCGGTGACTGGGGACATCGCGGCAGCACCGCCCCGTACGGACTCGACTACCCGCGCGGCATCGGGGTTGACCCGAACGGCAATGTGTGGGTGGCCGACACGCGCGACTACTACATACGAATATATGACGACAACGGCAACTACCTGAACTCGATCGGGTCGGGGAACGACTCGAGCTCGCCAGGCAGTTTCGAAGCGCCTGACGGCGTCACCTTCTATGGAGGCTACGCGTACATCAGTGACTACTGGTCCTGCACGATGACGGTGTGGACCGATCCGGCCAATCCGGCGACGACGGCACCCACCTACGTGCGTCAGATCAACGGGTGCAACTTCGGCGTCGCCGTCGATCCCGCGACCGGCAACACCTACATCGTCGACCAGAGTCGCTCCCAGATCCGCGAGTACAGCCCGACCGGCTCGTTCATCACGGAGTGGGGCTCGTATGGCACCGGCAGCGGTCAGTTCGAATCCGCGTGGGGCGCAGACGTCATCAACGGCGTGCTGTACGTCACCGACACCAAGCGCAACAACGTCCAGGCGTTCAGCTTGAGCGGGCAGTACCTCGGGCAATGGGGGGGGACGGGCGCCGGCGCGTTCCAGTTCAACCAACCCTCGGGGATCACGGGTGATGCTGCGGGCAACATCTATGTGGCGTCCGCGAACCAGGGCCGCGTGCAGATCTTCTCCGAGTCGGTTCCACTGCCGTCCGGTGACACGACGCCGCCAACCGTGACGCTGACGTCGCCGACAGCGAAGCAGGTCGTGCCCGCATCCACGGTGACCATCACCGGATCGGCTACCGATAACGTCGGGCTCGGCGACCTCGAGGTCGCCGTGCACAACGCGGCAACCAACCTCTGGTGGGACGGGAGCCATTCCAACTGGACCAAGACGAAGACCTGGAACTATGCCGCACCGGTGTGCAGCAGCAGGACGTCGTGTACGTTCAGCTTCGGGTTCATCGGCGTGACGTTCGGCACCAAATACACGACACAGGTACGCGCGCTCGACACGAGCGGCAACACGGCCACGAGCGCGCTCGTGGCATTCACCGTGGCAACTTCGTAGATGACGATGACCGGTGAAGCGGCCGGCCGGGAGGACCGACCGCTTCTGTAGCGAACACGCACCGCTGATGTGCGTTATGCAGTGTCCGGACAAGGACACGTTGGACATGGGAGGAAGACTTGTGGGCATTGACACCGTGATGGGGAATAGGAGACTCTGGCGCGCAGGCGCGGTGGCCATCGGCGCCGCGGTGCTTGCCATCGGTTCAGGCGCCGGGATGTGGAACGCGCAGGCGGCACCCACCCTCACGGCGCCCACCTGGCAGCTCCAGATCGGTCAAGCGGGAAGTGCCTTTGTCTATCCGTGGGGGATGGCATATGACGCTGCTTCCGGCACGATTCTCACCACCGACTACAACAACTATCAGGTGCGGCGTTTCTCGACATCCGGCGCGCCGCTCGCGGTCTACAGCAACAAGGCGGCGCTCAACAATCAACAGCCCTATTCGATCGTGGTCGATTCGTCGACCGATGACTTCCTCGTCGACGACCTCGTGGGCTACTTGAGATACAGCAGCACTGGAACCTTGCTGGATGCGGTGCACGCGTCGGCGCAGGGTGCCTACTACGCGCCGTGGATGACGGTCAGCTCGGCGACGAGCGACGTGTACCTCGTGAACTCGAACAGCACGACCGGTCACAACATCGTGCTGATGTACAACGGCAGCGACAGCTACCTGGGTGAGTTCGGAACCACCGGAACGAACTGCGCGCTGGGCCAGTTCGGCCTCATCCGTGGCCTCGACGTCGATAGTTCGGGCAACCTCTATGTCAACGACGTCAGCAACAACTGCGTGCAAGTCTTCAGCAGCACCGG
This sequence comes from Candidatus Dormiibacterota bacterium, assembly GCA_003132525.1. Classification (GTDB taxonomy): domain Bacteria; phylum Chloroflexota; class Dormibacteria; order Aeolococcales; family Aeolococcaceae; genus Palsa-851. The sequence goes on along the minus strand of PKXZ01000105.1, from coordinate 6,332 downwards.
GACGTTCCTCCGCTACTTCAGCACCAAGGCCGGACTGCCCGCGAAGGATCAGGTCAGCGGCAACACCCGCGGACTGACCATCGATCGTGCCAACAACCTGGTCTACATCAGCGACGCGGGGAAGCAGGACATTGCGGTCTTCACCACTTCAGGAACCTTCGTCGGCAAGATCGGCAAGCCTGGATCCGACTGCGCCGGCAACGGCCAGCTCGACGGTCCGCGTGATACCGCGATCGGAGCGAATGGAACCGTCTACGAGAGCGACTACACCTGCTTCAACATTGATGCCTACAACCCGCTCTTCGCCACGAGCAAGCCGGGTGGGTTCCTCGAGTCGATTCCGAACCCGGCGATCCCGCCGCCCGCCGGCGGTCTGAACCAGGCGGTCGGGGTTGCGGTGTCGCCGGTCGATGGGACCGTCTATGTGAGTGACACATTCAATCAGCGGATCCAGGAGTTCCAGGGTCTCAACGGCACCACGCCTGGCGCCTTCGTCCAGATGTGGGGCAGCCGCCAGCCAACCCTTTCCTCCTACTGCGCCATGGACTACCCGCGTGGCGTTGCCGTCGATTCCAACGGCAACCTGTGGGTGAATGACACTCGCTCCGGATGGATCAAGGAATACACACCCGACGGCAACGGCAACGGGCCACTCGGGTGCGCGTCGCCGACAACCGCCCCGGTCAGTTCCACGTCCGAGTTCGGCGGCGAAGTCGGGACCGGGACGTGCATCACGTGCTCGCCCGGCAAGTTCTTCTACGCTCGCGGGATCTTCGTGGGTGGTCCGTCGAACT
>PKXZ01000105.1:0-5528 GCA_003132525.1 Candidatus Dormiibacterota bacterium | reverse complement strand
TCTACGCCGTTTCGATAACGCAAGGTGACGTTGAGGTGTTCAGCTCGACTGGGACGCTGCTCTCCACAATAGGCTCCACGGTGCCCGGAGGCAGCATGCGCTCGCCGTTTGACGACGCGCTCTCGCCCAACGGCAGCATCCTCTATGTCACCGACACGAACAACAATCGAATCGACGAGTTCAACCCGTCGACCGGGGCTTATCTCGGGAGCTGGGGCTCGAAGGGCAGCGCCCACGGCCAGTTCGTACAGCCCCAGGGCATCGTGGTGGATGCCGCCGGCAACATCTATGTCAACGACTACGGCAACGATCGCATCGAGGTCTTCGCCCCGGCATCCTGAGCTGCTGAGCCTGATTGAAAAGCAAAGGGCCGGCGCTCCCCGCGGGGTGCGCCGGCCCTTTCGCGTTGCCGCGTTATATGCTCGCCTAGGTAACCTTGACGGCCAGGGCTGCCTTCTTGTTCGACTTGAGCTTGAAGTGCTCGGTCTTGCCCTTCTGATTGGTGTTGATGCAGATCCCGGTCATCTCATGAGCGGGAAGATTGCCGAGATCAGTTGTGCCGTTGAGGATTTCCTGGGTCGCCGAGGTGTTGTTCGTGATCGTGAACGACTCGAGCGCCGTGGTGCACGTTTCGACGCCGTTCCAATGTGGAACTGCGCTGATGCTCGTCGGCTTGTAGACCGCGGGCTTTCCCGAAATCGTCACCTTGGGGACAGTTGCCAGCGATGCGGCCTGTGCCGGAATGCCCAGCGCTAGCACGGGCGCGATCAGCAACGACGCAAGACCCACGCGTTTGAAGAGAACCACTTGTGCCACCTCCAGTACCGTCGACTAACCCCCCAGGGAGGAATTGGAAGCAGACTAAAGGTTTGCACGGCCAATTGCAATCGGCGCAAGGCCAAGCGTCCGAGAAACTGGCGGATCCGTCCGAGGCAGCCGCGTCAGGAGGTGGTGAGGACGAGGACCCGGTCGTTCCAGATGTCGCTGAGGTAGACGGTGTCACCGCTGAAGGCGACCGCGAACGGGTAGATCACCGAGTCGTCGGGAGCCGCCGGTACCCCCATTTGCTTCGCGGTCGCACTGAAGATCAGATTGCCGGAGGTATCGAATGAGACCAGTCGATGATTGCCGGTATCGGAAACCCAGATGCTGCCGTCCGGAGCAACCGTGATTCCCCATGGCGCCTTGAACGCAAGCTGCGTCCCGGTGCCGACGGGCGTTGTGATCGCGGTCCACTGGCCGGACGGTGAGAGGCTCTGAATGCGGTTGTTCCTGGTGTCGGCGACCCACACCGTGCCGTCCGGGGCAACCGCGATGCCGGTCGGGTTGTTGAGGTCGCCCGCTGGAGCAGTGGAACCGACGCCCTTCTGTCCGTAGGTCGCATCCCACGTGGCACTCGTGTCACCGGTCGACATCGTGAAACGCTCGACGCGGTCATTCCCCGAATCGTCGACATACAGAGTCCCATCCGGTCCGAACGCGATGCCCTGGGGGAGGTGAAAGTCACCGTCCGCGGTGCCGTTGACCCCGAAGATGAGAATCGCGGTGCCGGTCGGCGAGAACACCTCAACCTGGTTGCTCTCGCGATTGGCAACGAAGATGTCGCCCGTCCCAGGTTGGATGGCCAGGCTCCATGCGAAATTGATCGCGCCGCTCTGCGATGGGTTCCCGCGGAACCCGAAGCTCTGCGCATCGCTGCCATCCGGGTTCATGTATTCGATTCGCTGATTCCAGTAGTCGACGAGGTAGATCTGACCGTTGGCGGCGACCTGGACACCGCGCGGAGCATTCACTCCGGGGAGCGGCGGCGCGACACCGAAGAGGTCCCGGGTTGGCGTCGCGCCGGTGGACGTGAAGCTCAGCTCGTGGAGGCTGAAGCCCCACTCATCGGTCACGAGCAGATGGTTGTCCGACGTGGTGGTCAGCCCGCGTGGACCGGTGAATTGATCGCCCGGAGTCGTCGGCGCAATCGTGTACGCGAACGTTGCGCCGGTGTAGTCGCCACCGTCCGAGAGGAGATTGAAGACCTCCACACGCTTGCCGCCGGAATCGGTGACGAATGCCAGGGTGCCATCGGCACTGACGGAGATGCCCCGAGGGTCATTGGTGAACTGCCCGTCCCCCTTGCCCTGACTGCCAAAGGTGAAGAGCAGCACCCCGGCATCATTGAAAACGTCGCACTCGTGATCGCGCGCGTTCATGACCAGGACATCGCTGTTCGGCGCGACGGTTACCTGGCGCGGCTGATTGAGCGTCCCGGCAGCGTTGAACTGGCTGATGTAGTTGCCGGCGAGGTCAGACTTCTCGACTCGCCCTGCTCCGTCCACCGCGTACACCCAACTGTTGACGGCATCAACGGCGACGCCATACACCTGACTGAACTGCTCATCGCCGCTTCCCTTGGTGCCGAACTCGGAGACGTATGTGAAGGCGGTCGGGGAGTTGCTTGCGCACGCGCTGTCAGAGAACGAGAAGATCTCGATGCGGTTGTGGGGCGTGTCGGCGACATAGAGCTGATCAGTGGTTGCGTCGTAGTCGAGCGCCCGAGCATCGCCGAAGTGGCCGGGTTGCGTCCCCTGGTGACCACCGACCTGGCAGTCGATGTTGCCCGTCGTACGGTTCACCGCCACGACGCGGTACTCGCCGGCATCGAGAACGAAGTAGTACTGCGAATCGTCGGTGACATCGACCGGGTACATCGAGGCCAGTCCCGGTCCGACCAGCGTGCTGGCGTAGGCCGGCTGCGTCAGATAGCTACCGGTGAGCGCCGACCTGTAGCTGACCAGCTTCGCAGCAGATGTGCCGCTCACCGAATGCGCGGCCTGTCCCGCATATCCGGCGGCCAGCAGAGCCGTGGCGCTGACCGCACTGAGCGCAAGGGTCCTGACCGGCCTCACCATGCGCATCAGCGCAGGCCCCCCGGCACGGAGCCTGGGAAACACTGGCGAGCGCAACGACGTGCGTGTGGGTATGACATGTGCTGAGGGTCGCGCCGGTCGGTGATAGGTCGAGGGCGAGGCTACCGACCCGGACCGCGTCGACCGGCTTCGTCGTCGTCACGCGACGGTTCCGTTACCGCGCCGCCACAGTGCTGCCCGGTGATGAACTTTGCGGGCAGACGGGCGCGCCGGCGCTCCGCGGGTCAGTCGAGCGGGGCCAGCGCGGATGAGCGCCGGCCGGCTCCGCGAGTCAGATCCCGCGGAGCCAACGGCTACTCGGCCCTCAGGGGACGGACCAGACGCTCAATCGGTTGTTGTTCTCCTCGACCACATAGAGATTGCCGTCGGGTCCGAACGCGAGACCCTGCGGAGTGCGGAGCTGGCCGAGCGCCTTCCCGGCCCCGCCGAAGGTCTGGACCAGTTTCCCGGCTCGCGTGTACTGCCCGACCTCGTTCGTCGAGCTGAGCGCGACGTACAGGTATCCCGCATCGCCGGCGATGCCGAACGGTGCGGTGCCGGAGCCGGTGCTGAATCCTGTCAGCTTCGTCCCGGTTGCCGAGAAGTGATCGATTGCACCGGTGGTCATGTTCGACGCCCAGATCGAGCCGTCCGTATCGACCCAGATACCGCGGACGAACCCGAGGCCGCTGCCGATCGTGCCGGTCATCGCGCCGGCACTGCTCACGACCACGATGTTGCCGCCGTTGCCATTGGCGACGTAGATGGTCCCGTCCGCACCGCATGCCACGCCATACGGCGTTGCCATGCCACCGACGAACCACTGTTCCTTGCCCGCCGTGCTCCAGGCGACGATCTCATTGCCGTCGGTGTTGGCGACAATCAGGAAGCCGTTCACCTTGTCGTAGCACATCAGTCTCGGATAGTTGAATGTGCTTGCAGTGGTGCCACGGATGCCCCACGCCTTGGAGAACACATAGCCGCCACTGCCCTTGGTGAATTCCTCGATCCGCTCGTTGTAGGTGTCGGTGACGAAGAGATCGCCCGCGCTGTCGAACGCGACACCGCGCGGGCCGTTGAAGCTGCCGTTCGGCGGTGGTGCGGGAGGATTCGGCACGGAGAAGAGGTACGTGCCGCTCTCGTTGAAGACCTCGGCGCGGAAGTCGGCGAGGTCCGCGACCCAGACATCGCCGTTACCGGCAACCGCAAGGTCACGCGCGCCGTCGCCGAACTGTCCGGGTCCCGACCCGCAATCGCTGCCAGTCGAGCCGACACCGTTGAAGTTGGTGACGAACTGTCCGTAGTTCGGGCTCGAGGGATTCGCGTTGAACTCCTGCACCAGGCAGTTCTGCCCATTTGCCACAAATGCGAGGTTGGATTTCGTGTCGATTGCCAGCCCGCGCATGTCAAAGGTGGATCCCACGCCACCCGGAGGGTTGATGGTCTTCAGCGGCTTGGTGCCGGTCAACCCGTTCGGCCAGATCTCGATACGGTGATGGCCCTGGTCCGCGATCCAGAGGTTGCCGGAACTGTCGAACGCGAGGCCGCGCGGCTGGATGAAGTTGTTCGGTGAAGGCGGAGAGATGAATTGGGCGGGAGCTGTGGGATTGGCAGGGTCGAGGATGACCATGTCCTTTCCCCACTGGTTCGAGATGTAGAGCTTCCCGTTCGTCGGGTTCACCGCACACTGCGACGGGTAGTCGAAATTCACCGCGTGCACCGCATTGGTGGTGCCCCAGCTGGTGATGAACACGCCCGTCTTGCTGTACTGGTTGACGTTGTACTCGCTGCCTTCGGTCATATACACGTCGCCGGCGTCAGGGCCATTGGTGGTGTCGACGCAGATCCCAAAGGGTGCCTGGTTGGTGGAACCGCCGAATCCCTGCTTGCCGGTGAAGACGAGCGGCGATGCCGGTGCCCCGCTTTCCTCGTAGTGGACGATCCGATAGTTCCAGTAGTCGCCAAGAAGAATTGAGCCGTCTGGCATGGTGGCCGCACCCCAGGCATAGAGGCCCGCAGTGCCTGGGCTGCCGATCAGCGACAGTGCTGTTGGCTTTGAGGCGGCGCCCGCCGGGACTGCGGCGGCCCATGCCGTGGCCGATGCCAGCGTGACGGCGACTGCTACTCCTCCGAGCGCAGTGATCCGATTGTGACTAGTCACCGAATTCATCCCCTTTTCCTCATGTCCGGAGTTCCAAGGACATGCCTGACTGAAAGTCCCCCGATCTCTGAAAGATACCCGGAAGTATACCCGTCTCGGTTACGACACTTCTAAACCGGCTAGGGTCCAACGATTGCGATCAGCGCAGCTGAGTCTGCGGACCACGTGGCGCTGCCGCTATGAAGTGTCCGCCAGGACAGGAGCGAGGGCACTCGCGGTCTGCGGAGCGAACCCCGGCGGGAGTTCGACGTTGTTCGCACCGAGCGCCGCAGCCCCCTGCACGGTTTCCATGAGGTTGCCGACCTTGCTGAGCACCGCTGTCTGGAATCCAATTGGCGACCCGAGCTGTCGCATCGACGCATACATTGCGGCGTACTCGCCCGAGTGGAGGAAGGAGGCACGCAAGCTGTCGTTCTCGAGGACCAGCTGCGAGCCCAGGATTCGGCGCCCGTAGGACATCAGCTGCACGG
>PKXZ01000017.1:1491-2590 GCA_003132525.1 Candidatus Dormiibacterota bacterium | reverse complement strand
GTGGGTCTCTCGTGGTCGAGCCATCTCCCCCGCCGGCCGTGGTCGAGGGTCAGACGTGCTCACCGGACCAAGAGGCGCGTCGATCCGCAAATTGGTGTGATGGATCAGCCTCCGATCCGAGACCTTTGGAGGTGATCCGTGACAGCCGTGGCGCAGTGATATCCCTCAATTCTCAGACGCGGGACTGCCTCTGAGGTGGGCTCTGTGGTGCTATCGCCTGGTACCCGGGCGGATCACCAACACGAGGGCTCACGTTCCCGGCAAGAGGAAGCGCCGAGTGGGCATGATTCGCGTGTGGCAGTTCCGCAGGCCTTTATGACCAGCCTCCTTGGTATGTGGACGCAGTCAGACAGCACATTGCGGCGCGGCGCGATCGAAGATCTCTTCCGCCCCGACGCTCACTTCCACGACAAGGACGGCGCCTACGTGGGCTACGAGGCGCTGGAAACTTCAGCAATTCCCTGCAATCGCGCTTCCCCGGAGCACGGTTTACCCTCACCGAAGTTACCTCGATCGGTACTGCGATCCGGGCCTCCTGGAACTTCGGGCCGCCCGAGCGTCCAGCCGCCGTGACCGGAATGGACTTCGTAGTCCTCGACGGAGACAAGGTCAGCCAACTCTTTGCGTTCGTCGAACCGCCCGTCGATTAGTACCCCGCCGCTGTAGCGTCGTCCAACACGCGGAAGGCGTCGAAGCCGCGCTGCATGAAGATCTCTGTTGCTGTGTCGGTTAGTTGCTGGCGCATTAGTCGCCTCTCGGGTGGGGTCGTAATAGCGATTGACGACGTTGTCGAGGTTGGTGTCCGCGCCGTGTCCCCAGTGGACGACTTGATGGCCGTCAGTCCACACATGACGGCCTGGTGGGCGGCACGGTGAGGTCACGCTTGCGTGGCCGAGGTCGGTGCCTTAAGAACGGACTAGGCGGCCAGCGAGCTGAGCGCGTCGATGTGGCCGACAGCCACTTCTCGCGCACGCCACTCGAAGCCGACCGGGTATGAGGAATGGGGCCGGTTTCCCGGCCCCATGCTCTGCTAGGCGTCGGCCTCGCCTGTGGGCGCTGGTCCGAGCAGCTGGAAGGTCTCGACCACGAGGTCGAGCTG
>PKXZ01000017.1:309-1477 GCA_003132525.1 Candidatus Dormiibacterota bacterium | reverse complement strand
GTCATCCGTCCGAGGATGCGGAAGTGGTTGATCCCGTACGACCGGGACTTCGCCGGGGTGTCGGTGACGTCGCCATCGACGTCGGCTGCGAGGTCGGGCTTCCGGGCCATGGATGTGTCCTCCTGTGAGGTTGATCGCGTGGCTTTCGGGGAGCGGCGCGCACAAGGACGGAGCGGAAACCCCTCGCCGCAGGCGACATGTCTTGGGGGTTGCAGCGCAGGCCGCGCGGTGCTCGAATGCCATGAGAGCGATCAACAGCTCACTGACAAGGGGGACACCTCGTGGTCGCGCGGAGGGTCGGCCTCGTGGTCGGGGTCGCGAGCCGGCTGGCGTCACCCGGGGTACGACGTTCCGGCCGGATGCCTCGAGGCGTCCAGTGCGCACAACGACCGGATGCGAATGTGCAGCGGCTATGCGCTGTCGGCGGGGATGCACGAGAAGCGCGGGCACACGAGTGGGCGAACTCGCAGCGCTCGTACTGCGTGGACGCGACGGGTGAGCTGTCGCTGCGCGGCGAGGGGACGGCCACCGAGTGGGTAGCCGTCCCCATGAGGTGCCTACGAAGCGCCCACGCGCTCAATGTCGGGGTTGGCGCTCGCGTCTTCCTCGCCGACGGTGATGTCCTGCTCACGGATCATGTCGAGCTCCAACTCCGTGGGCTGGTACCCCAGTCCCGTGAGATAGCGGAGGTGCTCGGCGACGAGTGCGCGCTGGTCGGGCGAGATGTACTCGCGTCCCGAGTAGACCTCGGCGCGCCCCAGGGCCACGGCGAGCGCCACCTGCGCCAGTTCCTCCGGGTTCGCGGCCACCCGAGCGGTGAGCGAACGCGCATGGCCGTGATACTCGCCGCCGCCGCTCGTGTGGCCGAGCAACTCGCAGGCCACCGACGCGACCGCCTCATCCACATCGAGCAACGAGATGCGCTGTACGTGGTGGTTCGCAGCGGCCGCGTCGTCGATGCTCTGCAGGTGCCGCGTGAGCAACGCACGACGTTCTGCGATCGCCCGCCGCTGCGCCTGACGCTCGCTGCGTTTGGCAGCACGCTCGGCCTTCGTATCGGCGGGGGCTTCGATGCCCGGCACGACTCCGACATGGCGCTGCACGTCGATGCACACGAAGACGATGTCGCCTGTGTGCTCCTCGATGTATGCCGCGTGGCACGCCTCCC
>PKXZ01000017.1:0-231 GCA_003132525.1 Candidatus Dormiibacterota bacterium | reverse complement strand
GTGTCGGCCAGCTGCGTGAGCAACAGCGCGGTCGGGAAGTCGATGGCCCCACCGGCAAGTTCGCGACGCACCTTCCTGGGGAGGCTCAGCAGGGAAGTGTGATCGCTGACCTGTTGTGCCGACGTGCCGGCGAGGGCGGCGACCTCATCATTCCCGATGCCCAGATCGAGCAGGTCCTGATAGGCGGCGGCGGCCTCGAGCGGCTCCAAATCCTTGCGGTTCAGGTTCTCC
>PKXZ01000013.1 GCA_003132525.1 Candidatus Dormiibacterota bacterium | reverse complement strand
GTGGCCGTAGATGCTGTGCTCCTGAGATGACTCCGATGGGTCGTCCCCGTCTCGTCAGCGGTAGCAGTAGGAGTCGGATGACGCGTCGCCGCCCTGCAGGCGAATCTGATGCACCCGTCTGCCCTTGAACTCCTCGCCGTGTGGGAAGAATGTCTCGTCGAGGCTGAGTCCGCCCTTGGGGTCGACGTCCACTTTTGCCATCCAGGCGCCAACGCCGTCGGGGTAGAACTGATCGTCCCACGAGCCGTAGAGCGAGTTGGTGAAGTAGACGCGCCGACCGTCGCGGCTGACCTCGACCATCTGCGGGCCTCCTGACAACCGAAGGTCCGGCGCCGCTGGGTGCGCGGTGCGGTTGACAATGCCACCCAGTCGCACCGATCCAACCTCCCTGGGGTGCGCGGGATCGGTGACGTCGAACTGCTTCATCTCGCCCGTACCCCAGCAGTCGACATACAGGAACCGGTCGTCGACGGACAGGTCGATGTCGGAGATGAGCGGCGGGACCGCGCCGAACGGCTTGAGCGCGGGGGGCAGCAGATCTGGATCCGCAGGCTCAGCCGGAATGGTGATGACCTTCTCCGCCATCCACGTATCGCCTTCGCGGAACCAGCGCCATACCGAGCCGGACAGATCCTCGGTGGAGATCACCACCCCGACGAAGCCCCAGGTTGCCTCCGGGTCGTGCGACGGGCGGAGTTCCAGCGCCATCTGGTGCTGAGCACCGAGGTCGACGCGCTGCACGTGCTTGCCGGTGGCGAGGTCCCAGAAATGGATGGCATGGCCGTACTTCTGGCCCAGCAGCAGCTCCGGGACGATTCCGTTCTCGATCATCGACGGGCTTCCCCACTCGCTGGAAATGAGCACGTTCTGATTGAGGTGCCACCAGGCGTCGTAGTGAAAATGCTGTGGACCGCGGTCGGTCTCCCAGGCGCGCAGAACCTCGAAGGTCTCGTGATCGAGCAGCGCGATCCCGCCAGGCCCATCGTCGTTGCCTGCCGGACCGCCCAGGCACGTCATGAACACTCCGTCGGGCCCACAGTGCAGCGTATGCGGACGAGAGTACCCAGCTTTTACGGAAAGCTCGTTGGCGTCGATCGTCTTGATCAGGGTCGGTGTGCGCGGGTCTGGTCGGGTGTCGAACACGTGGATGTTCGACGAGCGCAGGCCAGGGACCAGCAGGTAACGTCGCGCCAGCCCGTCCATGTTATGGCCCTCGTGCTTGAGTGCACTGCTGCATGCGTTCCAGCCAAAGTGATGCAGCTCGTTCCCCAGCGATGGGACATCAGTCCACCCGACGACTCGCCCATAGCTCCCAGACGCCGGATCCACGTCGACCACAGTGATCGCATCGCTCACCTTGGCTGCCCGGTCGAAGGCCACCACATATGCAAGCTTCTCGACCGGAGCGGCAGCGGCGTCCGCCGCGGTTCGGTAGAACGTCGGATCCACTTTCGACTCACTCATGCCAGTACCCCTTTAGCAGAGCTGCACCCGCACAACCGCTGTTCGTAAGACCCTCGCCCGACGGCCAGGCGGAACGCCCGCCGTGTCAACGGTGCGACGGCGATCACCGCGCGATACTAGCGATTCTCAACTGAATACGTCAACTTTCTCGAGAAGTCCAGAAATGCAGGTCCCCGATCCTCATCACATCCGATGAGAGGATGGTTCTGATCTAAACAAGTCTCTAGAATGATGATGAGTTTGAAGCGATAATTCCTTGACAACCGATGGACTGGGTCCGTCGAACACTCATCGGGGCTGACCAGCAGAGGGTGGTGCCATGGTTCCGTTCGACCGCAGCGTGCTCAAGGTCAATCAGATGATCCTGATGGTGACGATCGCCATCGGGTATATCGTCGACCTGGCGGTCGGGGGTGGTGGTGCCGCGCTGGTGCTCCCCGCGCTCGCAGTGATGATGCTGGCTGCCGTGGCGTCCCCGTCGTTGAACCTCCCGCGGTTCCTCTATCTGAGGCTCCTGAAGCCGACGCACATTGTCAAACCGCGCGTCGTCGTCGAGGACCCCACACCGCATCGATTTGCACAGCTCGTCGGTGGTGTGTTCCTGGTCGCCGCCAGCCTGATGCTCCTGGTCGGTCAGCCCGGTGTCGCGTGGGTGCTCGCATGGATCGTGGGCGCGCTGGCACTGCTGAACTTCGGCTTCAATATCTGCGTCGGATGCATCATGTACGCGCAACTGGTGCGCGTCGGGCTGCTGCCGCTCCGTCGGCGCACGAAAGCTGCGTGACACTCGTCCTGCTCGCGCCGGCAATCGCCGTGCTCCTCCTGTGCCTGGGAGCCTGGAGCCTTCGTGCTCAGCACCAACGTCAGTTGCAGCTGCTCGGCCACGTGGTGAGCAATGACGCGGCCGAAGGTTCGCGACCAGTTCCGGCGCTGTTGTTCTTCTCGAGCGCGACGTGTGCAGTCTGCCATACAGCGCAGCGCCCCGCGGTCGATGCGCTCAGCAGGCGTCTGGAAGCGCCGTTGTCGATTCGCGAGATCGACGTTGCGGAGGAGCCGGATGTGTCGCGTCGCTACCGGGTGATGTCACTGCCGACGACGGTGATCCTACGGTCGGACGGCACCGTCGCGGCAATCAATGTCGGGTTCGCCTCGACTGACAAACTCATGCGCCAGCTCGCCGACGTCAGTGTTGGGGTTTCCTCGTGATTCGGGCTCCTCTGTGCACAACACCCTCATTGACCTCCTCGACTTCGACGGCGCGGCCACGTGCAGCCTCGGCACGCTCGTAGTCCGCGACCNNGTCGTAGGGCACATCGCGGGCGCGCGTCCACTGCCCGATCGGCGAGGTGCATGCGCGGCTTGACGAGGTTGCGTTATGGTCGAGCGGTTCGCCGATGTGCATACACTGCGCCGCGGGATTCCGCGCCATCCATCGCGGTATCACCGCTCGATCGTCGCGGTGTCCCGGTCGCTCGCGTCGACGACGCCTGGGACAATTCGTATCCACACTTGTTGACATCACTCACACAACCAGGAGGACCCCGATGACTCTATCGCTCGGCAATACCGCGCCGGATTTTGAGGCCGAGACCACCCAGGGGAAGATCTCCTTCCATGACTGGATCGGCGATTCGTGGGCGGTCCTGTTCTCGCACCCCAAAGACTTCACGCCCGTCTGCACTACCGAGCTCGGCTACATGGCCAGGATCGAACCTGAGTTCGAGCGCCGCAACGTCAAGGTAATCGGCCTCTCGGTCGACCCCCTTGACCGGCACGAGAAGTGGGCGGACGACATCGAGGAGACGCAGGGCGCCCGACCCACCTACCCGATCATCGCGGACAGTGATTTCAACGTCGCGAAGCTCTACGAGATGCTCCCGGCGAGCGTGTCGGGCGACCCCACCCAGCGCACCCCGGGTGACAACCAGACCGTTCGCAACGTCTTCGTGATCGGGCCCGATAAGAAGCTCAAGCTGATCCTGGTCTACCCGATGACCACGGGACGCAACTTCGACGAGGTCCTGCGCGTGATCGACTCGCTGCAGCTGACAGCGAAGTATCGTGTCGCAACCCCGGCGAACTGGAAGCAGGGCG
>PKXZ01000099.1:18696-19874 GCA_003132525.1 Candidatus Dormiibacterota bacterium | reverse complement strand
CCCGAGGAAGATGAACGAGCCGATCGGCCGGTTGGGGTCCGCGAGCCCGGCGCGTCCGCGCCGCACCGCGTTGGCGATCGCGTTGATGGCGTCGTCCTGGCCGACAACGCGGCTGTGCAGGTCCTGCTCGATGCGGAGCAGCTTCTGCATCTCGCCTTCGAGCATCTTGTTGAGCGGGACGCCCGACCATCGCGAGACGACCTCGGCAATGTCCTCCGCACCAACCTCTTCCTTGAGCAGTGGATGGTCGCCTTGCATCTCGACGAGGCGGGCCTGCTCCTGATCGAGGCCGCGCTGCAGCTCATTGAGCTGGCCGTAGCGAAGCTCGGCGGCGCGCCCGAAGTCGCTCGTCTGCTCCGCGCGGTCCGCTTCGTGGCGCACCTGTTCCATCCGCTCCTTGATGTCGCGGATGGCCTCGAGCGCGCCCTTCTCCTGCTCCCAGCGCGTGCGCATGCCACGCCCGCGCTCCTGCAGATCGGCGAGCTCGCGCTCGAGCCGTCCGAGGCGCTCCTTGGATGCGTTGTCGGATTCCTTGCGCAGCGCTTCGCGCTCGATCTCGAGCTGACGGATCTCGCGCTCCACGATGTCGAGCTCGGTCGGCAGCGAGTCGATCTCGATGCGCAGCTTCGACGCCGATTCGTCGATCAGATCGATCGCCTTGTCGGGCAGGAATCGATCGGTGATGTAGCGGTTGCTGAGCACTGCCGCAGCAACGATCGCCGCGTCGGTGACGCGCACGCCGTGGTGCACCTCGTACCGCTCCTTCAATCCGCGAAGGATGCTGATGGTGTCCTCGACGGACGGCTGATCGACGACGATCGGCTGGAAGCGCCGCTCCAGTGCGGCGTCCTTCTCGATGTACTNNGTGTGCAACTCGTCGATGAAGAGGATCACGGCGCCGTCGGAGGACGTGACCTCCTTGAGCACCGCCTTGAGCCGGTCCTCGAACTCACCCCGGTACTTGCTGCCGGCTACCATCGCGCCGAGGTCGAGCGCGATCACGCGCTTGTCCTTGAGGCCCTCGGGTACGTCGCCGGACGCGATGCGTTGCGCGAGCCCTTCGGCGATCGCGGTCTTGCCGACGCCTGGCTCGCCGATCAGCACCGGGTTGTTCTTGGTCCGGCGTGAGAGCACCTGGATGACCCGGCGGATCTCATCGTCGCGCCCGATCACCGGGT
>PKXZ01000099.1:0-18656 GCA_003132525.1 Candidatus Dormiibacterota bacterium | reverse complement strand
GTCGAGACGTACTCGTCCTTGAGACGGCTCATCTCGTCGAACGCGGTCATCAGCACGGTTCGCAGCGCATTGCCAACCGTCGGTTCTGTGACGCCGACCTGCTTGGGACGGTTCTCCAGCCACGCGTGCAGGCGCGCGGCCAGCGGCTCCGGGGCAACCTCGAGGCGGCGGAGGAGNNAGCGCGAGCAGCAGGTGCTCGGGCTCGACAGTTGGATGTTGCAGCTGCTGGGCGGCCTGCTGGGCCGCGGTCAGCGCTTCCTGAGAACGCTCGGTGAATCTATCCAATCGCACGGAGGAGTTAATACCACCGCGTCACGGCAGCTAATCTTCTCCGGATGCGCATCACCGTGCTCGGCAGTGGCAGCGCCTTCAGCACCTGCGGCTGCAACGCCGGATACCTGGTCGACGGTCGCGTGCTGATCGATTGCGGCGCGCCGGTTCCGGCCCTGGTACGTCGCGCCGCGACGTCGATCCACGCCATCACGCTGGTGCTGCTCACCCATTTCCATGCGGATCACAGCTTCATGCTGCCCACCATTCTCGGAGCCCGGGCCTTCTCCGATCCCGCGGCCCCGGGCTCGCTGGTCATCGGCGGACCGGTCGGCACCCGCGAATACATCACGCGTCTCGTCGTTGACGGCTACGGCTCGCACATCCGCCATGAGATCGACGTCAACGTGGCCCCGGAGTACGTTGCGCTGCAGGACGGCAGCGACGTCGAGCTCGCCGGCTACCGCGTCCAGAGCCACGCGGTCGTGCACAGCACCGGCCCATCGCTCGCGTACCGCCTCACCGACGCGCGCGGCGTCTCGATCGGTTTCTCCGGCGACAGCGAGCTTTGTGGCGGGCTCCGCCGGTCGATGGCGGGATGCGACCTCTATGTCTGCGAATGCACGGGTTGGGACGGGCCGACACCGGGCGGGCACCTGTGGCGCGACGAGGTGGCCGGCCTCATGAGCGCGAACCCGGGAACTCGCTTCCTGCTCAGCCACCTCAGCGAGCGCCGCAACCTTCCGGGTGCGCTCGTCGCGCACGACCTGCTCAGCCTGGAGATTTCCTCGGCCGCAACGTAGCCTGGAAGAACGCGCGACGCCAGGTCCGCAAGGCCTGCGCTCGCTCGTTCCCCGAGGCGCCGGAGGCACTGAACTCGGCGCGCGCGGTCACGGTCGCAAGCTCGCCGAGCGCCGATTCAGCCCCAGGTCGAGCCCGGGCGAGTCGAGCCGCAAACGCCCTGTGAGTCTCGGCTTTTCGACGATCGACCCCCGAGATGATCCCGAGGGTTTCCACTCGCTTCCACGTACCGGCCAGTGAACGAGGCAGCAGCATCCAGAGCACTGCCGCGGCGGCCAGGACGATGATGCCGCCAAGCACCGCCAGCGCCACCACCACCGACACGGGCAGCGACGCGTGCGCCTTGGGGGTGTTGATGTTTCCAGGGTCGGGGTTGCCCACGTTGCCGGGCTTGACGGTCGGCACCGGCTTGCTGCTCACTGCCGGTGCCGTCGGAGCGGCAGTCGCCGCCTGGCCTCGTGGGAAGGGCTGGTAGTCGCCCTGGACCGACGGGGGCGTCGGCTCGAACGGGATCCATCCGTAGCCGGGGAAGTACGCCTCGACCCAGCTGTGCGCATCGCTCGTGGTCACTTCTTGCTGACGCTGGCCGGCACGTCCACTCTGGGCACGAGTCGTGCCGGGGCCGTACCCGCTCACGAGCCGGGCGGGGATGTTGAGGGCGCGGAGCATCGAGCCCATCGCGGACGCGAAGTACTGGCAGTACCCCTTGTGGCTGACGGTCAGAAAGTAGACGACGGGCCACATGGCAGGGTTCGGATCCTGCGGCGGATTCAGCGTGTACTGGAAGAGCGCGGGATCGCGGAGGTGATTCTCGATGGCGATCGCTTCGTCGTACGGGTCTTTGGGAACGCCCGCGATCCACTGGTCGGCGAGGTTGCGAATCGCCTCGACACCCCGGCTGGTGTCGTCGGGGATGCTCGTGTACTGCTTGACCCAGGCGGGATATGCCGCGTCCGCGGCCTCCAGCTCCGCCGCGGACGCAGTGGAAACGTACGCGCTCGTCTGAATCGTCGTGCCCGCCTGGATGTCCTGATCGAGCGTCACTTCGTCGACGGTGTTCAGCTCACTGTTGGAGGCGCCTTCCGCCCCCCAGGCGATACCCGGCAGGCTGGCCGAATGCGGATCGCCGGTGAACGGTGCAAGCGGTTCAGTCCCGGTGGCCTTCGGCTGCATCGTGAATGTCGCGGTGACCACCGTTTCGTCCTTGCCGATCCCCCCGTCGGCAGTATCGGTGTCGCGGGGCAGCAGCCCACCCGGATACTGCAGCCCGTTCCCTGGGGTGTCGCCCACCGAGCTCGGGCCCTGCGGGTACCAGCTGCCGCCGACGAACTCCGTGTCGTTGTCAACGCGGATGTACTCGCTTGCAGTGGTGTTGTCGGTATAGGTCATGACCAGCTGCGGATGACTGACCAGCGGGCCACCGAGCGTCACCGACGGGTTGAAGCCGATGGTGTTCGCACCGCCAGTGACCACAGCATGCGTTCCCTTGCCGGTCGATCCCAGGCTGAGCCCGTGGGGAAAGAGCCGGGCCGAGATGTCCGTGGTGGATATCGGAGGCAGCACGAGCGCGACGATGGTCAGGACGACGGCGACGGCCGCGGCACTGGTCCCGAAGCGCCAGCCGAGGCCGTCGATCGCTGTGATGCGAGACGCCGTCCAGCGATCGCCGAGCGACCCCAGGTATGCGGCCGCCACCACGCTGATCGCCAGCACCACGGCGATCGTCTCCGGGATCGCGATCGGGTCGGGGCTCGCCGCGTTGACGACATTGGTGGCAAGAACTGAGAAGACCGGGATCACCGCGAGGACGCCTCGATGCTCACGCAGGACCATCCAACCGAGCCAGTACCCGCAGAGAAAGAGGATCGCGCACAGCCCGACGGTGAAGTCCCAGTCCTGGTTCGAGGCGAGCCCGGTGAAGATCGCCTGGAGGTAGTGCTGAGCGATTGCGCCGACGCTCTGGCCCGAAGCCGGTGGCATCGCGGCAAGCGTGGTCGGGACGATCGCCGCGAGTCCGAGGAATGGCGCGGCGATCGCGGCGGCAATCCGCGGCGCGCGGGCCTGGGCAAGGAGCGCCGCCTCGATCACCGATGTGACCGCGACCACGATCGCACCGCCGCCGCCGTGCACCCAGCCCGCGGCGAGCACCGCCCACGCGGTGGCGGTGATCAGCGCGACACAGAGCACCACGGTGATCTCGAAGCTGTGGTCGCGGCGGACCCGCTTGCGAGCCCGAAGTTGGAGCGTGCGGTCGACGTAAGCGTCCATGCGGTCAGCCCGTGGCCGACGTGCGCTCGCCGGATCCGAGCACGTCGCCGCGACGCACGACCCACCAGTCGAGGGCGAGACGCCACGCCGCTGGAATGCGCAACGCCTGTCCCTTGGCGCCGAAGGAGGTGGGCTCGATGAAGATGCAGAGGTGGCGCTGGCCGCGCGTCGCGCTGTCGACCAGCGCCTCAACCCAATCGCTGGAACGGTTCGGCGTGATCACCACCATGCCGCCCCGGCCCCGCCAGCCCTCACCGTGCTTGCTGATGGTGTCCGCGAGGCTGCGGACGCCGTCGTCCGACGCCAGCGCAAGGAAATCGAGGAGTCGGAGCCGCTGCACCTCGCCGCGTCCCGCTCCGAAGCTCGGCGCGCCACGCGAGTTGGTGACCAGGCCAACAGCCTGACCGCGCCGGATCGCGCCATGCGCGACCGACGCGCAGATCGCGATCGCGTACTCGAGCGACGACTCGATGCCCGACCCGGCGTGAATGCCGTGCTGGAGATCGAGCACGATGAGCAGATCGGCGCTCTGCCCGGTGTCGAAGGTGCGGCTGATCAGACGGCCCGTGCGCGCCGTCGATGCCCAGTGGATCCGGCTCAGCCCGTCGGTGGGTGCGTAATCGCGGATGGTGGACACGTCGGGCGGCACATCCACCGGCTGGCCGCGATGCGCTTCGGCGACGCCATTGCCGCTCCACTGTGGAACCGCGTGCAGGATCGCGTGGATGGCCGGATACACGATGACCTCGTTCTCCGGAGCGACGCGGACGCGACGCGGGAAGAGCCCGAACGGATCGCCGAGGCGCGCCTCGAGCGGCCCGAAATGGTGGACACCGCGAAGGTTGAACATGCCGCGCGCGGTCCAGGTGACCGACCCTCCGGCACCGAGCGCGAAGGCGCGTCCAGGCGTGTAGCCCGGAAGCTTGGTGCCGTCGCGAACCTCGCAGTACGGAAGGCGGAGCCCACTCTCGTTCTTGACCGTGAAGGTCTCCTCGAAGGGCTCACCCATCATGAACGACCCCTGCGGCGATTCCCGGATGACGCGGAGCTTGCGCGCGAGCAGACGGGACCAGATGTAGGCCACCGCAAGGAGCAGGACGAGCACATACGCCAACGTGTACGCAAGACGGACGCCGGTGATCCCGGCGAAGAATGCGAGCACCGCCACGCAGGCGATCAGCGGTACGCGCGCGGTCACGGCGCGCTCCGGGCGCTCGCCGTGATGCCGGTCACGCCAGGCGCCGACCCGTCATCGGCACCGACTCCGTCGCCAGCACCTCCTCGAGGACCGCGGCGGCGGTCAGGCCACGGAGCTCGGCGTTCGGGCGGAGCATGACGCGGTGTTCGAGGACGTTCGCGGCGATCTCCTTGATGTCATCCGGGAGCACGAAGTCCCTGCCGGCGAGTGCGGCTCGGGCCTGTCCGGCATGGAGCAAACCGAGCGTGCCGCGTGGCGACGAGCCGAGCGAGACGTCGCGGTGTTCCCGGGTCCGGCGGACGATGCGCACGCAGTATTCCTTGAGGCTTGCGTCGCAATAGATGTCGCGACACACCTCCTGGGCCGCCTTGATCTCCGCCGCGTTGGTGACCGGCTCGAGCGAACCGAGCGGGCTGCCCGACTGGAAGCGGTCGAGCATGGCCACCTCCTCGTTCGCCGGCAGGTACCCGAGTCGCAGCTTGAGCAGGAACCGATCGACCTGCGCCTCAGGGAGCGGGAACGTCCCGCCCAGCTCGATGGGGTTCTGCGTCGCCAGGACCATGAACGGATCGGGGAGTGGATGGCTCGTGCCGTCAACGGTCACCTGCCACTCCTCCATCGCCTCGAGCAGCGCCGACTGCGTCTTCGGCGTGGCTCGATTGATCTCGTCCGCGAGCAGCACCTGAGCGAAGATCGGTCCTCTGCGGAACTCGAAGGTTTGCTGCTGGGGGTTGTACACGCTCACGCCGGTCACGTCGCCGGGGAGCAGGTCTGGGGTGAACTGCACTCGCTCGAAGCTGCAGCCGCTGCTGCGCGCCAGAGCCTTCGCGAGGAGCGTCTTGCCGGTGCCGGGAACATCCTCGATAAGAAGGTGGCCGCGGCACAGGAGCCCTACGATGCAGAGCTCGATCTCCGATTCCTTCCCAACGATGACTGTCCCGAGGCTCTCCTGCAGACGCCGTGCCATTGCCTGGACATCGACGTTCATGGTGATCCTCTGCGCCTTCTCAACCGGGCTGATTGGGTCAGTTGACCTCGTCTGGAGTATACGTTTGGTCGATACGCTCCTAGCATCACCCAACAGGGTGACCCGCACGACCCCGCCAAACCGTTGTATAACTGCACCTTGGGATCCGTGCCCGGGTCTCCACACGCTGACAGGTCGGAGGAGGAGGAATTGGCAGAGCGCGAGGAAGAGATCCTCACAACTGGCGAAGCGGCGGCACTTTGCGGTGTGTCGCGCTCGACGCTACGTCGCGCCGTCGCTCAGGGTCACTTGCGCGCCTGGCACACTCCGGGGAAGCACCTTCGGTTCACGCGCGCCGCGTGTCTTGAGTTCGCCCAATCGCTGGGCCGGGTCGACCTCATCGGCCAGTCGTACCGCGAGGTCCCGATCTCCGGACAGCCGGCCCAGGCAGGAGCAGTCGGGGTCTGATCCCCTGGGGATCAGGACCGCCTGCGATCGCCGCAGGCTCAGTCTCGAGCGCTCGTCAGCGCTTTCCGGACAGCAGGCCGCCGACCGACCCACCGAAAAGAGCGAGCAGGTCGCCGCTGAAGAGATTGCCGAGGTCCATCGGACCAAGGTCGATCAGATGGTGGCTGTTGGTGCTCAGTGACGCGGCGATGATCGACGACTCCTGGAAGAACGTGTAGATGGCGCCGACGGCAATGAAGCCGATGGCCACGACGATTCCCTGGTAGAGGCCGAAGCGGCCTGCGAGCTTGGCCGCGAGCCAGCCTCCCAGGATCACTGACAGCAGGGTCGACACCCCGACGACGCCGCCATCGATGTTGTCCGTCGATCCGAAGGCCGCGTTGGTCGCGATGAGCGCGGCATTGCTGATCACCAGCAGCGCGACCTCGCCGACCACCAGGCCGAGCAGGCAGTGCCGCCACGAAATCGTGTGGCCGGTATAGGCGGTGGCCGGGGCCGGCGTCTGCCGCGAGCTGCTGCTCGCTGAGGTCTGGCGACGTTTGGGAGACCTGGTGTCGGTGGCCATCGCGTGGAGTATACGAATCTGTCGCCAGCCGGCCGCGAACCGTTTTCGCGGCGGATGCGCCCCTACGCTGCGGGCGCATGGCAACGCTGATCCGCGCCGCCGAACCGGCGTCGGCGCCCGGGACGCCCCACCGCCGCGGGCGCGTGCTCGCCTGGCTCTCGGACCCGCGCCGAGCCCTGCTCGCCGCCGTCCTGATCCTCACCGGCGGCGTCGGTCTCGACGCGCTCAGCGATCCGGACGTGTGGTGGCACCTTCGCCTCGGCGACTGGATCATCGCCCACCATCAGATCCCCGCCGGAGAGCTCTTTGCCTATACGGCGTTCGGCAATCCGCTGGTCGCCCACGAGTGGCTGTCGGAGACGATCTTCGCCGCAGTCGCAGCGGTCGGAGGTCTGTTCCTCGTGACCGTGCTGATGGGACTGGTCTGCTGGAGCGCGATGCTCGCGACGGTGCTCCGGGGGCGGCTGCGCGGTGCCGGACCAATCGTGCTCGCGGTCGGCCTGGCGCTCGGAGCGCGCGCGGCCGAGCCCGTCCTCGGGACGCGGCCACAGGTCTTCACCTTTGTGCTGGTCTGCTGGACGCTGTGGATCGCCGAGTCGTACCTGCGCTCGGGCGGCAGGCGTCTGTGGCTGTTGCCGCCGCTCTTCCTGCTCTGGGCGAACCTGCACGCCGGATTCATCGCCGGCATCGGCTTTCTCGTGATCTTCGTGGTGGTCGAGGCAATCAAGCACGGCTGGTCGATCGGCGCGGCTGCTCCCAGCCGGCGCATCAAGCGCCTCGCCGTCGCAGTCGGAGCATCGGTCCTCGCCGCGTGCCTCAACCCCTACGGGCCGTGGCTGTTCGTCTTCGCGGCAACCACCGGCGCAACCGAGCGTCAGAAGGGCATCGTGGAGTGGCAGTCGCCCAACTTCACGGATCCGGCGATGTGGGTGCTGCTGGCGCTGCTGCTGTCATTCGCCGCGCTCACCGTGACGGTGCTTGCCCGGCCGGCGCTGCGACGTCACTTCGACCTTCGCGACTTCGCCCTGGCTGCCGCGGGCGCGGCACTCGCGCTCACCTCGGTGCGCAACACCGCGATCTGTGTCGCGGTGATGGTGCCGGCCTGGATGGGCATGAGCGCCGGGGTTGTGGAGTCCATCAGATCGTGGCGCGCGCGGTCGCGTCCGGTCGCGCCAACCCGGCGCCCCGTACCGGTGCTGGGCATCGCGCTGGTTGCCGTCGGCGTTTTCGGCGTGGGTGTGGTGGGCGCACGCGTCGCGCAGAGCGCATCGCCACAGGGGATCGCGGCGGCGTACCCGTCCTGTGCGACCGCACTGCTGGCCCGCAGCCCGACCACGCAACGAGTGTTCACCGCGTACGGAACGGGTGGCTATGTCATCTACCGGCTCTGGCCGCACGCGTCCGTGTACGAGTACGGAGAATCGATCTCCCTCGGCACGTCGGTGTTCGATGACTACGAGCGCATCGCCGCCGGCACCACCACGACACCGACAGCGCTGCAACTGCTCGCGTCGAGCGACACCACCGCCGTGCTCTATTCGAAGGGCGCGCTCACAGCCGAGCTGAGTGCCACGCCAGGGTGGACGCTCGTCGCCGACGACCACGGGATGCTGCTGTTCCTGCGAGGGGACGCGTCGTGGGCGTCGGGGGCCACATGCACTTCGGCGTCCAGCTAACCGTCAAGGCGGCACTGGAGTACGGTCCAGGACGATGCGACTGATCGGCGTGACCGGCGGGATCGCGACTGGCAAGAGCACCGTGGATCGAATGCTCGAGGCGCACGGCGCGGCGGTGATCGATGCCGACGAAGTTGCTCGCGAGGTGGTCCTCGCGGGCGAACCCGCGCTCGATGAGGTGGCGGCGCGCTTCGGGCGCGACCTGATCCAGCCCGACGGCACGCTCGATCGCACCCGCCTCGGCGAGATCGTTTTCGCCGACCCCGAGGCGCGTCGCGACCTTGAGCGGATCACGCATCCGCGGATCCTCGAGTTGATGCAGCAGCGCGTTGCGGCGGCACTCGCGGGACCGGCACCGCTGGTCGCCGTCGACATCCCGCTCCTTTTCGAGAATGAACGCGAGGGGATGTTCGAGGGCGTGCTGCTCGTCTACGCACCCCGCGAGGTCCAGCTCCGGCGGCTGCACGAGCGCAACGGACTCGACGAATCCGCTGCGCTGCAACGGCTCGCCGCGCAGCTGCCGATCGACGAGAAGCGCGCGCGAGCGACCTGGGTCATCGAAAACAACGACGGTCTCGAGGCGACCCAGCGCGCCGTGGATCAGTGGTGGGAGACCGCGGTCAGGTAACCGAGCGAGGTGCGAGTCCGTCGAGCAGCACCTCGAGCATCTGTGTCTCGTCGACGGCGAAGGCCGACGCATCGTCACGACGCAACGTCCCCATGACATAGCCGGTGAGCACCATCTCCGCGGCACCGAAGATCACGTAACTGGCGAGCTTGGGATCCACACCGGCGGCGACCTCACCGCGATCGCGGGCACTGCGGATGATCTGTTCAATGGCTTCGAAGGCGACCATGACGGTGCCGATGTCGTGCGATTCGAGGAACTCGTACGAGCGCGTGACCTCGTTGATCATCACCGTCATCAGATCCGGTTCGCGCCGGTAGACCTCGACCCAGAAGTGGACAAGCCTGCGCATCTGCTCGCGGAAGCCGATGTCCATGTCGCCCACCTCGTGCAGGTAGGTGACGTACTGCGCCCAGCGCTCCGTGAAGATCGCGGCGAGGATGTCCTCCTTGTTGTGAAAGTAGTGATAGACGAGTCCGTACGCGATGCCGGCCTGCTCCGCGATATCCGCGACCTTCGCGCCGTGGAAGCCGGAGCGCGCGAAGACCTCGGTGGCCGCGGCGATGATCCGTTCACGCGTTTGCGCGCTGCGCGTGGTGCGCGGAGCGTGTCGTGGAGTCTGCGTCGCCTCGCCTGCGTGGCTCACGCTATCGCCCCCGCGCCGCGCAACGAGGCAAGTTGATCGGTGTCATAGCCGGCCTCTGTGAGCACCTCGTCCGTGTGTTCACCGTATCCAGGTGCGGGACGGCGGTAGGTGGCAGGAGACGTCATGAGCCTGATGGGAAACCCGGTCTGCGCGGTGGGCCTTCCGCTCCCGGCGTCGAGCTTCATTCCTCTGCTGATCACCTGTGGATGCTCGAAGGTCTCGCGCGGGTCGAGGACCGGTTCGACGCACACGTCATGTCCGGCGAGGGCCTGCTCCCACCCGGCGCGCGTCCGGGTGCGCAGCAAGGCCTCGACCACCGCAACCGTTCGCCGTCCCTCATCCCCGTCGACGAGGCCGTTGTCTGCCAGCTCGGGCAGGCCGATCACCTCGACGAACTCTCGCCAGAACTTGGGCTCGAGCGCGCCGACGGAGAGAAAGCCATCAGCGCACGGATAGATCCGGTAGCACGGATACCGCCCGGTCAGCATGCCGGCCCCCGGTGCGGGAGGCTCACCGGTCGCGAAGAGTTGCGAGGCGTGCACCCCTGCCCAGCTGATCAGGCCGTCCACCATCGAGACATCGCAGTGCTGTCCCTGGCCGGTGCGGGCGGCGTGGTGGAGCGCGACCATGATCGCGAGTGCGGCGTCCATCGCTCCACCGCCAAGATCTCCCACCTGCAGGCCGGGCATCGGCGGACCGCTCTCAGCGCACTCGCCGAGCAGGAGCACGCCCGCCACCGCCGCGTAGTTGAGATCGTGGCCCGCGCGATCGCGAAATGGTCCATCCTGGCCATAACCGGTGAGGCTGCAGAGCACCAGTCTGGGGTTCGTGACGTGCAGCGCCGCCATCCCGATGCCGAGACGGTCCATCACTCCTGGGCGGAAGCTCTCCACGACCACATCGGCGGTTTCAGCCAGGCGAAGAAACGCCTCACGCCCCAACGGATTCTTGAGATCGATCGCGAGCGAGCGCTTGTTGCGGTTGAGTGGATGGAACATTGCCGAGTACTCGTCGACGAGCGGCGGCATCCAGCGCATGTAATCGCCACCGCCTGTGTCCTCGACCTTGATGACGTCGGCGCCGAAGTCGGCAAGAAGCAGTGTGCAGAACGGTCCCGGGAGCAACCGGGTCAGGTCGAGGACTCGAACGTCGTCGAGTGCCGGCATGGTCGCGCGAGTGTAGCAATCACTCCACAGCCTCGATCTGCGGAACCCCTGTGCTAGATTCGCGCACAGGGTTGACGTGATGAGCAACGCGAACGTCCTGTTGAGTGAGGCTCGCTGATGGACGAGCTGGTCATCAAGGTCCCCGCGCCATTCAGTGGCATTGAAGACCTGGGATTCTCCGCGCGCTACCCGGCACAGGAGCGCAGCGAACCGCTCCGCGACATCCCGCTGTTCGTCGAGGGTCCGGCCGGCCCCATGCAGTTGCTCATCGAGCGACTTGCGCTCTTCACCGACAAGGATCGGATCGTCGGCTCGCTCGGCGACGACGACCAGTACGCGTGGACGGCACCGGTGCAGCTGACCGACCAGGTCTGCGTCCTGGCCTTCCAGGACCGCAGCATGCACGCGAGTGACACGATCTTCGAGCCGGCGGAAACGGCACAGGCAGTGCGCGGATACATCTGGAACCTCGTGCGCCCGATGGCCTTCACGTTCCTTCGGGATTGCGTTCGCATCGGAGGGTTGCGCCTCTCAGAGACCATCGCCGTGGTGATCGACACGGGGCATCCGCCGTCAGTCGACATCGAGTTGCAGCGCTCCTCGATCACCCCGGTGAACGGGAACAGGCTGCTCTTCGCCCTCTGAGGTCGGTGGTCGTCAGCCGGAAGAAGTCGAAGGGGTCGGCGTGCCGGTTGGCAGCGGTGTTGAGTTCGGTGGAGTGGTCGGTATCGGGGTCGGGGTGGCGGTCGGCGCGGGTGTCGGCGTTGCGCCCACCGCAGTCGGAGTCGTCTTCGGAGTCGGCGTCGGCGCCGCGGTCGGTGGCAGTGGCGGCGTCGGGCAGCCCTGCAGCTCCGGGTTGAACGGGGTCGGCGTCGTCGCCGCTGTTGGCAACGGTGTGGGCGTCGCGGTCGGGGTGGCCGCCGGGGTGCCCTTGCCACTCGCGGTCGGCTTCGGCGTCGCGGTCGGCGCCGGCGTCGGCGTGACCACGTAGGGGGTATAGGACGGGCAGGGAGGCGCTGACGGAACGGGTGTGGCGTGCGTTGCGGACACTCCCAGGGAGATCGCCACAGCGATGGCCCCGATCAGGATGGTCACCACGAAGGTGACCGCGCCCCACTCGCGGCGAAGTGCGTTCACGCTCCGCCGGTCCCGTCGATGGCCGCGACTGCGCTCTGAAACTCCGGGTGCTCGCGCGCAAGCCGCATGTTCGTGGCCAGCCAGCCGGAAGGTGTGCCGACATCGAGGAGCTCGCCGTCGAACTCGACGCCCCAGACCTCTTCAGTCTCGAGCATGCGCCCGATCCCATCGGTGAGCTGGATCTCGCCGAGGGCGCCTGGCTGGGTCTCACGGAGCGCGGCAAAGATCGCCGGGGTGAGCACGTACCTGCCCATCACGGCGAATTCGCTCTTCGCCTCCGCGGCCGGCGGCTTCTCGACAAGACCACTCACCCGGTGCAGCTTGCCACGCGTCTCGGCGATCTCGGCACATCCGTACCTGGAGATCTGCTCCTTGGGCACGCGCATCAGGGCAAGAATGGACGTCCCGAGCTCCTCGTGCGCGTTCCAGAGCTGGCGGAGCACGGGCGGCTCGGCGAGCGACAGGTCGTCGGCGAGCATGCAGAGAAACGTCCGGTCTCCAACGGCATTCGCCGCGC
This sequence comes from Candidatus Dormiibacterota bacterium, assembly GCA_003132525.1. Lineage (GTDB taxonomy): Bacteria > Chloroflexota > Dormibacteria > Aeolococcales > Aeolococcaceae > Palsa-851. The sequence goes on along the minus strand of PKXZ01000099.1, from coordinate 6,349 downwards.
AGAGCACCGCGTCGCCCAGGCCGCGCGGCGCCGCCTGGCGAGCCACGGTCACCCGGCTGAGGTTCCCCGCGTGGCGCACGGCCTCGAGCTCCGCGGTCTTGCCTCGCTCCTCGAGCAGGTGCTCCAGCGCCGGATCCGGACGCAGGTGCGCCGCCAGCGCCTCCTTGCCTTCGGCGAGGACCAGCACGATCTCATCGGCGCCTGAGGCCACCGCCTCCTCGACCGCCCACTGGATCACGGGGCGATCGAGAACCGGGAGCAACTCTTTGGGAAGCTCCTTGGTGGCAGGGAGAAAGCGCGTCCCCAGGCCCGCTGCCGGGATCACGCATGGTCGCGAGTCCACGGCGGCGCATTGTCGCCCGTCGGGACGCGGCCGCGCTCCCCGTTACCCTTGCGCGATATGGCTGACACCAGGACGCTGCTCGTCGAGGCGGTCCGGCGTGCCCTCGATGGCATGGGCGTTGACGCCTCCTTCGAGGTGGTGGTCGAGCGCTCTGCCCGCCCCGAGTTCGGTGACTGGTCGTCGCCGGCGGCGCTCGGCCTCGCGAGGATCCTGCGACGTGCGCCGGCGGCGATCGCCGCGGAGCTGACCGAATCCCTGGAGGCGGCTCGGGTCTCCCGGGTCCGTGCCTGGACGGTGACCCCGCCCGGGTACGTCAACGCGCATCTCGACGATCGCACCTGGACTGAAGCGGTGCTCGGCTCCGCAACCGACCTGGAGGCGACCGGGAGCGACGACCTGCCCAAAGACGCGGCGGCGGCAGCGGGCAAGACTCTCGTCGAGCACACTGCCACCAACCCCAACAAGGCGGCACACATCGGGCACCTGCGCAACGCGTGCATCGGCGACACGGTTGCCCGCGTGCTCCGGCGTACCGGCCACACGGTCGAGGTGAACAACTACATCGACGACACCGGCGTCCAGGTTGCCGACGTCGTGGTCGGCATTCGCGAGCTCGGCATCGAACAGCAGCCCGGCGAACCGTTCGACCAGTACTGCTCGCGGGTGTACATCGCGGTCTCCGCGCGATACCAGTCCGATCCAGCCCTCCTCGAGCAACGCCGCGCCGTGCTGCGCGAGGTCGAGGAGGGTGGCAACGAGACAGCGGTGTTCGTCAAGGACGTCGCCCGCCGGATCGTCAATGCGCACCTCGCCACCATGCGCCGGTTCGACATCGCCTACGACCTGCTCACCTGGGAGTCCGACATCATCGGCCTCGGGTTCTGGCGCCAGGCATTCGAGTTGCTGCGCGAGTCGGAAGCGATCGTCTTCGTCGAGTCCGGCAAGCTCGCCGGCTGCTGGGTGATGCCTGCCGAGGGCAACGACGACGAGGGTGACGACGACACGAAGGTTCTGGTCAAATCTGACGGTATCGCCACCTACACCGCGAAGGATATCGCTTATCAGCTCTGGAAGTTCGGCCTGCTTGGCCGGGACTTCTTCTATGTGCCATGGGAAGGGAATCCCACGCTGATGACCACCTCGGCGCTGCCTCAGCAAGGAGCGTCGACCTCACATTTCGGGCACGCGCAGCGCGTCATCAACGTCATCGATGCACGCCAGGCATACCCGCAGCGGGTGGTGCAGCGTGCGCTCCGCCGCTTGCACCACAAGCGTGAGGCCGACAACTCGATCCACCTCAGCTATGAGGTGGTCGCGCTGACTCCGGCGGCCGCCGCTGAGCTCGGGGTCGCAATCGAGGAAGGTCGCGACAGCGTGGCATTGAGTGGCCGTCGCGGCATCGAGGTTCGCGCTGACGACCTGCTCGACCGCGCCATCGCACGGCTCACCGCCAACGCCCGCGACGCCGCCGGCGCAACCGTGGTCGCCGCCGGGGCCGTGCGGTATTACTTGCTCAAGTTCTCGCTCAACCAGATCATCGCGTTCGACTTCGACGAGGCGCTGCGTGTGACGGGTGACACCGGCGTCTACCTGCAGTACGCCCACGCGCGCGCCGCCGGCATCCTTCGCAAGGTCAGCGATGACGGCCAGTCCATCGAGGTTCCGTCCGAGCTGCACCCGGCGGAGCGAGAGCTGCTCCACAGCATCGAGGCGTACTCCCGGGCGCTGACCGAGACGGCGCTGGCGCTCTCGCCATCCCTGCTCACCACCTACGCGTTCGGTCTCGCATCGGCGTTCAGCGACTTCTACGAGCACACCCCGGCGGTCGTCCGCGAGGAGGATGCCGCGATGCGTCGATACCGGCGCGCGCTGGTGGCCGCGACCCGCGCCACACTCGCCGACGCCCTGCACACGCTGGGCATGGCCGCACCAGACCAGGTCTGAGCCGTCTCTGGGCGCTGGTATGATCCGGGGCCTTCGGGCCCCGTTCGTCTAGTGGCCCAGGACACCGCCCTCTCAAGGCGGAGACCATCGGTTCGAATCCGATACGGGGTACCAAGGGCACGCGGACCAGGCCGGCGGGATCGTTCCACGGCATTGGCACGGCTCGATCGCGGCGCACTTATCAGCAGACGCTCCGGCTGTCCCGTGGGCTTGATATATGTTGATATCAGCATATAATGCTGCCGTGGCCCGCTCCTCCACGACGTCGGATGTCTTCAACGCCCTTGCCGATGCGCACCGTCGCGAAGTCCTCGACACACTGATCACTGGCGAGAAGGCGGTGGGGGCCATCGTGAAGCGCCTCTCGATGTCCCAGCCCCAGGTTTCCAAACACCTGCGGGTGCTCCGTGCGGTGGGACTCGTCGGGTGTCGTGCTGAAGGGCGTCGCCGGCTGTACCGCCTGGAATCCGCGCGCCTTGCGCCGTTGCACGAATGGTTGGCCAAGTACGAGCAGGCCATGAATGATCGACTGGATCGGGTGGATAACTACCTCAAAGAGCTACAACAACAAGGAGAGCGGCGGTGACAACACATCAGCGTGGTGCGGCAGCGATCGAATTCCCGAACGATCTCGAGATTCTCATTTCTCGCGAGTTCCACGCGCCGATCGAACTCGTTTTTGACGTCTTTACCAAGCCCGAGCATGTGAGGAAACACTTCGCCCCATTTGAGGAGGAGGTGACGCTGTGCTCGATCGACCTGAGGGTCGGAGGGGACTATCACATCGTCATGGTCACGAAGGACGGAACCGAATGCTCATTTCGTGGCACCTACCTGGAGGTCGAGCCGCCGACCCGGACGGTCGAGACGTGGGTGTTTGAAGGATGGCCGGGTGTGGAGGCTGTCGAGACGATGGAGTTGCAGGAAGCGAACGGCGTGACGCAGCTGACCTACAGGATGGTGTTCCCCGACCAGGCCGGTCGTGCCCACATGGCGAAATACGACGGCCTCCTCTCCAGCTTCGACAATGTGGAGGATTACGTGAGATCGCTGCTCGCGCCAGAGGAAACGGTCGCCGGGTAGAGGGTTGGTTTGCTGTAGCTCCACGCCCTTATGCGAATTGGGGGCACTGGAAAGTGTTCACGCATGCTGTCGAACTGGCGCGTACCGGTGCGTCAGAAGGCTGAAATACGGGGCGTCCGGGGCGCACCTGCAACGCGCGGTTCACATCTCGGCTACAGCAGCGTCCGCCTCGCCACTGGCCGCGATGATGGCGTTGAGCTTCCGCGTCTGGACGCTCGCCCACCGAATGGATACGTGAGGACCGCGCGAGGATGACATCTGGTTTTGAAGTGACTGAGACCATCGCCGTCGAAAACCGGCCCGGAGCGTCGGTTGTCGGACGCTTGGTCGGAGGTGCGGTTGCGCGGCATGGCGACGTCCTGGTCGACGGCGGTTTCAGGGCACGGATCGAAAGTGTCGGGGTCCTTGGAGACCATCGCGTTCAGCTGGTCCTCGAAGTGCCGGAGGCACATGAGCTGCAGCCGGGGCAGATACTCGCGATCGAGTCGCCCTCGTACTGACGCCACGCACCAGGAGCGGTCACTACCGGCGCCGGTCGTGCACGCCGCTCGTCTCGCCATGACCGTCCGCACGGCGATCAGCAGGGGTCACGGGGCGCATCCGAGCCGTAACAAGATGGATGCAGGTGGTCAGATGAGTACGGGAAGGCGACTAGGCTGGGGTTCTGGCGCCGAATCGTGGGTGCCGAGGAGTTACCAACGTTGGACAAGCTGAAGCCCTGGCAGCGGCTCTCCAGGAAGCAGTCGGGCGGCGACGGGTCGACCGGCGACGACCATGACGGTCTGGGCAAATGCCTCGACGGGGAGTGCTCCAAGCCCGCCACCTGTCGCTGCACATATGTCGATCGCCGGCAGGTGAAGTGCGGCACGACCTGGTGCGATGAGCACAGCCGGATCGTGCTCGGCCTCCCATACTGCCGCCGTCATGCCACGGTGGCCCCCTCACTCTCGAACGGTTTCTTCACCCACATGCTCCCCGACGTCGAGAACCGCGCACCGTCACTGGCCACCTGGGTTGGTGGCGAGCTCGACACCGCGGTTCGCATCGCTCTGACCGCCGATGCCCCCCACAAGGATGCGTACGTCGTCAGCGGCGCCGTTCGTCCGGTGCGAGTTCCGGGAAGCACGATGCCCGTCTGGCTCCGCGCCTGGACGCTGGTCGACAGCACGGGCGTCCTCCAGCACGTATCCATCGAGGTCGATGAAGAGGACGATCGCGCCGTCGTGGTGCGCGTCGGCGGCGAGCCCATGGGTCGCCATCAGCCCCCGTGGATCGGGCGTCCGCGCAACGAGACGATCGCGCCGGAGCTCGACGCCGCCGCTCGTCAGGCGTTCCGCATCACGGTCATGCACGACATCGAGCTGGGCCTGCTGGGCGCTCGCATGGAGGTCGCCTCCTGATCTGACCGGTCAGCCGAGCGCGGGATTGCCTTGGCGGTATGCTTCACATCGCATGTTGGCAACGACGGGCATCAACCTCTCGCTGGTGATCGGCCTCCCGGTAGCGTTCGTGCTGCTGGCCGCCGCAGGCGCCCTGGGTCTCTTCGTCCTCTGGACCCGCGCCGGCTCGTAGCCCGGTCCTGAGCTGCGCTCAGCCCAGAGACACGAGTTCGACGTCGATCACGAGCGTCGCGTTGGCCGGAACATTCGCTGAGGTGCTGCCGGCCGCGCCGAATCCGAGCGCAGGCGGCACCACCAGGCGGCGCGTTCCGCCCACGCGCATGCCGGGCACGCCGAGCCTCCAGAAGGGGAGCGTCGTCGGGTCCCCGAGTGCCAGGGCGTTGGTCGGCTGGCCGGCACCCCGCGTGGTGATCACCATCTTTCCGGTCGAAAGCCAGACCGTGAACTGCACGTTCACGTTGGAGGTCGCCTTGGCCTCCGCTCCGCACCCGACGCTGATATTGCCGAATTGCAGCCCTGAGGTACCCGGTTGCAGCGCCACCGTCGTCGTGAACGAGTCGGAGGCTGAGACCGGACGCGGGGTCGAGCAATCGGGCGGCGATGGGGTGATCTGGCTGCTGACGGGGACCAGGGTGCCGCATGCGCCGAGGGCCATGGACACCAGCGCAGCGCCCGCCAGGATGCCTGCGAGGCGCAGTCGGAGGGTCCGGAGGTATTGAGGCATCGGCGTCGAATCGTACCCCGGCGCCGCGTACAATCGAATTAGCCCACCCCTCAAGGAGCCCAGCAGCCATGGCCAACACGATCAAGGAATCCAAGGGCGTCGCCTCGCAGCGCGACATCCTCACCAAAGTCCGCTGCCCGATCTGCAACAACCTGATGCGTCAAAACGAGATCGGCGTGGAGATCGCATTCCGGCACAGCCGCCGCCCCGGCGAGCCTCGCCGCGAGCGGATCATCAAGCACACCAAGAACTGCAAAGCCGCATAGGCGGTGATGCTGCGGGCGCGGACCGTCACCTGATGGCCATCGAAGTCCCGCTCTTTCCGCTTGGCACCGTGCTCTTCCCGCACATGCCCATGGCGCTGCACATCTTCGAGGAGCGATACAAGGCGATGATGCGGGACTGCCGCCGGGCGTCCACCACCTTCGGCATCGTGGCCATACGCTCCGGTCAGGAGACGGGTGGCGGGGCCGTGCCCTATGAGGTCGGCACCCTGGCGCAGCTCGACGAGATCGAGGAACTGGCAGACGGCGGGTACAACCTCACCGTCGTGGGCGCGTCCCGCTTCCACATCGACGGGTTCTCCCACGCACGGCCATACCTGGTCGGGTCGGTCCACTACCTCCAGGACGTCCCGGCCCCCGCGGACGACACCGAGCGCCTCGCGGCCGCGGTCACGTCCGCGTTCCGCGGATACGCCGGACAGCTCCGCGGGATCGGTCAGGAAGATCCCTTCGAGTTCGGACTGCCGTCGGACCCGGAGCTGCTCTCGTACCTCGTCTCGGCGGCGATGCAGGTCGAGACGGCCCAGCGCCAGCGACTGCTCGAGATCGACGGCACGGCGGAGCGGCTCGT
>PKXZ01000041.1 GCA_003132525.1 Candidatus Dormiibacterota bacterium | reverse complement strand
CAATAGGGCGTGGGTCCTTGTCAAAACGCGCCGCGGGCCGCATCCTATCTCGGCACCCGGCGTCACATCGCCCCATTCGTCTCACACAGCGCCGGGAAGAGGATCTCGCCATCCGCTCTACCCCACGCTCCAGCACCGAGAGCCCCATCACGCTGCGCCGGATTGCAGTCGTGCTCATCGCCGGGGTCTGCGGACTGGTCGCTTTCGCGGTGTATGGACAGGTGGCGCAGACGCGGCATCTCGACGCCCAGGTGACCTCGCTCTCGGCGCAGAACCAGGCGCTGACCCAGCAGATCTCGGATCGTGAGCAGGAGATCGCTGACGCGCAGACCGTCGCCTGGCTCGAGGAGCAGGCCCGCCAGCTCGGCTACATCTTCCCGGGCGAGCACCTGTACGTGATCGTCCCACCGGGCGGTGCGCACAGCTCGACCGGAGGTGTGTCGGTGCCGATTCCGACGTTCAAGGTGCTCCCGCCGCCGACCCCCACGCCGTCGCCGTCGCCGAAGACGAGCGCGTCACCGAGCCCTACCCCGAGCCATGGGCCGACGCCCACGCCGACGCCCAAGCCGACCCCGACTCCGACGCCCCACTGACGGTTCGCGCCCCGAGGAGGAGATGCCACGTGCGGTATCCTCTGAGAGCGGCGTGGAGCAGTGGAAGCTCGTCGGGCTCATAACCCGAAGGTCGTCGGTTCGAATCCGACCGCCGCAACCACCCTTCCCGGTCTGCGAACTGTGCCGCTTTAGGTATCAGTCGCATCCACCTCGGCGAAGAGGTACGCGGAGCGTGGGCGCAGGCCGCTGAGAGCCGCACGTTCAGTGTGCGCGGCGGCGACATCCTCCAACTCGGTGACTGCGGTTGGCTTACCAAGTCCAAAGCCCTGGCCGAGGCCGATACCCGATGCCTTCATCGCGTCTGCCACGTATTCGTTCTCAACGCCCTCGGCGATGATTGTGGCGCCGCTGATGCGCGCGAATGCGATCGTTGCGTCGATCACCGCCCGTGAGCCGACGCGGCTGGATGTCATGGTGAGGCTGCGGCCGAGCTTGAGGTATTCGCTCGACGAGGCAGCCAGGAGTTCGAGGGTGGAGTGCCCCTCGCCGACGTCGTCGAGAGCAAAACGAATGCCTTCCGTTCGATAGTCGGCAAGGACGCGACCCAGCAACTCGTAGTCGCGAATGCGCTCGTGCTCTGTTATGTCGAGAACAACCGTCTGCGGCGATCTCCCGGCCTTGCGCAGAAGGTCCAGGAATCGATCAACGCCGTGAATCGGGTCGATGAGGCTGGAAGCGCTCATGTTCAGGAAGAGCGTGACTGCTTGGGGTAGCTGCTTCGCGTCGTCCACGGCGCGGCGACGGCAGATCCAGTCGAGATCGCGAATGTGGCCGCTCGTTCGCGCAGCTTCAAAGACCTCATCCACGGAGTCCATCGCTGCGAAGCCCTCAGGTCGGGCGAGAGCTTCGTACCCCAACACCGACCCATCGAAGAGACTCACCACAGGCTGGAACACCGTTGCGAGTACGCCGCCCTCGAGGACGCGAGTGATCACATCCGAATAGGACCGCTCTGCGATGTCGCCGGATTCGCCGGCTTCATACGAGGAGCCGATGACGCGATCGCCACCCGCGTGCTTCGCTTGATAGAGGGCCTCGTCGGCGCGTTGCCACACGGAGACCGGGTCCGCGCCCGCCGGTCCCGCGCTCCAGCCGACCGTGATGCGCGCTGGCGAGCCGGGGAGGAGCAGAGCGTGCATGGCAGCCCGCATTCGTTCCGCTACGACGCTGGCGCCAAAGACGCCAACCTCTGGGAGCAGCGCCGCGAACTCATCACCTCCAACCCGCGCCATCACGTCCCAACCCCGCACGAGAAGACCGAGCGTATGTCCGACCAAGCGCAGCAGCGTGTCGCCGGCGGCATGACCCTCGGTGTCATTGGTCGCCTTCAGGCCGTCGACATCAAGGGAGAGGATGGCGAATGGTTGACGCGGAATCGTCCGCAGCGCCCGATCGAACTCGCGTCGGTTCTTGAGGCCCGTCAGCGAGTCCGTTGACGCCAACTCGGCGAGTTCTCTTGCCGAGTCAGACAGCGTGTTTTGGGCGCGCACGCGGTCGAAGAAGATTCCAACGTGACGGCACGCAGAGAGCACGGCATCGAACAGGCCCTTCGGCGGGCGACCCGGCGATTCGTGAAAGATCACCAGGACGCCGATGACCCCGCCCTTCGCTCGGATCGGAAACGTCAGGATGCACCGAATCCCAAGTGCTGCGCTTTCGGCACCCCGGTCTTCGGGACCACCATTCGAGTTTGGCGGTGCCATGGACCCGCGGCCGCTTCTCATGGCTCGGCCAATGAGTGCAGGCCCCGGTCCAATTCCGAGAGCCTTTCCAGCTGCTTCGAAGGCGACGAATCCAGAGGCCCCCGTGGAGGAGGAGGAGTACTGCAACTCGACATCGCGAGACGCACCGCTGCGCAGCCATACCTCGCCGATGCTGCAGCCGAGTGTCGCCGTCACGAGATCAAGGGTCTGCTGGAGTGCGCCGTGCACTTCCGTGGATTCGTTCAGCAGCGCGAGCACCTTGACCAGCAACCCATCGCGTGATATCTGATCCTCGGTTGGGTACCGAGCGATGCCTGTCATTGCAATGGTGTCATCCAAGGGCCCTCCGCTTGGCCGGCTGCGTGCCGTGCCCAGGATCTGCATCGGCGTGCCGTTGGTCGCAGCTTCCAGCAGTCCTGGATGAGTACGGGGGCCTGACATTGCTTTGGCTACCTCGTGACGGCGTACCCCTCCCGCGCTACCGTGCCGCCCGGCCCCACGGGCGTCCGTTCGCCACCGTACGCAGCGTCACTTCTGATACGCCGCCGACACAGCGTCGATCATTCGCGTACGGGAAACAGCGACCGGCCCGCGATGACTGCCTCACATCGGACACCGGCGCTACGGCGCTGAGACGTCGCGGGACCCTCCTCAAGCAGGCGCGAGCGCCGCGATCGGCACCGTGGCACGGAGCGTCGTACCGGCACCCGGGGCCGACTCAACCTGGAGGGTGCCACCGAGCGCTTCGAGCCGATCCTCCATGTTGGTCAGCCCCGCACCACTAGACACGTGTTGCATATCGAACCCACGGCCATCGTCGACGATCTCGACCGTGAGATCGCGCATGCCTGCGCGAAGGCGCACGTCGACAACTGACGCGGCAGCGTACTTCTGGATGTTCTGCAGCGCCTCCAGCGTGCAGAAATACAACGCCGCCTCGGTCTCCTGGGGATAGCGTCCGACGCGTCGCAGTCGACGTGAACGGGAACCGTCGCCTTGGCCGCCTGAGAGCGGAGAGCAGCACCGAGGCCCTGGTCCGCCAGTAGCGGCGGGTAGATACCGCGGGCCAGGTCGCGCAAGGTCTCGAGGGCCTCATCGGCATCGTGCTTGAGCTCGGAGAGCTTCACAGCCGCTTTGTCCGCGTCGCGGTCAGCCAGCATCTCGACGAGGCCTAGCTTCACCTTGATGGCGACGAGGTGCTGCTGGGCGCCGTCGTGGAGGTTGCGTTCGAGCCGGCGCCGCTCGCTGTCCTGAGCGGCGACGAGTCGCTGCCGGGAGGCGCGGAGATCGTCGAGTCGAGCCTGGAGGTCGGCGCTGAGACCGACGTTCTTGAGGACGAGGCCGGCCTGATGCGCGAGGTCGTCCATGAGCTTGACCTCGATCGGTGTGAGCGACTCGCCGCGTCGCTTGGTGACGGTGAGTGCGCCGAGGACATCGCCCTGGTGACGCACGAGCACGATGCGATCGGCGTGCGGGATGCTCGGTACAGCGGATCCGTTGAGCTCCACCGCCGCGTCGGCGCCGGCGTTGTCGGGGAATGCCGCGGCACGACGCAGCGCGGAGCCGCTTCGCAACCACACATCAGCGATTTCCGCGGATGTCCCCTCGCAGAGGACCCGTGCCATGCGCGGCAGCACCTCCTCGCTGGCATACGACTCGGCAACACGCCCCGAGAACTCGGACAGAACCTCATACGGCGTTGCGCGTCTGCCGTAGACGAGACGGTTGGCAAATCTCTGGAGGCGCTCGCGTACCGGCTGGAAGCCCACCGCGACGATACAGGTCGCCACGATCGACAACCCGAGATTCGGTTTCCCGCCGCTCCCGACGAGCGATCCGATGCCGACCGCGATGCCGACGTAGATTGCCGTGATCAGTGCGGCCAGTGACGCGTAGACGAGGGTGCGGCTGATGACGACGTCGATGTCGTACAGACGGTACTTGAGAATCGCCACGCCGGTGGCGACCGGCAATCCGAGCGCCGCGAGGACGAAGAACGCCGCGCCGAATGACGACCCGGAGTTGGTCGATGTGAACGTCGTGGTGATCACACCCGCGACGAGGATGGCGCCCGAGAACAGGAACCACTTGAGCTGGTGGCGCATCTCGACCGTCGCGCGCCGGTAGCGCAGGATCATGCCGGCGATTGCGACCACCGCACCAGCAGCGAGGAGCAGTTGCAAAAGTCCGGCGATGTTCGCCAGCTGATCGTTCTGACCGGTGGCGAGCAGCGACGCGTTCTGGAGCTCACCGCCGCTGTTGATCGTGAGATTGGCCGGCGGGAACGCGTCGACGACGATGGCGGCCACCGCGACGACACCGATGAAGAGCGCGAAGATCCGCCATCGGCGCGACGGCAGCCCGCCGTGGGGAAACAGCAGCGGCAGAAAGATCCCGAGAAGTGACAGAACTGGTAGGAACGCCCACGAGCCAAGCCAGGCCGCCACCACCGCACCGGGGAGACTCCCTGGTGCGACGAACACCGTTCTGATAGCGTACTGCTGCGCAGTCGCCCCCAACGCCCAGGAGAGGCCGGCAGCAAGAAAGATCCACCCCACCGCGTTGTTGTGCTGCCGCGATGCGACCAGCGCGCCCATCGCCGCGAAGGTCAGCGGCACCGCCGTGCTGACACCGGTGATCCCGTAGCTGCCATTCCATCCGCGGCTGCCGTTGACCGTCATGAGCACAAGGTCGGCGGCGGTCAGGAGTACGACGACTGCCAGGATCGCCCAGGCGAGCCGGGCGACGGTGCCGCCCGTGTTCCGGCGGCCGATCAATCCTCCATCCATGCCGCAATTGTGCGGCGATCGATGCGCGTCTAAAAGGGTGCCTGCTCGACTCCAGCGCAGGGTCGGCCACCACCATCGCGCCTGATACTGGCACCCCAGTCTTGGTCAGGCGTCGAGAACGGCTCGAACGTGTTCAAGCAGATCCGCTGCGTTAAAGGGCTTGGAGACAAAGCTGATCCCCTGATCGAGCACGCCCTGAGACGCGATCACCGACTCGGGGTACCCGGACATGTACAGCACACGAATCTCCGGGCGTGCCTCCAAAACCTGCTCAGCCAGCTCACGCCCGGTCAGCCCCGGCATGACAACATCGGTGAGCATGAGATCGATCGTGCTGGGGTGACTGTCGATGAGCGCACTCGCGGCGTCGCCACTTGAAGCGACAAGCACCTTGTATCCGTGCTGCGTGAGAATTCTGGTGGCCACGTCGCGGACCAGCTCCTCGTCCTCCACGACGAGAATGGTCTCCCCCGTTCGGTGGAGGCGCATGCTCGGTCCTGCGACAGGCTGCGCCGCAAGACCGGCCACCACGCTGGGAAGCAGAATCGTGACCGTCGTCCCGGATCCGATCTCCGAGTCGAGCTCGACCATTCCTCCCGTCTGACTCACGATGCCATACACGGTTGCGAGACCGAGACCCGTGCCCTTGTCCTTGGGTTTCGTGCTGAAGAACGGCTCGAATGCCCTGTCGATGGTCTTCCGGTCCATCCCCGTGCCGGTGTCGGTGACGCAGAGACGAACGTGCGGGCCGGCCTCGACAACGGGATGCAGTGTCGCGAACGCCGCATCGACTGTGTAATTCTCGGTTGCGACACTCACGGTGCCTCCGTTCGGCATCGCGTCGCGCGCGTTGACGGCCAGGTTGAGCAGAATCTGCTCGATCTGCCCGCGGTCAGCTCGTACCGCGGCGAGATCGGGTGCGCCCGAGGTGATCAAACGCACCTGCTCGCCGATTGTCCGGCGCAGCAGTGTCTCGACGTCGCTCACGATGCTGTTGATATCGAGTACCTCGGGATGCCTGACCTCTCTCCGGGCGAATGCGAGCAGTTGATGCGTGAGGGCGGCCGCGCGTTCCGCCGCGGCGCCAATCTGCCCGACATCGCTGAGCACCGCCGTGAGGCGATCGCTCGAACCCACGGGCCGGGTGTTGATCTCCGCGCTGATCCCCTCGGAAGCGAACGCGACATAGTTGAGAATCGCGGCAAGCAGGTTGTTGAAGTCATGGGCGACACCGCCGGCCAGCTGACCGAGACTTTCCAGGCGGTGCGTCTGGTGGAGCCGTGACTCAATGAGGTCGCGTGCGCTCTGCACCTCGGCGCGGTCCTGTTCACGCCGCGTTTCCGCTCGATGCGAGGCGTCGCGGATCGACGCGGAGACGAGTGGGCCTTCTTTGGTTTCAACGGCCGAGAGAGAGATCTCAACCGGAAACGCCGATCCATCTTTTCGCCGGCCTTCCAGTGGGGTACCCACTGCCACCTGCACGTTGAGCTCTCCTTTCACCCTCCGAGCGCCGTGTCGAGAAGGCTTATTGCGGGAGGTTTGCGGATCAAGAACATCGAGGGGCTGGTCGGTCAATTCGCGGCGGGTGTTGCCGAACAGCTCTTCGGCTTCCGGGTTCACGAGCGCAATCCGGCCGCTCTTGTCCACGCCAACGGCCGCGTCCTCGCCCGCTTCAAGCACCCCTCGGAATCGGGCTCCATCCTCAAAACGCTCTGAGATATCCCGCACCGACCCCATGGCGACGTAGCCTCGGCCATGTCGAATCGCGGTGACGAGCACCTCTGCCCGAAACTCGGAGCCGTCCTGACGATGCGCGAGGAGGTTCAGCGCTTTGACTGTGTGGCGCTCCGTCGCAGCCTCGAGCTGAGAAGCACCCTTGCGCGTCTCCGCGTCGCGAGGGAACCCCGCGATCAGAAGGTCGACAGGCTTGCCGATCAGATCGGTCGGCTCGTAGCCGAACAGCGATGCGGCGCGTACATTCACCAACAGGATGGCGTTGGTGCCATCAACGATGATGATCGCGTCCGGGCAGACTTCCGTGAAGGCCAGGAACTGCTTGGTGCCGGCGAGTCGCGCGGTGGTCATCGCGGCGCCATGTTCAGGCCTTCGCGCGTGGCAATCACGACGGCCTCGAGCTTGGAGTGCGCACCCAACTTCTCGATCACACGCTGCGAGTGGTTCCGAGCGGTGTTCATGCTGATCGACATCGTCCGAGCGATATCCGCGAGGGAAAGACCGTGTGCAAGATGTCCGAGCAACTCGAGCTCGCGACGCGTGATGTCGTCGCCGACGCGGCGGTCTCGACGGCGCAGTCCCGAAACAACGAGCGCGAGCAGTTCGGGGGCGATGACCACTTCGCCGTCGTGCACGCGTCGTATGGCACTCGCGACGGCATCGACGGTGGCCGTCTTGACAACCACGCCCGAGCATCCGGCGGACACGCATCGCACCGCGTCGTCGGTCGCTGCAACATCGACCAGGACGATCACCTTGGTCTCGGGCTGATCAACAAGCACTGTCCGTATCAAGGCTGCGGTTTCGCCGTCGGGCATGCGGTAATCCGCCAGGAGCACGTCGGGGCGGAGGCTTCGGACGGCGTCGAGCGACTCGCTGATGGTCCGCCCGCTTCCGAGGACGCGTATCTCGCCTCGTCGATTCATGAGTCGCAGCAACCCATCCACCAGAAGTGGCTCATCGCCGGCCACGACGATGCGCGTGGCGCGGGGGACTGCTGGGTCTGGAAGCGACTCGGTCAGGTCGAGCACCGCGTCGAGGTGATCGAAAAAGAGATCGAGTACCTGTGGGTCGAAGAGCCCACCACGATCGCGAACCATCACCTCCACGGCAGTCTCCACCTGAAGTGCAGCCCGGTAGACACGGTCCCGGGTCAGCGCGTCAAAGACGTCCGCCACCGAGGTGATGCGCGCTTCCAGGGGAATGTCCTTCCCGCTGCGGCGATTCGGATAGCCGTTGCCATCCCAGCGTTCGTGATGGTTGAGGGCAACCGACGCCGCAAGTTGGAGCACCGGGCTGGTCGATCCGCTCAGGAGCGCGTGTCCCAGTTCGCAATGGCGTTCGATGATCGTTCGTTCGTCCGGGGAGAGGCGACCCGGCTTGAGCAGCACCCAATCGGGGATGCCGATGTTGCCAACGTCGTGCATCGCAGCGGCGAGGCGAATGGCGGGGGCCGGATCACTCACGAATCCGCACCAGTCGGCGAGAGCAGCCGCGGTGATGCTGACACGCTCGATGTGCCGGCCGGTGTCGTCGTCACGCAAGCACACCGCCGAACTGAGATGCCCGATGATCCGTTCGTCCTCGAGTGACGATCCAAGGGTGACGCTTTCCAGACGAAGCTTCAGCTCGCTGATCCCGACGGTGCTCTCGACGACCTTGCGTTGGAGTTCGAATACCTGGCCCACGTAGGCGCGTTCCAGACGCCTCCTGCGCAGCGCACTGCTGACCTGCATGAGGAGCTCGTTCGGGGTGAACGGCTTGACCACGTACCCCGAGGCGCCGTCTTCGAACGACGCCTCCGCGAGGTCGACGTTGTCGGAACCGGTCAGGATCACGATCGCCGTGTCGAAACTCCGAACCCAGGCTTCGTTGAGGAGTACAGATCCCGGCTCTCCGCCGAGCTCGAGATCGACCAACGCAACCTCGGGACGGTGTTGCTCCCAGAGCACTCGCGCCTCGGCGACGCTGCCGGCCTGCACCACGTCGTAATGAGCCCTTGCGAGAACACGTTCGGTGGTTTCGCGCATCAGCGGATCGTCGTCTACGATCATGACTTTCCCGCGACGCGACGTGGCGACTGAGACCTTCGCGTCATCAATGTCAGGCCCGGCGTCGACCGGTGTGGGTCGTCCAGTTCGGTCTGTCTGTATCACCACACGAGCCGCTTTCGCGCGCCGGCTACTGGAGTGCGGCTTTTGAGCCGTCTGCGACGCTGAGCCTGGCCGACCGCCAATATCGCGATCGCGAGGAGCACGAGCGCACCCAGACCAATGCCCACAACCAACGCGATGGAGGGTCCCGACGAGAACTGCATAGCAAGCGACTGGGAATGCAGCGTTGCCACCGAGACCCCGTTCACCAGGATGCTGACCGTCGCCTGGGCACGGTACGTGCCGGATAACGACGCGGGGTGCCTCCAGACCGCGGCGAGGGGTGCCTGCCCAGCAGGCACGACATATGCGTTGGCCGGCGTCACCGGTAACCGCGCCACGTCGTGTCCGTCAGCGTTGACGATGTCGATCGAGCCCGCATAGGTGATCAGGAGATTTCCGTTGTTGGAGAGCTTGATGCCAAATCCGACCTGTCCCGCCACGGCTGTTGATCCGGTCAGCGCGCTCAACACGGCCGACGGATGCGCCGTCCCCGGTACAGACACGACTGTGATCAGGGCGGCTCGAGCTTCGATCGGTGTGTCTTGCGACGTCGCCCCGACATCAGCCGAGACGACCACCGCGCCGAGGTGCTGCCCCGGCGACACGATGGCGGGCACGATGAGCGTGAACTGGTCTGTGAATTGCGCATGCGCAGCGACCACCACAGTGGGCGTCGACACCGTGATCCAGGCGCCCACCGCGCGCTTGGTCGCCGTCGGCTGCGCTGGAGCCAGTCCACCGCCCGTCGCTGTGATCAAGTCTGCGCCGTAAACATGAAACGTCAGGGCCCGATTCGAGAGGTTCTCGACCACGATCCCGTCAGTGATGCGCTGACCCGGGAGGAGTGCAAAGTTGAAGTGACCGCCGGGAAGTGTCGTGCTTCCCTCTTCCACGGGGTGAACGCCGAAGAGTTGCGTCGGATTCGGCGCTGCAGTTGCATCGGCGAGCGCAACCGGCGCCGCCACCAGACCATCGGTGAGCAGCGCGACAAAACCCAACAATGCGATCGTTCGAAGCCCAACGCTGACGGCACGAGCGATCGACGCAATCTTCAATTCAACCTTCCGGCCTCAGGGTGCGCGCTCTCAGTCGCGGATGCCGTCACAGGAAGGCACCAGTTGTGTCGACTTGTGAGACGGCATGACGCAGTCACGTGCCCGGCTCCGGCTCCGGACTCTGGGCTGGGAAGGCGGAGCCCAACCCAGATCGGACCCGCTAGCCCGTGACGGTGTACTGGATCGTTGCCGCGAACGTGGTGCCGGGGGTGGTGTCGGCGGGCACCGCCACGACAATCTGGTTCGCCGCCTGCGTCCAGGTGCCCTCACTTGTTGCCGACGCGGTTGCCAGCGTGATTGGCGTGGAGTAGGTTGCGAAGTCAGTGGTGGCGGTTCCGGCGAGCGTATATGGGCTTCCTGCGGGCACGGTCGCCGCTGACCCAGTGTTCATGGCGTTGCCGGTCACCGTTGGGTCCACCGTGACCGTGAAGTCGGCCCAGGGGATGTACAGCCCGGCACCCGCGGCATGCCAGAGGTTCGTTGCCGCAAGCGTGACGCTCGAGACGATGGAGTCATTGAGGGTGTCTGTCCAGCTCAGGCTGCCGAGGCTCGTCGCAGCAGTGGAACTCCCCGAGACCAATGTCGGCAGTGCCAGGGCCCCAGGTGCGGTGATGCTCAGCAGGCCTCCCTGCGTGGCACCCGTGACAACCTGGGTGGCGCTCGCTGCGTCCACGGGGCTGGATGCCAAGAGGATCAGGCCGCCGGATGCGATGACTCCGGTGACCACGGTGGCGAGTTGCCGTCTGCCTGCAAAGAGCGTTGCGCGATTGATCATGCGTGATATCTCCATATGCGATGTGCCCGGTGGGGCGTCTTCACATGGTCCTGCAGAGAATGGATCGCGACTAGAGGCATATGTACGCAATCGAACTGATGCAGTTGCTTCATTGGCGCGGCGTCGACGGCCGAACACCCCTGTGACTGCATAGGGATCGCCGGTCGTTGCAACGCATTTGGGCGGAGGATGTTTCGACATCGACTCTGTCCCGGGCCATATGTTGACGCGAGCGAGGGTGCGAGCATGTTTCAACGCTCCCGTGTCTTCCCGCTCGTTGTTGTATCCGCCGCAATACTCGCTGGCGCGTGGCCGGTGGCCGCGTTGGCCGCGACCTCGCCTCCTCTGCGCAGCTGACAGGAACGCTCACGCTGAGTGGATTCCGCGTCTACATCTTCAAGATCGAGAGCACGCTCACCACAGCGAGCAATTCGGTCGTGCGACTCACCGACGGAGCGGAGGGATGCTCGGTCTTCTGGCAGGTCGGCAGCTCGGCCACCTCGGGACGGCATCGCAGCTCCAGGGCAACCTGATGGCGCTGGCGAGCGTCACTATGACCACGGGCGCCAGCATTCGCAGCGGACGTGCGCTGGCACGCGGCGCCGCGCTGACGCTTGACGACAACCAGATCACTCCGCCGGCGGGCGCGTGCGCTGCTTTGTCGACCACCGTCACCTCCGGCGGTGTGCCGGAGACCGGTGCCGCCAACACTCCTCTGCAGGGCCTTGGCGTCGCGATGCTCATCGGCCGGCGCAACCGCTGTCGCCGTTGGGATCGGACGCAGGCGCGATCGCAGTCGCCTCGGCGATCGCTCCAACATCTGAGCCTGACAGACGGTTCGCCACCGGACACACGGCACTCCGGAGACCTGCGAGCATCGCCCCGCTCCTCCTTCAGGACTCCTCTGCCCCTTAGGAGGGAGGAAGGCGAATGAGGGGCGGCCCGGGCTCCACCCTGGGCCGCCCTCGCCTTATCCATAGCCCAGCGACGCACTGCCTCGTGCCCGGACCAGGAACCCGTGTTCGGCGGGTACGATGGCGCGTGTGGAGTTCGCACGAGTGGGCGTCTCCGCACCTTCCCTCCCCAGCACATTGCTTGGCGGTTTAGCTCAGGTGGTAGAGCAGCCGGTTCATACCCGGTATGTCCCTGGTTCGAATCCAGGAACCGCCACCACGCCCCGAGGTACCGGCACGCTGGCGCCGCGCGAGCGAACCGCCGCGGTTGCGCGAGTGCGGCGAGCGGTGGCGACCGCCGCGGATCGCCGCGCCGTCATCGTCGCCGGCGAGCACGTGCTCATCGCCTGCAGTGGAGGGCCGGACTCAACCGCACTGCTCGATGCGCTGGCCCGGCTTGCGCCGCCTCGAAGCTGGCGTCTCTCCGTCGCCCACGTCGACCATGGCCTCCGCTCCGGATCCGAGGGTGAGGCCGCATTCGTCGCCGGCCTCGCGGCTACTCGCGGGCTCGCGTTCCGGGCGCTCGCGGTGCAGGTCGTGCCCGGTGCGTCCCTGCAGGACCGAGCTCGCGTCGCACGCCACGAGGCGTTGCGCGCCGAGGCGGCGAGGGTCGGCGCCGGCGTCATCGCGCTCGGTCACACTGCGGACGACCAGGCAGAGACGGTGCTGATGCGCGCGCTTTCCGGCGCATCGCCCGCCGGCCTCCCAGCGATGGCGGAACGCGAGCGACGGCTGGTCCGTCCATTGCTTCGCGTGTGGCGCGAGGCGACGATCGCCTACTGCGCCGCCCTCGGCATCGAGCCACTCGACGATCCCAGCAATTCGGACCCGCGATTCCTGCGCAGCCGGGTGCGTCACGAGGTGATCCCTGCTCTCGAGGCGGTCTTTCCCGGAGCCCGCCGCCGCTTGGTGGTGCTGGCGGAGCGTCAGCGACGATTGCTGAGTTCGGCAGACCCCGTGGCCGCGCCGGGGGTTGAGATTGTGGACCCCTGGTAGACTGAGTTCGTGCCCACGTCTCGCCGGAGCGTCACCTATATCGTCATCGCGCTCGCCGTGATCGTGCTGGCAGCCGTGCTCTACAAGACGTTCCCGAGCAGCAACGCCCAATCCAGGAGCGCCGGATACCTCGACCAGGCGATCCACAACTTCTCGACCCCTTCGAGTTCGACCGGTGGTCCTACCATCAACGACAGCACCCAGTACCCGGCGGTCATTCAGAGCGACGGACAGACAGTCACCTGGTACTCCGGTACCACGCAATTCACCACGGTCGAATCGTCCGCCGATGTCGCCGCAAAGGAGTTTCAGGATGCCGGCTTCTACAATTACAGCGTCGACGCCGCCGGTGGGGGAAATTTCTTGCTGAGCGTTATCCTTCCGAACCTCATCCTCTTCGGTCTCATGGCCCTGATCCTGCTGTGGATTTTCCGGCAGACCCAGAGCGGGAACAACCAAGCCCTGTCCTTCGGCCGGAGCCGTGCCCGGCTGCTCGCAGGTGACAAGCCGGCGATCACCTTCGTCGACGTCGCGGGCGTTGATGAGGCAAAGCAGGAGCTGAACGAGATCGTCGAGTTTCTGAAATATCCGGACAAGTTCGTCGCGGTGGGCGCTCGCATCCCCAAAGGTGTGCTGCTCGTCGGACCTCCCGGTACCGGCAAGACGCTGCTCAGCAAGGCTGTCGCCGGCGAGGCGGGCGTGCCCTTCTTCAGCATCAGCGGCTCGGAGTTCGTCGAGATGTTCGTCGGTGTCGGCGCGAGCCGCGTCCGCGACCTCTTCGACCAGGCCAAGAAGAATTCGCCGTGCATCGTCTTCGTGGATGAGATCGACGCCGTCGGTCGCCAGCGTGGTGCGGGCCTCGGCGGTGGACACGACGAGCGCGAGCAGACCCTCAACCAGCTCCTCGTCGAGATGGACGGGTTCGAGACCAACCAGCACGTCATCGTGATCGCGGCCACCAACCGGCCGGACGTCCTCGACCCAGCGCTGCTCCGCCCGGGCCGCTTCGACCGCCACGTCATGCTCGACCGGCCGGACATCCGCGGCCGTCGCGCGATCCTCGAGGTGCACTCGCGTAACAAGCCACTCGATCCAGGTGTCGACCTCGAGGTGCTCGCCAAGCAGACCCCGGGATTCAGCGGCGCCGACCTGTCCAACCTGATCAATGAGGCGGCGATCCTCGCCGCGCGCGGCAACCGCAAGGTCATCGTGATGAACGACCTCGAGGAGTCGATCGCGCGCGTCATCGCGGGACCGGAGCGCAAGAGCCGGATGATCAGCGAGAAGGAGAAGCTGACCATCGCGTACCACGAGATGGGGCATGCGCTGGTTGGCACCACCCTCGAGCACACCGACCCCGTGCACAAGGTCACGATCGTCAGCCGCGGCCAGGCGCTCGGCTGGACGATGAGCCTGCCCGTCGAGGATCGCTACCTCGTGAGCAAGGCGGAGCTGGTCGACCAGCTCGCCCAGATCCTCGGCGGCCGCTGCGCGGAGGACCTGATCCTTGGTGAGGACAACATCACCACTGGCGCTTCGGACGACATCCGCAAGGCGACCAACCTCGCCCGCAAGATGGTCACAGAGTGGGGGATGAGCGACAAGCTCGGCCCGCTCACCTTCGGCGAGCGTCAGGAGATGGTCTTCCTCGGACGAGACCTTGGCGAGCAGCGCAACTACTCCGAGGGCATCGCGTCTGAGATCGACCAGGAGGTGCACCAGCTCGTCGCTGACGCCTTCCAGCGCGCCAAGAAGGTCCTGCGCGACCGCGAGGTCGTGCTTCGTGCCCTGGCTTCGCGGCTCGTCGAGGTCGAGACGATGGACGCCCCCGAGATGGAGCGAATCATCAAGGAAGCCGAGTCGCACAACGGCGTCGCGCCGGTCAACGGCAGCGGGCCGCCGCCCGAGGCAGCACCGCCGGCCCCGCCGGACTTCGTTCCCCCCGCCGAGGCAGCCGCCGGAGCGTAGGGGTACACTCTGGCCGACGGGCCACCGTGGCCGTCGACGGCTCCAATGCGACCCGGGGACGCTGCACGCGCCTCGAGGACGCTGCCGCTGACGGGTCGGCGACCTGGATCGCAGAGCGCTTGGATCCACAGGAGGACCGAGACGTGGAGGGAGTGGCGACGCCGTCGCTGGCCATCATCGGTGCCGGCCGGGCCGGCTCCGCGCTGGCGATCGCCGCGCATGACGCCGGGTATCGCATCGCCGCGGTCGCGAGCCGCCGTGGCGAGATGGCGGCCCGGCTGGCCGATACCGTCGGTGCCACGGCCGTGGACTCGCCGCTCGCTGCCGTGACTGTCGCCGACCTGACGTTGCTGGCGGTCCCGGACGGCGCCATCTCGACGGTGGCGACGTCGATCGGCGCCTCGGGGGTCTCGCTCCAGGGGCGTGGTGTGGCCCATCTCGGTGCCCGCTTTGGCGTAAAGGTGATCGCCCCGCTCAGCGCAGCCGGCGCCGAAATTGGTGTGTTCCATCCGCTGATGGCGCTCGCCGGACCGGACAGCGCGTGCCTCTTGGAAGGTGCGTACTTCCGGGTCGACGCGGGCGGACTCCTGCGCGAGCGGCTGCTTGCACTGGTCGCGGCGCTCCATGCCACCCCGCTCGACATCGACCCAGCCGACGCGCCGCTGTACCACGCGGCCGCGGTCCTCGCCGGCAACGCTCCGCTGGCGCTGCTCGCCGAGGCGACCCGGCTGCTCGAGGCGGCGGGATTGAGCCCCGAGACCGCCCACGCCGCGTTGGCGGCGCTTCTCGAAGGCGCCGCCCATAACGCCCGGCGCGCCGGGCCGGCCGCAGCACTCACCGGGCCGGTCGCTCGCGGTGATGCCGACGCGATCGCCGCCCATCTCGATGCGCTCGAGAGCCACCCGGACGCGCGAGATCTCTACCTGCACCTCACACAGGCGATGGAGTCGCTCGTTGCCGATCGGGGCGATGCGATCCAACCGGCCGCGGACGGTGCAGGCTCCCAGGTGGCGTGACCGTGGGGATCACCATCAAGGACCTCGCCGCGTGGAAGGCGGCGGGAAAGCGCTTCGTCATGCTCACCGCGTACGACTTCCCGACCGCGCGACTCCTCGCCGAGGCCGAGATCCCAGTCCTGCTGGTCGGCGACACCCTCGCGGACAACGTCCTGGGCTATCCCAACACCATCCCGGTGACCATGACCGAGATGCTCCACCACGCTCGCGCGGTGGCGCGCGGCGCACCGGACCAGCTCCTGGTCGGCGATCTTCCCTTCGGCGCGTATCAGCGTTCCTGCGGAGACGCCATCGACAGCTCTATCCAGTACCTGAAGGCCGGCATGCACGCCGTCAAGCTCGAGGGTGGAGGGTGGGTCGTCGAGACCGTTGCGCACCTCACGCAGCGCGGGATACCTGTGATGGGCCATCTCGGGCTCACGCCGCAGTCCGTCAACGCATTCGGCGGCCTGAGGGTGCAGGCGCGCAGTGCCGGTGACCGCGAGCGCCTCCTCGCCGATGCCCACGCACTCCAGGACGCCGGCGCCTTCGCGCTCGTGCTCGAGGGGATCCCGCGGGACCTTGCGGCGCAGGTCACCGGCGAGCTGACCATACCGACCATCGGCATCGGCGCCGGACCCGACTGCGACGCACAGGTGCTGGTCATCTACGACCTGCTCGGTATCACCGGCCGGGTCCGCGGGGTCACACCAAAATTTGTGAAGACATACGCAGACCTCGGCGACACCATCGTCAGCGCGGCGCGATCGTATGCCGATGACGTCCGCGACGGCCGCTTCCCGGACGATGCCCACTCCTTCCACTGACACTCCGGAGCTGCTCTCGACCCCCGACGACCTCCGGCGGTGGTCGACGGCCAGCCGCACCGCGGGTCGCTCGGTCGGGATGGTGCCAACGATGGGAGCGCTGCACGCCGGCCACCGCGCCCTGATCGACCGCGCGGTCGCGGACAACGACCGGGTGGTGGTGAGCATCTTCGTGAACCCGGCACAGTTCGGTCCGACGGAGGACTTCGCCCGCTACCCCCGGAACATGGATGCCGACCTCGCGATGCTCGCCGCGGCGGGGGTGCATGCCGCGTTCGTCCCGACCGTCGAGACCATGTATCCCGCCGGCCTGGTGACCGGGCTCGACATCGCCGGGCCGCTGGGTGCGAGGCTTGAAGGCGCCAGCCGCCCGGGACATTTCAACGGGGTCGCGCTGGTCGTGACCAAGCTGCTCGTCGCCGGGATTCCCGACCGCGCCTACTTCGGGCAGAAGGACGCGCAGCAGTGTGCAGTAGTTTGCCACCTCGCTCGCGACCTCGACACGGGCGTCGAAATCGTTGTGTGCCCTACGGTTCGGGACACCGACGGTCTCGCCGTCTCGAGCCGCAACGTCTATCTCAGCCCGGAAGAACGAGTGCAGGCAAGGGCTATTCCGTCGAGCCTGGCCGAGGCGATGGGCAGATACGAGGCTGGGGAACGAGACGCGACAGCGCTGGCAACAACTGTTCGGTCCCATCTGGCGAACGCGGGACTGGACGTGGACTACGTCGCCGTGGTAAGGGCGGATGACTTCACGGAGGTCGAAAAAGCAGCCCCTACAAACCAAATCGTACTGGCTGCTAGAATAGGAAACACACGGTTGATTGATGTCGTTCGGCTGGGGGTCGACACAGCGCCCGTTGGTCGTGGCGTCTAGGGGAGATCATGCAGCGGGTCATCATGAAGTCGAGAAACCACCGCGCCACAACGTCGCGAGCTTCGGTCGGCTTCGAGGGGTCGTGCGTCAGCGCGCCGATAGTCGATCGAGCACTGCGCGATTGCACATTGACGATGCTGCGCATGGGTGCAAATCACCTTGTTGAGCAGGCGGCGATCGCGTGATCAACGGGATCGCACCGACGGATTACGACGTTGTCGTCGTCGGTAGCGGCATAGCAGGACTCTCGGCAGCACTCACCGCCGCGCCGCGCGCGCGGGTTGCGGTGGTCACCAAAGGCGCGCTCGATGATGGGTGCAGCCGGTTTGCGCAGGGCGGGATCGCCGCTGCCGTTGGTGACGGGGATTCATCGGAATTGCACTACGAGGACACCATCGCCGCCGGCCGCGGGCTTTGCCATCCGGAGGCGGTGCGCGTGCTCGTCGAGGAAGGCCCTGCCCGCATCCGGCAGTTGATCGAGTGGGGCGTCGCATTCGACACGCAGAACGGCGAGCTGCTGCTGGCCCAGGAGGCCGCGCACTCGCGCCCGCGCATTCTCCATGCGCGCGGCGACGCAACCGGGCTCGAGGTGGAAACCGCGCTGATCCGGCGCCTGCGCGCGAGTGGTGCGCGGGTCATCGAACATGCGGACGTCACCGGCATCCTCACCACGGCAGACGGTGCCGGCTGCGGCGTGTCGATCACGACCAATCCCACCGACTCGCACACCACCACCCTGTCGTCGGGAGCGGTCGTGCTCGCGAGTGGCGGTGCGAGCAGGCTCTGGCGGAACAGCACCAACCCGGACTCCGCAACTGGTGATGGCGTTGCGCTCGGCTACGAAGTCGGTGCAGACGTCGCGGGCATGGAGTTCGCGCAGTTCCATCCGACCGCGCTCGCGGTGGACGGTGCGCCCAGGTTCCTGATCAGCGAGGCGGTGCGCGGCGAGGGTGCCTGGATCGTCAACCGCGATGGCAAGCGATTCGTGCTCGACGCGGATCCACGCGGTGAGCTGGCTGGCCGCGACGTCGTCGCCCGGGCCATCTGGGACGAGCTGCAGCGCAGCGGCGAGTCCTGCGTGTTCCTCGACTGCTCACCGCTCGGCGCTCGCGCCGCGGTGCGCTTTCCCACCATCGCTGCCACGTGTGCCCGGTACGGCCTCGACATCGCGCGCCATCCGATTCCCGTGTCGCCGGCTGCGCATTACATGATCGGTGGGGTCAGGACCGACCTCGACGGCGCAACGAGCGTCCCCGGTCTCTATGCATGCGGCGAGGTCGCGTACACGGGTGTCCATGGTGCCAACCGCCTGGCGAGCAACAGCCTGCTCGAGTCGCTCGTCTTCTCGCAGCGCGCGGTGCACGCCGCACTTGGCTGGGCGGCGGAATCGCCGCCGACCCATGCTGCTGCGACCACGCGAGCCACCAGCTCGCGCGCATCCCGTGTCGATCCTCGTGAAGGATGGGACACGCTGCGCGACACGCTCTGGACCGGTGCCGGCGTGGTGCGCGATGAGTCCGGCCTGCAGGCGGCGGCTCGCGAGTGCGAGCAGGTCGCGGCCGCGACAGCGGGCGCCAACACGCTGCCCGCGATGCAGCTGCACGCGGCGGCCTCCACGGCGTCGCTGGTGTGCACGGCCGCCCTGGCTCGCGAAGAGAGCCGCGGGTGCCATCTCCGTTCTGATCTCCCCCAAGCAAGCGATCAATGGTATGGCGATCTCGTCATGCACAAGGACAGAGGAGCACGCTTTGACCGTCACCTTTAGACCCATCACCGAGGCGCTTTCTTCGGAGAGCATTGATTTGCTCATCGAGGCTGCGCTCGCCGAGGACGTCGGAGCTGGCGATGTCACGACCCAGGCCGTGATTCCCATGGATATGACCTGCCGCGGCAAGATCGTTTGCAAACAGGATGGCGTGATCGCGGGACTCAGCATCGCGCAGCGCGTGTTTCAGCGTGTCGACGAGCGCATTCAGTTCGACGCCAAGACCAAGGACGGGGAGAAGGTCCAGGCCGATCAGATCGTTGCGCGGCTCTTCGGACCCGCGCGCGGCATGATGACCGCGGAGCGCGTTGGGCTCAACTTCCTCCAGCATCTGAGCGGTATCGCGACGATGACCGCCAAGTACGTCAAGGCGGTTGACGGCACCAAGGCCAAG
Source organism: Candidatus Dormiibacterota bacterium (assembly GCA_003132525.1). Classification (GTDB taxonomy): domain Bacteria; phylum Chloroflexota; class Dormibacteria; order Aeolococcales; family Aeolococcaceae; genus Palsa-851. Next base: position 13,929 of record PKXZ01000041.1, on the reverse strand, counting down.
ATCCTCGACACCCGCAAGACCACACCGGGCCTTCGCGCCATCGAGAAGTACGCCACCCGCATGGGCGGCGCGGTCAATCACCGCATGGGGCTGTACGACGCGGTGCTGATCAAGGACACCCATCTCGCGCTCGTCGGTGGGATCACCCCGGCGCTGCGGGCAGCCCGAAAGGCGTACCCGGAGATGGAGATCCATGTCGAGGTCAGCAATCTCCAGGAGCTCGAGCAGGCGCTCGCCGACAAGGCGTCGCACATCCTGCTGGACAACTTCTCCTGCGGCCAGGTGCGCGAGGCCATGCAGTTGATTCGCGGGCGTGCGACGGTTGAGGTGAGCGGGGGAGTCCAGGTGACCAATGCGCGGGCTTATGCGCTTGCGGGGGCGGATTACATCAGCGTTGGGGCGCTGACGCATTCGGCGGTGGCGCTGGACTTTTCCATGAAAGTTACTCGCTACTGAGTCTGGTCTTGTGGTTAGCGGGTCCTGTCACCGCGGGGACCCCTCGCCGCCGCGCTTTTGGGCGCGTCGGCGCTGCCCCCCGCGGTGCCACCCGCCGCCCGCCCAGCTTTAGGGCTCGCTAGGCCAGGGCCTTTCTGGCCCGCGTTGTGTGCTGTGGCGAAACCATTGTTCTTGCGCGTTCGTATCGCTTCGTGATGATTACGTTTATTGATGGGGCTTCGGCTGCGCTGCATGGGTTTGCGCTGGCGAATCCCTGGCTTACACCCATTGTTATTTGGGGGACCGCGGCGTTCCTGATTCTTTGTCCCGTAGGGTTTCTAGTCTTGTCGTTTTGGGAGGGGCGGTTGCGGCCGGGGATTGCGGCTTTGTTGGGGTTGGGGGTGACGCAGGAGGTGTGTCATCTGTTGGGGAGGGTGACGTATCAGGTGAGGCCTTTTGTGGCCTTGCATTTCACGCCGTTGTTTCCGCATGTGCCGAACAACTCGTTTCCTTCCAGCCTTACCGCGTTTGCGGCGGTGGCGGCGGTGGTTGGGGTGCTGGCGTGGAGGCGGGTGGGGATGGTGTTTGTGATGGGGCTGGTCGTTGTGGGGTTTGGGTGCGTCTACGTGGGAGTGCACTACCCGAGCGATGTGATCGTTGGCGCGGGAGTTGGTGTCCTTGCCGGATGGGTGACGTGGATGATCACCGGGCTACCGCCGGTTGCACGGGTGTTCAGCCGGCTGGAACGGAGGCTGCCGCGGGGACGCCGCCGGGTGCCGCCTCGGGTGGCGGCTAGAGCAGCGAGCTGACCAGGGACTCGATCTGAGAAATGGTCGCCGGCGTGTCGGTGGCATCGACCACCACCAGGGTCGTGCCCTGCGTGGCCACGACGCCTTCATTGTCCTTGCCGCCGCCGAGGGCCTGGTCGAAGGAACGGGCCTGGTCACCCACGCCGGACACGGTCTTGAATCCGGCGGGGAAGTGTGAGCTGTATGCGGAGATGTAGGACGACGGGATGTTCTGGATGACTTCGATGATCACGTTCTCCGTCGTTGCGTGATATTCGCAGACGATCCCGGTTGCTCCGGCCGGAAGTTCCGAGGTTGCCGCGGTCGGGGCGATGCCGACGGCATTCGGCAGCGCCGAGGTTCCAAGCGCGGATGTAACGGTGCTCCCTGACGGGCAGGATGAGGACGCCGCGACGGTGGTGGGAATCGAGATCGTCGCGGTGGGTGCTGCCGTGGCCGTCGCGGTCGGCGCCCCTGCGGCCGACGACGATGACGCCGGCGTGCTCGAACCGCCGCAGGCGGCGAGCATTGCGCCGAAACCCACGGCAGTCAAGGGAATCCAGCGTGATTGGTTGCGTGTCATTAGCGGCGCCTCCGTTAATAGTCCCCCGATACGAGCCTCCCAGTGGTGCACTATGAGGCATTCCGCTGCCCATTGAGGAGGCCGAGACGATGGCGGAGCACGCTGATCCCGCACCGGGTCCGCAGAGCTCGAACGAGGAGGCGCAGGCGCATCTGACCAATACGCCACGTGGCGGGGGCTGGCGCATGTTCGCGGAACCGATCGAGGTTGAGGCGTTCCTGAATCAGATCTGGATCCCGGTGCTGGTGGACGGGTTCGACCACGAGACCGCCGATATCTGGGCGCGCTGGCCACCGGTTGAGACGCATCCCTCGGAAGACGTCCATCACCAGGTCATCGACGCATCGCACTACCGGCCCCCGAAGGACGGGTTTCCCGAAAGCTGAACCCAGGCATGCGCACCCGGCCACGCCAGGGCAACTAAGGGGTAGGCGCCCCGACCGGCATATATAAGGCGTGATGAGCGACGCGGCGATGTTCGCCTTGGCTCGGGAAGGCAAAGCAACCGCGGGGCAGCCCGCCGGCGACGCGGCCCACGACGGTGGATCGCTCAACGACGTCTACGCTGCGGAGATCCAGAGGCTCGTCGCACTGGGAACGGTCCTCTCCGGCGATAACGCTGCCGGAGAGGACCTCGCTCATGACGCCTTTCTGCAGCTGGTCCAGCGCGTCCAGCGCGAGCCGGACTACCTGCGCGGGCCGGCGTGGCCGCTTCTGCGGACGATGGTGGTCCGGCTCGCCTTGCAACGACGCCGCGCGTGGGCGCGCGAGCTTCGCAGGCTCGCCCGCGCGTGGCAGCCCACGCCGAGTGAGAGCTGGGAGCCGAGCGTCGGGGTGCTCGACTGGCACGCCGCGCTGCAGAGCCTTCCGCCCCGCATGCGCGCAACCGTCGTGCTCTTCTACGGCGAGGACCTCAGCACCGCACAGACCGCAGCCGCGCTCGGCTGCTCGCCCCGAACCGTGGAGATCCAACTCCGTGCAGCTCGGCGGCGTCTCGCCACCCGCATGCAGTGGAGCGACAGTCAGGAGGCCGAACGATGATGGTGCCCACCTTCGACGAGCGCGCGAGCACGCTGACCAAGTCCCTGCTTGCGGACGCCGAGCGCGTTCCCCGACGCCGCCCCAACGACCGCACGACCACCGGGTCGTGGAAAGCGGTCACAGCGTTCGCAGCCACGGTGATCGTGATCAGCGGTGCGATCGTCGGCGTCTCCATCGCTTTGCGCAGCGCGTCGGTCGCACCGCCGGCACCAGCGCGCCCAGCAGCGCGCCCAGCAGCGGACTGGAAGTCGATTCACCTCCTGGGCGTTGCCGGCGGTCTGAGCGGCGTCGCGTGCCTCAAATCCGGTTACTGCGTCGCGTTCGATCAGGGCGGTGATCTGTTCACCTCTGCCGATCCGGGTGGCGGCGCGAATGCATGGGTGCCATGGGTGAACGACGTCGTGCCACCGTGTTGTCGGAAATCGGGTGCTTCGGCATTGCCATCCGACGGGGGCATCAAGGTCTTCACGACGCCAGCAGTTGGCGTCTCATGCGCCGTCGACCCGACCCGATGCGTGGTGGTGGGTCAGAGTGGCGACGTCGCCACGACACTACCGCAGGCGAACGGTGCGCTCGGTACGCTCCGAATCGACGGGCTCGGATCCCCTGACTCGGGTCATCTGAGCATCGCTGGGATCTCGTGCGATCTAGCAGTCTGCTTCATCGTTGGGGGATTCACCGGTCAGATTCCGGGCCTTCCCGCCGCGACGAATGCCGGCTATGTGGCGACGTACACGGAGACCGGGGCTAACGGGGGCTCCGTGGGCGGCACCGAGCTGCCTGGCGCATCTGCACTCACCGCCGTCTCGTGCCCGAGCCGTTCGTTCTGCGTTGCGGCGGACGGGTCTGGTGACGTTCTCACTTCCACTGTTCCCGGCGGGACTGCGAGTGGATGGACGATCACCCACGCGGTGCTCCCAGCCGCCAATTCCATCTCGGCCATCTCGTGCCCGACCGTGACCTTCTGCGCCGCTATCACGCGGCAGGGGGACGTCGTCACGTCGACGGACCCAACCGGCCGTGCGAGCGCCTGGAGGGTCACGAGGCTCGACGGTACGACGTCGCTGGACAGCATCTCCTGCCTCGCTCGGGACTTCTGCATCGTCGGCGGTCCGGCGGGTGCTGTTTTCGTGTCCCACGATCCTCTGGGCGGATCGTCCGCATGGGTTCAGATGCGGGTGACGGTGCAAAGCGCGGATGCAATAGTCGGCGTCTCCTGTCCCAACACCAGCTTCTGCGTCGGAGTCGACGGTGGTGACGATGTGCACGTCTACACGAACCCAAACGGGTAACTGGCGAGCACCTCACCCAATGCCGCCGGCTCCCCCGGGACAGCCGCGCCTACCCGGCCCTGACTCTCTTAAGAGTCCAGCGCCGCGACCAGCTCCTCCTGGAGATAGCCCAGCGCGAGGAGCACCCCGTACTCCGGGCGCTGCTTGGTGGCGTCCGTCGCCGTGTCCTCCCAGCCGTCACCCTCGATCCCGAGGATCTCGCCCGCGGCGACACGGAGGTGATTGAAGGCCCTCAGCCAGGCCATCGTCTGCGCCTCGGTGAGCGGGAGGGTGTCCTCGCCGGCGCTGAGCGCGTTGCGGACCATGGTCAGGTCCACCTCGCGGCCCTTCTCGATGTCCGGCCGGACCCAGCGGTCGTACTCGGCCTGGAGCTTCGCGTCGTCATACGCACGCGGCGCCGACGCCAGCGGCGCGGCAAGCCGGGGGCTCAGGGAATCGATGATCCCGATCAGCGCCTCGCGTTCGCGCTTGTCCACCTTTACCTGGATCCGCCCGCGGCGACGGAGCACCTGGGCCATGTGCCGAGCCTTCCGGCGGCTCAGGGACGACCCAGGGTCGCCTGGAGTCCGAAGGAGTGGAGCTGCGCCACGGACACCTCGGCCTGCTCGCGCGGCTGCGTGGCCACCACGGCGCGGCCCTCGTTGTGGACCTGGAGCATGAGGCGGGTGGCCGTCGCGTGGTCGTAGCCGAAGAGACGGCGCAGGACGAGCACCACATACGACATGAGGGTGATCGGGTCGTTCCAGACCATCACGTTCCAGCCGAACTCGCGCTGGTCGCGCTCCTCGCGTCCTGGGGCTTTCGCCGGTGCCGGCGCCTTGGTGGGCGTGGGCGCGGAGGTGGTCGCCATGGGACCTAGCGTAGCTCAGGTCCCGTCATCAATACCACCGCCATCGGTTCCTTTCGCCCCCTCCTCGATGCTGCCTGGTGACGGGGCTCCCGAAGGAGCGGCGTCGCTCAGGCGGCGCGGAAGTCGACGACGCCCGCCCAGGCGGACGGAGTCCGTGAGGGCTGGGCTGCAGGAGCCGTAGTCGGGGATGTCACTCCGTCGAGCACCGCTTGCAGCGGAAGCTCACAGTTGTGGCACACGATCCAGATGGGACCCGGCTCGCTGACACGCCGTTCGAGACGGTGTCGCTCGCCGCATTCCTCGCAGGTGATGGTCACTCGCATTTCGTGGCGCAGCGTCGCATGGCGGCTGCGACGCCTCGCTGATGGCACTGTCGCGGCGGCGCCAACGGTGTGCAACGAATCGGCGAAGGAGGAGCAATCAGCCTCTGGTGCTACACTCGGCGAGATCGTGATGGCATCGGCGCAAACGCGCCATTTCACGCCACGGACACGATCATTTGAAGGCGAAAGCCCGCGACCCTGACCGGCGAGAGAGATTGATCTGAAGGCAGGAGTACGAGCAAAGGAGTGCATTGACCCCGACGACGGCCCAGGAGCCCGAGACGCTCACCATGGAAGACCTCCTCAAGGAGGATCAGAATTCGATCAGGGCCCTGGCCCACGGTGACATCGTCGATGGTGTCGTCGTCCGCGTCGATCCCGACGAGGTGCTCGTCGACATCGGGGCCAAGAGCGAGGGAATCATCTCCAACCGCGAGCTGTCGGCACGCGGCGAGCAGACGGTCGTCCTCAACTCCGGCGACCAGGTCAAGGTCTACATCATCCAGCCCGAGGATGAGCACGGCAACGTCGTCCTCAGCCTGCGCAAGGCGCGCGCCGAGGGCATCTGGCAGGCGGTCGCCGAGAAGGAGTCGGAGGGCGAGATCCTCGACGCCGAGGTTCGCGAGCAGAACAAGGGCGGCCTGATCGTCAACATCATGGGCCTGCGCGGGTTCCTGCCCAGCAGCCAGGTGGCACGCCAGTTCAGCGGCAACCTCATGGAGCTGGTCGGCACCAAGATCCCGGTCAAGATCCTCGAGGTCAACCGCAAGCGCAACCGGCTCATCGTGTCGCAGCGCGCGGCCCAGGATGAGGATCGCGCGCGCCAGCGCGAGGAGCTCTTCGAGAAGCTCAAGGTCGGCGATGTCATCACCGGCAAGGTCAGCGGCGTCACCTCGTACGGCGCGTTCGTCAACCTCGGCGGCGCCGACGGCCTCATCCACATCAGCGAACTGTCGTGGGATCGCATCAATAACGTCAGCGACGTGCTCACCGTGGGCGATGAGGTCTCCGTCAAGGTCATCAAGCTCGACCCGGAGCTGTCCCGCATCAGCCTCTCGCTGCGCCAGATGTCACAGGATCCCTGGGACACCATCGAGCAGCAGTTCCCGCCCGGCAAGGCGGTGCCCGGCATCGTCACCAAGACCAAGAAATACGGTGCGTTCCTGCAGATCGCAGACGGCGTCGAGGGCCTGCTCCACATCAGCGAGCTGTCCTGGGATCACGTCGAACGTACCGAAGACGTCCTCAAAGTTGGCGAGGAGGTCGAGGTCATGGTGCTCAGCGCGGACAAGGTCCGCCGGCGCATCAGCCTCTCCCTGCGCCAGTTGCACGGCGGCGGTCCGACCGGCGAGGGCGACGAGATCACGCCTCCGTCATATGACTACCCCGAAGATGACGACGAAGAGGGCGAGACCGTCGTCACGGCCGTGACCCCGATGGGCGCCGCGCTCACCGACGCAGGCGTGGAGGGCACCACACGCGCAGACGTGGAGGAGGCCGTCGCGACCGGCAAGGCCACTGCCGAGGAGATTGTCGCGGACAACGCGCTGGCCGACGATGCGGCTGCGTTCGACGAGGTCGCCGACGACGCGTCGGACTCTGACGACGACGTTGCCGCGGACGAGGCAGCCGAGGTCCAGGCAGACACCGAGGATCACGACGACGATGTCGACTCCGAGCTGGAGTCAGAGGTCGAAGAGGCAGCGGACGCTGAAGAGTCTGCCGCCGAAACGGCGCCGACAGCGCCGGCGGAATCCTCGGCTGCGACGACCGCAGCATCGACGGACGCAGACCCGAGCGAGCCGAAAACCTAGGGCGCCGTCACCGAGTCGGTACCGGTCGTACTTGTGCGGAGCGACGAGGCCGTTTCGGCGCGGGCACCGGCCCGTATTTGCAAAGTTGCTTAGCTGTCCGCCGGGCCGGGTACTATGAGGGGCGTTACAGCAGTGCCCGGGTTCTGACCCTTTCCATCCACGGGGGGGCCGGAAGGGCAATGGAGGCGGTTTTGTACCCGTTCGAGCGCTTCACCGAAAGGGCGAAGAAGGTGCTCACGCTTGCCCAAGAGGAGGCTGAGCGTTCGCATCACTCGTACATCGGCACAGAGCACCTGCTGCTTGGTTTGCTCCGTGAAGGCGAAGGACTTGCGGCCAAGGTCCTGAACAATCTTGGTGTCGAGATCAACAAGGTCCGCAGCACGATCGAGTCGGTGCTCGGTCGCAACGAGCGGATCATCATTCAGCAGATCATCCCGACGTCGCGCGTGAAGAAGGTCATCGAGATCTCCTTCGAAGAGGCGCGGCGGATGGGCAACAACTATGTGGGCACCGAACATCTTCTGCTCGGTTTGCTCATCGAGGGTGAGGGCATCGCAGCCCACGTCCTCGAGGACCTCGGCGCCAACCTCGAGAAGGTTCGCGGCGAGATCGACAAGCTGCTCCACGAGTCCGGCATCGACGAGGAGTCGAAGGAGGCGCAGAAGAAGCCCTCCAAGACGCCGCTGCTCGACCAGTTCTGCCGCGACCTCACCGACCTGGCCATCAAGAATTCACTTGACCCGGTGATCGGCCGCGCCATGGAGATCGAGCGCGTTGTGCAGATCCTCAGCCGGCGCACCAAGAACAACCCGGCGCTCATCGGCGAGCCCGGTGTCGGCAAGACCGCCATCGCCGAAGGACTCGCGCAGCAGATCATCCTCGGCAACATTCCCGAGTCGTTGATGGGCAAGCGCGTGCTCACGCTCGACATGGGCGCGCTGGTCGCGGGCACCAAGTACCGCGGCGAGTTCGAAGAGCGTCTCAAGAAGATCCTCGATGAGATTCGCGCGTCGCGCGAGGTCATCCTTTTCATCGACGAGCTGCATACGCTGGTCGGTGCCGGCGCCGCAGAAGGCGCTATCGACGCCGCCAACATTCTCAAGCCCGCACTCGCGCGTGGCGAGATCCAGTGCATCGGCGCAACAACGCTCAACGAGTACCGCAAGTACATCGAGAAGGATGCAGCGCTCGAGCGCCGTTTCCAGCCGGTGTTCGTCGACGAGCCGTCGCTCGCCGAGACCATCGAGATTCTGCACGGCATCCGTCCGCTGTACGAGAAGCACCATCGGGTGAAGATCACCGACGATGCGCTCAAGGCCGCTGCCGAGCTGTCGGTGCGCTACGTCAGCGACCGTTCGCTTCCGGACAAGGCGATCGACCTCATCGATGAGGCGAGCGCGCGCGTGCGCATGAAGCTCACCACCACGCCGGAAGAGTTGCGTGCCATGCAGCGCGAGATTCGCGAGCAGCAGACGCAGAAGGAAGAGGCCATCGCGGCGCAGGACTACGAGACTGCGGCCAACTTCCGCGACAAGGAAAAGAAGCTCAAGGACAAGTACGTCTCCCAGGAGACCAAGTGGCGTGACGAGCTCGGCGCGACCGTCCCGGACGTGACCGAGGAGCACATCGCCGAGATCATCTCGTCGTGGACCGGAGTCCCGGTTTCGCGCCTCGTCGAAGAGGAGACCTCACGCCTGCTGCGCATGGAGGAGGAGATCCACAAGCGCCTCATCGGTCAGGACGATGCGGTGAAGGTGATCTCGCAGGCGGTGCGCCGTGCACGCGCCGGCCTCAAGGATGCCAAGCGGCCGATCGGTTCGTTCATGTTCCTCGGCCCGACCGGCGTCGGCAAGACCGAGCTCTCGCGCGCGCTCGCGGCCTTCCTGTTCGATAACGAGGACGCGATCATCCGGCTCGACATGAGCGAGTTCATGGAGCGCCATTCCACCGCGCGACTCGTCGGATCGCCGCCAGGCTACGTCGGCTACGACGAGGGTGGCCAGCTCACCGAGGCAGTGCGTCGCCGCCCGTACTCGGTCGTGCTCTTCGACGAAATCGAGAAGGCGCACCCCGAGGTCTTCAACATGCTGTTGCAGATCCTCGAGGATGGCCGGCTCAGTGACGCCAAGGGCAAGGCGGTCAACTTCGCCAACACCATCATCATCATGACGAGCAACCTCGGCGTGCACGGGTTGAAGCTCAACATGTCGCTCGGGTTCCAGCCGGCCGTGCCGGATGAGCGGGCGTCCTCGTCAGAGCACGGCAAGATGCGCGACAGCATCATGGACGAGCTCAAGAAGCAGTTCCGTCCCGAGTTCCTCAACCGTGTCGACGCTGTCGTCGTCTTCCAGCGTCTCGACCATCCGCAGATGCGCCAGATCGTCGATCTGCTGCTCGCCAAGGTGGCAATGCATCTCGCGGCGCAGGAGCTCACCTTCACAGTGTCCGACGACGCCAAGGAGAAGCTCGTCATCGAGGGCTTCGACAAGATCTATGGCGCTCGCCCGCTACGGCGCGTGATCCAGCGTGTCATCGAGGACCCGTTGAGCGAGGAGCTGCTCCGCCTCAAGCACGGTCCGGGTGACGCGGTGATCGTCGAAGTCGTGGACGACGAGGTGAAGATGCGCCTCGTGCCCAAGGGCGTCCGTCGCGAGAAGAAGGAAAAGCCCGAAGCGGTCGCCACCGCGGCCGGTCCTCCCAGCGCACCTCCCACGGACTGACGACCGCGCCTTTGGGGTAGCCGCGATCAGTGAGAGAATCGGGGCATGCGCTGGCTAGCTGGTCGCCCGCGGTGGCTGCTCGCGAGCGCGTTCGTGCTCTTGCTGCTCGGTGTGGTGTTCGGTTGGGTGCGATCCATCCCTGTCCTCAGCGGCACGGCGGTGGTGCTGGTGTTTCTTTTCTTCTTCGCGCTTCTCATGGCGCTGATAGCCCGCCGTGAGACTCCTCGGCCTCCCAGCCCGCACTGACCCACTACGCTGTCTAGGGTGGTCAGCCCGGTGTACTGTGCCCCAGCAGAGGGTTTTCCGCTATGAATCTTCCGGCCCAACAGAGCCGGTTTATCGGCCGGGTAGATGAGCTGCAGGTCGCTGGTGCGTTGCTCGGAACGCATCGACTGGTGACCCTGCTCGGCGCGGGTGGCTCCGGCAAGACTCGACTCGCAATCGAGATGGCCGCCGACGCCACGGCGCGGTTCCCGGACGGTGTCTACTGGGTGCCGCTCGCGCCCCTTCGCGACCCTCGTTTGGTGGAGCAGACAATCGCTCGATCGGTCGAAGCAAACGGTTCGCTTGCCGAGCACCTTGCGAAGCGAAGCCTGCTCCTGGTGCTCGACAACGTCGAGCAGGTGGTCACTGGAGTCGCGCCCCTGCTCGCTTCGTTGCTCGCGGCGTGCCCATCAGTGGACGTCCTTGTCACCAGCCGAGAGCCGCTACGCATCACCGCTGAACAACGCTTCACAGTGCAGCCGCTCCGCACCGCCGATGCCGTGGCCCTCTTCGTCGAGCGAGCTCGTGCCGTTGATCCCATGTTCGTCGAAGACGAGACGGTCGAGGCGATCTGCATCCGGCTCGACTGCCTCCCGCTCGCCGTCGAGCTTGCCGCAACGCGGATGAATGTGCTGACTCTCAGCGGGCTCCTGACGCGATTGGAGCGTCGACTGCCGATGCTCACCGGCGGGGCGCGTGACACGCCCATGCGTCATCAGACCCTCAGAGCAACGATTGAATGGAGCGAGGACCTGCTGTCCACGGGGGAGCGGGACCTGTTCAAGCATCTCGCGATATTCGCGGCCAGCTTCGATCTCAGGGCTGCGGAGGAGGTGTGTACTGCAGATCTCGCCACGATCTCATCGCTGGTTGACAAGAGTCTCGTTCAGCGGGGGAGAGACAATCGCTTCGCGCTGCTGGAGACCGTGCGGGAGTTCGCCGCCGAGCTGCTGACGGATACCGAGCAACAGGAGCTCGCGCGACGACATGGAGCGTATTTCACGCTGGCTGCCGAGGCGAAGGCGGGCGCACAGAGTTGGCCATCCAACCCGGAGACGTTCGGCGAACTCGACGAGGACCTGGCGAACCTGCGCGCTGCGCTCGCCTGGACGCAAATGACGGGCGAGACAGACCTCTGCATGCGTCTCGGTATCGCGCTGTCCAGGTTCTGGATCGACCGGGGCCATCGTCACGATGCCTGCGGGTGGCTCGAGACGGCGCCGCTTGGCGACGTCTCAGTCAGCCCCCCGCTTCGAGCAGCCGCGTTGGAGGCTGCTGGACTCCTCGCTTACTTCGTGGTGCCCGACCCTGACCAGGCGGAGCAGTACTACGCACAGAGTCTCGCCCTCCACCGCGCCCTGGGGAACGTGCAGCGGGTTGCCTTCCTGCTCAACCGCCTCGGGCGTATCGCGAGCGAGCGTGCCGAATTGGACGGGGCCAGCACCTTTCATCGCGACGCCCTGGGGTTGTTCGAAGAGATCACGGACAACGCGGGACGCGCAGCGACATTGCACCTGCTAGGAGGCGTCGCGCGTGATCAGGGCTCTTACGACGAGAGTGAGCGGCTGTTCACGGATGCAATTCGGTTGGCTCGCTCCTCGTTTCCGGGACTGGTCCGGCACTCGCTCCACAGCCTCGGCGACCTGGCGCTGGATCGCGGCGACTATCGGGGCGCTGTCGCCTATTACCAGGCGAGCCTGGAGATCACCGAGGTAAGCGAACGCCGCAGCCGGATCCTCTGCGCTGCAGGCATCGCAAGCGCCCTCGCTGGACTGGGGGCATATCCTCTGGCCGCCCGAGCCTGGGGTGCGGTGGAGGCCGAAGAGCGTGCTCTCGGATTCCGCATGCTCGGCGACGAGCGCAAGCGCTATGAGCAATGGGCGACAACCGTGCGCGGACATCTTGGCGATGCATCGTTTGTCGCGGCCTGCGCTGCAGGCGGGGCGCTCACGATCGACGAGGCACTCGCACTGGCTCTCCGTCACACCGGCCTTGTGCCGATACGGCGACGCCATGTCGACGCGGGCGTTTGCGACGAACCAATGCCCGCCGACGATGGCGCCAGCTTCGAGCGCGAGGGCGAGTACTGGACGATCACGTACGCGAAGCGGGTATTTCGGCTCCGCGACAGCAAAGGGCTCCGCGTCCTCGAGCACCTGCTTGCGGATCCTGGACGTCCGCACACCGCCCTGGATCTCGAGCGGCTCGGCGCCCCGGGTGGCGACCAGACCGCCCATGCGATCGCGTCGGGTGATGCAGGAGAACTCCTCGATGCTGAGGCGCGCCGCGCGTACCGGGCCCGCATGGCCGAGCTGCGTGAGGCGATCGAGACGGCCGAGGCGTGGGGTACAGCGGATGAGGTGGGTCTTCTCCGCGAGGAGTTGGACTTCATCACTCATGAGCTGAGCAGAGCTCTCGGCCTGGGAGGGCGGTCGCGCCACGCGGGATCGATCGCAGAGCGGGCTCGACTGAACGTCGTGCGCGCGGTCAGGTCGGCGATGCAGCGGATTGCTTCGGCCGACGGCGACCTCGGCGCCCACCTTGATGCGACGATCCACACCGGAACGGTTTGCGCATACACGCCGGATCCCCGTGTGGACATTGCCTGGCGCGTGACCAATGGGGCGTAGTACCCCTGAACGTCGTGTCCATGCGTACATCCTGAACATTCGTTCAAACGGATTGAACGCCTGACTTAAGGGATGCCGTGGAGGCGGTCAGAGAAGCACGCGACCTCGGGCAGGGAAGCCGTCGGGGGCGCGCACGGAGGTGGTGATATGCGCCTCAGGAAGGGCGGCATCCTCTTCGGAGCCGCGGTCGCCTTGGTACTCATGGCCGCTGCCGGCCCGGTGCAGGTCGGAGCGCAGGTCAAGGCCCCGCTTGCCGGTGCTCACCCAGCGTCGCTGCAGCGAGGATTCATCAACATCACGGGAAGCCCCGGGACGCCAGCGGTGAATGCACGCACGGACACGCTCTACGTCCCGATTCAGTGCCCCACGGCGTTCTGTACGAATTCCACGCCGAGCTATGAGATGGACATCGTCGACACCGCGACCTGCAATGCCACGGTCGCTTCCAACTGCCATGTCATCGCGCGAGCCAGGGTCGCGGCTGATCCGCTGGCGGCTGCCGTGGATGAGCAGACAGATACCATCTACACCGCCAACGCCCTGGGCTCCGTGTCGGTGGTCGACGGCCGGCTGTGTAATGCGACCGTCACGAGTGGCTGTAGCACACCGCTGGCAACGATCCACACCGGCGGCTTCGACGTCTATGACGTCTTCAATCCAAGAACCCGCACGCTGTACGTCGCCAACCCGCAAGGCAGTGTCTTTGTCATCAACGGGGCGAGGTGCAACGCGCTGACCACGTCGGGGTGCGGACAGCCGGTCAAGACGGTGACAGACGACAACGGTCCTCAGGCGCTCGACGTCGATCTTGCCACCGACAGCATCTACACAGCCGACAACGGCGTCAACGGCAACGGAAACACCGTTTCCATGATCAACGGCGCGACCTGCAATGGGAGCATCGGCACGGGGTGCGGCACGGCTCCTCGCACCATCACTGTGGGATCGGGCACCTCGTTCGACGCGGTGGATCAGGAAACCGACACCGTCTACGTCACGAACGACATCGACGGCACGGTCTCGGTCATCAACGGCGCTCGCTGTAACAGCGAGATCACATCAGGCTGCGCGAGTCTGCCTCCGGCGGTATCGCTTGGGACCGGGCCGGCCGGCGTTGCAGTCGACGACGCCTTGCACACGGTCTTCACGATCAATGGAAGTGACGACACGACCTCCGCGATCAACACGC
>PKXZ01000088.1 GCA_003132525.1 Candidatus Dormiibacterota bacterium | reverse complement strand
CGAAGGACGCCACCGATCTCGGCATCGCCACCGTCTACCAGGACCTCGCGCTCTGCGACAACCTCGACATTGTTCAGAACATGTTCCTTGGACGCGAGACCGGACGCTTTGGTCTATTAAATGAAACCTCGATGGAGCTGACGGCAAAAGACACGCTCTCCGGGTTGTCAGTGACCTCTGTGCGTTCGATTCGCCAACCAGTCGGCTCCCTTTCGGGCGGACAGCGCCAGGCCGTCGCCGTGGCGCGGGCTGTTATGTGGGAGGCGAAGCTGGCGATCATGGACGAGCCAACCGCGGCGCTCGGGGTCGCTCAGACCACGATGGTGCTGTCGGTGATCCGCAAGCTCGCTCAGCGCGGCATCGCGGTCATTGTGATCTCGCACAACCTCAACGACGTCTTCGCCGTGGCGGATCGCATCGCGGTCCTGCACCTCGGTCGCCTGGTCGCGAGCGGTCCGGCGTCCGAGTTCGACACGCAAAGCGTCGTCGAGATCATGACCACCGGAAGCGCGAGAACACGTGAGGCGACCACTGCCCCTCTCGAAGCAGCGATGGGAACGGAGTGAACCATGAGCGCTGAGCACCCGGTGGCCGGCACGACGGCGACGACGGCGCCCGACGATGGCGTCTCGGAGCTCGCCGTCACCTCCGGACCGCAGGATTCACTCGAGGCCACAGCGGCGCCGGGGGATCTCCTCGCGCTGCCGACGGACGCCAGCTTGAGCCAATACATCGGCGCGTGGGCCAAGCGGGTCCGCTCCGGTGACAGCGGCGTGCTGCCCGTCATCGTCGGCCTGATCGTCATCGTCATCATCTTCCAGACGCAGAGCTCCGTCTTTCTCTCTGCGGCCAACCTCACCAACCTGCTCACGCAGGGCGCGCCATTCGTGATGCTCGGTATGGCCGAGGTCTTTGTGCTGCTGCTCGGCGAGATCGACCTCTCCGTTGGCCTGGTTATGGGTCTTGGTGCCGTGGTCGTGGCCGAACTGGTCCAACCAGGTGCGCCCGCCAGTTGCGCGCTCTGCACTCACGGGTTCGCCCTGCCCTGGTGGCTGGCGATCATCGTCGCGCTCCTGATCTGCGCGGCAGTGGGAGCCGTCCAGGGGACGATGGTTGCCCGGCTCAAAATGCCCTCCTTCATCGTGACTCTGGGGGGCCTGCTGGTCCTCGAGGGAGCGGCAATCATCGTCCTGCACGGTGGCGCGGTCAGCATCGGCAACTCTCTGTACAACAACCAGCAGGTGCTGTATGACCTCTTTTGGGGAAAGTTCAGCCCGATCGTCAGTTGGATCCTGTTCGCGGTGGTCATGGTTGCCACCGCGGTTTACTTCCTGTACCGGGACACCGGCCGTCGTCGCCGCGGTCTGGTGGCGCCACCACTCAGCCTGACCGTGGCAAAGATCGTCCTTGTCGCGGCCGCGGGCATCGTAGTCATCGCGCTCTGCAACGTCAACCGTGCCCATGCCGGGGTCATCGAGGGCCTTCCGTACCTCATCCCGATCGTCCTTGTCGTGCTGTTCCTCTCGACGATCCTGCTCCAGCGGACACGGTTTGGTCGGTATGTCTACGCCATCGGTGGCAACCCCGAAGCTGCTCGACGAGCCGGCGTGAGCCTAGCCGGAATCCGAACGTGGTCCTTCGTGCTGGCTGCTCTGGTCTCGGGGGTGGCCGGCATCCTCTTCGCGTCGTGGCAGGTGTCGGTGACCACCAACATCATCAAATCCGCCAACAGCTATGTTCTTCTGGCGATCGCTGCCGCTGTTATCGGAGGCACGAGCCTCTTCGGTGGCCGGGGCAGGACCATTCACGGAATCCTCGGTGGCCTGATGATCGGCGGTATCTACAACGGCCTGTACCTCATCGGGGTCGCGTCCGAGTGGATCGACATCGTGGTCGCGCTGGTCCTGCTGGCGGCTGGAACTATTGATGTCCTCTCGCGCCGCGGCGCCCAGCGACGAGCCTGACGTCACGGACGTAGGAGGGGCCAGCGACCGATGAGTCCCATGGCATCGCCGGAGTCGGTCCGACGTCACAACCTGAGCCTGCTGCTCCGTCACCTCCATCAGTCTGGTGCGCTGTCCCGATCGGAGATCGGCGGCACCCTCGGCATGACCCGAAGCACGATCGGTGAGCTGGTGGCCGACCTGCGCGCACGCGGTCTGGTGGAAGAGGGAGATCCAGCTCGCCTGGGGGCGCCGGGCCGACCCTCGCTGGTCGCCCGGCCAAACCCCGAGGGGGCCGCGGCCATCACCGCTGAGATCGCGGTCAACTCCCTGTCGGCTGCGGTGGTCGGCCTCGGGGGGCGCATCCTGCATCGCGCCCGCGTGACTCATCAGCCGCGCCGCCTCGCGGTGGACCAGACCATCGAGGACATCGGCAAGCTCATCCAGACCGCCCAGGCATCGATCCCACCCGGGTGCTGGGTGTCCGGTCTCGGCATCGCGGTCGCTGGCGTGGTCCGCCGCGCCGACGGCTTCGTCCACTTCGCGCCGAACCTCGGCTGGCGGGACGTCCCGCTCGGCCGGCTGGTTGCCGACCGGATCGGGACGAGCCTCCCGGTGACCATCGCCAACGAGGCCGACCTCGGCGCACTGGCCGAGCACACCTGGGGTGCAGGTGTCGGGGTGCATCACCTCGTCTACGTGTCCAGCGAGGTCGGAGTCGGCGGTGGCCTCGTCATCGACGGCCGTCCGCTCGTCGGGGCCGCCGGATGCGCCGGCGAGGTCGGGCACTTCCAGGTGAACCCGATGGGGGAGCGCTGCCGCTGCGGCGCCATCGGCTGCTGGGAGACCGAGATCGGCGGCCCGGCGATCCTGCGCCGGGTCGGCGTCGTCGAGAAGAACTACAAGCCGGAAGCGGTCACCCGCCTGCTGCGGGAGGCGGCCTGGGGCGATCCGGTCGCGCTTGCCGCCATCGAAGACGTCGGCCACTGGCTGGCGACCGGGCTCGTCGGCCTGGTCAACGTGTTCAATCCGGAGCGAGTTGTGCTCGGCGGTTGGCTCGCGACCATGTGGCCGATGGTGGAGGAGACCGTGGACGCCGAGTTGCGGGAACGGGTCATGGCGCCGTCGCAGGAGCTCGACGAACTGATCAGGCCCACCCAGCTCGGCGCCGACGGGCCGCTGCTCGGCGCCGCGGAGCTCGCGCTGACGCGCGTGCTCGACGAGCCGACGCTGGTCCCTCCGCGTTTCGCCGAGCGCCGCTCTGCCTGAACCTGCTCAGGGGACCGATCGCAGCGCGGGGTAGTAGTCGCGAAAGCGGCGTCTCGCCTCGCGATACGGTTCGATCCAGGCCGGCACCGGCTCGATGACCTCGGTCACCCGAACGCAGGCATCGGACGCCTGGTCGAGGTCTCGGTAGACGCCTGAGGCGACCCCGCCGAGGAGTGCGGCACCGAACGCCGACCCCTGGTCGGTGGCCATGATCTCGAGTGGCACCTCGAGCGCGCTGGCAATGATCTGCAGCCAGATCCGGCTTCTCGATCCGCCGCCGGAGACCCGTCCGCGCACCGTCGTGGCCCCGACGTCGTGCACGGTGTCGAGGCAGTCTCGCAGCGCGAAGGCAACCCCCTCGAGCACCGCGCGGGTCAGTGCGCCACGACCGTGGGTGACCGACAGACCGCAGAACGCCCCACGCGCATCGGGGTCCGCGTACGGCGTCCGTTCGCCGGCCAGGTACGGGAGAAAGGTCACGCCTTCGCTCCCGGGCGCTACCCGCTCCGCTTCGCCGAGCATCGCGCCATACGCAACATTCGGGAGCAGTGTGTCGTGGTACCAGGCCAGCGAGCCGGCAGCTGAAAGCATCACGCCCATCACCATCCACCGATCCGGGACGGCATGGCAGAAGGCATGGACTCGACCTTCGCGATCCGGCAGGTACTCCTTGGTCGCGGCGAGCACCACGCCCGAGGTGCCGAGCACGACGGAGAGTGGCCCTGGTCCGGTGATGCCCGCGCCGACCGCGGCCGCCGCCTGATCCCCGGCGCCCGCGGCGACCGGAGCGCCGTCGATGGTGCCGACCAAGTCGGTGCTCTCGACAAGCTCCGGCAGCCACCACGGAGGGATGTCGAGCCAGGAAAGCAACTCGCTGCTCCAGAGCCGCGCTCCGACATCGAAGAGCAACGTTCCGGAGGCATCGGCCACGTCCATGCAGCGCGTCCCGGCCAGATGGTCGCGCACGAAATCCTTGGGCAGGCAGATGCGGCGGATGCGCGCGTAGGCGTCGGGCTCCTTCTCGCGCATCCAGAGCAGCTTCGGCGCCGTGAAGCCCGGCAACGCGCGGTTGCCGGTGAACCGCAACAGACGCTCCAGGCCGTCGCCGGACTCGAGCGTCGCGCACTGTGGCGCGGAGCGCTGGTCGTTCCAGAGGATTGCGGGGCGGATGACCGAGCCGTCGGCGTCGAGACAGACGAGTCCGTGCATCTGTCCCGAGAAGCCGATGCCGAGGATCTCCGACGTTTCGGCCCGGAGGCGCGCGATCACGTCACGGGTTGCTGCCAGCCATGCCTCCGGCGACTGCTCCATCCATCCGACCCGCGGTGAGCTGACCGGGTACTCGTGCTCAGCGGTGGCGAGCACCATTCCCGACTCCGGGTCGATGGCGATGCCTTTGGCGGACGAGGTGCCGACGTCGATGCCGATCAGCGCACCCGCGGTCTGCGCCACTGGGCTAGGAGCGCATGCCGAACAGGTAGTCGAGCGCCAACTGATCGAGTCGCTCGAACGCCATGCCCCGTGCGGCGGACGCATCGGCGTCGAAGGTTTGCGAACGCATCGACGCCAGCGTCTCGCCTGGAGCGAGCGTGGTCTGGGCCAGCTCGTCGAGTCGCGCCGCGACGAGCGCGGCCTGCACTTCGGGATCCGCGCGGAACGCCTGGGTTCGGCTGCGCAGCAACAGGTAGTTACGCATGCACGCTGCTGCGCTTTCCCACACGCCTTCCATGTCCTCGGTGCGCGGCGGCTTGAAATCGAAGTGGCGCGGCCCCTGGTAGCCACCGGACTCGAGGATGTCCACCACCCAGAAGGCGCCGCGGGCATTCCCCGCGCCGAAGCGAAGATCCTGGTCGTAGCGTGGACCGTTCTGACCGTTCAGGTCGACGTGAAACAACTTGCCGTGCCAGAGCGCCTGGGCAATCCCGTGCGCGAAGTTCAGGCTTGCCATCTCCTCGTGTCCGACCTCGGGATTGAGACCGACCATCTCCGAATGTTCGAGCTCGTTGATGAAGGACAGCGCGTGTCCGATGGTGGGAAGGAAGATGTCGCCACGCGGTTCGTTAGGCTTCGGCTCGATTGCGAACCGCATGTTGTAGCCCTGCTCGATGACGTACCCCGTGAGGATGTCGAAGGCTTCCTTGTACCGGTCGAGCGCGGCGCGAACGTCCTTTGCGGCGCCTGACTCCGCGCCTTCGCGGCCACCCCAGAACACGACGATTCCCGCGCCGAGCTCGGCGGCGAGATCGAGGTTGTCGGCAACCTTGCGGAGGGCGAAACGCCGGACCTCGCGATCATTCGCGGTGAACGCGCCATCGCGAAACACCGGGTGGGAAAAGAGATTGGTCGTGATCATCGGCACCACCAAACCGGCGCTGTCGACCGCACGGCGCAGGCGCTCGATGGCAGTGCTCTTTTCAGCCGCTGTCGCACTGAACGGAAAGACGTCGTTGTCGTGGAAGCTGACGCCATAGGCGCCGAGCTCGGCGAGCTTTGCGACGGCCACCTCGGGGTCGAGTGGGGCGCGTACGGCCGTTCCGAAAACGTCGACCCCCTGCCAGCCCACGGTCCACAGCCCGAATGAGAAACGGTCGGCGTGACTCGCTTGCAGCACAACGTCCTCCTCGCGCCCGCCCTGATCCTCGAAACGTGCAAAAGTGCCGCGGAGCAATCGCAATTGGCCTTGGGCTCGCTGCAATTATACAGTGACCTGTGCGGTGCTCCGGGAGCGCTGTCCGCGCAGTCCCACAGCGATAATTTGTATGTCTGGGACTGCGGCTACAGTCCCAAAGCCACGGTGACCGTGGCGGTGCCGGTACCCGACACGCCGTCGTTGTCGGTGACCGTGACCGTAATTGGGTAGCTGCCGATGAGTGCCGTGTACCGGTGGTTGAGCGTGAACGTGGTCCCCACGAGCGGGAGCGAACGGGTGCCGGTGCCGTCGCCGTAATTGACCGTCGCGGTGAACGTGTGACCGGCGAGGTCGGCATCGGTGAAGCTGCCCGAGCCGGTGAAGTTGCCCAGGAGCGCCAGGCCACCGTTCACGGTCACCACCGGGGGCTCGTCGGGAGGTGGTGTCGGCGTTGGCGTGGGGGAGGGCGCGGGCGCGGGCGCCGGGGTTGGAGACGTCGGTGAGCCCGAGGGTGCCGGGGTCGGGTTCGCTGAAGGTGGCGTGCTGCTCGGGCTCGGGGGCACGGTCACGCCGCCTCCGGTTTGACCGTTTGAGCCTCCTTGCGATCCGGACCCCGCCGTCGACGACGACGTCGACATCGACGTCGTCTGCCCGGGCGGAGCGTTCGAGGTCCCATTGCCCGATCCGCCACCCCGGGGTTCCGCTGTGGGCCCAGGTGCCGAGACGACGGAGATCCCCGACGTCGGGCTGGGAAACGGTGCCATCCGGGGCAGCAGGGTGGGCGCCGCGAGGCCCAGCGCTGTGGTCCCGGACATGATCGCCGCACCCCAGTTCCAGCCGAGCCGGTCGACCCACCCGATCACGGGCAGCTGCGCGATCCATGAACCCAGGCCGACGACACGCCAGAGACGTCCGACCGAGATATTGAGAAACGCCCGGACGACGACGGGATCGAACTGCGAGCCCGAGCACTTCACCAACTCCTGCCGCGCAGCTGTCACCCCGATCGGCTTGCAATACGGCCGCACCGCGGTCATCACCTCATAGGAGTCCGCAACCGCGACGATGCGGCCGGCGAGTGATATCTGCTCGCCGGCGAGGCCCCGGGGATAGCCTCGACCGTCGAAGCGCTCGTGATGGTGGGGCACGGCCATCGCCCACTCGCCGAGCCATGCGGCCAGTGGCTTGATGAGCAGGGCGCCCTCCTCGGGGTGCCGGCGTACGTTGTCCATCTCCGTGCTGGTCAGCTTCGCCGGCTTGGTGAGGATCTCTGACGGGACGACCAGCTTGCCGATGTCGTGGAGCAGCGAAGCCCAGCGCAACCGCGCGCGATCACCTGGAGCGAGCTTCATCTCGTCGGCGATGAGGTCTGAGAAGACGCGGACGCGCTCCGAGTGACCTCTGGTCTGGCGATCGTGCACGCTGAGCGCCGCGACCAGCTCGAGCACCGTCTGCATGTGGGCGACCTCACCGCCGGTCACCCCGTTGTCGCGCGCCGCCTGGAGCTGTCGCTGCAGGTCGCGCGGCTTGCCGACGCGGCGGGCGACGGCGAACCGTTTCGGCGCCTGGTCGGGAAACAGCAAGGACAGGTTGAGGAGCGCCGCCAGGGGGAGAAGACGTCGCCCGGCGCGTTCCAGGGCGATGATGGTCAGGAGCATCACCAGGCTGACCGTCGCGAAGGAGAGCGCCGCTGCGGCAAAGCCGCTCGGTCGCGGGAGGACGTGGCTCAGCACCGCTCCGGCGCCGATACCGACGGCCACCGGGATGATCACGACGGCGGCGCGAACGAGCAGGCTCAGGATCGGTCGCCGCTGCCACTGATGGCCGGCTGGGACCGTGTCCGGCGACGCCGGCCGGGTGACGTCAGCCACGTGTCAAATCCCCTAGCGGAACCCCTGTCCGCAAACACTGCCGCGCAGCTCCGGGGGCGGAGCCAGGTAAAGGTTCGCCCCTCACCATCCTGCTGTGGCAAACGTTCGGCGCTCTGTGGCGCGGGGGTGACCCGCTCGTCGCAATCGGCGGGTGAGCCGGCGTGCGACCCGGCGTGCCAGGGGTAGGGCCCGGTCACGATCAAGGACCGTGACCGGGCTCTCTCCGCTTGGTCAGAAGACCCTGATCGAGACCTCTGCAGGCTCGTTGAGGAGGCCCTTGATCTCGTTGTTGACCTTCAACAGGGTGAGCGACGCGCCGGCCATCTCGAGCGACGTGCAGTACTCGTTGACATAGCTGCGGAACACCTTGATGCCCTGGCTCTCGAGCTTCTTGTGCGCGATGCCGTAGAGCAGGTACAGCTCGCCGATGGTGGTGCCGCCGAGACCGTTGATCATGAGCGCGACCTCGTCGCCGCTCTTGAACGGCAGGTCGGGAACGACCGCGTTGAGGAAGAGATCCACGATCTCGTTCGCGGAGACGATCTTGGTCCGCTGCCGGCCCGGTTCGCCGTGGATGCCGATGCCGACTTCCATCTCGTCGTCGGCGATCTCGAACAGCGGCGACCCCTTGACCGGCGGGGTGCACGAGCTGAGCGCGATGCCGAGCGTGCGCACGTTGGCGATGACGTCATTGCCGATGCGAACCAATTCCTCGAGCGACGCTCCCTTCTCGGCAGCCGCGCCAACCGCCTTGATGACAAAGAAGTTTCCGGCCACGCCCCGGCGCCCGACGGTCCAGGTCGAATCCTTCACCGCCACGTCGTCGTTGACGAGCAATGTCTCGACCTTGATGTCGTCGGCCTCGCACATCTCACGTCCCTGCTCGAACGCGAGACGGTCACCCGTGTAGTTGTTGACGATGTGAAGGACGCCCTTCGGCGAGTTGAGCAGCTTGGTGGTCTCGTACACGAACTCAACGGGCGGACCCGCGAACACGTCGCCGGGGCATGCGGCGTCAAGCATTCCCTTGCCCACGATCATCGTGTGCGCCGGCTCGTGACCGGAGCCGGACCCCTGGATGATCGAGACCTTGTTCGGGTTGGGCGCGTCCGCGCGGTAGATGAGGTTGTACTTCGGCTCGTACTTGAGCGCGCCACCGCTGGCGAGGTAGATCCCCTCCAGCATCTCGGGCACGAACTGCCTCGGGTCGTTGACGAACTTTTTCATGTGCCAGTCTCCTTTTCAGGCGTGGGCTTCACGCCATGCCCCGCTGATGCTTTGCAAGATGACGCCGACGGCCGTTGCGCCTGCGTCGACTGAGCCGATGCTCCGTTCCCCGGTATAGGCCGCCCGCCCGCGCATGGCGAGCATCGGCTTGGTCGCCTCGGCGGCCGTGACGGCCGCGTCGGCGGCCGCCTGGATCGCCGCCGTCCCGTGGTCAGCCGCCGCCCCGGGCTGGGCGAGTCCCGTCTCCAGAGCGTCGATCGCGGGAACGAGCGCGTCGAGAAGGGTCTTCTCGCCGAGGGATGCCCCACCGCGATCCATGATCCCGGTCACGGCAGCCCGAAGAATCGCGATCACCTCCTCGTGGCTGATGTCGATACGCTCGCCCGCCTCCTTCGCTGCGCGCAGGAACGCGGTGCCCCAGATGGGCCCGCTGCTGCCGCCGACCTTGCTGGAGATGACAAAGCCAACCTTCTTCAGCAGCGCGCCGACGTTGCTGTGATCGAAGGTCTCGAGCTCGGCCTGCACAACCTCGAAGCCGCTGCGCAGCGAGTACCCGAAGTCGCCGTCGCCCACCACTTGATCCAGCTCGCAGAAATAGTCGGTGTTGGCGACAATGGTATTGGCCATTGTCTTCAGAATCAGATCCAGGTCTTCGGTTGCGGTCATTGCCACCCCTATGCGTTCCTCCTCTGCGCTGATTGTGCGACGCGTTCTCCCGAGAGGCACGACTCGAGGTCCTCGAGGACCACGTACTTTCCGGGTCGTGCCGGGCTCGAATTGGCAAGCACCACCATGGTTTCTCCGTCAGGGTCGCCAAGCGACGATACGACCAGCGCCGCTCCGGTGAAGTCCTCGTGCTCGGTGTATCCGTTGACGGTGATCACGCAACGCAGGTCTGCTGCGGTCGCCGCCTCGAAGCCATTGCGTGAATCCTCGATGACGAGCACGTCGGAGGGATCCAGCTGCAGCATCTCGAGGGCCAGCAGATAGATGTCCGGGGCGGGCTTCTTGTGCGCGACACAATCGCCTGCGAGGACGGCATCGAACCGCGACGCACGCTCCGGTCCGGCCGCGCGATCCAGGATCGCCCTGACCGATGGCTCCGCAGAGGTGGATGCGATGGCGAGCTTCCAACCTGCATCCTGCGCCGCCGTGATGATCCGAGTGATTCCGGGGCGCGGCGGCAGCTTCCCGGCGGCGACCATCTCCGTGTAGATCTCCGTCTTTCGGCGATGCAAGGCGGCGAGCAGAGCCGCGCGCCCCTCCGGATCCGCCGGAAGACTGTTCCTTGCGACGAACTCGGGTGTCAGCTCGCTGGCCATCCGTTCCTTGCCGCCCGCGATCTGCAGCTTCTCGCCGTACACCTGCTCAGACCACACCAGTGGTAGTCCGAACTCCGCAAACGTCTGGTTGAACGCGGGGAGATGGCCGAATCGCTCGGTGTCCGCGAGGACGCCATCGCAGTCGAAGACGATCGCGGTCACGACCAGGCCCTGCCGGCGCTGCCGAAGAGTTGAATGTGATGCTTGGCCATGTCCATGACGGCCGCCCCCTGCGCCGGGAGGAGCTTCGACGGGTCGTTCTCCGCCGGGTGCGCCTGCATGTACTGCTCGGCGGATGTCATGAACGCGATCTTCAGTGCCGTGGAGATGTTGACCTTGGCGCATCCGCGGCTGATGAGGTCGCTGAACTGCGCCGCGGACATCCCGGTGCCGCCGTGCAGTGCCACCGGGATCCCCGTGGCCTCGACGATATCGGTGACTCGCTGCGCGTCGAGCTTGGGTGTTCCCGCGTAGACACCGTGGGCATTTCCGATCGCCGGTGCGAAGACATCCACACCGGTGGTGCGGACGAAATCGACCACTGTCTCCAGTGATTGGACGTTCTCAGCTTCGTCGCCGGTCATCTCCTCAGTTCGTTTGAAGCCTTCGATCTCGCCTTCGACGTGTGCTCCGTAGCGGCGCGCCTCCTCGACCACCTCCACGCACTGGCGCGTGTTCTCCTCAACAGAAAGCTTGCTGGCATCGAAGAGCACCGAGTTCCAGCCGGTCGCCAGGCACTCGCTGATGAGCGCTCGATCAGGGCAGTGATCGAGGTGGAGCGCTACCGGAACCGAGACGTGCTTGGTCATCGCGACCCACATCGCGTACATCACGTCAACCCCCGTGATGTCAAGGTGTTTCACCGACGTCTGGACGATCACCGGTGCGCGCAATTCCTCCGCTGCTGCCAGCACGGCGTCCATCGTCAGGTCGTTGACCACGTTGAACGCGGCCACGCCGTATCGCTCCTGAAAGGCGCGATCGAGGATCGCCTTGGTGCTCACGACAGGCATTGGCCCACTCGCTCCCGTCAACGATCCGCTCTGTGTGAGGACTCTATCCATCCGCGAGGATGGAACGCAACACCGCAGCTGCGGGCAGGCCTGGAATTGCGTCCTTGCAAGGAGTAGATTGGATGGACGGAAGCGGCTGTAAATGCCGCTTGAGAGCGTCCAGGAGGTACCACATGGCTGTTGCTCACATGGACCAGCAGATCGCAGAGCGAGTCGATGCACTCGGACGTGGTTCGAAAAAGCTCCTGATCGACGGCGAGTGGGTCGACGCGGCTTCGGGCAAGACATTTTCGACACCGAACCCGGCGACCGGCGAGCGTCTCGCCGACGTCGCGTACGGTGAGGCTGAGGACATCAATCGCGCCGTACGCGCCGCACGGCGCGCGTTCGATGACGGGCCCTGGCGGACCATGTCTTCCTCGGACCGGGGAAAGATCATCTGGCGGATCGGTGATCTCATCGAGGCAAACATCGAGGAGCTCGCACAGCTGGAGTCGCTCGACAACGGCAAACCGTTGACCATCGCGCGGGCAGCGGATGTGCCTCTTGCGGCCGACCTGTTCCGCTACATGGCGGGCTGGACGACCAAGATCGAGGGCAACACCATCCCGATCTCCGTGCCGTATGCGCCGGGCGCGCGCTGGCATGCGTATACGTTGCGCGAGCCGGTCGGCGTCGTCGCTCAGATCATCCCCTGGAACTTTCCTTTGCTGATGGCGGCGTGGAAACTCGGGCCGGCCCTCGCGTCCGGGTGCACGATCGTGCTCAAGCCCGCGGAGCAGACGCCGCTCTCCGCCATCCGGCTCGGCGAGCTGATGCTCGAAGCGGGCCTGCCGAAGGGCGTTGTCAACATCGTGACCGGCTTCGGCGACGCCGGCGCTGCACTCGCTGCGCACGACGGAGTTGACAAGGTGGCGTTCACGGGTTCGACCGAGGTCGGCAAGCTGATCGTGAAAGCAGCAGCCGGAAACCTCAAGAAGGTCACCCTCGAGCTCGGTGGCAAGTCGCCGAACATCGTGTTCGCCGATGCCGACCCGGACGCCGCGGCCGCCGGCGCCGCCAGCGCCATCTTCTTCAACCACGGACAGTGTTGCTGCGCCGGATCGCGCCTCTACGTCGAGCGCCAGAACTTCGACCGCGTCGTGGAAGGAGTGACCGAGGCGGCGAAGAACATCAAGGTGGGACCCGGCACGGACGCGGACACGGAGATGGGGCCACTCGTCTCGGAAGAGCAGTTCGCGCGCGTCACGGGCTACCTGTCCTCGGGATTTGCCGAGGGCGCGCATGCCACCTGCGGCGGCGACCGTATCGGCGACCGCGGCTACTTCGTCCAGCCGACGGTGCTGGTGGACACCAACCCCGATATGAAGGTCGTGCGCGAGGAGATCTTCGGCCCGGTCGTCACCGCGATGCCCTTCGACGATCCCCGGGAGATCGGCGATGTCGCCAACGACTCGAATTACGGGTTGGCCGCGGGAATCTGGACCAGCGACGTGAGCAAGGCGCACCGCATGGCTGCGCAGCTGCGCGCCGGAACAGTTTGGGTCAACTGCTACAACATCTTTGACGCGGCGCTCCCCTTCGGTGGCTACAAGGAATCCGGGTGGGGCCGCGAGATGGGTCACGACGCGCTGAACAATTACCTCGAGACCAAGGCGGTCTGCATCCAGATCTGACGAGACCAGGGCAGAGACGCACCGTGGGCGGGCCCGAGGGCTCGCCTGCGGTGCGTCTGTTCAGCTGACGGGGTTGGCTTGCGGCTGGCTCGGTATGGACTCATGCGCCGGCGTGGCAATCGCGGTCGTCTCGATGATTGCCAGCAGCTGCACGAGCACGTGGCGGATGTCAGCGCGGATCGAGTAGGTGGCGTCCGGTTCCTGGCCGGTGACGACGAGCACTCCCGTCGACTGAAACCGATCCAGCTGGTGGCGCACTTCAAAGGGGGACAGCTTCGTTCGCGCTGCGAGCTCGTCGAGCTTCATCGGACGATCCAGCAACTGCGTGACGATCCGCAGCCGGTTGGCGTCGCCGAGCGCATGGAGCAGGTCTCCGGTCGCGGTCAGTTCGTCGTCCGGCCTGCTCACCAGCGAACGCACGGCGTCGAGTGCCGCGCGTGGTTTGAGCGGGAGCCCGTGGCCGCTGATATAGCTCGTCTGGAGCAAGACCTCGCCCGCGGTCGCCCCGGCGCTGCGCCTGGCGACGATCACATAGAAGGCGCCGACGACGAGCACCACCACGACGCCGTCGAGCCAGCCGCTGCCGAATCCGACACCGAGCAGGCGGCCGAGCGCAAGCAAGCCGGTGACGATGCTGGCCACGACACCGATGTCGAGCAATGCGGCGAGGACGACGCGCACCCATCGAGGTACTCGCACCAGCCCGGCCCCGGAGGAGGATGGCGTCTTGCGGACGGCGAGGTAGCAGCCGACGCCCATGACGATGAGGATGGCTCCCTGCACGGCGAGCTTCTGGATCCGATCGAGGAAGTGCTCCACCGGCACCCCGATCAGGATTCCAAGCGCGACGTAGACCGCCACCCACAACACCGTCGACGACACCATCGCGAGGACGAAGGAACGCCGTGGAGCGCGCACCGCGCCCGCAACCAGCGTGGTGTAGATGCGCAGGCCCGGGATGAGCCGGCTGATCGCGATCCCTTTCCAGCCAGCCGAGCGGAGCCGCGATTCGACGCGCTCGAGATTGCGCTGCTGGCGCAGGCGCCTTGCGAGGCCCTTCAGCCCGCGATCCCCGACCGCCCGCGCCCAGCTGTATCCGACGAGCGAACCCGCGATGCAGGCGACGAGCGCCAGAGGTATGAACGCGTACGGATTGAGCCCTCCTGACGCGATGAGCAGGCCGGCCACCAGCAGGGTCAGCTCGCCAGGCGCAAAGGGAAGCGGGACGCCTGCCTCTTCGGCGAAGAGCAGCCCCGGCAGGATGGCAAGCGCAACCGCCCCGTGCAAACCGGACAGGAAGTTCACCGACCCATCATCCCTCCGGGGTCCGAACGCTGCCGTACACCTGCAACCAGATCGTTCTGCGACAGTGGCCGCTGATGGACACTGACGCTGTCGTCGTGGGCGCGGGTCCGAGCGGCGCCACGGCAGCGCTGCTCCTTGCACGAGCGGGCCACAAGGTGGTGCTCGTGGATCGCGCCCGATTCCCCCGAGACAAGGCGTGTGGGGAGGGGGTCATGCCACCCGGCGTCGAGGCGTTGAGGAGGATGGGCCTCCTCGAGCACGTCCTCGCGACCGGTGCCCGCCCGATTGCGGGCGTCACCTACCAGCACTCGAGCGCGGCTGCCCGGGTGAAGGTGCCGTTCCCTGCGCCGCCGGGTGGCGGACCGGCGCATGGGCTGGGTGTGCGCCGCACCAGCTTCGACGCCGTCCTCGTGGACGCAGTGCGCCGCGAGCCCTTCGCCGTCGTGCGGGAGGCCGAATGTGTCACTCGCCTGATTCGCGATGCCGGCAGGGTGACCGGGGTGACCACGACCTCCGGCGAGATCCGAGCCCGCGCTGTGATCGCCGCCGATGGCCTGCATTCGCCGATCCGTTCCTGGATGGGACTGCGGGTCTCGCCGCGAGCACGTCTGCGCTACGGACTCGCGGGCCACTGGCGGGTCGAGACGCGCGACCTGAACGCGATCACCGTGACTCTCGCCGGAGATCATGAGTGGTATGAAGCGCCCGTCGGACCTGACCTGTTGCTCGTCTCGATCCTGACCGAGCGGTCGCAGCCGCCAGTGACTCCCCGCAGCTACGCGGCGGCCGCGCGTCGAAGCGTCCCGGCGCTCCGCGACGCGGAGCTGGTCTCGGGACCACTCGGTGCCGCGCAGTTCCATCAGCGCGTCCGGAGGGTCGCGGAGCACGGCGTCTTCCTGGTCGGTGACGCCTCCGGCTACGACGATCCGACCACGGGCGACGGCATCGCCATCGGGATGCTCCTGGCCGAACGCGTCGCCGAAAACGTGGGCGACTTCCTCACTGCTCGCGTTCCGATCGAGGTCGCCGAGGCCCGTTATGCGCGCGACCATATCCAGCTGGTGCGGGACCGCCGCCGTCTCACCCAGCTGGCGCTCTTCCTCGCAAGGTCGCCTCACCTGAGCCGCCGCGCACTCGAACGCGCCGTTCGCGATCCGCGCGCGCTCGGCAAGCTCGTGGCCATCAACTGCGGCTACCAGACGTTCCGCGATCTCACGCCTCGGGACTGGCTCTCCCTGGCCGGGGTCTGACGCTCCGCCGGCCGAGGCTCGGGATGAAGCGGGGGACACCGGCGAATGCGTCCCGATACCCGGGAAGCGCATCGAGCAACGCCTCTTCGGCCCGAATCCGGGGAACGAGGACGAGCGCGTTGGCGATCGAGAGAGCTGCGGCTTCCGGCACCGCGCCGACAGCAAGGGGCAGACACGCGAATTCGAGCACCACCGCGACATAGTTCGGATGGCGGATCCATCGATATGGACCATCGGTCTCGATGTGCATATTTGGCGAGACGTGAGCGGTCACGTTCCAGCTCGTGCCAAGGGTTCTGATCACCCAAAGACGCAGGATGGTTGCCGCCGCCAGCCCGGCCAGGGCTCCGATCTCCACGACATGTGGCACGCGGCGCGCCGGCCGCGGCCAGACGCACACGACAAACAGCGCCACATGAGCAGCCACCATCGCCGGATAGGTGGACGGCGACGCCTGCTCAGCGCGGCCGAGGGTGGCCCGGTTCCGTGACGAGATCCGCAGCTCGACGAGGCGCTGCGCTCCGTTCGCGAGCACCAGGGCGGTGCGCGCCCGCCGGTTCACGAGGCCCAGCGCAACTCGATGAGCTCGACGGTCAACCCGGGCCCGAATGCGGCGGCGAGACCACGACCGTCGGCGGCCGGCAACTGTGCCGCGAGCTCCTGCAGCACGAAGAGGATGGCGGCCGATGACGTGTTGCCGGTGCTCCGCATGACGCGTTGGGTCGCGCCAACCTGACGCTCATGCAGACCGAGCGACCGGGTCACCGCATCCACGATGGCCTGGCCGCCGGGATGCAGGGCGACGACGTCCAGCTCGGATGCCGGACCGATGAAATCGTCGACGAGGGCGGGGAGGTGTGTCTCGAGAAGGCGCGGGAGCTGGCGCGATACCACCACCCGGAATCCGTCGTCGGCTTGCTCGAAGCCGAGCGCCTCGGTGGTCGACGCCACCAACTGGTGCCCTGTCCTGCCGATGCCGAGTTGACCAGGGACCGATCCGGCACGCAGCACCGCGGCACCGGCCCCATCGCCGAACACGAGCACGCTCAAGAGGTTGTCAGCGGACGTGTCGGCCGGTCGGAACGTGAGCGACGGCACCTCCACCGCGACCACCAGCGCCGATTCCTCGGGATGCGAGCGCACCCAGTCGGACGCCCAGGTCAGTGCCGCCGCACCCCCGGCGCATCCGAAGTTCATGAACGGCATGCGCCGGATATCGCGTCGCAGGCCGAGATGATTGATCAAGGCGACGTCAACGCCGGGGAGCACGAAGCCGGTGCACGACGACACGACGATCAGGCCGATGTCGGCGATCGCGACGCCGGCGTCGACGATCGCTCGCTCAGCTGCGGCGATGGCCAGCGGTGTCGCCTCGGCCGCATACCGAGCCGCCTGGTCGCCTGGCGTGAGCGCCAGCAGCGCTTCCTCGATCGGCCGCACCAGGAAGCGATGGGTGCCGGAGAGCTCCTCGGTGAACAGGCTCACCCGCCGCTCCAGCCTCGGCCACACCTGGGTGATCAGGCGGAGCACCTCGTCGCCATCGACCTCGTGCGCCGGTACCGCGGTACCGATCCCGTCGATCGTGACCGGCGCGAGCACCGGCCACACGGCGCGGCGATCGGGCAGCGCCGGGGAGCGGATCGCCGCCTCAACAACCATGCGCTCGGATCATGACACCGACGATCGGACCGGCCGTAGCCCGTTTCTGTGAATGGAGATGCGGAGAGTATGCCCCCGGGTTACACCGCCCGCGGAGCGGTCTACTCCGGGGTCACATACGCTGCGGTGAGCCCGCCATCGACGAGGAACGTCGCGCCGTTGACATATGAGGACTCGTCGCTGGCAAGGAACAGCGCGGCATTGGCGATCTCGAGCGCCGTGGCGAGGCGGCCCATGGGCAGGTGAATGCGGCGCCGCTCGTACGCGGCAGGGTTGTCCGCAAAGAGGCGCATGAGCAACGGCGTCTCAACCGGCCCCGGACAGAGCGCGTTGACGCGAACACCCTGGCGCGCGAACTGCACGGCAAGTTCCCGGCTCATCGACAGCACCGCCCCCTTCGACGCCGTATAAGCGATCTGCGACGTCGCGGCTCCGACCAGCGCCACGAATGACGCGACGTTGATCACCGAGCCACCGCCGCGCTCGAGGAGATGGGGGATCCCATACTTGCAGCAGAGATACACGCCCTTGGCGTTCACCGCTTGCACTCGATCCCACGCGTCCGGCTCGGTGGTGAGGATCGAATCGTCGTCGGGCGGCATGATTCCCGCGTTGTTGTAAAGGATGTCGATGCCACCGTAGGCGACGACCGCAGCCGCGTACATCGCGGCGACACTGTTGGCGTCGCTGACGTCCACCTCGACGAAGCTCGCGCGCTCGCAGTCCGCCGCCGTCTGAGCACCGGCGGAGCGTCCCGTGTCGGCGACGACCACCGTGGCCCCCTCTCGGGAAAAGAGCATTGCCGCCTCGCGCCCGATACCACCTGCCGCGCCGGTGATCACGGCAACCTTGCCCTCAAGACGTCCCATCGCGCTGTCAGCCCTCCGTGGAGATGTAGACGTTCTTGACCTCGGAGTAGCCGTCGAGGCCGTTCATCCCGAGCTCGCGTCCGAACCCGGATTGTTTGAAGCCGCCAAATGGTGTGGAGACGCGCACCGAGGAATTGCTGTTGATCGAGAGGACACCGGTGTCGAGTGCTCGCGCAACTCGAAGCGCGCGCGCGCCGTTGCTGGTCCAGATCGAACCGGACAATCCGTACGGGGTGTCGTTCGCGATCCGCACCGCATCCGCCTCGTCGGTGAACGGGATGATCGCGGCGACCGGCCCGAAGACCTCCTCACGCGCGATCCGGTCATGGTTGGTCGCCTCGACGAGGGTGCACGGATACCAGAAACCCGGTCCATCGGGAATCGATCCGGTGAAGAGCGGCTTGGACTCGACGAACGACGCCACGGTCTGACGGTGGTTCGCCGAGACGAGCGGACCCATCTCGGTCGCGTCATCTTCCGGATCACCGACGCGGAGCGCACCGGTGGCGCTGATGAGCAGCGCGACAAAGCGGTCGTACACATCGCGTTGGACGAGCACGCGTGAGCGCGCGCAGCAGTCCTGCCCCGCGTTGCCGAAGACCGCGTACGGAGCGGCGGCCGCGGCACGCTCGAGGTCCGCGTCGGCAAAGACGATGTTGGCCGATTTGCCGCCGAGCTCGAGGGTCACGCGCTTGATGCTCTCGGCGGCCCCACGCATCACTTCGACACCGACTTCCGTTGAGCCGGTGAAGCCGATCTTGGCGACGTCGGGATGGTGGATGAGGCGTTCGCCGACGACACGTCCCGGTCCCACCACGACGTTGAGCACACCCTCGGGAATTCCCGCCTGGAGCGCAAGCTCCGCCAGACGGATCGCCGTCATCGGGGTCAGCTCGGCGGGCTTGAGGACCACGGTGTTGCCGCAGGCGAGTGCGGGCCCGACCTTCCAGCTCGAGATGTTCAGCGGGAAGTTCCATGGCACGATCAATCCCACGACGCCGAGTGGCTCCCGGAACGTCAGGTCGACGCCACCGGCAACCGGGATCGTCTGACCGAAGTGCTTGTCGACGGCGCCCGCGTAGTAGTGGAAGACCTCAGCCACCATGCCCACTTCGCCGCGCGAGTCGGCGATCGGCTTGCCGACGTTTCTCGTCTCCAGCAGGGCGAGTTCCTCGCCATGGTCCTCGACGAGTCCGGCGAGTCTGCGAAGCAGGCGTGCGCGGTCAGCGGGAGCGACCGAGCGCCATGCGGGGAATGCGACCTTTGCCGCCGCAACCGCGCGATCGGTCTCGATCACCCCGGCCCGCTTGAGCTCTGCCACGGGTTGCTCCGTGGCCGGGTTCACCAGCCGAAGCGTCATCCGCGCTCGAAGAAGCGTTCGCGTTCGTAGCAGGTGACCGCCTTGTCGAAGAGCTGCTGCTCGGTGCGCGCGTAGTTGAGGTAGTGGTCGACGACGTCATCGCCGAACGCGGAGCGGGCGACCTTGCCGTGCTCGAGCGCGCTGATCGCCTCGTTGAGCGTGTGCGGAAAACGCTTCACGTCGGACTCGTAGGCGTTGCCGGTGAAGACCGGCGGGAGCTCGAGCTGGTGCTCGATGCCGTGGAGACCCGCGGCGAGCAGGGCCGCGAAAGCGAGGTACGGGTTGGCGTCGGCGCCCGGGATACGGCACTCGACCCGCAGCGCCTTGCCGTGGCCGACCACGCGGAACCCGCAGGTGCGATTGTCGTAGCCCCACGCGAGCGTCGTCGGCGCCCAGCTGCCGGCGGCATATCGCTTGTACGAGTTGATGTTGGGCGCGAGGAACACCGCAAACTCGTCTGCGCACGAGATCAGTCCCGCAAGGTACTGCTTGAAGAGCGGCGATTCCCCGGAGAAGAGGGCATTGCCGTCACCCCAGAGGCTCGAGTGGATGTGGCACGAGCTTCCGATCCAGGTGTGATCGGGCTTGGCCATGAAGGTGACCGACTGGCCACTCTGCTGGGCCATCTCCTTGATCCCATTCTTGTAGATGACGTGGTTGTCTGCCATCGTGACCGCGTCGCTGTAGCGGAAGTTGAGCTCCTGCTGACCGGGCCAGGCTTCGCCCTTGGACGTCTCGACGCGCATCCCCGCTGCCTGCATGTTGTTGCGCACCGAGCGGATGAACGGCTCGTCGTAGCTCGTGGCGAGGATGTGGTAATCGAGGATGTACGGCACCGATGGCGTCAGCTCACGGTAATGCTGCGCGTGCGCCTGTGCATAGGTCTGCTTGATCAGGAAGAACTCGAGCTCGGAGCCGAACATCGCCTCAAAGCCAAGGGCTCGTGCCCGGTCCACCTGCGCTTTGAGCACCTGGCGGGGCGACGGCCGGACGGGTGTGCCGTCGTTCCACGCCACGTCACAGAGGACAAGTGCCGTGCCCTCGAGCCAGGGAATGCGGCGCATGGTCGCGAAATCGGGAACCATCGAGAAGTCGCCGTAGCCGCGCTCCCAGCTCGCGATCTCATACCCGGGCACCGGGTCCATCTCCATCTCGAGGGCGAGCAGATAGTTGCAGCCCTCGATCGGATTCTTGTGCTCCATCTCCTCGAGAAAGAAATGTGCCTCCATGCGCTTGCCCATCAGGCGTCCCTGCATGTCGGTGAACGCGACGACCACGGTGTCGACCTTGCCGGCCTCGACCTCCTGGGTGAGCTCGTCGAGCGTGAGCATCGGTCAGCTGCCCTCCTTGCCGGCGTCGGTGGCAACCGCGCCGTTGTGGTTGTGGTCGGCAACGCGGCCGACGAATCCGCGGAACAGCGCCATCGCCCATCCCTGCTGGCTGAGCAGCTCCTCTGGATGACACTGCACCGCAACGATCATTCCGTCGGCTGATTCGATCCCTTCGACGACGCCGTCCGGGCTGTGCGCGGTGACATGCAGGCCCGGAGCGACGTCCTTGACCGACTGGTGATGGAGGCTGTTGACCATCACGCGGTCGCCGGGCGTCACCTTCGACAGCTCCGAACCGGGCACGACGTCGATGGCGTGGGCGAGCAGGTCGCGCGGGTGACCGTGGTTGTCGTGACCGTCGATGTGCTGCCGGAGCGAACCACCGAGTGCCACGTTGATCACCTGCTGCCCGCGGCAGATTCCGAAGACGGGCACATTTGCATCGACGGCGGCGCGCACGAGGGCGATCTCGGTCAGGTCCAGCGGCGGGTCGACGTCAGGCGTTTCCTCCTGGCGGTCCTCGCCGTACGCGGGCGGGTCGACGTCCCAGCCTCCCGGTACGAGAAGACCGTCGATGCCCGCGATCATCGAGGTCGCCTGCGTGGACGCCAGCCCACCCGGTTGCGGATCGAGCGTGACCGGCTCACCGCCGGTGGCCTCAATCGCGCGCAGGTAGGGCAGGTAATAGGCGGGTCCGCGGAGCGGGCTGCACGTCACACCGATCCTAGGCTTGGACATCTCGTAAATCCTTCGCGTGCTCGCGGCGCCACGGCCGCGAGCACCCCTGGTGAACCGATCTGTGAGCCTATCAGCCTGCCGAAACCGCGGGCGCCGGTGCCGCCCCGCTGACGAACGTCGCTTCGATCGACGCCAGTTCTTCGGCGGTTCCCTGGATCTTCGGACCCTTGAACCAGTTCTTCGCCGACGCGAACCACCAGATGGTGGTGGCGCCCAGCACGACCGCGAACGCCACGATCGTGTAGTTGAAGTTGGTACCGGTAATCGGGAACGCTGTCGGCAGGATGAACAGGATGCTGATGATCACGATCCAGACAACCGCGATTGTGCCGATCGGGCGGCTCCACTTTCCGAGGCTCCACGGACCGGGCTGGAACTGCGATCCGGCTCGAAGACGCAGGAGGATCGGGATGCCGTACGCGATGTACAGGCCGATGACCGCGATCGAGATGACCGCCGCATATGCGTAGGCGTTGAAGAGATAGGGCAGGAACAGGATGAACGCGCCGACCACTGCGAGCCAGATCGAGTTGGTTGGGGTGCGCGTCCGCTTGTTGATCTTGCTCCAGAGCTGATGCCCGGGGACCGCGCCGTCACGCGAGAAGGCATAGATCATCCGCGAGTTCGCGGTGATCGATGACATCCCGCAGTAGAACTGCGCCCCGATGGCGATGAGCAGCAGGAACTGACCTGCCGCACCACCTGCGGCATCGATGAAGATCTGCGCGGCAGGCACGACAGCGACGGACTCTGTGCCGTAGTTCTGGATCGCGGACGTCACGCCGATCAGCAGGATCCAGCCGGCGAACAGCGACACCACGATCGACAGGACGATGCCGCGCGGTCCCGCGGTTGCCGCGTTCTTCGTCTCCTCGGTCATGTGCGCCGACGCGTCGTAGCCCGTGAATGTGTACTGCGCGAGCAGCAACCCGATCAGGAAGACGTAAATGATGCTGCCCGGGAATCCCGCTCCCGTCCCGTTGTTGAAGTGGAAGAAGATGAACCCGGCCGACTGGTGATGCTTGGGTGCGATGAGCAGGAACCCGACGATGACGACCACCCCAAGGATGTGCCACCACACGGAGATGTCGTTGAGCAGCGCCACGAGCCGGATGCCGAACGTGTTGAGGAGACCGTGGATGATGAGCGCGATCGCGTAGACGAGAAGGATGTGCGGCGGGTCGAGCGGATAGCTGAACCAGTTGTTCATGAACGCCGACGCGAACAGCGCCAGTCCGCCATCGATGCCCGCGGTCACAGCGACCTGGCCGACAAGGTTGAACCAGCCGGTGAACCAGCTCCACGCAGGTCCGTTCTTGCCACCGAGCTTCGCCGACCAGTAGTAGAGGCCTCCGGCGGTGGGATAGCTCGAGCAGACCTCTGCCATGGCGAGGCCGACGATGATGACCATGATCCCGACGAGCGGCCAGCCGATGTTCATGTCGATCGGCCCGCCGTTGAACATGGCCACGCCGTACGCAGTCAGGCAGCCGGACAGGATCGAGATGATCGTGAACGACACAGCGAAGTTGGAGAAGCCACCCATCCGCCGCAGGAGTTCCTGTGCGTACCCCAGCTTGTGGAGCGTGTCGGTATCGCTGTCAACCGCCTGAATGCTCATCGGCTCATCTCCCAAATGCGACCCCGGATGTGGTGGGCCGCACAGTACCAGCGGGCCTGTACCAGCGTCAACAGATTTATCGGATCGACCCAACCAGGTACAAACTGTAAGAATCCTTTCAATGCCGGAATTCCTCGTTGGTGAGCTGGTTCGCCAGCGGATGGGAACGCTCAGTGCCTCGGAGCGGCGGCTCGCGCAGGTGCTGCTGGCCTTCTACCCGGTCGCCGGACTCGAGAACCTGACCCGATTTGCCGAACGCGCCGGCGTCAGTCCCGCGACCGTGACTCGATTCATCACCAAGCTCGGTCTGCGCGGCTACCCGGAATTCCAGGACTCGCTCCGTCAGGAGTTGCAGGAGCGCTTGAGCTCGCCGCTTGCCCGCTACGAGCTGACCCCTCCGCCAGATGCAAGCGGGTCGACGCTGCATGACGCGTTCGCGACCCATGAGCACAGCCTGCGGGCCAGCGTCGACATGGTCTCCGAGCACGATTTCGACGCGGTGATCGACCTGCTCGCCGACTCGCGCCGGCGCGTTCTCGCATTGGGTGGACGGGTGAGCGCGTTCCTTGCCCGATATCTCGCCAGTCAGCTGCACCTCCTCCGACCGGGAGTCGAGCTCATCGACCCCGAACGGAGCAACCCTGCCGATCACCTCGTCGACCTCGGGCGCCGCGACATCCTCGTCGTCTTCGATTACCGCCGCTACCAGAGCGACACCATCAACAGCGCAAAGGTCGCCGCGGGCCGCGGGAGCACAGTGGTGCTGGTGACCGACCCCTGGTTGTCACCGGCTGCGGCGTCGGCGCGATTCGTGCTCGTCACCGGCGTGCAGACCACCGTGACCCCGTTCGACTCGATGGTGTCCGCGGTGGCGCTCACCGAGGCGCTCATCGCCGGGGTGCTCGCGCGGCTCGGCGAGACGGCACACGCGCGGATGCGACGCATGGACGAGCTGCGCGGGGGCGTCGTCTACGGCGACGGTCCCTGAGCGAGGTACATTCCCGGCGTGATCGCTGAACGGCTCGAGCTGGCCGACTGGCGTCGACAGGTGAGCGAGCTGTACGCGGCGATCCGCGCCGAACCGGATCCCGCGGTTGCGTGGACGCACTGGCGCGACGTGCGTGATCGTCTCTTTCGTACGCACTCGCAGAGCCCCGTCCCGCAGAGCGAGCGCGGCGACGTCACCGAGCCGATCTATTACGACTACGACCCCGCGCTGCGCACTTTGGCGGACATCGAGACTGCCGACGGCGCAACGTTCGAGCTCCCCGGATCGACGAGCGGCCATGTCACCGCCGAGCGCGCGGGGACAGCGCGGTTCATCCTCGGCGGTCAGTCAGTGGGGCTCTCGATGTTCTGGCTGCTCGACTACTCGGGCGGCTTCTTTCTGTCGTTTCGCGACGCCACCAGCGCGGGAGAGACCTACGGAGCGGGACGCTACCTGGTCGACACCGCCAAGGGGGCGGACCTCGGGGTCAACGCGGATGGCCGCCTGATCCTCGATTTCAATTTCGCGTACCAGCCGTCGTGCAGCTACGACCCGCAATGGAGCTGTCCGCTGCCGCCGCGCGAGAACTGGCTGGCGATTCCCATCCGTGGTGGCGAACGCCTCCGCTCGTGATCAGAACAGCGAGGGGATCACCGCCTCGATGAGGTGCGGGCCGGGTTCCGCGAAGGCTCGCTCCAGGTCCGCGGTGAACGCCTCGGCGGTGTCCGGGCGGGTCGCCGGCACCCCAAGACCCCGCGCCAGCGCGACGAAATCGATGTCGGGTGGGGAGATGTCGAGCATCTCCAGCGCGCGCGTGCCGGATGCCGTCGCCCCGACCCGCGCCAGTTCCATGCGCAGGATCGCGTAGCGGCGGTTGCTGAAGATGACCGTGGTCACGTCAACCTGTTCCCGGGCCATGGTCCAGAGCGCCTGCAGGGTATAGAGTGCCGAACCGTCCGCCTCGAGCGCCAGCACCGAGCGCTCCCGGCAGGCGATGGCCGCTCCGAGCGCAACGGGGAGACCCTGGCCGATCGAACCGCCGGTGAGGCTGAGCCAATCGTGCCGAGGCGCCCCCGCCGTGAATGCCGGCAGGAAGGTGCCGCTGGTGTTGGCCTCGTCGGAAACGATCGCTCCCTCGGGCAGGAGCGCGCCGATTGCGCGCGCGATCGATTCAGCGCCGAGCTCGCCGGTCGGCCTGTCCGGCTTTGCAGGCAATCCGCTGGCGGGCTCGGCGCCGGCGCCCAGCTCGCCGGCGAGCAACTCCAGCGCGGCGATGGCGTCGTCGCCGCCGCCCGCAAGGACAGTGACCTCGCAGCTCTCGGGCACCAGGTCGCTCGGCTTGCCGGGGTAGGCGAAGAACGATACCGGCGATGTGGTGTCGACGAGGATGAGGTGGCGAAGACCATCGAGCTGACCGGCGGCCATCTCCGCGAGGTACGCCAGCCGCTGGATCACTGGGATGCCGGCGCCTCGCTCAGCGCGCGCGGAGAACGTCTCGACGAGCAACGCTGCCCCGGTTGCCGCGGCGATCCGCGAGGCAGCGACCAGGCCCCGCTCCCGAAGCGCGCTGCCACCGAGCAGGAGCGCCGAGTTCTGCTTGGAGCGGAGCGCGGCGGACACCGCGTCGAGCGCCTCGGCCCGCACCGCCGCGCGCGGAGCCCGGGGCTCGGCAGGTGCCACCGAACCACCCTCAGACCAGGAGACGTCGGCGGGAAGGATCAGGGTTGCGATCTGTCCCGGCGGACCGCACGCCGCGGCGACTGCGGCAGCCGCATCGGCGCCGATGGACTCGGGGTGGAGGCTCCGCCGGATCCACGTCGAGACGTTGCGGGCCACCGTGTCGATATCGGACTCGAGCGGAGCGTCGTACCGCTTGTGGTACGTGGCGTGCTCGCCAACGATCGTCACCACGGGCGCATGACTGCGGCGCGCGTTGTGGAGATTCGCGAGCCCATTGCCGAGGCCGGGCCCGAGGTGGAGCAGCACCGCGGCGGGGCTCTCGCGCATTCGCGCATAGCCGTCGGCTGCGCCGGTTGCGGCACCCTCGAAGAGCGTGAGCACACCACGCATCTCCGGCACCGCGTCGAGCGTGGCGACGAAGTGCATCTCCGAGGTACCGGGATTGGCGAACACCACGTCGACATCCGACGTCACGAGACTGCGCAGCAGTGCCTCGGCGCCGATCATCCGGGCACCGCGCTGGTCGCTTCGGATGAGGGCTCGAGCATCGCCCCGGGATTGAGGATGCCGTCAGGATCGAACGCAGCCTTGATCCTGTGCATGAGCGCGAGCTTCGCCGGGTTCTCCAGGGCAAGGAAATGGGCGCGTTTGTCGGTGCCGATGCCGTGCTCACCGGATACGGCACCACCCAGGCCGGCGCCCGCCTCGAAGACGCGCCGCAGCAACCGCTCGCGCCGCTCCGGGTCTGGCTGGAACACCGACAGGTGCACGTTGCCGTCGCCGGCATGGCCGCAGCCCAGGACCATCGACCCCGTGTCCTGAGCAATTGCTGACACTTGTGCCAGAAACTCGGGGATCTGGGCGCGCGGGACGACTGTGTCGATGATCTCGTTGGCACCCGCCGCTTTGGCGGCAAAGAAGGCTCGCTCCCGTGCCGCGATGAGACCCGCCGCCGCACCAGCCGGGAGCACGTAGACGTCGAGAGCACCGAGCGTCGTGATGAGGTCGCCGAGCGACTCGATGTCCTCGTCGAGCCGGACCGGGTCACGTGACTCGAGCACCACGACCAGGTAGGCGAGCGCTGCTTCTTTGACCGCTGTCCCAATTCCCAGCTCGAGCCCGCGCGCTGCGGTGATGGCTGCCATCGTCATCATGTCGATGTACTCGAGGATCATCGGAGCGGCGCCACTCTGGACGATGCGCGGCACCGCGCCGGCAATCTCCGCCACGGTGCGGAACGGCGCGAGCACAGTGGCCGCGTGCGGCTGGCGCGGGTAGAGACGCAGGGTCGCTTCGGTGACGATGGCGAGCGTGCCCTCGGAGCCGACGATCAACTGGGTGAGGTCGTAGCCGGAGGTCGCCTTCACGAACTTACCCCCGGTCCGGATGATCTCGCCGGTCCCGAGCACCGCTTCGAGCCCGAGCACCTGGTGGCGCGTCACGCCGTATTTGACGGCGCGCATTCCGCCCGCATTGGTCGCGACGCTGCCGCCGGCGCTCGCGCTGCTCTCGCCGGGGAAGACGGGGTACACGAGGCCATGTCGCCTCAAGGCATCGTCGAGCTCGCGCAGGCTCACGCCCGGCTGGACAACCGCGACCTGGTTCTCGACGTCGATCTCGAGGATGCCGCTCATCTCTCGAAACGCGACCAGGATCCCTCCGTCACGGGGCACGCAGGCTCCGGCGAGCCCCGTCCCCGACCCGCGCGCCGTGACCGGCATCGAGAACTCGCGCGCAATCGCAATGATCTCGGCGACTTCGGCAGCGGAATGGGGGAGGACCACGATGTCCGGCGCATGCCAATGAGCGACCAGCGACTCGTCATGCCAGTCGTCCTCGCTGACGTCGGCCCCGGTCAGGGTCCTCGCCGGACCGAGAAGCGCCGTGAGCTTGTCGAGCGCACCGAGCATCCGCCGGCTCCTACGAGCCGGTGAACGTTGCCCGGCGCTTCTCGAGAAACGCGTTCACGCCCTCGACGAAATCGCTCGTGGTCGTCGCCTCCGTCTGCAGGCGTTCCTCGACGGCGAGCTGTGCCTCGAGATCGTTCTCATGGGAGACCTCGAGCGCACGCTTCGTGAGCCCGATCGACCGCGGTCCTCGTGCGAGCCGGCCTGCCAGGTCCGCGGCTGCGACCGCAAGCTCTGCATCCGGCACCACCCAGTTGGCGATACCGAGCTCGAGCGCCCGGTTGGCATCAACAGTCTCGCCGAGCATCATCAGCTCCGCAGCGCGTGCCGGGCCGATCAGCCGCGGGAGAAAGTACGTGCTGGCAAGGTCGGGGATGAGTCCGATGCGCACGAAGGCCTGCACGAAGGTGGCCGACTCTGCTGCGATGCGCAGGTCGCAGGCGAGCGCGAGCGAAAAGCCGGCGCCGGCCGCGACGCCGTTGACGGCCGCGATGACCGGCTGATCCATGGACCGGATCGCCCGGATCGCAGGCGTGTAGTGATCTCGGAGGATCGCACCGACGTCGA
The DNA here is from genome assembly GCA_003132525.1 of Candidatus Dormiibacterota bacterium. Lineage (GTDB taxonomy): Bacteria > Chloroflexota > Dormibacteria > Aeolococcales > Aeolococcaceae > Palsa-851. The sequence goes on along the minus strand of PKXZ01000088.1, from coordinate 6,551 downwards.
GGCCACCATCGCCGGCGGCGGCGCGCAGGTCCTGGCCGCTGCAGAAGCCGCGTCCGGCACCGGTGATGATCACCGCGCGGACGGTGCGCCCGGACGCCGCCTCGCGGAGCGAGTCGGTGACCTCATCAAGCAGCGCCGGCGTGATCGCGTTGAGCACGTCTGGACGGTTGAGGGTGAGCGTCAGCACCCCGTCGTTGACGCTCGTGAGGAGCTGCGGGGCGGTCATCGGCGTTGCTTCTGCGGCCATTCGCGGCGAACTCTACGCCGACGCGTCGCCGAGCTCGCGGAGCCGCTGGTACGTGTAGATCCCGGTGTTGTGCCCGTCTGCCCACACCGTGTTCAGGCCGTAGGCCCCGACCAGTGAGATGTCGGCGAGCTCGTCCTCTCCCGGACGGAGCTCCGGGTCCGAGTTGAAGCGGCCGCGGTACCCGGGCTCCCCTTTGCACGCGGCGCAGGGGCAGGCGCGCCGGAGCACGGCGAAAGGGATGTGCTGCGCAGCACCGTCAGACCACTCGACCAGGAGCGCGCGATGCTTCTCGTCGTAGTCGAAGCGCACGGGTCGGAGATCCACGGCCACCGTGCGCGGGCCGACGGAGCCTAGCGGAGCACCGACTGGAGCTTCATCGCGAGCCCCATGTCGCCCTTGATCTTGATCTTGCCGCTCATGAACGCCATGGTTCCGTCGAGCTTGCCGGTGGCGAGATCGACGAAGTCCTCCGACTTCATGTTGATCGTGATGTTCGGGTTCTCGGGGGCACCCTCACCAACGTCAGCGCTGCCGTCCTTGATCGAGATGTGGTACTGACCGGGCGCCTCGCCGCTGAGGTCGAAGGCGTAGATCGCGTTCATCCCAGCCGTCTTGGCAGGATCGGCGGCAATGCGGGAATTGATCTCGCTGAAGATTTCGGCCGGAGTGGACGGCATCGCTGGTACTCCCTTGCAATAGATCGGTGTGCAGCCCCCCGACGCGGCGGGCCTGATTCCAGTCTACTGACTGGGCGAGGGGCGGACGCGACGCCGACGTGGGGATCCGACCCTGAGAATCACCTGAGACACCCGAACTGAAGGGCGCAACCCAGGCGAATTCTCAGGTCAGGCTCGGAGACTTGGCGGCCATGGGCAGCGCCAACCTCAGGCTCAGCCGCCGGCAGGTCCTCGGCATCGCAGCCGGGGGAGTGGTGGGCGCCGTGGGCTTCCGGTATCTCACGCTGCAGCTTCCCGGCGGGTCCCAGCAGGTTGCATCGGCCGCCGGACCGGCCGGAGCCTGGAGCAGTCCGCTCTCGAACGCAACCGGCCTTGCCGCGCACCTGCTGCGCAGAGCCACGTTCGGCTATACGGCGGACCAGCTCGAGACGGCGGCGTCGATGCCCTACCCGGATCTGGTCGACATGGTCCTCAACCAGGCTGCGGAACCGTTGCCGCCGGTCGCCGATCCGACCGACTACCAGGCCGTCGTCCGCGCCTGGTACGAGCACATGGCCACCACGCCCGCGCAGTTCCCCGAGCGGATGACGCTCTTCTGGCACGGACTGCTCACGAGCGACTACCGCAAGGCAGCGCGCCTGCCGTTCGTGCTCCAGCAGAACGAGCTGTATCGCTCGATGGGACGGGGCGACTTCCGCACGCTCATCAACGCGGTGACGTACGACCCGTTGATGATTCGCTATCTCGACCTCGAGGAGAGCACCGCAGCCGCTCCCAACGAGAATTACAGCCGCGAGCTGATGGAGCTGTTCACGCTCGGCGTCGGCAACTACACCGAGACCGATGTCCGCGAGGGAGCGCGCGCGTTCTCCGGGATCCGCACCGTCCTGGTCGACGCAGCCGGGAAGCGCACGCAACCGCCAAAAGCCAAAGGCTCCTCGCCGGCGGAATACGCTCAGGCGGTGGAGCAACTGCTCGCCCAGGGCGCGGCGTTCAAAGGTGTGCTGGCAAAGAACCAGCACGACAGCGGGAGCAAGACGCTCCTCGGCCACACCGGGAATCTCGATCCCGCCCAGGCGCTCGACATCATCCTGGCCCAGCCGTCGTGCGCACCTCACATCGCTCGCCTTGCGCTGGAGCAGTTCTGCGCACCCAATCCGTCGACGGCGCTGATCACCAGCGTCGCCACACCGTTTCGCGCCGGCAACTACGACATCAAGACGCTGATGCGCACCATCTTCACCAGCGAGGCGTTCACGTCCCCGGGGGCGTATCGGTCGTTGGTTCGTGGACCGGCCGAGTACATGGTGGCGAGCATGCGGGCGCTTGCCAGGCCGGATCTCGCCGCGGCGTCGATGCGCTCGGGGGCTGGGATGGACCAGATCCTCTATGACATGCCGACGGTGGCGGGCTGGCCGTCCAACCAGGGGTGGGTCTCGTCGGGAGCGTGGCTGGCGCGTCTCAACTTCGCCGCTGCCGCGATTGCAAGCGAGCGGACCTTTCCAGATCCGGTGGACGCGGTGAAAGTGCAACTCGACGGCGTGGTGGGACCAGATACCGCGACCGTGTTCAACGCGAGCGAGGGCGACGGCGACCGCTGGTACGCGCTGCTCGCGAGCCCGGAATTCCAGCTCAAGTGAGGCACAGGACATGATCACGCGACGCGACTTCATGGTCAGCGGTATCACCGCAACCGGGGTGGGCATCATCGTGCCGCCGGTGTTCGCGCAGTCCGTGTTCGCCGCCACCATGGAGGACGTCCACAACGACCGCGTCCTGGTGATCCTGCAGCTCGGTGGTGGCAACGACGGGCTCAACACCGTGGTCCCCTACGCGGACCCGGGATATCTCCAGGCACGGCCGAACATCGGCATCCCCAGCGACAAGGTCCTGCCCCTGAATGCGGAGATCGGCCTCAACCCGGTGATGCCCGGCATGAAGAAGCTCTTCGATGCCGGCGAGGTCGCGTTGGTGCAGGGTGTCGGCTACCCGAACCCCGTGTACTCGCACTTCGAGGGTCTGTACATCTGGGAGCACGCGGATCCCACCATGCAGCAGACCGACGGATGGCTCGGCAAGCTGCTCGCGAGCCAGCTGGACAGCCAGGGACATCCACTCGCCGGATGCGCCCTCGGGCAAGCGAGCACGCCCGCCGAACTGCTGGCCCAGAACGCCACGGTGAGCGTGATCGATTCGATCCCCACCTATCAGGTGGAAGGGGGAGCGGGCCGTCGCGTCGCGGCCCCGGCCCTCTACAAGAGAACCCCGGGCATCTACGGCGCGATTTTCGACGAGGCGTTGAGCACTGCTGAGTACGGGATCGCCGCGCTGGCGGACTCGCAGAGCCGGTGCACACCGTCGGTGACATACACGCCGCAGAGCACGGTGTACGGCAGCAAGAACAGTCTCGCGACATCGCTGCAGCTGACGGCGGAGATGATCGTGACCCAGCCGAGCGTGAAGGTCTGTCACGTCGTGCTCGGCGGTTTCGATACGCACCAGGATGAGGACACGCGTCAGAACGCCCTGCTTGCGTATGTCGACAGCGCAGTGAGTGCCTTCATGCAGGACATCGCCAACCACGGGATGGCGGACCGGGTCGTGCTGATGACATGGTCGGAGTTCGGCCGGCGCGTGGTTGAGAACGGAGGCAAAGGAACGGACCACGGCGCTGCCGCACCGATTTTCGTTGTGGGAAAACCGGTGCAGGGCGGAGTCTTTGGTGAGCAACCCTCACTCACCAGCACCGTCGACTCGGGAAACCTCAAATACAACATCGATTTCCGCAGCGTGTATCAGACCCTCATTCGCGACTGGCTGCAGGCGGACCCGGCATCCGTGCTCGGCTCCTCGTTTCCCGAGCTTCCGATCATCAAGACGGCGTGAGCATGGTCCTTGGCACTCGGTCACTCAAGGTGTTGAGCGGGGTGGGCGCTGCGGCAGTCTGTGGCGTCAGCGGCCTGCTCGTCGCCACCGACCCCAAGCCCGTGACCGCACCACTGCGCCCGCCGGTAACCGGCTCGTCGTCGAGCACCGCTTCCCTGGTCATCCCGCCGTCCTGCGGCGCGACCGCAACACTCGATCCGTCCTTGCTGCCCATCGTGCAGCAGCTCCGTCAGGCAACCACCGCATCAGCGCGCCGAAGCATTCTCGCCGTATTGAGCGCCACGCAACGGCTCGAAATCGAAGCCTACATGCGCGCGATAGCCCGCTCACCAACCGGCGCGAACGCGAGCTGCAACACCACCGGCACCGGTGGCTCGATCGCCCCATCAATTGTCGAAGCACCAGGATCGACGCAACCGCTGATCAACACGTACGTCTCATGAGCACCCCGACGTCGAGCGACGTTCGCCATGTTTTCACCGCTTTCGGCGGTGCCCGATGTGAGGTGATCGTCTGCGACGGAAATCAGGACGACGCGTCAGCGGTAGTCGCGGACACGTATGCGTTCGAACGTCAGCTCACGAGATTCGACGCGCGAAGCGAACTCTCGCGCTTCAACGCCGCGCCGGGCACCCGGATATCGGTGTCGCCCTTGTTCGCCGAACTGCTCCACGTCTGCCTCGACGCGTACGCGCTCAGCGACGGCCTGGTGAATGTGGCCTGCCTTCCCGCACTCATCGCCGCGGGATACGACCGCACCATCACAGAAGTCCGGCGCCATCCGACGCAGCGAACCCCGTCGACACCCCGACGTGAGATGCCCGCACTCCCGGACGTGCTCGAGGTGGGGAATACGTGGGCGCGGATTGCCCCGGGCTGCGCCATCGACCTCGGTGGCGTCGGCAAGGGCTGGCTTGCCGACCGTCTCTGCGAGCGATTCGACAACGCTGCGATCAACCTCGGTGGCGACGTCCGCACTCGCGGCGCCGGCCCGAATGGCGCAGGCTGGGCAGTCGCGCTCTGCAGCGGCCGCGTCGTAACTGTTGGCGACGCGGGCATCGCCACCTCCGGGACCTCAGGGCGGCGCTGGCCCGGCGGCCACCACCTCATCGATCCGCGCACCGCTGCGCCGGCGCGGACCGACATCAGCGCCATCTCCGTGATCGCCCCTACCGCGCTGCACGCGGAAACCCTCGCCAAGGGTGCATGCCTACTCGGAATCGGCGCGGCCGATTCATGGCTCGAGGCACGCGGCGCCGCGCACCAGGAGGTCGTCCGGGACGATGCAGCCAAACTGAGCAGGCCGGGAGATCGTCCGGGCCGCAGCGAATTTGAAAGCGACCGAGAGAGCGCGACAATCGGTTTGCGCGAACGAGGGAGCGGCCAAGCTAAGCCTCGGCCCGGACGATCGCACGACGTGAGCGCCGACCTGATTCGATGAGCGCCGACCTGATCCTCTGGTACGCGGCGCGTGCGGCCGCGCTGGCGGCGTTCTTCGTACTCGCCGCGTCGCTGCTCACCGGCATGGCGATCCGCACGGCGTACCTGGCCCCACTGGCGCGGAACCGTGCGGTGGTCGCGGTGCACGGGTTTCTCACGTGGTTCTGGGTCCCGCTTGTCGCGGTGCACGTCACGGCGCTGGTCCTTGACGCGACATCGCGAATCACGCCGCTCGACCTGCTCGTGCCGTTTCGAGTCAACGAGGGAGCGGGATCGCAACTCGCCGTTGGGCTCGGGACCGTGGGACTGCTGCTCCTCGTGCTGATCGCCGCGACCTCGGCGCTGCGGCGATCCATGCGCCCGACCGTCTGGCGATGGATCCATCGTCTGACGTATCCGATGTTCGTGATCTTCCTGATCCACGCACAGCTGGCCGGAACTGATTTCAGCGAGGTGGCGATCAGCCTGGCTGCCTGGGCGACCCTCGGCGGCCTGGTCGCGCTCGCGTTACTCCGGGCCGCCGGCGGCAGGATGACCAGCGAACCGCCCGTGTAGTCCTTTCTTAAGCCGGGTACACTCGCTGCATGTTGACCTGGATGTGGGTGATCTGGTTGATTGCGGGCCTGGTGCTCGTGGGCCTGGAAGTGCATACCCAGGCGTTCTATTCGCTCTTCCTCGCTCTCGGTGCCTTCGCGGCCACGGTGGTCGCCCTGTTCCCCACGGAGGTATGGCTGCAAGCAGTCGTCGCGGCCGCGGTCGCCGTCGTCGGCGTCCTGGCGGTCCGGCCAACACTTGCCCGGCTCTCTGCGCGGCACCTCGGCCCGAAGCTCACCATGCCCGGTGCGTCCGACAACCTGGTCGGTCAGGCGGCGCTGACTCTCGAGCCCGTGGGTGATGAGAATCACCCCGGACACGCCAGGCTCTTCAACGAAAAGTGGCTGGCGTTCACCACCAACCCGGGTGGCGTCCCGGCGCATCAGCAGGTTACCGTCGTCGAAGTGCGCGGCACCACCCTCGTGGTCGCCCCACCCAAGGGAGGCTGACTCAGTGGATAACACCGGTCTGGTCACGGCGATCATCGTCGTCGTGCTGCTCATCGTGGTGGCGATCCTCGTCGGTGGCGCAGTGCGTGTCGTGCCGCAGGGATTCGCCGGAGTGGTCACCCGTTTTGGACGCTTTCGGCGGGAATCCCAGGCCGGTTTGACAATTATCACGCCGTTTATCGACAAGTTGCTCCGGGTCGACATGCGCGAGACGCCGCGCACCGGTGACCGTCAGGACGTGATCACGCGCGACAACGT
>PKXZ01000060.1:298-11777 GCA_003132525.1 Candidatus Dormiibacterota bacterium | reverse complement strand
CATCTAGAGAACGCCAGGTCCGGTGATCAGACCGGTCATGTTCGGCGTTCCAATGCCGGTCGCTTCGTCATAGCCGGGAGTCACCGGGTAGTGACCGTTGTTATTGCTGACCTGATGGACCCCGGTGATGTCGTGGAAGTAGAGGGAGTAACTCCGCGAGGTGTTGAAGAGCGCGTACAGCTGCTCGTTCGCGTTGCCCGTGCGGAGGCCGTGGAAGGCGTCCCGGTCGCTGAAGACGGCCGCCATGAGCGGCGCGTCGAGACTGGTACCGCCGATGTGGAACCATCCGGACGCTCCGGGGGTAAACGGCCTGATGGTGAGGCAGGCGCTCGTGTATGGAATCCCCGGCGGGTTGTCAGCGGAAAGGTTGACGTTCGATCCGGGGCAGTACTCGGCGTAGCCCGTGAGGGGATCGCCGTCGGCGGAGACGTCCGGTGTCTCGCGGCATCGTTGATGGGCAGCCGCCAGTGAGCAGTTCGCCGGGCCGGAGACCGAGCCCAAATTGATGACGCCGACGCCTCGCTGGTATGCGGGCATGGGCCAGAAGATGCTGTGGCCTCCTCCGCCCGCGCCGTACGCGCCGCAGTTCGAGATTCCGGTAGTCGAACCGCTGCAGAGGTCGAGCGTGTTCCAGACCGCCTCAACACCCTTCGGATAGCGCGGGTTGGGGTTGTTCCCGGGGTCGAAACTCTCGAAGGAGGTTCCGCCGACGCTCGTCACCCACGGCTGAGTGCCCGGGTCCAGGCTTTCGAGCGGCGCGTACTCGCTGAAAGTACCGTCGCGGATGCACTCGAAGGCCCCGGTGTCCCCGGACGCGGCGAACATGCTCTGACCCTGGGCCGCCATCTGTTCGAAGATGAGGTTCTCGGCTTCGGCAAAGCTCTGGCCGGCGTCCGGTTCGCACTCGCCCCAGCTGGAGCTGATCGAGTCCGCGGTGTCCTGGTTGGCGATCTTGGCGTACTCGTCGAGCTCGGTCTGGCCGGTGAAGTCGTTGGGCGCGTTGTATACGAGCACACGATCCGTGTCAGGCGCGATGCTCAGATCCTCTTCGATGTCGGCCTCGACCTCGTCATCGCCGCCGTACCCGTAGACGCACGTGTCGCCGGCCGGGCAATCACCCGGGGTCGTCGGACCGCCGTCGACGTTGATGTTCTTCAGCGGCGGCGTGTAAGCGGGGCCGTAAAAGGTGTGCGCCCAGGTCGTGATGTCACTTCTCGTGTATGCGGAGAGCTCGAACACCGCCGCGGTGGCGCCGGCGCCCTGCGCCGTCGGCCCCGCATGCGGCGCGTTGTAGAGGCTGTTGGTCTGCGAGGGCGTCAGGCCGCTGCACCCCGGACCACCGCCGTACCCGTTGAACGGCTGGCCGCGGGCGGTGATCGCTTTCAACTGCTTCAGCGTCTTCGGATATGGGACCTCGCAGCTCGGCTCGCCGGCCGGCGCAGCGGAGCTCTGGGCTGCCGCCTGCGCCAACGGCTGCAGCCTGACCGTGTTGGTGAGACCGACAACTCCCAGCACACCGGCAGCCAGCGTGCTCGGCAGCGAGGCGGCCCTGGTGTTGGAGAAGAAGGCGGTGCCGTTGGCGCTGCGGTAGTTGTCGATGGCGGTGCCGAACGCTGCCTCGATCTGGGCGCTGCTGCCGGCGGCGCGGAGAAGGAACGACGACGACGTGGCTCGGACGGACAGGCCCTTGCTCTCCAGGTACGTCCGGACGGCCGCCAGGCTGGCCACATTCGGAGCGAACTCACGCTGGAACTGGCCCGTGGCGAGCCACTTGCCGTACTGCGCGCTTCCCTTCGTGTAGAGGTTGCTCATCAGGCTGTTGAGCCCCGTTTGGTTGCCCGGCCGGAGGACCACCTCGATGCTCATCGAGGAGCTGCGGAACGGCCCCGTGACCGAGCCCTTGGTCGGAAGGTAGCTGCCCGGGATGGCTGACACGCCGGTCGAAGCACTGGCCGCGCTCACGCCGCCGGCTTCGACGGCGGTGCCCGCCAGCCCGACAGCCAGGATGGCAAGGGCGGCTCTCAACTGGACGATGGGTTTCCGCATCGCTGCACCTCCTCTCGGATCGTCGCGCCCAGCGAATCGCGCACCGTCAGATGGCCGCGAAGGTGGGTTTCGTCCGAAAGGTAGGCCGAGCGAAAATCGATGGTCAAGAGCCAATTCGCAGAAATGGAACAGGTCCGCTTGCGAACCAACGCGGGCTCCGTGTTAGCATGCCGGCACAGTGATGACACCCAGCGTCGTGCTCGCAACCATGATCATGCCCCGCGGAGGTTTCCGAACGTAGGGGCACGCGCGCCCACGTTGGGAAGCCTCCCGGACCACAAGACCGGGAGGTTTTTTTATGTCCACCATCAGTCTGCTCGAACGTTACGGCCGGGCTCCGTCGGGAGCCCATGTGAGCTGTCTGGTCTGTCGCGCCTGCGGCCACGAAACGCCTGTCGAGGCAACGAATATCTGCGATCGCTGCTTCGGTCCGCTCGAGGTGCGCTACGACTACGAAGCGGTATCACGTCGCGTCTCACGTGAGAGCATCGCCGCCGGCCCGCCGAGCATCTGGCGATACCGCGACCTCCTTCCCGTCGACCTCGAGGAGACCGAACCGATCACGCTCGGCGAGGGATTCACACCGCTGATCCACGCGCGCAACCTGGGTGCCGAACTCGGTCTGCGCAACCTGTACCTCAAGAACGACACACAGAACCCGACGGGCTCATTCAAGGACCGCGTCGTGAGCGTCGCCGCAACGTGGGCCCGCGAGCACGGGCTCACCACCATCGCGTGCGCCAGCACGGGCAACCTCGCCAACTCGGTCGCGGCGTATGCAGCCCACGCCGGGCTGCGCGCCGTCGTCGTGGTGCCGAGCGACCTCGAGCTGGCCAAGATGATCGGGACTTCGATCTTCCGCCCCACGATCATCGCTGTCGACGGGAGCTACGACGACGTCAACCGCCTCTGCACCGAGCTCGCCGACTGTGTCGACTGGGGCTTCTGCAACCTCAACCTGCGGGCCTACTACAGCGAGGGCAGCAAGACGCTGACCTTCGAGACGGCCGAACAGCTCGGCTGGCGTCTGCCCGACGAGATCATCGTGCCGGTTGCCTCGGGGTGCCAGTTCGTCAAGCACCGTAAGGCGGCGGGTGAGCTGATCGATCTCGGCCTGGTCGAGCGCGGCTCGCGGCTGCCCCGGCTCTCCGGCGCCCAGGCGCTCGGCTGCTCACCGGTGGCGACCGCCTTCGCCGGTGGTGAGACCAGCGTGGTGCCGGTCCGCCCGGCGACGATCGCGCGCTCGATCGCCATCGGCAACCCGTCGGACGGCGCCGACGTCCTCCGTATCGCGCGCGAGACCGGCGGGGTGGTCGCGAGCGTCACGGAGGAAGAGCTCGTCGAGGGCATCGAGCTGCTCGCGGCAAGCGAGGGCGTCTTCGCCGAGACCGCCGGTGGGGTCACTGTCGCGGTGCTGCGCAAACTCGCCCACGCAGGGCGATGGGAAGGCGACGAGACCGTGGTCGCGTACATCACCGGCGCGGGGCTGAAGACGGCGGACTGCGTCGCCTCGAGAGCCCCCGCGCTCACCCCCATTCCCGCCTCACTGCGTGCCGTTCGCGAGCGCTATGCCGGCCTGATCTGACCCCACGTGACCTGACCCCGGCCTGAACATCGGTTTGCCCCGGCATCCGCCGTGGCATAGTGAAGCCGATGTATCACCAGATTGCCCGCAACAAGCGCAAGAGCGTCATCGTGGTCGCAGCCTTCTTCATCATCTGGGCAGCGATCGGCTACGTGATCGGCTTCATCGCCTCGGGTGTCAGCGGTGGGATCTCCGGCATCGTGATCGCCGCGATCATTGCGCTGCTCGTGGTGATCTGGTCACTGACGCTGGGTCAGCAAACCGTTCTCGCCGTCTCCGGTGCGCAACCGGTCACGCAGCAACAGGCACCAGTCCTCTACGACATCGTCTCCACCTTGGCGACCGGCGACGGGCTGCCGATGCCGAAGGTCTACATCATCAACGACCCGTCACCGAATGCCTTTGCCACCGGCACGAGCCCGAAGAAGGCGGCGATCACGTGCACCACCGGGTTGCTCGCGATCATGAATCGCGAGGAGCTCGAAGGCGTGATCGGCCATGAGATGAGCCACATTCGCAACTACGATGTCCGGCTGGTGCTGATCGTGGCGACGTCGGTCGCACTCATCGGATTGCTTGCGAGCCTGCTGTGGCGGTCGCTGTTCTTCACGCGCGGCGGCAACAACCGCGACAGCGGGTATCTGATGATCATCCTCATCGCGGCGGCGGCATTGCTGTCGGTGGTCGCGGTGGTCGTCGGCCCGCTCATGCAGTTCGCCCTGTCACGTTCGCGCGAGTCGCTCGCCGACGCGAGCAGCGTCGACCTGACCCGCAACCCCGCGGGACTCCTGCACGCGCTGCAGAAGCTGCAGCAGAACGACAAGCCGTTCGCAAAGATGACTCACGCGACTGCGGCGATGTGCATCGACGATCCGTTGCAGCATCACGGCGGATTCATGCATCACCTGTTCGACACCCACCCACCGATCGAGCAGCGCATCGCCGCCCTCCAGGCGATGATGCAGGTCAAGGAGACCTAGGCAGGCGGTCCTGCGCTCAGCACGGCCACGGCGGAGTGCGCGCCACCTGCGGCATCACGCCACGTCACAGTCACCTGGTCTCCCGGTCGCCGGTCCTGCATGACGATGGTGAAGTCGGACGTCGTCGGCACCGGGATACCGCCGACAGTGGTGATGACATCTGCGGCAATGATCCCCGCACTGGCCGCGGCATCGCCGGGTGTGACCACAGTGACCACGCACCCGGTGACGCCCGCCCGCACCGCGACATCAACACCAAGGATGCCGCGATGCCCGGAGTCGATGTATGGCGAGGGTGTGCCGGCCTGGATCTGCTGAGCGATGGTCATCGCGCGCGTGATCGGGATGGCGCATCCCCACTTCGCGCCGGCAAGGGTCGCGCTGGTCAGCGCGCCTGCCGTGTCCATCCCGATAACGCGCCCACCGGCGTTGAGGAGCGGACCACCGGAGTCGCCGGGCTGAATCGGTGCGTTGAAGCAGACGACGCCATCGAGCGTCTCGACGATGCTGGCGTCCTCGTCCTCCACGAAGATCGTCTCGTCGAGCGAGGTCACAGTCCCCCTCGCAGCCACGGGCGCACCGTTGTGACCCAGCGCATTGCCAAGCCCGGTGACGGGATCGCCGATACCGAGCGACCCGGACAGATCGAACGGAGTGACCGGCAGCCCGGTCGCGCCTTCGAGTTTGATCACAGCAACGTCCTGGGTGGGATCCACGCCGACCACCACGGCGTCGTAGACCGGACCTCGCCCGGCGAGCTGCGCGGTGAGATCGGTCGTGTCCGCCACCACGTGGTTGTTGGTGAGCACGAACCCGCTGGACGTGAGCACCATGCCGGTGCCGGCGATGTAGCCGCCGGGCACCGTCCCGTTGATGTTGACGATGCCGTCATCCGTGACGGCACTCGCGACCGCCGGCTTCCGGTGCGGCGCCGCACGCATTCCGCTGATCACCACCCCACCGATGGCAAGCAGCGGGAGCAGCACCGCGGCGCTCACGAGCCCGATCACGTACCGTCGGTTGGGATTCGCAGCGGGCGGTGGCGGTGGCGGCGGCTCCGGCCAGAGTGGCGGTGGCAGCGGCGGCGCGAACGTCGGGGTTGACACGCTCAGGAAGACGGAGGGACGACGACCGGCAGGGGCACGATGACGTCGGTGGCATCCGGCGAGACACCAAGCGTCGCCTTGACCTTCCAGGTCGAGATGTCGATGACGAACAGCTTCTGCTGCCCCCCGTCGAGCACATACGCCGACAGGTTGTCCGGCGACAATGCCAGCTCATCGGGACGTGTCCCCACGGCCAGGGCTTTCTCAGTCGCGAGCGTGACGGGATCGATCAGCAGCAGTGCCGCGCCCGAGTTGTCGAGCGCGAGAATCGTGCCTCCGTCTGTGGTTTCCACAACGCTGACGAGATTGGCGGTCTCGATCACACTCTTGGTGACCTTGTCGGTGTCCGTGTCGATGGTCACTAAGCCGTTCGAGCAGATGACGAGCAGGTTGGTTCCCGCGACCGGCATCAGCAGGTCGCGCATGTTCGGGACGCTGACCAGCCCTTCGATGGTGTAGTCGGGAAGCTTGACCGGCAGGATCGCCGACGAGTCGCCGCATGCGACGAACAGTTGCGTGTTATCGGGCGTCACCGCAAGGTCAGTGGGACCGCAGGGCAGGGGCAGCACGCCCTTGACCTTCCAGTTGGGAATATCAACGATCACGACGGCATTGGCCTGGTAGTCGGCGATGTAGGCCACGTCGCCGGCCGGAGAGATCGTCAGGTTGGTAGGCGCGGCACCGACGCTGATCGGTGTGCTGGGCTTCGAGGTCGTCGTGTTGATCGACGTCAGCTCGCCCGGATGAACGCCGTCTCCGTAGCTGAGCACCAGCAACGCGCTGCCATCGGGTGTGAGCGTGAGCTCTGACGGCGTCTGGAACACCGGAATCGGAGCACCGGCGCTGTGCCCGGCAGCGTTGATGCGCTGCACGGTGTTGGTCAGGGTGTTGGCGACCCAGCTGGTCTCCGAACCCGTGCCGATCAGCAGGTCGGGCCCGTTGCCGACGTGGATCGAGCGATCGAATGGTCCCGCGGTCCCGTCGAGGAAGTTGACGGTCCCATTGGAGCTCGGAAAGAGCACCCAGGCGACGCCGGCCGCCGCGGGCAGCGCCAGATCACCCGGGGCGTTGTCGAGGCTGATTGGACTTCCGGCATGATTGGTGGCCAGGTTGATCGGCACGAGCTTGTGCTCGGTCGCCGATGCGACCCAGGCCGTTGTCCCGGCCTTGTCGATATCAAGGCCGGTCGGCGCCACGCCCACGGGCACGGTCGCGACCACAACGCGCTTGACAAGATCGACGATTGAGACCGTGCCGTCCCCGCCATCGGCAATGACGAGCATCTGACCGTTTGCGGTGAGCGCATATGCGCCTGGCGCGATGCCGAGCTTGATCGGGGACCCAGGCTTGCGTGACGCCACGTTGATCGGGATGACATACCCAGGCTGGCTGTTGAGGCCATCCTCGACGACCCAGACGGTCGTTCCATCGGGGCTGTAGAACGCGGCGTCCGCGGGATTCGAGCCGACCGCGACCGGGGATCCCGTGCTCGTTCCGGGGTTGTAGAAGTACACGACGCCGGGTTGCCCCGGAGACGTCGCCGCGCCGACCAGAGCACCGGATGTCGTTGGTGAGGGCACGTAGAAGTCGACTCCCTCTGCCAGCGGCTGAGCCGGCTCGAGCCGATCCGTCGCCGTGTTGATGGGGATGACCGTCCCGCCGAGGTTGTCGGTGACATAGAGCGTCGACCCGTCAGCGGACATGTCCTCGTCGACGGGGAGCTTGCCGACGGGAATTGCGGCACCCACCTGACCGTTGACGAGATTCACCGGGATGACGTCGCCGTGTGCGCTGTCGAGAAGGAATGCCTTTGATCGGTCGGGGCTCGAGAGAATCTCGGTAGGTGACCCCGGCAGTTTCACCGTCTGTGTCGGGGCGCCGCCGGTGAGCGGTTGGAGCACCAGTTGAGCGGGGCCGGAATGGACCACCGCGACGTCCGACGGAAGGGCAGTGCTCAACGGTACGGCCGCCGGAGAATTCCTTCCCATCAGGTAGTAACCGCCACCGGCGATCACAACGACAAGGACCACCGCAACCAGGATCGCCGTCACGGCGCCGCGAGACTTCCGCTCGGGAACCAGCGGCATCGGTGGCAGCGCTACCGGGACCAGCGGGGGCGGGGCAGGTGGCGCGGAGAACGCGTCGAGCGCAGGGGCTGGTCCTGAGGTCGGCGGCGGAGGCGGCGCCGAATCTGTTGCTGACCCTGGACCCGGCGTTTGCGGTGGCGTCGGAGCCTGGGCAGGCTGCGGTGTCGAGGCAGCGTCCCAGTCGGGGTTGGGCGCATCGCGGACGCGCACCTGCCAGCCAGCCCCGGGGTCGTAGTGGGAACTGTCGGAAGCCTGATCCTCGTCCGCCATCGATCACGACGCTAGCCGAGGCGTTCAGCGGCCGATGAGGGGTATGCGGATCGTTGCAGCCTCGTATCGAGGCGCCGATCGCCGTTCCCGGAGATCAGACCGGGGGTGCGGCCGGTGGTGGCGGCGCTGCGGCCGTTGGCGTCGGAGGAGCGAACGACACCGTCGGCGCGGCACGCTCCGAGTCCGCGACCGCGAAAAACGCGAACGGCTGAAAGTGCAGCATCTGTCCGAGGACGCTGGTGGGAAACGTCTGCAGCGCGGTGTTGAAGTCGCGCACGTTGCCGTTGTAGAAGCGCCGCGAGAACTCCACCTTGTCCTCGGTGGTGGTCAGCTGCTCCTGCAGGTTCAGGAAGAGCTCCGACGCCTTGAGCTGCGGGTAGTTCTCCGCGACGGCGAGCAGCTGCCGTGTGGATCCAGTCAGCGCGTCCTCGGCTCCCGCCATCGTCGCGGGATCCCCGGTTTTCGAGGCTGCCAGCGCGTTGGTACGCGCCGCGGTGACCGCCTCGAACACGCCTCGCTCGTGCGCGGCATATCCCTGCACGGTGTTCACCAGGTTCGGGATCAGGTCGTACCGGCGCTTCAGCTCGACATCGATGTCCGACCACGCTTCCTGCGTTCGGGTCCGCAGGCGGATCAGACGGTTGAACCGATAGGCGACGTACAGCGCGATCAGGACGACGATGATCACCACGATCAGCAGAACGGTCATGGCCTCAGTGTCTCACTCCTCGCGCAACATCGCTTCGGGGACGCTGACGACTCGGTAGGGCATGTCGGTGATGTCGTAGTAGCGGATCGGCTTCTTGAGACGCTTGGCAATGCCGATCTGCACCTTGACACCGAGCGACGGGTTGCCGAAGACCCACATCTGGTCGCAGCGAACGATGAGGTTGTTGAACGCCTCGCGAACCACGTCCTTCGGCACCGTGTGCACGAGGTAATAGTCGAAGAGCATGAAGGGGACGATGGGCACCTGACCCTCGTCGAGCACGAACTTGGTGATGTGCTGGCGCCAGTAGAAGTTGCGGTTGCTCAGCGCGCAGTAGATGAGCTGCTTGGGCCGGCGCAGCGCTCGCTCGGCCTGCTCCGCCGGGCTCGCCTTGGGTGTCGGCGCGAAGATGCGCTCGAGAATGTCCTCAGCATTCTTGACGACCGGCTGAGCGGGCGATGCGGCCTCGGCGCGAATCAGAGGTGCGCGCTCACGACGCCGCATGTCACGTTGGCGCAACCTTTCTCCCCGTCACAGCAAGTGCGAAAACCGATGATAGCATCGGAATTCGCTCGCGAAAGTCGACGGCAGGTGTGGGTCAGCCGTCCGGATCGGCCCATGCGACCATCTCGCGCAACGTGCCCAGCGCTCGATCCAGCAGGGCCAACCGGGCCGGGTCGTTGAGCCACCTGCTCTGTCCTGATGGATGAGGCAGTGGCACGAGGACCGGCGCCGCCTCTGGCCTCCCGCTGATCGGGATGCCGTTGCTGGTGTATGCCGGGCCGATCACGTCGTCGAGCCGCCGGCTCGGAAGAAAGCGCTCGAGTGCCAGCGAGCCGATCGGAATGATCACCTGCGGACGGAGCAGCGCCAGCACACCGTCGAGCCACGGCGCGCACAGTGCCACCTCCGCAGCGCTCGGACGCCGATCCCCCGCTCCATCCGGCCGGCGGCCGGGAAAGCACGTGGTCATCGCGGTCATGTAAATGCGTTCCCGCACATCACCCTCGTCGCGAAACCCCGCACGAATCAGCCAGCGCATCAACTGCCGGCCTGCTCGTCCCGCGAACGGCCGGCTCTGGTCCTGCTCGACCGGACCCGGTGCCTGGCCAACGAGCAGCACGCGCTGTCCGGCGTGACCGCTGAGCACGGGGTGCGCATGCGGGATGAAGCCCGCCTGTTCGCATCGCGTACAGGCTCGCTGCGCGCGCTGCAGCGAGCTCAGGGACCGAAAGGGCGCGGCTCGTGTCGGCACGAGGACGGACTCTGACTCGCGGAGGTAGCGTCGCCGAAGCCCAGGCGATATCATCTCCTCACCGCTCTCCATTGCCACCGTCACAGCTGAGCGGCCGTCGTGGTCAGCCGTCGTACTACGAGGCTCCATGTCCGACGAGTCTTCGCGATCCGCCCGGCCTTACGGCCAGCGACGAAACGACGGCGCCCCAACGTGGTGGGCCGCTCTGGACCGAGCAGACCTTCCCGACAACGAGGTCGAGCCGGCCGCGCACCGGCGCTGGTACGAGGACGCCGAGCCGATATCTCCAAGGGTCGAGATCGCCGGCCGGACCGAGCGCGCGCCGAAGCATCGGGGCTTGCTCATCGGACTGCTGGTCGCGCTCGTGATCGCCCTCGTGCTCGTGGCGGAGTACCTCGCTGATCCGGCACATGAAGCGTTCTTCGTCAGCATCCTGATCGGCATCCCGGTCGGGCTGGCAGCCACAGTCACCATCGTGATGGCCCGCCGGGCGAGCTGACCGCGCGCTCGGCACCGCGGGGACCCGTGTGACTGACAACGCGCCGCGGCGCAGGGATCGTCCGAGGCGGCGGCGGCGGCCCCATCTCGACCCGATACCGGGTCTCGCGCTGCCCGCCGGTGACGATGAGACTGCGGCTGCTCCGTCGCTTCGCGAACGCTTCGAGGCGGCGATGGCCCCGGGCCCGGCAGACGGCGCCGCAGCGCGCGATGCCGAGGTCGCCAAAGTGCTTGCCGAGGCGCCGATCGAACGCATCGCCGAGGTCGTGTACGGAAGCAACGGGGTCTTCCTGCTCGAGCTGGACGCGCCGGACCCCGCGATCCCCACCGAGCCATTGCGCGCCGTGTACAAGCCGGTTCGAGGTGAGCGACCGCTCTGGGACTTTCCTCGCCGAACGCTGTACCTGCGCGAGGTTGCCGCGTACATCGTCGACTCGGCGCTCGGTCTGCACCGCGTCCCGGTGACGGTGCTCCGCGACGGACCGCTCGGACCAGGGTCGGTGCAGCGCTTTGTGCACGTGCTCGACGAGCCGTTGACGGACGAACGCGCCCAGAAGCTCGAGGCGCAGCTTCGCGATGTCGCCGTGCTCGATGTGCTCATCAACAACGCCGACCGCAAGCGCACCCACCTCCTGGTCATCGACGGTCCCAACGTCAAGGCAATCGACAACGCGCTGAGCTTTCTCCCCTACCCACGCCAGCGCACCGCGCTCATCTCGCTGGGTGGCTCACAACTTCCCCCGAAGCTCGCGCGGCGGGTGCAGGAGCTGACGGGCGATGCGATTCGGATGACCGCGTTGCAGACCCGGCTGCGTCGCCTGCTCAGTGAGAGCGAGGTGGACGCCTTCAGCCATCGCGTTGCTGAGCTGGCGGAAGATCCGACCTTCCCGATCCTCGACGCCTGGGACGGGCGGCCCTTCGAGTGGTGGTGAAAGGCGGCCCG
>PKXZ01000060.1:0-269 GCA_003132525.1 Candidatus Dormiibacterota bacterium | reverse complement strand
GCCGTCAGGGTTGCGGCGTTGCTCGACGCCGCGGTGTTCGAGGCAGCGTGCGCGATCACGAAACTGCCAACTCCCGTGCCGGCGAGCAAGCCGACCGAGAGCAGTGCCGTCGCCGCAATTTTTCGCATACCCATCCTCCGCTTTGCCGGCTCTTCCGGGGGCGGGGGCGGTGGGATGAACTGGTCGCCGTCCATGGTGTTGTACCTCCTTGGTGGACTGACGTTTGACGTTGATCAGCGTCGCGCCCGGCCGTGAGAACGGCGTGGGCG